>NZ_JAMJXC010000059.1 GCF_023571765.1 Xanthobacter aminoxidans | reverse complement strand
GACATGATGCGCGCACTCCGCGAAAGCGTGGAATCTGGTGAATTCGCGACTACCAGCGAGGCCATGCGGGATGCTGTTCGCGTGTGGCAGCGGCAACGCCTCGAATTCGCCGAGCGCCTCGAGGCCCTGCGCGCCCGCGTGCAACGCTCCGTAAGCGATCCTCGCCCGAGCCTGCCCGCCGATGATGCTGAGGCGACGATGGCGCGGTTTATGGAAATCGAACAAAAAGCCACCAAGCGTGAAGCGCGTTAGGGTTTTCTACCGCCCCGAGGCGATCGAGGATCTTCAGGCGATTTATCGCGCCGTTGCGGAAATGAGCCAAAGCCACAAGGTCGCCCAAGGCTTCATCGAACGCATCATGCGGCGATGCAGATCCATCGGCGACGTTCCGTTTGGTGGCCGGCCACGTGACGACCTCCAACCCGGATTGCGCATGGTCCCCTTCGAGCGTTCAGCCGTGATAGCCTACCTCGCGCCCGAGGCCGTCGAGATCACCAACATTTTCTACGGAGGTCGAGATTACGAGGCGCTCTACCATGAGCCGCCTGTTGCGGGCGGCTGAGGTTTTTTAATTGCCGGTCCGACCCATGATGCAATCAAGGGTTAAATGGGGGTGGAGATGAATGCGATCACAGCCATCGAGGAGCCCACGGCATTTGATGAGCATGTTCAGCGCCGGATCGGAAAGTATGTTTACAGACTCATCGATCCTCGAGACGGACAAACATTCTACGTAGGCAAGGGGACGGGTAATCGCGTCTTCGAGCACGCGCGCGGCGAGATCACGCAGGAAGCGGATGAACTTCTTCCTCCTAAACTGGAGACAATCCGCGCCATCAAGGCCGCCGGTAACACAGTGCAGCACCTCATTCACCGCCATGGCTTGAACGATGAGCAGGCGTTCCTGGTAGAGGCGGCCCTGATTGACGCCTACCCGAACCTTACAAACGCTGTAAGTGGGCATGGGTCTGGAGATTCTGGACTTATGACAGCTCGCGAAATTATTATTAAGTTTGGCTTGCCGGCCTTATCGATTGATCCGCCTCATCGCCTTGTTCTGATTAACATTCGCAAACTTGAGAATAGACACGATCGCTCTGAAATATACAATTTGGTTAGGTATTGTTGGCGCATCAACAAAGCGCGGGCTGAAAAGGCCGATTTCATTCTCGCGGTTTTGAGAGGTGTCGT
>NZ_JAMJXC010000058.1 GCF_023571765.1 Xanthobacter aminoxidans | reverse complement strand
GATCACTCGATGATGGCAGCGACGACGCCGGCGCCGACGGTGCGGCCACCTTCACGGATGGCGAAGCGCAGCTTCTCCTCCATGGCGATCGGAACGATCAGGTGCACGTCCATCGACACGTTGTCGCCCGGCATCACCATCTCGGTGCCTTCGGGCAGCGTGCACACGCCGGTCACGTCCGTCGTGCGGAAGTAGAACTGCGGACGGTAGTTGGTGAAGAAGGGGGTGTGACGACCACCCTCTTCCTTCGTCAGGATGTAGGCCTCGGCCTTGAACTTGGTGTGCGGCTTCACCGAACCCGGCTTGCACACAACCTGGCCACGCTCCACGTCCTCGCGCTTGGTACCGCGCAGCAGGATGCCGACGTTGTCGCCGGCCTGGCCCTGGTCGAGCAGCTTGCGGAACATCTCGACGCCGGTGACGGTCGTCTTCACGGTCGGGCGGATGCCGACGATCTCGACTTCCTCGCCCACCTTGATGATGCCGCGCTCGACACGGCCGGTCACCACGGTGCCGCGGCCGGAGATCGAGAACACGTCCTCGATGGGCATCAGGAACGGCAGGTCGATGGGACGCTCGGGCTGCGGGATGTAGGCGTCGACCGCCTCCATCAGCTTCAGCACCGCGTCACGGCCGAGCGCCGGATCGCCGTTCTCGAGCGCAACCAGCGCCGAGCCGCGGATGATCGGGATGTCATCGCCGGGGAAGTCGTACTTCGAGAGGAGCTCACGCACCTCCATCTCCACGAGCTCGAGGAGCTCCGGATCGTCGACCATGTCGCACTTGTTCAGGAACACCACCAGCGCCGGAACGCCGACCTGACGGGCGAGCAGGATGTGCTCGCGGGTCTGCGGCATCGGGCCGTCGGCGGCCGAAACCACCAGGATCGCGCCGTCCATCTGCGCCGCGCCGGTGATCATGTTCTTCACGTAGTCGGCGTGCCCGGGGCAGTCGACGTGCGCGTAGTGGCGGTTGTTGGTCTCGTACTCGACGTGAGCGGTCGAGATCGTGATGCCGCGCGCCTTCTCTTCCGGCGCCTTGTCGATCTGGTCGTACGCCGTGAACGTCGCGCCGCCAGACTCCGCAAGGATCTTCGTGATCGCTGCCGTCAGCGACGTCTTGCCGTGATCAACGTGACCGATCGTGCCGATGTTGCAGTGCGGCTTCGAGCGGTTGAACTTCTCTTTGGCCAT
>NZ_JAMJXC010000057.1 GCF_023571765.1 Xanthobacter aminoxidans | reverse complement strand
CTTTTTCATTACAGCACCGGACCTGCCCGGGGTGGCGGTGTTCCTGGTGGATAATACGGGGCCTGAGCCGGTCCTTTACCTCAATGGTGATCTGATCGCTGCCGGCTCAATCACGGCCTCGCATCTGGATGTCGCGACCCTTTCGGCCATCGTCGCCAACCTCGGCGAGATCACCGCTGGCGTGGCGCGCTCGGCGGACAACCGCCTCCGCATCGATTTCAACAACGCCTATATCCTTGGAAGCAGCTGACGGTGGCACTCACCCCCCGCTACATCTTCGGCAGTTTTGCCGGGGTGATGCGACTGCGTGTCTCGAGGCCCGGCTTTGACGTGACGGACCCGGCCCTCGGCGGCGAGCAGCTGGTGTTCGATTCCGCCCGGCCCGAGATCCTGTCCGTGCTCGCCGCCAACTGGCAGCTCTCGGGCTCGGTATCTGTCGAGACATGGACGGCGGACGGCGGCGTCACCTATACGCGCCGCTACCGCACCGTGACCTTCGCCACCCTGCCGTGGGAACCCATCTGCATCGGCTGGGCGCGGCAGATCAATGGCTCAGGGCAGGTCACATACACGCAGACGCCGAGCGCGTCCTATGTGGACCACTGCACCTTCACGGTAGGAGCGAGCAGCGGCGTCGACACCGCCTACATCATCTTCGCCAACCCGCTGACGCAGGCGGATAGCCGCGAGGCGGACAATGGCGGCAGCTACAATCTACTCGGCGGTGTCCACCCGACGCGCGGTCCGGGCCTGTTCGTCCCGCGCCGTGGTGCGGATGTGCTGTCCTGTCCAGACCGCGACCTGCGGCTGACCATCGAGCGCCCGTCCTTCCAGATCGCCGAGGCGGGGGCGGTGTGGCGGCCGGCCTCGGCCACCATGACGGTCAACCTGCGCGGCAGTTACCCGGACTTCCCGCCCGTCATCATCATGGCGAGCGAGGACCGGGGCTCGGCGCCCTCTGTCGCGGCCGGGCCGACTGTCGCCTGGGTCAACGCCAGCACGATCCAGATCACGATCACCAGCACCAACGCGCAGGCGCTGCAGTACATCATCCCGGCCTATGACCCTGCCTATGTGCATGGGCCGGATGCCGTCTCCACGCCGCGATGGATGATGAATGACACCGTTGGCCTCGCCATCAGCCAGCGCAATGTGGATGTGCGGTTCGCGAGCGACAGCCAGCTGCTGTTCCGCGCCACCCGGCCGATGCTCAACGTGGCCGAGCGCAAGGCGGTGAACAACGCCGGCGTCGCCGTCATCAGCA
>NZ_JAMJXC010000056.1 GCF_023571765.1 Xanthobacter aminoxidans | reverse complement strand
TGCTGATGACGGCGACGCCGGCGTTGTTCACCGCCTTGCGCTCGGCCACGTTGAGCATCGGCCGGGTGGCGCGGAACAGCAGCTGGCTGTCGCTCGCGAACCGCACATCCACATTGCGCTGGCTGATCGCGAGACCCACGGTGTCGTCCATCAGCACGCGCGGCGTGGAGGCCGAATCCGGCCCATGCACATAGGCCGGATCATAGGCGGGGATGATGTACTGGAGCGCCTGCGCGTTGGTGCTGGTGATCGTGATCTGGATCGTGCTGGCGTTGACCCAGGCGACCGTCGGCCCGGCCGCGACAGAGGGCGCCGAGCCCCGGTCCTCGCTCGCCATGATGATGACGGGCGGGAAATCCGGGTAACTGCCGCGCAGGTTGACCGTCATGGTCGCCGAAGCCGGGCGCCACACCGCCCCCGCCTCCGCAATCTGGAAGGATGGGCGCTCGATGGTCAGCCGCAGGTCGCGGTCGGGACAGGACAGCACATCCGCCCCGCGTCGGGGGACGAACAGGCCCGCTCCGCGCGCCGGGTGGATGCCGGCGAGCAGATTGTAGCTGCCCCCGTTGTCCGCCTCGCGGCTGTCGGCCTGCGTCAGCGGGTTGGCAAAGATGATGTAGGCGGTGTCGACGCCGCTGCTCGCTCCCACCGTAAAGGTGCAGTGGTCCACATAGGATGCGCTCGGCGTCTGCGTGTATGTGACCTGCCCCGAGCCATTGATCTGCCGCGCCCAGCCGATGCAGATGGGTTCCCACGGCAGGGTGGCGAAGGTCACGGTGCGGTAGCGACGCGTATAGGTGACGCCGCCATCCGCCGTCCATGTCTCGACAGATACCGAGCCCGAGAGCTGCCAGTTGGCGGCGAGGACAGAGAGTATCTCGGGCCGCGCCGAATCGAACACCAGCTGCTCGCCGCCGAGGGTCGGGTCCGTCACGTCGAACCCGGGTTTCGAGACGCGCAGGCGCGGGACTCCAGCGAAGTTCCCGAGGATGACGCGGGGCGTTGCCATCGTCAGCTGCTGCTGATGAGCAGATAGCCATTGGTGGCATCCACCCGAAAGGTGTTGGCGCTGTTCCGCAGGATGCCGGCAATGACCTCGCCGAGGTTTGCGACGATGGCCGAGAGGGTCGCGACATTCAGATGCGAGGCCGTGATTGAGCCGGCAGCGATCAGATCACCATTGAGGTAAAGGACCGGCTCAGGCCCCGTATTATCCACCAGGAACACCGCCACCCCGGGCAGGTCCGGTGCTGTAATGAAAAAG
>NZ_JAMJXC010000055.1 GCF_023571765.1 Xanthobacter aminoxidans | reverse complement strand
AGCATGAAGCCAGCGGTGCCATCGGCGAGCGTGCCCGGCACGAGTTCGGCCTCGGCCTCGCCCTGCGGCTGGATTTTTGCGATGGGCGCCGTCCAGGCCAATGTCGAGCCCGGACCGACCTTCCGGCAGTCGCCCGAGGCCGTGAAGGCCGTAAGCATCTGGCGGCGGGCAGGACCCGGCCGCTGCGACAGGATCGCCGCCATCTGCTGTGGCGTGCGGCAGAACAGCGTGACCTCGATGACCCGGCAGGTGCGGCCCTGCTGGCAGTCGTCACCGGCCACAGGTTCCGACTGCGGCGAAGGGAGCGGCGATGCAGGGGCCTGCGGTGTCTGCTGAGGCTGTTGCTCTGGCGCGATGCCCTTGGCCTTCATGAGCCGGCGCTTGACCTCGGCCCGTTCGGTCAATGCTGCGTTCAGCAGCCCTCGGAGCCGAACCCCATCGCTGCCCTTGTCCTCGTATTTCAGGCGGGTTTGGTAGAAGTGGACGGTCCTGTCCAACTCGGTGCGCTGATACTCAAGCCGCTCAATCTCGTCTGCCCGGTCACGTCGAGCACGCTGTAAGGCTTCCTGCGCCTCCTGTTGCCTGCGCTCGGCTTGGCGGGCCTCCTCTTCCGCGCGCGCTCGCTCTTCGCGTGCCTGCTTCTCCTCGGCCTCTTTGCGCGCCGCCCGTTCGGCCAGGGTGGCGGCGGCCTCGTCCTCTGCGGCTGATAGACGGGCGTCATATCTGTCTATGCCGGCGGGGTCGGACTTCGCTGCGAGCAGGAGGCGCCGGATCGATGCGATGGCTCCCGCTGCGTCTTCGAATGCGCCGCCAGAAGCGTCGCTGGGCACTTCGATGCCATGCGCTGCAAGGCGATACAGCTTGGTCATGACGCTGTGAACGCTGAACGCCGCACGTTGCATTCTCGGGTCGGCCATCTCCGATGGGGACACCCATTCACCTGCGAAGCGGGCGAGCATGGACTTTGCGAGGCCCGCGAGTTGGTGGTCCATGGCCATGCTGTCCGTGAATGCCACCTGGAACAGCCTCATCTGGGCGCTACACAGCTCGTCGTTCGATGCCGGCCGGCGCACCAATTCTTCCGGACTTTGCGTCTCCTGTGACTCGGGCGTTCGGTCGATGGCCGTTTGGGCTGGGGTCCGATCTGGAAGAGTTTGGCTGCCGACGAATAGGCCGGCGCACGTCCCGCCTGCAGCCTGCAGGACACGGCTGTCGAAGCCGCTCCCGCCGGTGACGGCCATCGCCCGAAGGCCGGACATGAGCAGATAGTTCTGGACCTCGAACGCGTTCAGGCCGTCCGGCAGGAGATATTTCTGCTCGAAGATGCGGTCCTTGTAGCCGAACTCGACGCC
>NZ_JAMJXC010000054.1 GCF_023571765.1 Xanthobacter aminoxidans | reverse complement strand
CCACGCCCTACGCCTATCTCGACTTTTTCAGCGTCTGCACCACGGGCCGGCCCGCCTGGGGGCCGCTGCCCTGAGGATCGCCCATGGACTTCACGAACTATTACGGGACGGGAACCATCTCGGTCTCCGCCAACGGCACCGCCGTGACCGGTGTCGGCACGCTCTGGAGCGCCTTGGTCATGCCGGGCGACACGCTGGAGGCCGGCGGCCGGGCGGTGCGCGTCCTCTCGGTGACGGACGACTCCCACCTGACCCTCGCCTATGGCTGGCCTTCGACGGCGCTGGCCGGCTCCGGCTACATGATCGTCTACAACTCGCCCGACCGCGCCACTGGCACCTATGTGGCCGAGCGGGTGCGCGAGCTGATCGAGCGCCAGCGCGTGCTTGACGATGCCGTCGCCACCTATGCGGCCGCCTCGGTGGGCCTCGACACGCCGCCGGGCGCGCCGATGGAAGGCGACCTCCATGTGGTGGGCACGTCGCCCACGGGCGCGTGGGTCGGCTATGCCGGCTATCTCGCCATCTGGAGCGGCACCGCGTGGCGCTTCACCCCGCCCGCGCAGGGCATGCAGGTGGTGGCCCTCGACACCGACATGATGTGGCGGCGCACCCTGTCGGGCTGGAGCATGTGGGCGTTGGGTGACCGGCTCGCACTCAATGGTCGCACGCCCACGTTGATCGCTGATTTCGTCCGAGACCAGTACCGGCTCAACGGCTCGGGTATCTCGGCCAGCGAGCTTTTCGCGCGCTCCGGCGTTGGCAAGCGCGTCATCGGCGCCAGCGGGCTGGTGGAGGTGGTGCCGGACAATATCCTGGCATTCGACTATTCGGCCGGCCGCCGGCGCATGATATTCGAGGGAGCCGCGACGAATTACATCCGATATGCCAATGATTTCGCAGGCACCGGATGGTTCAGGGACGGCGGCTCGACTATCACGGCGAATGCAGCCGCCGCCCCCGATGGGTCGATGACGGCGGACCGGTACCAGATCGCCTCATATCTGGGCTGCGATCTGGGCACCAATATCACGTCGCGCGCCACATTCTCAGTGTGGCTCCGGAGCGCGACCGGTGCCAACCAGACCGTCCAGATGTACCTGGCCTACTCCACGCCCGACAGCGTCGCGGCGAACCAGAATTTTACCGTCACGACGACGTGGCAGCGCTTCACGCTCACTGGCACGCCGCCGCCCGGCGCGACGGGGTTCCGTCCGGTCATCGCGGCGGGCGATGTTTATGCGTGGGGCGCTCAGTTCGAGGCAGGCTCGGCCGCCACGTCGCTAATCGCCACCGCCGGCAGCGCCACCACCAGACCCGCCGATTTGGCACCATGGTCCGGCAAGGCGGTAGGGGCGGTGAACACGACAGGCTGCACGCTGGCCTTCAG
>NZ_JAMJXC010000053.1 GCF_023571765.1 Xanthobacter aminoxidans | reverse complement strand
ACATTCGCAAACTTGAGAATAGACACGATCGCTCTGAAATATACAATTTGGTTAGGTATTGTTGGCGCATCAACAAAGCGCGGGCTGAAAAGGCCGATTTCATTCTCGCGGTTTTGAGAGGTGTCGTACTCGGCGCCTATGTTGCCGAAGAATGGCTTCAGGCCACTCGCGAAAATTTCCCCGAGATTGAGTATGCGGACGGATCGGAAGCCCATCGTTGGGGCTTCAAGGGCTACGAAGCGCCACAGGATATCTGCAAGTGGTACGTTGGCGCCTATGGCAAACGCATTGTGCAGCCAGAGCTTCGGCACGACCAATATCCCATCCGCTACTGGCAATGCTAAGTGTTTGGTATCCAAACCCAGCCGAACTGCGGAGGCGAGCCGCCATGTTCCATCGCCACCTGAACCACCACTGGTACACCCTCGCCGCCATCGATGAGGTGATCTGCGGCGAACCGCTCGAGACGTGCGTGGTCGAGCGCCGGGGCATTGAGAAGGGCGACGCACCGGCATAATTTATCTATGAATTTTTAGAGAAAGATGCGGCGTGCCGATGGCGAAGCGCCAAAACATCTCCGCCCTTGAGCGGCTGCAGAGCCTGCCGGCGGTCTTTCGCGGGGCCGACCTGACGGTCCGCTTCCAGTGGACCTCTAAGACGGCGTCCCAATATCTCTACCTGTGGAAGCGGCGCGGCCTGGTGAAGGGGCTGGGCGGGCATAGCGACGTGTTCGCAAACCTGGTGAAGAGCCAGTACCCGGATTGGGAGCTGGCCGTGGTCAAGGCCATGCCCTCCGCAGTGATCTTCGGGGTTGAATCGTTGCGCCAGTCCGGCTGGACCACGCAAATCCCGGCGCGCCCGACTGTGGCCGTCAAAGCCAGCCATTCGGTCTTCCAGGTCGAGCCCTATGAGATCGTGCCGCATCCCGACACGTGGTTCGCCACCATCGAGAAGGGCGTCCACCGCGAGCGCGTTTCCGTGCGGGTTCTTCGTCCGGCCTGGGCGCTGGCGGACATGCTGCATAGTCAGGGGTGGGGGAAGTGCGGCCTCTGGCCCGACGACGTTGAATGGGACGAAGTGACCGAGGAAGATGAGGCGGATTGGGTCGAGGCCTGCAATGCGCTCGGCCTGCAGGAGCGGCCGCTCCTGCAGCTGGCGATGGCCTCCCCTTGATGGGTCAGAGGCCGCAAGGAGTAGGGCGCCGTGCCGGTGGCATTCGACGAGCTGGAGCGCCTGGTGGTGATCGCGGACGCGGGGCCTCTCCTGCGCCTAGCCGCGGCCGGCCTGCTCGATACCATGCGCCTCTCCAACCGGCAGATCGTGATCGTGGACATGGTGGAGTACGAGGCGTGCCATCGTCATCCCGACAAGCCGTTTGCGCGTGAAATCCTCGCCTGGATCGAGCGGTCAGGAGCCGCGGTGAGGCGCGTGGAGACGACGGAGGGCATCGCATACGCCGCTCTGCTCGAGCGGGAGAAAACTCCGGAGAACGTGGCTAAGCTGAAACGGCTTCAGCGGGACGGCGGGGTGATCTTCCCCCGTTTTGGTGGACACCCATGCTAGCTTTGGCGAGCTTCACAGGAGTGTTCGATGGGCGCACGGCGTCGGGTGTTTCCAGAGGCGTTCAAGCGGGAGGCGGTTGAACGGGTCACGGCCAGCGG
>NZ_JAMJXC010000052.1 GCF_023571765.1 Xanthobacter aminoxidans | reverse complement strand
CGCCCGCCTCCTGCTCCTTCAGCATCCCTATGATCTGTTCCTCTGTGAACCGTGAGGCTCGCATCGTCCGTCTCCATGATCGACGGACTCTACCTAAATCTGGACGAGGATCAGGGGCTCACGTCACTCTCAGTGCCGGCGCCCATGACTGAGCCTGATCTTATTCCCTCAACGAGGTCGCGAGCCGAATCAATTCAGCGATGCTGTTGATACCGCTCTTGCCGCGAATGTTCCTCATGTGAGTTCGGAAGGTTTCGTACGAGATGTGCGCTGTGTCGGCCGCATCGCGCGCAGAACCATTGTGTTGCACGAGAAGCCTGATCAGGCCTGCTTCCCGCTCCGACAGTCCGAACGACGACTGTAATAGATCGCTCGCTGGAATGAGGTGTCGATCGGGGTCAGTGACGGTGACAATGCCCCATGCCGATTCAAAATAGGCTAAGGAGGGGTCGCTTCTAAGGCGATGCGCGCGGACCAATAGGGGGCGGCCCTTTTCTCGACGAGCGAGCAGTGGCAACCCTGAAGACGGCGATGCTATCGCCGATTGCCGCAACACTCCCGATATCCGTTTCCGGAACGCGTTGTTGTCTGGACCCCGCAATTCGAGCTGGCTATCCTTAATCATAATATCTTTGTTTAAAACCGATTTTGCTGCTGCATTGAACCGGAGGACCTCCGACCGACGATTGAGCAGGAATGCGGGTGTGGTCATAGCCTCCAATGCGTCAGAAACCCCATTCAGGCGCGCCTGATCAAGCTGCTGGATCATTGACGTCAGCATAGATAGGCGAGGCGCTATCGAAGTGAGGACCGCAAGTTCGTTGGGGCTAAAAGGCTCCACCCCCAATGGCCGCTGGATTGAAACACAGCATATTTCGCCAGCGATGTCGGCGCGAAGGCCCGCCCATTCGTCCGCACCATTCTTATGAATGAAATCCTGGAAATAAGGCGAACGGCGCTTTCCTTCGCGAGAAATGACATCTTGATCAGTCACGACGCCCTGACGCACGAATTTCTTCAAAGGGCGCAGGCGGATGTCTGCCTTTATCCAGTTCTCTTCTACATACTGCCGCGCACAAGGAACTAGCGATGGTGACACTGGGTATGGGCCGGGCATCTTTTCATTTAGGGCCGGTAGAACGATCGTCCCAAATGCGCCAATTGCGGAATCGAAGGCTTCAAGCGCAGGCGCCCAACCCATTCCTCGGAATGGAATTTCCAAAAAATGATCTACGGCCCGATCTAAGGCATTCACGTCAAAAGACATTGCAGCATCAGAGGTTACGATAACTGGCTTAGCTTAACATTACTCACGCCCTGCAACAACCTTTGGTTAGGTGGAGATAAAAACGCTGACGCTGCAAATGACGCGAAATTGGGCAAGTCAGGCCTTTTACATCTACTTCTTACCTAGCTTCTCTTTCACGCATTGCTCGACGCGTATGGAGGTATTATCATGAGATCCCTTGCCCGTTCGGCCGTGAATTTGCCTGCATTCTTGAACAGCGGCTTCGCGTGTAGTCGCGCTTTGGGACCCGGATTTTGACGAGCCTTGAGCTGCTGCGGCTGTGGATGCCAAGGACAGCAGAGTTATGAGCGAAACAACCTGTGTGCGGCTGGTCATTATCGGTCTCCCACTTGCTCAACTCCGACGGGCTTCCGTGGAAGCCGCCGATGGTTACGATGGGAGAGGACATGTGCCTTAAAGGGGAGGACTTGTTGATACCTCAAGCGGGGTATGGGCGTTCGGATCCCCCATTCGCGCGGGCTTTCATCTCGGTTGCATCGGTATGCATCGGTCTCGATAATGCGGAAATCGGCTCACGTTCTCAGCTCGCGCACCCGATCGCTTCGAGCTAAGGAAATATTAGTGACGTTGCCCCGAAGTTTTATCCAGCTGTGAGTTCGTTCTGTCGGGTGGATTTGGCCTTTTCGGCCGGGTGAGCGGCGGGATCTGGCGTGGAGCTTTTGACTTGGCGCAGCGGCAGATCCCGTCGCGGATGGAAGGTGGTGGCGAAGGCGGACGGGGTCTGCCAGCCGAGGGCGGAGTGGGGCCTCGATGCATTGTAATCGGACCGCCACCCGCTCAGGGTCGCTCTGGCCTGGCTCAGTGCCGAGAACAGCGTCTCGTTGAGAAGCTCATTGCGCAGGCGGCCGTTGAAGCTCTCGATGAAGGCGTTCTGCATGGGCTTGCCCGGCGCGATGTAATGCCACTCGACCTGTGCCGCGTCCGCCCAGGCGAGGATGGCATTGGATGTGAACTCGCTGCCGTTATCGCTGACGAT
>NZ_JAMJXC010000051.1 GCF_023571765.1 Xanthobacter aminoxidans | reverse complement strand
AGCCCCGTTCGGTGATCTGAACGACCGCGTCGCGCTTGAAGTCCTCGGTGAAGTTCGCTTTGCCCATCGGGGCCTCCTTGCCTAAAAATTTAGGGAAGAAGGCGTCCAGGAATCTAGGGGCGGTTCACTTCGCGCCCGCCTCCTGCTCCTTCAGCATCCCTATGATCTGTTCCTCTGTGAACCGTGAGGCTCGCATCGTCCGTCTCCATGATCGACGGACTCTACCTAAATCTGGACGAGGATCAGGGGCTCACGTCACCCGCCCCGTCCGTCGCCGAGACACCTCCTTCCTCTCATTCCGCGCCCGAGTCCCCGCTGACATCGTTGATGCGGCCAAGGGACATTCCGTTGCCCTGGCCTTCCCTGCCGAAGCCGGAGAGCCGGAGCACGTCGCGCTGGTCAGGCCGGGGCGTGAGGTGAAGTTCTCGCTGCGCACCCGCAATCCGGCCGTCGCCAAGTCCCGCCACGGCATTGCGCTCGCCCAGCTTGAGACGCGGTGGAACGCGATACGTTCCGGCCCTCAGCCCCTCACCCACCGCCAGATCATCGCACTATCGGGCGAGGTGTATCGGCTGTTCGTAGAGCGCTTTGAGGAGAACCCCGGGCCGCCGGAAATGTGGGCTGCGGTCAAGGCCTTCAATCGCGCGGCCGGTGAGGGGCGTATCTCAACTGTGCCCCGGCCGTCGGCGGAGGAAGTGGACAGCAGCGTTGCAGCAGCCGAGCCGTGGCACCCGGACCTGACTAGCTCCATTAACGCCCTGCCACGCGACACCGCGAACCGCCTGGAAGCAATGGAGAGCCGTTTTGGCTGGTTGGCCGACTGGGTGCTCGCGACCCATGGCGTCGTGACCGATGGCCTCAGTCGTGTCCGCTTGTTGGATGCCGTGGAACAGGCCGCGACGGATGCAGCATGGTGCCTGAAGCGAGCTGCGGCGGGGGACTATTCTCCCGA
The DNA here is from genome assembly GCF_023571765.1 of Xanthobacter aminoxidans. Lineage (GTDB taxonomy): Bacteria > Pseudomonadota > Alphaproteobacteria > Rhizobiales > Xanthobacteraceae > Xanthobacter > Xanthobacter aminoxidans. The sequence goes on along the minus strand of NZ_JAMJXC010000051.1, from coordinate 1,874 downwards.
TCCTGCGGCCCAGCGCTTTCCAGCCTTTGCTCCGGCCCCCGTTGCTCCAGCACCACGGGCCACGACCCGCCGCAAGGCCGATGTTTCTCTCTCCGGCATCGTAGAAGCATGGGGGCGGGAGCGGCAGCCGAGGGCAAAGACGCTGTACGAACACCAGCGCGTGGTGCGCGCCTTCGAGAAGCATTTGGCCCACGACGACGCCGCGGCGGTTACGCCCGAGGACGTTGTGGCCTGGAAGGATGCGCTTGTCGCCACGGGCAAGCTGGCGCCCAAGACGATCAACGCCAAATATCTCACCCCGCTCAACACCGTCCTGAACTGGGCCAAGGCGAACCGTCGCATTCCGACCAACCCGGCCCAGGGCATCCGCTCCGCAGGCAAGGCACTACCTCGCGCGCGGGATCGCTCTTTCACCGCCGAAGAGGCCACCACGATCCTAAAGGCGGCGCTTGACGCTTTCGCGGCTCCGGGGCGCAACACGCGTGAGACGCTGATGGCTCGCCGATGGGTGCCGTGGCTCTGCGCCTACTCCGGGGCCCGCGTCGGCGAGGTCGCACAGCTCCGGGGGCAGGACTTCCAAGAGGTGCAGGGAGTGTGGGTCTTCCGCATCTCGCCGGAGGCCGGGGCCGTGAAGACGGACAAGCCCAGGACGGTGCCACTACACCCCGACCTCATCCGGCAAGGCATTCTGGCGTTTGTCCTGAGCGCGGCGAAGGCCCGCTAGTCTATCAGGAGACGAGAGCCCGTCGCGGCGGCAAGGCCCAGGCCCATCCCTCGAAGACGGTGGCTGGGCGACTCGCCGGGTGGGTTCGCCAAGTCGGCGTCAAAGACCCGAACGTGCAGCCGAATCACGGCTGGCGGCACCTGTTCATGATGCTGTGCAGGGCGCATGGGGTGGGCGAGGAAGCCCGCCATTTCATCGTCGGCCACACCAAGCGCGACACGGGACAGCACTACGGCGAGGCCTCGGTTGTTGCCCTTCACCGCGAGATATCGAAGCTTCCCGCCTTCAAGGTGGAGTGAGCCCAGGCCGCATCATCAAGGCTTACCGGCCTTGCCTGCCACCGCCCGCCGCAACGCATCGTCAATACGGGCCTGCCAGCCGGGGCCGCCAGCCTTGAAGTGCTCCACCACCTCCCGGCTCAGCCGGATGGACACTGGCACCTTGGTCGGCTGGCGCTGACGACCACGGACGCGCCGGGCGGCCTCGGCAAGGTCCGGGAAGGCCTCGGCAAACGGCCGGGCCTGCGCCAGTTCCGCGTCGGCCGCTTCGGGCGCGTCGGACACGGCATCCCAATCGGCCTGCGTGTAACCGTGGCCCGGCTCGAATTGCTTTCGCTTACGGCTTGCCATGAAGCAGCCTCCGTTCCTTCGCGCTGGCGGGGCGCATGCTGATGATAGCGACGCCTTCCGCCCCAAGACGGGCGAACACCACCGCCGCGGTCCCGTCTGCCATGTGCCCGATGGCCATCCACCGCCCGAGCTTCGCCGGCACCACCACCGAGGACAGGAAGAACTCCACATCCAGCGCAGCGAAATCGAGGCCGTGCTTTGCGATGTTCGCGAGGCGCTTGGGCTCATCCCAGGTGATGATCATTCAAATTGTATATGCAATTTGTGAGGTACCGTAAAGGGCCCGCCAGTCCGAGCCCCCTCTGGCATACAGGGCGATTTTGGACCCAACAAATGAAGCACAGAGGTCGTGTCTTTCGCTCACATTGGCCAGCCGTCAGCGTCGTGTTATGCATGATCTTCCCCCGAAAAAGTGGACGGGGTTAAGCCGCTCTGCGTTCCATCTCGGCCGGGCTGATGTAGCCGAGGGCGGAGTGCAGGCGGCGGGAATTGTAGAAGCCCTCGATGTATCCGAACAGGTC
>NZ_JAMJXC010000050.1 GCF_023571765.1 Xanthobacter aminoxidans | reverse complement strand
CGCCCGCCTCCTGCTCCTTCAGCATCCCTATGATCTGTTCCTCTGTGAACCGTGAGGCTCGCATCGTCCGTCTCCATGATCGACGGACTCTACCTAAATCTGGACGAGGATCAGGGGCTCACGTCAGTCGATTTCTCTCGCCAGCCCCTCGGATCCTGGCTCAATCGGCGCGCAATTTCTGCCTCGCTCGGGAATAATCCGCTGTCGCTGTTCTTTGTGCGTGGAGCCACGGCTGATCACCATCGTCCGATTGTTAGCTGCGCGACCCAGGAATGCGAGACTATCGATATGCAACTGGGAACCGCGGACATATATTTTATAAGTTCGAGAGAATTATCATTCGATCATGGTCTTTTATGTTTGCCATATCGAATTTCCTAAATACCTAACCTTGTTCGGAATATCGTAACTCCAGCGCCAAAACACAATATTCAAGTCAGCCTGCCCTGCGCCGGGCGCGAAACTGCGGACGAGAATTGCTGCACAGTCTTTGGCGCGCAGGCCGGCGCTCAAACGCCAGGTTGCTGGTCCCTGATCTCGCTCAACTTCCCAAGGGCAGGCGAGTTCTTTAAGGCTCGTTGCGGCTGCCTCTTGGCCGGCGTCAGATGTAAGGTCGAGCACACCTTCGCAATCCACGTCGTAGACGCACATGACGAGAGAGCGTGCCTTGAACGGGAACCCTTGCTGCGCCTCTAGCCATGCCGTTTCCGGCCGAAGCGAGGCGTAGAGCGTCGGCAGGCCAACCGGTGAAAAACGGCCCCCGTGGTGCACCGAGCCATCTCCCGACGTCGGCGCGAAATTCCAGTTGGGATGATGCGCGCGATAGACCGCTCCTTTGAACCGGATCATGCAAACCCTCCCAGCGCAATGCGCCCCAGATAGTCCTTCACCTCGTCGGCTCGACCCCTTTTGACCAATTCCTCCGCTGTCAGGTCGCCAAACGACGGCAGAGACTGGGCGCGGTACCAAGCAAATGCCTGGATGGGTGATCCAGCCCAGGGTGTCGTCCGAACGATGATGTCGACAAACTCTCGGAGCCGCTTTTGCGTGGCGCTCGAATAGATGCGCGCTTGCTTCGACACCGAGTCGCGGGAGAGGCCGAGCGTCGGCGCGAGCGCGGTCACCGTGGTTCCCAACTGGCTGCTAAGCCTTGATGGCTCTACATCACCCCCCAGGGTCACCTTTGCGAGAAAGCGCATTTCCTGAGTATCGAAAGTCATTTCATGCCTCGAAATTTGACCCATATATGAGACAATTTTCGAGGCACGTCAAGCGTGCATTCAGGTCAGATTCGCGCAGTGAGGGAGTCGTAAACTCAACTAAGCATCTAATTTAACGTGCATATTCAGGTTCGTATGCCCTCTGCCAAGGCCACCTTGCAAAAAGAGGAACGGACGAGCATGTTACATGTAACATTGGGCAGGAGGGCGGAGTGGCCGATGCAACCGTGCGCCAACGCGTTCAAAAGCACCGCGACGCGCTCCGCGCTGCCGGTCTCAGGCCTGTGCAGTTATGGCTCCCCGACACCCGGCAGCCGGAGTTCAGAGAGGAGTGCCAGCGTCAGTCCGGCATAACCGCAGAGGCGGATGCGCGGGACGCGGAGCTGGATGATCTCCTCGAGGAAAGGATGACCGAAGCCATGGCCGAGGTTGAATGAAGCGCGGCGATTTGGTGCTGGTCGCCACCGGCTCAGACCGTGGCAGACTTCGGCCCGCGCTGGTGATTCAGGCGGACCTGTTTACTCGCACCGGAACTATAGTCGTCCTGCTCATCGCTTCAAACCTGGTTGAGGCGCCGCTCCTTCGAGTGCCCGTCTACCCATCCATCGGAAACGGGCTCCGCGTGCAGTCCCAAGTGATGATCGATAAGGTGGTCACAGTGGAGCGGTGCAGGGTCTGGCCGGCGTTCGGCCGCCTCGAGGAGGATATGATGCTCTCCGTGACACGTTCGTTGGCGATTTTTCTCGGCATTGCATAAGCCCGGCGCGCCGGCGGGAGGCGCAGCCCCTGGATTGCTTCTGTTGCCGGTCGGGCTGCAACGTCACGACGGCAATCGCAACATAACCGGACCGAGTGGCACGGTGATCGCGCGGGATAGCCGGCACTGGGGCCTCGTTGATAACGGTTGCAAACCGTTATCAACTGTTAATAACGGATTACAGCCGTTGATAGCGCTGCAGGTTCCCAACCTCATCCGATTATATTCGATGTAATCGGATGCAATTGGATATCACTCGATGATATCCGATATCATCCGATGACATCGACCAAAGAGCCAAGGGAGCATCGAGCCGATGGTGAGCAATGAGGACATCTTGCGGGCTCTATTCCTACTGGCTGCCGAGTGCTGTGGACTGCCGGACGGACACAGAGACGATTTAGGCATATGGCATCATTCAAACCGTCTGCACGACGTAAAAACGGCAATACTGGATAGTAATTATCGATCTGCATACGCCCACGCCATTCGAACGCTTGCGGAGGCGGGGTTGGTGACGATCACATCGGACGACGGCATGAGATCAGTAGAGGCCAGGGTAACTGAGGTAGGCCTTTCGATTGAAAAAAGCTGGCTTCGAGCTCGCATGGAGTAGGCCAGGTCCCAGCCTCAGGATCACGCGTGCCCCGGCCGACAGTCTCCTTGCGTCCAGGCACATCGCGCTCGCGCTGAGTGGGATTTTATCCTACCATGGGGGTGATATGAGGTTCGATCATGCCCAATGCTGAGAAAGTCAGCGTCACTATGACGCCTGACATGATGCGCGCACTCCGCGAAAGCGTGGAATCTGGTGAATTCGCGACTACCAGCGAGGCCATGCGGGATGCTGTTCGCGTGTGGCAGCGGCAACGCCTCGAATTCGCCGAGCGCCTCGAGGCCC
>NZ_JAMJXC010000004.1 GCF_023571765.1 Xanthobacter aminoxidans | reverse complement strand
GGCTCTGGAAGAACTGCTTCTCTCCCGTGCTCTACCGCGACCGAAACGCCATCGAGCGCATGTTCTGCCGCCTGAAAGACTTCCGGCGCATCGCCACACGATATGACCGCCTCGCCATCAACTTCCTTGCAGCAGTCAGCATCGCGGCAACCGTCAGCTACTGGTTATGAGTCTGGACCCTAGGGCTGGCCGCGCTCGGCGCGTCGGTGTCGCATAACGCCTTGGCGCAGAGTCTGTCCACCGCCGATCCCGCGAGTTGGCGCACGCCGGAATACAAGGCCGATTGGGGCTTGGAAGCCATGCACGCCGCCAACGCCTATGCGGCGGGCTACACCGGCCTGGGTGTGACGGTGGGTGTTGTTGATTCAGGTGTCTATAGTGCCCACCCGGAATTCGCCGATGGCCGCGTCAAGCCGCTCACCATCACCGGGACCTTCGGATCGGACGGCTTCTATTTTATGGACGGGTCCGGAAAGCCGCAGAATCAGTCGCCACAACCAAGCTTCTTCAAGGCGGGTGATTCTTATACCGCTCCGGGAACGTACAGCCCCATCTACAACGATCCACACGGGACACACGTCACAGGGACGATCGGGGCCTCCCGAGACGGCGTCGGCATGCAAGGCGTGGCGTTCAATGCCAATGTCTACGTCACCAACACACAAACGAACGACTCGGCACGATACGGAACGAACGTTGATTATGCCTACTTCAAAAACGCTTATGGTAGCCTAGCGGCGGCCGGCGCACGTGTGATTAATTCCTCTTGGGGCAGCCCGCCTACTGGAGACAATTACAACACCATCCAAGGCTTACGCACAGCTTATTCTAAATTTTCTGGCAAGCTCAGCTACGTCGACGCGCTTTCCGAGACCACAAAACAATACAATATTATTCAGGTATTTGCGGCGGGAAACACCGGATACAGCAACCCAAACGTTAGATCTTCGCTACCTTATTTCAGACCGGATCTTGAGAGCAATTGGCTTGCCGTAGGCGCAGCTGCTAAGGGGGGCAATGGCGGCCTAAATCCCGGAGATCTTGTCCTCGCGAGCTATTCAAATCGAGCCGGCGTCGCCAAATATTGGTACGTTGTCGCACCAGGCAGCGCTATCAACAGTACGGTTCCTACCTATGCGCCAGGCGCTCGATGGAATCTCGGTGAATGGGCTATCAATCCAAACAAGCAGACCGGCTACACAACAGTGAACGGCACCTCCATGGCCGCGCCCCATGCCACTGGCGCGCTGGCCCTGATCATGGAGCGATTTCCCTATATGACCAACCAGCAGGCCCGCGATGTCCTGCTCACCACGGCCTATCACCGCAACGTGGTCGCCGGCGTGGCGGATGCCAATCCCAATGCTCCCAACGCCGTCTGGGGTTGGGGCGTGATCGATCTCAATAAGGCCATGAATGGCCCAGGGCAATTTCTTGGCTCAGTCGCCGCGAACCTCCCGGCCGGCACCCGCGATACCTGGTCCAACAACATCTCCGAGGACGCCCTCATCCAGCGCAAGCAGGAGAATGACGCAGCGGCGGCCGCATGGGCAGCCCGCAAGGCCGCCCATGATCCGACACTCACCCCCGAGTGGCAGACCGAGATTCAGGTGGAGACCACGCGCGTCGCGGCTTTCGCCGATGTCCCTACCCGCGGCAGCCTGATTAAGGCCGGAGACGGCATTCTCACGCTCACCGGAACCAATAGCTATTCCGGCGGCACCACATTCGCTGGGGGTATTCTGTCGGTGGCCCGTGACGCCAACCTCGGCGCGGCGGCGGGGGGCCTTACCTTTGACGGCGGCATCCTCCAGGTCACCGGCACCAGCTTCACCACCACCGGCCGGGCCATCACCTGGGGCAACGGCGGCGGCGGCTTCGATATTGCCAGCCTGGACAATACCTTCACCCTGAACCAGTCCCTTTCCGGCACCGGCGGCCTCGCCAAGCTCGGGGCAGGAACCCTGGTTTTCACCGCCACCCACAGCTTCACCGGCCAGGCGACCCTCGCCGGCGGCGGCCTCCAGCTTACCGAAACCGCGAGCCTCATCGCCCCGGTCGTCACCTTGGCAGGAACCACCCTCACCAACGCAGGAACCCTGGCCGGCGGCGTCACCAATGCCGGCACCCTGATCACCACCGGCACCATTGCCGGCGGGCTCAGCAATACCGGCTTTGTCCAGGCCGCCGGCGTGCTCGCCGGAACGGTGAGCAATGCCTCCGGCGCAGCCGTCGCCCTCACCGGCAGCACCACAGGCATCACCCGCCTAAGCAATAACGGCGCCATCGATCTCGGCGGCACCGCCCTGACGGTCGGATCGCTCACCGGCACCACAGCCACCGCCGTTATTGGCAATGGCCAGCTCACGGTAGGCACAGACGGCAGCTCCGCCAGCTATGCCGGACAGATCGTCGATGGCGCCAGCCGCACCAGCCTCACCAAGGCCGGTGCCGGCACCCTCACCCTCACCGGCAACAACTCCTATACCGGCCTCACCACCGTCACCGGCGGCCTGCTGTCGGTGAACGGCGCCTTCTCCTCGACGCTGGCCATCGGCACCTCGGGCACCCTGCGCGGCTCCGGCACCCTCTCCGGCCCGCTGGTGGTGGCCGGGCGGCTGGCGCCGGGCAACTCGCCCGGCACCCTCACCGTCAACGGGCCGGTGACGCTCGCCAGCACCTCCACCTTCCAGACCGACATCGACGGCACCGGCACCGGAACCGGCGCGGGCAATTATTCCCGCCTCGTCACCACCGGCACCAACGGCACAGTCACCGTGGCCGGAACCCTGGCGCCCACCCTGCGCGGCATCACCGGCAGCGCAACCAACAGCTACACCCCGCCGCTGGGCACCAGCTTCACGGTGATCCAGAGCAGCGCCGGCCTCTCCGGCTCCTTCGCCGGCCTGGCCCAGCCGGCGAGCGGCCTGCCCGCCTCCACCCGCTTCGATGCCCTCTACGGCCCCACCAGCCTGGCGCTGGTGGTCACCCCGCTGTGGTACGGCAACCTGGCGGCCAACGGCCTGGCCACCACCGCCAATGCCAGCGCGCTCGGCAGCGCGGTGGACAGCATTCGCCCGGTGGCCGGCATTGCTCTGACCGGAGCCAATGCCGGGCTGTTCAACAGCCTCTACAGCCTGGCCCCGACGGCATTGGCCGCCGCCCTCAGCCAGATGACCGGCGAGGTCTATGCCTCCACCGCCGCCCAGACCTTCGATGACGCCCGCCAGGTGCGCGCCGCCATCAACGAGCGCCTGGACGACGCCACCGGGCCCAAGCCCGACAAGGCCACCGCCAAGCTCTCGTCGAGCCTGAACGTCGCCGTGTGGGCCACCGGCTACGGCGGCTGGGGCAATGCCTCCGGCGACGGCCTCGCCTCCCTGGGCTGGACCCAGAGCGGCTTCATCGCCGGTGCCGACGTCAAGGTGTTCGACACCACCCGCCTCGGCATCGCCGCCGGCTTCGGCCAGTCCGATGGCCATGTGGACAGCCTCAACTCCAAGGCCGACAACAGCCACACCGACCTGGCGCTCTATGGCGTCTCGCAACGTCGCCTTCGGCACCTTCTCCAACGGCCTGGGTAGCAGCTACAACGGCAACACCGCCCAGGTGTTCGGCGAAGTCTCGCGTCCGTTCGCTTTCGGACCGGCTCAGGTGTCGCCGTTCGCGGCGGTGGCCTATGTGAACCAGAACTTCGACGCCTTCTCCGAAACCGGCGGCGCCGCCGCACTCTCAGGCTCGGCGCAGTCCATGAGCACCACGCTTACCACCCTGGGCGCGCGGCTAAGCACCGACATGGTGGTGGGCAACGGCCTCTTCACCCCCAGCCTCAAGCTGGGCTGGCAGCATGCCTTCGGCGACGTGGACACGACGTCGGTGATGTGGCTGAACGGCTCCACCCCGTTCCTGGTCTCCGGCACGCCCATCGCCCGCGATGCGCTGGCGCTCAATGTGGGCCTCAGCTATGCCTTCAACGACGCGGTCAGCGCCGGCTTCGCCTATGACGGCGTGCTCGGCTCCGATGCGCAGAGCAACACGCTCAAGGGCAATCTGCGGGTCAATTTCTGAGCCATCCCCCAGACAAAGAGGACGGCATCCTGCATCGGATGCCGTCCTCATCACTGCCGATAACATGTATGGGTAAGTGGGTGTCCTGGCTCACCTTTTTTACGTAAGGTTACAGGGGATGTTCCGAGCCTGGAGGGCGTGAACTGATGGGGTGGATGCCCCCTCCTGCGGGCTCGTATTGTGTCCGGGCAGCGCCGTGGTGGCGCTTTCAAGGGAGGGGCACATGCCAGATGTTCATGTCCTTGCGATCGACCTGGCCAAGCGGAGTTTCCAGGTCTGCGGCACGGATCGGGGCGGGGCGGTTCTGTTCAACCGGACGGTGTCCCGCGCGAAGCTGATCCAACTGTTGAGCGCGCAGCCGCCTTGCATCGTGGCGATGGAGGCCTGCGCAACGAGCCATTATTGGGGCCGCGTCGCTCAAGGCCTTGGACGCCACGTGCGGCTGGTTCCGCCGATCTACGTGAAGCCCTTTGTGAAGCGGCAGAAGAATGATGCCGCTGACGCGGCCGCGATCGCCGAAGCCGCGCTGCGTCCGAACATGCATTGCGTCGCGGTTTGAAAAGTCATGGCTGCATGGGAAAGCACGTACCCTCGCACGCCAGCAACCGCGAACGCGAAATGCCATATCGAAAATACGAAAGTCATGTTGAATTTCGCGTCGTCCGACTTGAGGTGGTCCCCATACAATCAAAGCCACACGCTGCGCAATTCGTTCGATCTCGCGCGCAACATGGGGCGGCGAGCGATTTCATAGTGCTATAGCGAAAACGTAGTGATCATCACTATCGGACGCGGCCCGCCATTTCATTCCCCGCGTCGGCACTGGCTTTTGCTTGATCCACCGATGCTGGCGGCTGAAATCCCGTTCCCATGATTCGCACCTCGCCCTCGGCAATTCGACGCCCAGGGCGAATGCGCATGGATGGTCCGGGCCGGCGCACCCGCCGTGAATGCGGATGCGCCGGGGCGGAGCATGGCGGATTGCTCAGTAAATCCGGGGTGACGGCTTTGCTCGGCGCCCTCGGCGCCCTCGACGCTCGGCCTGAGCGAGCGGACGAGCAACCGCGCTACGGGCTTCTGTCAGGGAAGCAAGATTGGAGAGCGGGCGCCCCAAGTCGAGGGAGGCAGCTCTCGCGGGCATATGCGCAGGGATATCGCCCGTCGGGTGTTGTTGCAGCGGCAGAAGCTTGTCCTTGACCGTCTGCAGCAGCGCGTGTGGGCGTGAGCCGAGCCGCGTACATCCCCGATCAACAACAGATGCGCCGGCGGGAGCATCAGCTCCGCCGGCGATTCAATCTTGAAGATGGTGTGGGGGCGGCCCTGCGAACGCCTCGACCTGGCGCGGGATCGACGCGGCTCACCGCATCACGCCGGCATCGAACGGGTGCCGCCCCCTCTCGTCCGTCCTACGCGCTGGCGAGCGGGTCGTACGCCCAGGCCTTGCAGACGATCTTCCAGCCGTCGGCATACTTCACCAGCAGCAGGTCATCGACGAAGCGGTTGGGCAGGAGGGCGTCGCGCACCCGTACATGGGCGGTGGAGGGGCTGGTCAGCGTCACGGCGATCACCTCGTCATGGCGCGGGTCGTTGCGGGAGGCCGGGGCGGCTCGTCCCGCCACCCGCTCCATATAGGCGTCCATACCCAGCGCTGCGGTGTTCCCACCCTCGGACGAGAAGAGCTGCGCCTGCGGATGAAACGCCTTCCGGAAGCCTTCGACGCTGCCGAAGTAAAGCGCGTCGAAATAGCCCTGCACCGTGGCAAGAATGTTCTCGATCTCGTTCATCCCCGAGCGCCTTCCATTGTCATGTTGTGCTCGCGATCCGCGAGGCAGAGGTTTTCATCGAGGATGCCAAGAAGCGTCTCGGCTTCCTGCTCCGAGATGATGAGGGGCGGCGCGAGGAAGAGGGACACCTGCTCACCGCTGGTGCCGATCACCGCGCCTTGGGCGAGCGCGCCCGCCGCGACCCGAGAGGCGATGGGAGCCTCAACCGTGTCGGCCCGCCAGTCGCGCCAGTCGGGGCCGAACAGTTCGATGGTCCAGTGGAGCCCCTGTCCGGCAACCCGCGCGACGCTGGGATGGCGGCCGGCGATCTCGCGCAGGCGTCGGGCGAAGAGCGTCTCCAGCGCCGCGACGCGGGCCAGCAGGTCTTCCTCCACAAGGATGTCCAGATAGGCGGACACGGCAGCCATGGCCATGGGATGGCCGCGCAAGGTGCCGTAATTCTGCCAGCTCTTGCCGTCCAGCTCGGCCAGCACATCCTTGGAGAGGATGATGGCCGCAACCGGCGCCATGCCGCCGCCGAGGCCCTTGCCCAGCGTCACGATATCCGGCCGGCTCTGGCCTCCGGTGAAGGCGAAGGTGCGGCCGGCGCGGCCGAGGCCCGTCACCACTTCGTCGGCGATCCAGAGCGCGCCGTTGCGGCGTGCCAGTTCGGCCATCGCATCCTGGTAGGCGGCGTCATGGTAGAAGCCGCCCTGGGTGTAGTCGATGATCACGGCGGCCGACTGGGCCAGCTTGCCGGCCTCGCCCGCGAGGCGTTCGGCCGTAGAGCCCGCAGACGGGGTGGCATCGGCGAGATAGAGCGCGCCGTCGGGGGCGGGCAGTACGTGCACCTGGGCGCCGGGCGGGGGCACCTTGGTCTCGCCCGGAGCGGCGAGGCCGCCATGCCAGTGCGGCTGCACCGTGACGTCGCGGCTCAGGCCGACAAGGCCGTGATAGGCGCGCTCGCGGGTGGCGATGGCCTTTCTTCCCGTCAGGGCCTGCGAGAGGGAGAGGGCGAGGTCGTTGGCCTCGCTGCCGCTCAGGCAGAAGCGGACCGCGCCCGCCCAATGCGCCTCTTCGCTCAGACCCACCTCGAAGAGACGCTCGGCGGCGGCGTCCCGTCCGCGCCAGTTCCAGCCCTCGCTCACCATCGGCAGAGTGGCGGCCTCGCGCAGCGCAGCCGCCATGCGCGGATGGCCATGGCCCAGAGGGCCGCCGGTATTGCTGCCGTCGAGAACCTTACGTCCGTCGCTGAGGTGGAAATAGACGCCCTCGCCCCCCACCACCAGCGGCGCGGCTGAGCCAGCGTTAAGACCCGTCCGAAGCAGCCTGCTCATTGCGCGTTCCTTACCCGTCATGGGAGCGAACCTAGGAAGGGGCGCTGGATCGCGACAGCTCCAGTTTCAGGGATAATCGGTGAGCCAGAATCCTAGGCCGGAAAGAGAGCGGCGACGGCGGAGAGCTTGGAGAACGCCTCCTCCTTGGGGAGCCGTCCATAGCCGATGATGAGGCCCTGACGGTCCGCCGGCCCCACGTAGCATTGGGAGAGGGGCTGGACGAAATGACCGGTCCCGAGGCTGCGGCGCGAAATGTCCGTGTCGCTGATGCGGTCCGCAAGGCCCGGACGGAACTGTGCCGTCAGGTGCAGGCCGGCGGGGAGCGAGGCGATTTCCACCTTGTCGCCCAGCAGCGCATCGACAGCGTCGATCACCGCCTTCTGCCGTTCCCCGTAGACCTTGCGCATGCGTCTGAGGTAGCGCAGCAGGTGGCCTTCGCGCAGGAACCGCACCAGGGCGAGCTGGGCCGTACCTGCGGGATGCACGTCCACCCGCGCGCGCCCCCGGCCGAAGGCGTCGACAAAGCGCGGGCTCGCCACCAGATAGCCCATGCGCAGGCTCGGCAGCATGACCTTGGAAAACGTCCCGAGATAGACCACCCGCCCTGAGCGATCGAGCGACTTGAGGGAGGCCGTCATGCTGCCGCGGTGGCGGAATTCCGAATTGTAGTCGTCCTCAATGATCCAGCTGCCCTGCCGGTTGGCCCATTCCAGCAGCGCCTGCCGCCGCTCCAGCGCCATGGGCACGCCGAGGGGAAACTGGTGCGAGGGCGTCACCACGGCCACCTTGGCGTTGGGCGCGCGGCGGATGCCTTCCTCCACCACCAGCCCCTTGTCGTCCACGGGTACGGGCACCAGCTTCGCGCCCGCAGCCTTCAGGCTCCAGCGGGCCTCGATGAAGCCGGGTTCCTCCACCCACACCTCGTCGCCGGGATTGAGCAGCATCCGGCTGCACAGGTTGAGCGCGCCGGAGCTGGCGGAGGTGATGACCACCTCATCCGGCTGGCACAAGAGGCCGCGCACCGCGCCGAGATATTCCGCCGTCGCCTCGCGCAGCGGTCCCCAGCCGAGCGGCGACATGTCGATGCAGGCCGAGGCGGGCGGGTTCGCCCAGCTCTGGCGCAGCATGCGTGACCAGACCTCGAACGGGAAGGTGGAGAGGTCCGGGGCGCCGGGGCTGAAGGGCGAACCGAGGTCGAACTCGTAGCCGGTCTCCAGCACGGCCAGCCACGCGTCCGACAGCCAGTCGCCATCGACCCCGGCTTCGGCGACCGGCACGGCCGCACCCGAGGACTTGGCCACGGCCGCGACCTCGACGCCGCCACGCGGCACCGAGCGCAGGTAGCCTTCCGAATACAGGAGGTCGAACGCGGTGAGCACGATGGCGCGCGAGCACCCCAGCTCCTCCGCGAGCGTACGCGACCCCGCCAGCCGCGTGCCGGCCTTGAGCCGGCCGTCCAGGACCTGATTGCGCAGATGGGCGGCGACCTGCTGGTAGAGCGGCAGGTCGGAACTCCGGTCCAGCCCGAGCCCCGCCATGGAAATGCGACGCCCGGCGGCAGCAGGCCCGGCGGCGCGGCGTTCCCTGGGTTGGCTCGGCACCGTTACGCGCTCCTCAGCTCGAAGGCGGGGGCTCCCCGAATCCTCCCCCGCCGCATCCCTCTATGGTGACGAGATCGCCCGCCTCAAGCAGAAGGTTGGCTTTGCCCGGCAGGGCCGAGACGACCCCGCCGCGCTCGAGGGTGATGACATAGGGCGCGCCCGCTTCTCCCCCTTGCAGGCCATAGGGCGGAATCTTCGTGCGCTCCACGCAGGTGGTCAACCACATGGAGGGCGCCAGCACCCGGTAGCTGCGCACAATGCCGTCGCCGCCCACGTGCCGTCCCTTTCCGCCGGCGCCCCGGCGGATGGACTGGCGTTCCACGCGGATGGCGTAGTTGGCCTCGATCACCTCGGCCGGAGTGTTGGAGGTGTTGGCGAGGTGCACGCGCGTGGCCGGCGCCCCATCGCGGTCGTGCCGCGCACCTTCGCCGCCGCCATGGACCTCGTAGAGCATCCGCCAGCTCTCGTCCGGCAGGGGCTCGGCGAAGGCGAGGAGGCCGGAGGTGGCGGGGCCACCCGCCGAAAGACGTTCGGGGATGACGTTCTCCATGGCCCGGAACACCGCATCCACGACCCGCATGGAGGTCTCGTGGTTGCCGGCCGCCACCGCCGCCTTCCAGCCCGGCTCCAGGATGGAGCCCGGCCGGGTGAGAATGGTGAGCGGTCGCAGGGCGCCGGCATTCTGCTGCATGTCCCGCCCGCTCAGGATGCGCGCCGCGTAGACCACGGCGGAGCGGGCGATGAAGGGCGTGGTGTTGCAGAAGGTGGCGACGCGGTCGGCGGAGCCGGAGAGGTCGAACGTGGCCTCGTCGCCGCGAATCTCGATGCGCACATGGATGCGCGAGGGGGCGTCGTCCGGCCCGCCGTCATCGAGGAAATCCTCGCCCTCATAGGTGCCGTCCGGCAGGTCGGCGATGGCCGCCCGCATCTCGGCTTCGGAGAGGTCGTGGAGGCGCGCCATCGCGGCGACGAAGGTGTCGGTGCCGTGCTGCGCGCACATTTCGTGGATGCGCCGCTCGGCCGCGCTGGTGGCAGCGAGCTGCGCCAGCAGGTCGCCCTCGCACGACACCGGGTCGCGGACATTGGCGAGGATGAAGTCGAGCACCGGGCGGTTGACGCCGTCCGTGTTGGCGATCAGCAGCGGCGGAATGCGGATGGCCTCCTGGAAGGTGTCCACCGCCTTCGCCAGATAGCTGCCCGGCCAGGTGCCGCCCACATCAGGCCAATGGGCAAGGCTGAGAGCAAACGCCACCAGCCGGCCGTCCACGAACACGGGGCGGGCGACCTTCACGTCGTTGAGGTGATTTCCGCCGAGCGCGCCCACGTTGTAGACGATGGCATCGCCCTCCCGCATGGTCGCGGCTGGATACACCTTCAGGAGTTCCGGGACCGTGTAGCACATGGCGCCGAGATGGATGGGGATGTCCCGGCCCTGTCCCACGAGCCCGCCGGCCGCATCCATGATGGCGGACGAAAGATCCCCGGCCTCCCGCAGCAGCGGCGAGCGCGCGGAGCGGGTCATGACGAGGCTCATCTCTTCCGCCGCTGCCGAAAGGCCGTGGCGGATCACCTCGACGACGAAGGGGTCCAGGGTGCTCATGCTGCGCTCCGCGTCATGAAGAGATTGCCGAGATCGTCGGGGCGAACCTGCCAGCCGGGCGGCACCACCACGGTGGACCACGCATCCTCGATGATGGCCGGGCCATGGACCGCGCCGGACAAGGTCTCGCGCGGCAGGATGGACGTCTCGACGGGGCCGGAGGCGTCGAACACGCACAGGCGTGTGCGCGCCGTCCCCTGCGCGCGGCCCACGTCCGGACGCGAGAAGGGAACCGACGAGGGCTTCAGCGCCTGGATGCGGAGGGCTTCGATGACGCACGCTTCGTCCGTCGCGTAGCCGAACAGGTCGCGGTGGCGGCGATGGAAGTCCGCCTCGAGCCGTGCAAGGTCCAGCGGCATGGCGAAGGGGATGGGAATGCTGTCGCTCTGGGCGCTGTAGCGCATCAGCGCCACATGCTCCACGGCGATCTCCTCCCGCGCGATGCCGTTGGCCAGCAGCGGCCCGGTCGCTTCGCCCGACAGCTCCGCGACCCGCGCCGCGAAGGCCGCATGCGGGAAGTCGGCGAGCGGCATCCGCACCGTGCCTTGCTGGAGGAAGGAGAAGTCGGCCGTCAGGCAGCCGAGCGCCGAGAACGCGCTGGACGCGGCCGGCACGATGATTTCCGAGAGGCCGTACATGTCGGCGAGCCCCGCCGCATGCATGGGGCCGCCGCCGCCGAACGCGAGCAGGGTGCAGTCGCGCCCGTCCACGCCCCGCTCGACCGTCACGCGCCGCAAGGCCCGCGCCATGGCGGCGCCCGCCACCTTGACGATGCCCAACGCGGTCTCGGTGATGCCCAAGCCCAGTTCGGCGGCGATGGGCGCGATGACCCGCCGCGCCGCCTCCACGTCGATCTGGATGGTGTCGCCGAGCCGCGCCTCGGGATCGAGATAGCCCAGCACTGCATTGGCGTCGGTGATGGTGGGCCGGTCGCCGCCGCGCCCGTAGCAGGCCGGCCCGGGCATGGAGCCCGCGCTCTTCGGCCCGACCGCAAGGCCGCCCGGTCCAAGCGTAACGATGGAGCCGCCGCCGGCGCCGATGGAATGCACCGCGAGCATGGGCTGGCGCAGGGGGCGGCCGCCCATCATGCGGGTGTCGGTCATCTCGGCGGCGCCATCGACGATCAGGCAGACGTCGGTGGTGGTGCCGCCCATGTCGAAGGTGAGCACGCGCGGCCGGTCGAGGGTGCGGGCGATGCGGGCGGAGGCGGACACGCCGGCGGCGGGCCCGGACATGGCCATCACCAGCGGCCGGCGCTTGACCGCCGGCACGGGCACCATGGCGCCGGCCGAATGGAACACCTGCAAGCCCGCGCCGATGGGCAGGCGGCGCTCCAGCTCGGTGAGATATTCCACGGCGATGGGCATGGCCGCCGCGTTGAAGGCCGTGGAGGAGGCACGCTCGTACTCGCGCGCCTCGGGATTGATCTCGTGCGACACGCAGACGTGGGGAACCACGCCTTCGATGGCCGCCGCGATCTGCTTTTCATGCTCCGGGTTGGCATAGGAATGCAGCAGGCAGATCGCGACGCTCTCCACCTTGTTCTCCACGAGCCACGCCTTGAGGCGCTCGATCTCGGCCGCGTCCAGGGCCTCGATCACCTTGCCGGTGGGGTCGAGGCGCTCGCGGATGCCGAAGCACAGGCTCGCCGGCACCAGCGGCAGCGCCTTGGGCCGGATGTCGAGGCGGTAGAGTTCCTCGCGACGATAGCGGGCGATTTCCAGCACGTCCTCGAAGCCGGCCGTCGCCACCAGCGCCACCCGTGGCAGCCGCTCCTCCACCAGCGCATTGGTGACACGGGTGGTGCCATGGACGAAGCGGCGCACCGCCTCCGGCGCCACGCCTACCGCCGCCAGGGCTTCCAGCATAGCGGTGACGGGCGCGTCGGGTCGGGAAGGAACCTTGGCGATCCGCGTCTCATTGGTGTCGGGCCTGACGGCGATGATATCGGTGAAGGTGCCGCCGATGTCTGTGCCGATGTCCCATAGCCTCGTCGTCACGTCGGTTCTCTCCTGCCTCGCCACGGCCTCAGGCGGTGGCGGTCTGCACGGGTTCGAAATGGGGGATGGCGCCGAGCAGGTCGCGGGTGTAGGCGGCCTGCGGATTGCGGAAGAGGGCGTGGCTTTCCCCCTCTTCAACGATGCGCCCGTGACGCATGACGATGGTGCGCTCGCACATCATCCGCACCACGTTGAGGTCGTGGCTGACGAAGAGGAACGAGAGCCCTTCGTCATGCCGCAGATCGTCGAGCAGTTTCAGCACCACCGCCTGAACGGAAACGTCGAGGGCCGCCGTGGGCTCGTCCAGCACCAAGAGGCGCGGCTCAACCGCAATGGCGCGGGCGATGCCGATGCGGGCCTTCTGGCCGCCGGACAGCTGATGGGGAAAGCGCGTCAGCAGGTCGCGCGACAGGCCGCAGCGTTCGGCCACCTCTTCCACCCGCCGCTTCACCTGCGCGGCGTCGGTGAGCTTGGCGAGGCGCCGCACCGGCCGGGCGATGCATTCGAAGGCGGTGAAGCGGGGATTGAGGCTCTCGTGCGGGTCCTGGAACACGATCTGGATCTCGCGCCGCCAGGGGGAGTCGTGGAACGTCCGCAGAGGGATGGCGCCGATGTCCACCCCATCGAACATGATCCGTCCGCCGTCCGCATCGGCGAGGCGGCAGACGATGCGCGACAGGGTGCTCTTGCCCGAGCCGGATTCGCCCACCAGGCCGAGACTCTCGCCGGCTTTCAGGGTGAGGGAGACATCCTCCACCGCCAGCGTGCTGTCGAAGCGCTTCACGATGTTCGAGACATCGAGCAGCACCCGTGCGTCGCGGGGGTCCCTCGGGGTCGCGCGCGGGGCGCGTGGTGCTTCGCCCACCAGTTCTTCGACGGTGGAGGTCGGCGTGGGGGAGGCGGCCACCAGCCTGCGGGTATAGGGATGGGAGGGATGTCGGAAGATGTCGACGGCGGGGGCGGCTTCGACCACGCGGCCCTGCTGCATCACCATCACATCCCGACAATAGCTGGCGGCCAGCCCCAGATCGTGGGTGATGAGGACGAGCGCCATGCCGCGCTCTGCGGTGAGCCCGGCGATGAGATCCATCACCGTCTTCTGGGTGGTGACATCGAGGCCCGTGGTCGGCTCGTCGGCGATGAGCAGGGAGGGGTTGCAGGCGATGGCCATGGCGATCATCACCCGCTGGCACATGCCCCCCGACAGCTCCGCCGGATAGGCGTCGAACCGCTTGTCCGCATCGCGGATGCGTACCGCTTCCAGCAGCTCCAGCGCGCGGGCCCGCAGCACCGCCTTGGGCAGGTTTTCATGGGCGGCGATCGCGTCCATGACCTGCAGGCCGATGGAGCGGATGGGGTTGAGGGCGGTGCGCGGGCTCTGGAACACCATGGAGATGGCGGCCCCGCGCAGCGCCTTCATGCGCGCCGGGTCGGCGCGGGTGATGTCCTCGCCCCGGAACAGGATGCGCCCCTTGGGGATGCGCGCGGCCCGATCTAGGAGCTGCGTCACCGCATAGGCGGTGACCGATTTGCCAGAGCCGCTCTCGCCCACCACCGCGAGCGTGCCGCCCGGCGCGAGCTTGAGGTCGATGCCGCGCACCGCTTCCACCAGTCCCTCGCGGGTGCTGAAGGCGACGTGCAGGTTCTGGATGTCGAGGAGGGGGCTGCTCACGTGCGCATCCTCGGATCGAGGATGTCGCGCAGGCCGTCACCGAGCAGGTTGAAGCACAGCACGGCCAGCATCAGCGCAAGGCCGGGAAAGGCCACCAGCCACCATTGGCCGTTGCCGATGAAGCGGGCGCCTTCGGCCACCATGATCCCCCATTCCGGGGTCGGGGCCTGCACGCCGAGGCCGAGGAAGGACAGGCCCGCCGCGTTCAGGATGGCCCAGCCGAGATTGAGCGAAATCTGCACCGCCATGGCCGGCAGGATGTTGGGCAGCAGATAGGCGAGCACGATGGTGACGTGGCTTTCTCCGCCGGCACGGGCGGCCTCCACCCAGCCGGCATGGCGGCGCACGTTCACCTCGGCGCGGGCGAAGCGGATGTAGAAGGGCAGGTTGATGAGGGCGGTGGCGATGACGATGTTTTCCACCCGGTTGCCGAGCGCGGCCACCAGCGCCATGGCCAGGACGAACAGGGGAAAGGCCATCAGAACGTCCACCAGACGCCCGACATACCGGTCGATGCGGCCGCCGGCATAGCCGCACAGGGCGCCGATGGTGGCACCTGCCACGAACGACAGGAGCACCGCGGAGACGGCGATGCCGAGATCGAGCCGCGTCGCGGCGATCAGGCGGCTGAAGATGTCACGGCCCAATTGGTCGGTGCCCGCCCAATGGGCCGCGGAGGGCGGCTGGAGCGCGGCGGGGACGTTGGAGGCGATGGGATCATAAGGGGTGATCCACGGCGCGAGGATGGCGATGGTGACGAGCATCAGGGCGCCCGCCGCCGCGCCGGCCGTCACCGGGTTGCCGCGCAGCACCCATCCGGCATGGCGAAGCGTGGCGCTCATTTCAGGGAGATCCGCGGATCGACGATGCCGTAGAGGACATCGATGGTGAGATTGACCATCACGAAGATGACCGCGATGAGCAGCACGAAGCCCTGCACCGGCGCATAGTCCGAGGCCAGCAGCGCGTCGAGCGCATAGGAGCCGATGCCCGGCCAGGAAAACACTTTTTCGACCAGCACGTTGGCGCCGAGCATGGTGGAAAAGACGATGCCGATGATGGTCAGCACCGGCAGCAGGGCGTTCCTGAGCGCATAGACCACGACCACCCGCCAGTCCGACATGCCCACCGAGCGCGCGGTGCGGATGAAGTCCGAGCCGAGCACCGCCAGCAGCGAGGCCCGTGTCATGCGCGCCAGCGGCGCAAGGACGAAAAGTGCCATGGTGCAGGCCGGCAGGATCAACTGCCCGAAGGCCGCCTTCCAGCCCGCCAGATCCCCCACCAGGAGGAAGTCGACCAGCAGAAAGCCGGTGATCCCCGGCGGCGGGGCCGCGAAGATATCGATGCGCCCCGTCGGGTCCGGCGCGAGGCCGAGCAGATAGTAGAAGACGTAGATCAGCAGCAGGCCGGTGACGAAGGTCGGCACGCACACGCCGAGGGTGCAGAGGAAGCGCACCCCGTGATCGATGAGCGAGTTCGGCCGCAGCGCCGCGACGATGCCGAGCGGAAGCGCCAGCGCCAAAGCCAGCACCAGCGCAAACAGCGTCAGCTCCAGCGAGGCGGGCATGCGCTCGGCGAGATCGGCCATCACCGGCTGGCCGGTGGTCATGGACTGGCCGAGATTGCCGCGGGCCAGATCGCCCACATAGCGCAGGAACTGCTCGGGAATGGGCCGGTCGAGGCCCATCGTCTCGCGGATCTGGGCCATCTCGGCCTGTCCGGCATTCGGCCCGGAGGCGAAGAACGCCGCCGGGTCACCCGGCAGCACGCGCATCAGCAGGAAGGTGAACAGGACCACCCCGAAGAGCGCCGGCAGGGAGGCGAGAAGATGCCTCCCCACCCTGCGACCGATGTTGAGCAGCGTGGACATGCCCTCAGGCCCTGCGCAGGTCTCGGTAATCCACCTGCCCATGGAACCAGTAGGTGTAGCCGTCGATGACCGGCGCCATCACCGCGTCCTGGTTGGGCTGCCAGACCATGATCATGGGCACGTCGCGGGCCACGATATCGACCATCTGGCGACAGGTCGCCTCATAGGCGGCCGCGTCGGCCTCGAAGCGCGCGGCCTGGGCCAGCGCGTCCAGTTTCGGGTTGGAGAAGCCGCTGAAGTTCCAGCGGTGGTCGCCGGTGAAATAGTTGCGCAGGAAATAGTCCGGCGCCGGCAGCCAGGCCGTCCCGGCCGAAATGAAGAACGGCACCCGCCGCTCCACTTCCATGCTGGCCATCTGGGCGGGGGGCAGCTTCTGGATGGAGACATCCACGCCGATGGCGCCGAGGGCTTCGCGGATCAGCGTGGCCATGGGCTCGGCGACGGCGGCGACGCCCGCCGAGAACGAGAAGGTGGTCTTGAACCCGTCAGGGAAGCCGGCTTCCGCCAGCAGTGCCTTGGCCTTGGCGGCGTCGGTCCTGAAGGGCAGGGGCTGGGGGAAGGCGCCGTTGGGCGCGTCGGTCCACGTGGCGCCGAACAGGGGGCGGCCCCGGCGGAACAGGGCGGCCTCGAACATGGCCTCGTAGGGCAGCGCTGCCGCAACCGCGGCCCGCACCTTGGGATTGTCGAACGGCGCCATGCGCGTGTTGAACACGATGGCGGTGAAGCCGTTGATCTGCGGCGTCGCCACCAGCTTGATCTTGCCGCGGGCCTCCAGCGCGCTGATGTCGCTGGACTGGAGATCGATGGCGATGTCCGCGTCGCCGCGCTCAAGAAGGTTCGCGCGGGTGGCGGCTTCCGGGACGGTCTGGGCGATCACCCGCTTGAAGTAGGGCAGCGCGCCGCCGGCACCATTCTTCCACGCCTCGTTGCGCTTCAGGATGGTCTGCTGGCCGGACTTGTACTGCTCCACCATATAGGCGCCGCCGCCGGCGGTGTTTTCCTTGAGCCAGTTCTGCGCCCACGGATCATCCGCAGTGGCGTTGCGGCGCGCCAGCGTGCTGTTGAACATGGGCGAGAGCGGCACCGCGAGATTGGCGAGCGCGAGCCGGTCGGGCCGCTCGAGGGAGACCTCGACAACACCCTCGCCGACCACCTTGAACTGCTCCGGCTTCGTCAGCGAGCCGGTGGCGATCTGCCCTGCCGCGAGGGACTTGGCGGAAACAGCGCGATCAAGCGACCATTTCACGTCCTCGGCCGTGACCGGTGCGCCATCGTGCCAGGTGGCACCCTTGCGCAGGTGGAAGGTGAAGGTGCGCCCGTCGGCCGAGCGGTCGATCTTCTCCGCCAGCTCGCCGCGGATGTTGTCGAAGTCGAAGACCCAGGAGCCGTTGACCTGCTTGCGGCCATAGGAGGCCAGGCGATCATACACGGCGGTGGAGAGGCCGAAGGATTCGCGCGTGGCGCCCGGCGTGGTCGGGTCCAGGGTGTTCACCGTGCCGGCGAGCACATGGCGCAGGGTCTCGGCGCGGGTCTGTGCCTGCGCGGCATCAAGACGCCCGAATGCACCCAGGGCTCCTCCGGCTGCGGACGCGAGTACGGCTTTCAGGCCCTGCCTTCTGGTGAAGGCGAAGCGATCGAAACTCATGGTCCAGACCCCTCTGGTCGGAAGGAAGGTTCGACGTCATTCGACGTTCGGATCTTTTTCTGGCTCAGACCATGACAGCTCTACGGCTAATCGATAGGTCCAGAATTGGCTCAAAAGAATGTGCCAGATTGACCGATGCCGTGAGCCAGCGATGGACCCTCGGCACAAAAATGCCCTCGGCCATGGTGAAATTTGATGGCGGATCCACAGCGCTTTGCGCGTTGGGGCCGGCATGGCCAACCTGCCACTTTCTGGCAGCAGCAGGCGGTGTAGACTTGCGGGCATGTCCCGTTCGGAACGCCTCCTCGACCTCCTCCACGCTTTGAGGCGCCATCGTCGCCCGGTGAGCGGCAAGGTTCTGGCGGATGAGGTCGGCGTCAGCATCCGCACCCTCTACCGCGACATCGCCAGCCTCCAGGCGCAGGGCGCAACCATCGAGGGAGAGCCCGGCGTCGGCTATGTCCTGAAGCCGGGCTTCTTCCTGCCGCCGCTTATGTTTCCTACAGAGGAGATCGAGGCGCTCGTCCTCGGCTCCCGCTGGGTGGCGGAGCGGGCGGACGGCCACCTGCGCGATGCGGCCCTGAGCGCGCTGGCGCGCATCGCCGCCGTGCTGCCGCCTGACCTGCGGGACGAACTGGACGCGTCGTCCCTGCTGATCGCCCCGGGTGCGGATATTCCAGCCGATGCAATCGATCCTGCGGTTCTGAGAAAGGCGATCAGGACGGAACGCAAGCTGTCGATGTCCTATCGCGACGGTTCCGGTGCGCCGTCGCAGCGTGTCGTCTGGCCGTTCGCGCTGGCCTTCTTCGACCATGTGCGCGTGCTGCTGGGGTGGTGCGAGCTGCGCCAGGACTTCCGCTCCTTCCGCACCGACCGCATTGCCGTCGCGGACCTGCTGGAGGAGCGCTATCCCGCGCGCCGTCAGGCGCTGTTGAAGCAATGGCGGATCGCGCAGAAAAAGGGCCGCCCGGACGCGTGATACTGCCGGAAACTGGCAGCAGTGAGCATTAGGGTCTGGCCTGTCCATCACGACAGGAACCCGCAAATGGCCAGCAAGAACAACATTCTCCTCTACGTCGCCGATGCGTCGGCGAGCGCCGCCTTCTATGCGACTCTCCTTGGAACGCAGCCCGTCGAGGCAAGCCCGACCTTCGCCATGTTCATCCTTCCGTCCGGTCTGGGCCTCGGCCTGTGGGGACGCAGCGGCGTGATGCCTGCGCCGATCGCCGCCGGCGGAGGCTGTGAAATCGGCTTCAAGGTGGATGCGCCCGAAGCGGTCGATGCGAGGCACGCCGAATGGCTGGCCAGGGGCGCGGCGATCGCCCTGCCGCCCATCGACCTCGAATTCGGCCGAAGCTTCGTCGCGCTCGATCCGGACGGGCACCGTCTGCGCGTCTATGCCCTGAACGAGGAGATGTAGGCGCGCCCGGCTCACCCCATGGCCCGGGCCAGGGACGCGAGAACACGCGGATCGCTCATCTGCGCTACGTTGAAGCGCAGGAAGGCGCCGGCGGTCTGGGCCACGCTGAAGACGTTGCCGGGGGCGAGGATCACCCCTTCTCCCCGGCAGCGTGCCGCGATCATCGCGGACTCAAGCCCCTCCGGCAGGCGGCACCAGAGATAGAAGCCGCCACGCGGCATCAGCCACGGGACAATGCCGAGCCGGCCGAGTTGTTCGGCCGCCGCCAGCCGGGCGCGCGTCAGGCGGTGACGCACCTCCTCCATGTGCTTGCGATAGCCGCCGCCGGTCAGGATGCCCGCCACCAGCTCGCCCGCCACGGGACTGACGGCGCCAAAGCTGGTGGCTATCTGCAGGTCGCTCAATGCCTCGATCCACTCCGGCCGTGCCGCGATGTAGCCGCAGCGGATGGCAGAGGAGAGGGTCTTGGAGAAGCTGCCGATGCGGATCACCCGGCTCAGCCCGTCGAGGATGGCGAGGCGCGGGGAGGGGGCCGGCTCGAAATCGGCGAAGATGTCGTCTTCTACGATGGTGAGCCCGCGCGCCTGCGCGAGGGTCAGGACACGATGGGCCGTCTGGGGGGAGAGGGTGGCGCCGGTCGGGTTCTGGAGCGCGGAGTTGGTGATGTAGAGGCGGGGGGATTCGTCCGCGAGGACCTGCTCGAAGGCGGCAAGATCCGGCCCCGCGGGCGTCATGGGCACGCCGATGACACGGACAGAGTGGGCGCGCAGCAGCGCATGGAAATTGAAATAGCAGGGATCGTCCACCAGTACGGCATCGCCCGGCCGCAGCAGCAGCCGGCAGACGAGATCGATGGCCTGCGTGCCCGAACCGGTGAGCATCACCTGGTCGAGCGTTGCACCGATACCCTCCTCGGCGAACCGCCCGAGCAGCAGCCGGCGCAGCGCAAGTGGGCCGCGCGTGCTGCCATATTCCGTGAGCAGCGCGCCGTCTGCGCGGGCGAGCGTTCGCAGACCCTTCCGCAGGGCGCCGACGGGCATCCAGTCGTCCGGCAGCCAGCCGCAGCCGGGCTTGAGCACGGACGGGCCGGCATCGAGCGACTGCTTCGACACCCAGAAGGGGTCGATATCGGGCGCGCGCGGCGCATCCGCCTGGCCCAGCGCCATCAGCGGCGGATCGCGCGGTGGCAGGCCCGCGCCCGTCACGTAGAAGCCCGAGCCTCGGCGCGCGCGGATGACACCTTCCGCTTCCAGCCGGTCATAGGCCTCCACCACCGTGGAAGGAGAGACGCCCATCGCCGTGGCGAAGCGGCGGACCGACGGCAGCCGATCGCCGGGCGTAAGGGCGCCGCCTGCGATGCGGCCCCAAATCTCCGCCATCAGGGCCTCGGTGCGCGTCGTGGCGAGCTTTGGCAAGGCCACTGTTTGGCTCCGTGGACTCATACAGTTTGGCAGAATTGTATGTGAGTGTGGCTGTCTCCGCCACCGGCGCGGGCGTATCGCGGGCCGCGAAAGCGAGGCACCATGGAACGCAATGCAGCCGGCTGGGGCAGCGGATTTCTCGGCGTCGTCATCTTCAGCGGCTCGTTGCCCGCGACGCGGCTTGCCGTCGCCGACTTCTCGCCGCTCTTCCTCACCTCCGCGCGAGCCGTCATCGCCGCGCTCATCGCCGGGGTGTTTCTGGCGGCACATCGCCAGGTGCGGCCGGCCGCGGGTGACCTTCTCTCTCTCGCCATCGTCGCCATCGGCGTTGTGGTCGGCTTTCCTCTGCTTACCGGACTGGCGCTGCAGCACATCACGGCGGCGCACTCCATCGTCTTCATCGGCCTGCTGCCGCTCGCGACCGCCATCTTTGGCGTGGTCCGCGGCGGCGAGCGGCCGAAGCCGGCGTTCTGGCTGTTCTCCTGCGTCGGAGCGGCGACCGTGGCGGGCTTTGCCCTGTCACGCAGCGCGGACGGTTCCCTGTCGGGAGACCTGCTGATGATCGGTGCCGTCGTGCTCTGCGGGCTCGGCTATGCCGAGGGCGCGACGCTGTCGCGGCGCCTGGGCGGCTGGCAGGTCATCTCATGGGCGCTGCTGCTCGCGCTGCCATTCATGGCGGCGATCGCCCTGACGGTCCGTCCCGATGGCTGGGCGGGAATCGGGCTGCCGGCCTGGGCGGGCCTCGCCTACGTCTCGGTGTTCAGCATGCTGGTGGGATTCGTCTTCTGGTATCGCGGCCTCGCACTGGGCGGAATCGCCGGGGTCGGGCAGTTGCAGCTGCTGCAGCCCTTCCTCGGGCTGATGCTGGCGGCTGCGGTACTCGGGGAGAGCATCGCGTGGCCCATGTTCGCCGCCACCGGTGTGGTGGTGCTGTGCGTGGCCGGCGCCCGGCACTTCGCCCACCGCTGAAGGGCTGGGCGAACCGGGCGTCGCGATTCGAGCCAGGCTGCCATAAGGGAAACCCTTGCAC
Organism: Xanthobacter aminoxidans; assembly: GCF_023571765.1. Taxonomy (GTDB): domain Bacteria; phylum Pseudomonadota; class Alphaproteobacteria; order Rhizobiales; family Xanthobacteraceae; genus Xanthobacter; species Xanthobacter aminoxidans. Next base: position 408,709 of record NZ_JAMJXC010000004.1, on the reverse strand, counting down.
GGTATGGTTCGGCGGCGAAAACGGTTGCCGCAATCGCAGGGCACCGGCCCCTTCCGTCGTCACCACGACCGGGGCCGTGCGAGGGTCCGGAGCCGGCTCGGCGGCCCAAGACGGCGGCACCATGGTGGGTGCCCCGGCCGGAGAGAACGGGCAGCCTCAATGGTCCAGTTCAAGCACGTCGCAGAGCCGAGTGTTGCAAAAATACACAATTTTTATCAATGGCTTAACCCTAATCATCCCCCACAGCCCCCAGTCCGGGGTTTGGTATCAAGGTAGGCCATCACCCAGCGTGCCATTCCTGCAACACCCGCTGGAAAAGCACCCTCGCGAGGCCGTGAACGGCGTGGTTTGGATTGATCACAGGTTGGCCTTTTGTATGTTGGCTTTGCGACGAAGGGGGGCAGTCCCCGGTCGACCGGTCCGCGTTCGGGGGGTCTGAACGCGGAATGGGAATCGGGGCAAGAACCCTCTCGGGGTGCAGCCGCACCGGCGAAGCGGAACTCGCTCCCTCGGAACCAAACTTGGAGGTCACGATGAAGATGGTGAAGAGCCTTCTCCTCGGCAGCGCGGCGGGTCTCGTCGCGGTCGCTGGAGCCCAGGCCGCCGACCTGCCTGTCAAGGCAAAGCCGGTTGAATACGTGAAGGTCTGCTCTGCCTACGGCGCGGGCTACTTCTACATCCCCGGCACCGACACCTGCATCAAGATCGGCGGCTACGCCCGCTTCGATACTTATGTGAACTCCGTCGGCACCTTCAACCCGGCCATCTCCTCCAACACCGGCACCTACTTCAACGGTCCCGGCGCTGGCACTTTCGCCTATCCCTTCAAGGACGGTGATGATCCGGATTACCTGACCCGCGTCCGCGGCGTCATGGACATCGATGCCCGCACCCAGACCGATTACGGCACGCTCCGCTCCTACGTGCGCTTCGGCATCGAGTGGAACTCGTCTTCGGGCGCTGGCGTCGGTCCTGCGAACAACCCGTACTTCGAGCGCGCCTTCATCCAGTTCTCGGGCTTCACGTTCGGTTACACCCAGTCGTTCTTCGATACGGGCGTTGGCTACATGCTGACCACCCCGTATGCGGGTTCGAACATGTGGACCACGATGCTGGCCTACACCGCGCAGTTCGGCAACGGCTTCTCGGCGACCCTGTCGGTTGAAGATGCCGCGAACCGCACGACCGGCGTGCAGATGACCGGTTCGACCTTCCAGCCGGTGTTCAACGTCACGACCGGCGCGACCGGCCTGACCTACACCAACTACCAGGGCGGTCAGCAGGCTCCCGACATCGTCGCGAACCTGCGCTATGATGGCGCCTGGGGCATGGTTCAGCTGTCTGGTGCTCTGCATCAGGTCGTGACCGAGCTGCCGCTCTATGCCGGCTTCTTCCCGGGCATGGGCACCACCAGCCAGTGGGGCTGGGCTCTCGGCGGCAGCGCCGAGTTCAAGCTCCCGATGCTTGCCGCCGGCGACAGCCTCTACCTGCAGGCCAACTACGAGCAGGGCGCTGCGTCCTACATCGGCCTGTCCGGCACCGCGCAGGGTCGTTCCACCTCGGTCGGCTCCATCAGCCTGACCCAGGTTGGTGGCTCGCTGATCCCGTCGGGCGCCTTCTACACCGTGGCCGACGCCGTGGCCGACCTCTTCGGTCAGCCCGCGCTCACCACCGGCTGGGCCGTCCAGGGTCAGTTCCGCCACTACTGGACCCCCGGCCTGCGGTCGGCGATCTACGCTGGCTACCTGTCCTACTCGGTGCCGACCAACATCGTCGCCGCCCAGGACTTCAACATGTGGCAGGTGGGTTTCAACACCATCTGGTCGCCTGTTAAGAACCTCGATATCGGCGCCGAAGTTCTGTACACCAAGGTTGACGGCTCCGTGCCGCTCAACAACTACGCTTCGGTCAATGCTGCCGGCAAGGCTCAGGGCTCGCTGGTTGGCGGTTCCACCGACATCGTGTCGGGCGGCATCCGCGTGCAGCGCAACTTCTGATCCTTCGCGATCGGACGAAGAACCCCGGTGGGCAACCACCGGGGTTTTTCTTTGTCTGCACTCCTGCACCCTGCAGGAGTTTTTCGTCTGCGTAAGCCAGTACGACGTTTGTTCGAGACCAGGTCGCGCCCTACAGTGCGCGTTGATTTGCCAGCCGCGCCACCAAGTTCTGGCGCCCGCATGATTTCGGCATCGCTCGAATCTACTTGACGTTATGCTGCGCTTGAGCGGATCGCGGCGCGGTGTTTTCATTTTGCCGCTTCCAGCGCCGACCGCGCGAGTTGTTCCGTGAGTGCCATCTAGAGGTGGCAATGGCGGATTTGCGCGTCTGCGCACGTTGAGCCGGCTGCTGGCCGCTTGTGAGTACCGCGAGAGGGATCGATGCCGGTCGCCCGCGCCATCGTAATGCGCCGTCTCCCCTGCCTGATCCTTCTCGGAGCGGTCGGCGGGATCGTTGCCGGTTGGGCGCAGGGGCAGGCGGCGGCCGCCGACTTGCTCTCGCCCCCTGCAACCGACGGCCGCGTGAGGGCGTGCACGGCACAGGGGCCGGGGTTTTTCTTCATCCCGGGCACGGACACCTGCCTGCGCATCGGCGGATACCTTTGGGTCGAGGGTTATTACAACACCTATTCCGCCTACCCGCCGAATTACGACAAGACATATTCGATCGCCACGGGCGCCGTCATCATCGATACCCGTACCGACACCGAATATGGTGTCGTTCGAAGCTATTTCGAAACCCGCTACCAGTGGCGCACGTCCGACCCTTGGTCCGATGGCCCGAACACACCGACCGGGAACAAATCCGCCCAGCTCGACCTGCGCGACATCTACGTGCAGTTCGCCGGCTTCACCGTCGGCCACACCCAGTCCGTCTTCGATTTCTACGGCAACGCCAACGTGTTCGGCACCGACGCCGCCACCATTGGCGACGATACCCGCCTGAACCTGATCGCCTACACCTACGAGCTCTCGCGGAGCCTCAGCACGAGCCTCGCCCTGGAAGACGCGGCGGACCGCCAGAGCGGCATTCTTGCCCGCAGCCCCAGCCTCTTCGGCCCGGCTGACTACCAGGCCGGGGTGGGGGCTCCGGACGTGGTGGCCAACCTGAAATCACAGGCGTCGTGGGGCACCCTCCAGCTGTCCGGCGCCTTGCATCAGGTCAGCGCGACCACGCTGGATACGCCCCTCGCCACGGTGAACGGCGGCTGGGGCTATGCGCTTCAGGCGGGCGCCATGTTCAACCTGCCCGCGTTCGGCGAGGGCGACACGCTCTATCTCCAGGCGGCATACGCGAAGGGCGCCACCTCTTATCTGGGGCTGCAGGATCCATCCGGGGCCTACGACCCGCCGGACGCCTTCCTCGGCGCCTTCGGCGAGGTGCACAAGGTGTCCGGCTGGAGCGCCACGGCCTCGTTCCTGCACAATTGGAACGAGCATTGGAGTTCGGCCCTTTTCGGAGGCTATGCAGCCTACGACTTCAACAATACTGGCGTGCAGGCCTCATACGGCGCATCCGGTGGCACGAACCTCAATGTCGGCGGCTACCTGGCCTTCACGCCCGTGAAGCAATTCACCGTTGCCCTGCAATACGATTACAATTCCAATGCCGCGACGAACTACAGGCTAACGCCCTTCTCGCCGGCGCAATCTTCGGTGGGGGCGCAACAGGTGCTGCTGTTCATCTCCCGCGATTTCTGAGGGCGTCCGGCGCACCGCCTCGCCCCTCTAATGCCGTCTTCGCCCGCGAGGCTTCCGGTGCGACGGCGAATTATGCTGAAGTCCCCTTCCGGCTCCCGAGAGTGGGGCGGACAGCGGGGTGTGCGTGGTGCGGCAAGGCGAGGTGAAAAGAGCGGGCGAGGACGGGCCCCGGCAGGTCCAGCCGCGCCGGGGCGGGATCTGGCGACGCCTGTGGCCTCTGGCGGCCGGCCTCGCAGCCCTCGCCACGCTCACGGTCTTCGCCATCCTGTTCGGCCGCGGGCCTATCCAGGCCGACCTCGATTCGGCGGCGCGCGACGTTCTCGCGCGGACGGGCGAATCCTGGGCTTCGGCCCGCTTTCAGGGCCGCGATGCCACCTTGGAGGGCGAGGCCCTCGCCGAGGAGGCGCGGACCAAGGTGCGCGCTTCGCTGGAAGGCCTGTTCGGCGTCCGCGTGGTGCGTGACGTAACCACCCTGCTGCCGGAACGGCACCCCTTCACCTTCAGCGCGGTGAAGGACGGACGCACGATCGCCGTTGATGGCTACGTTCCCTCCGCCGATGGCCTGGTGCGGATCGTCGCGGCTGCCCGCAGTGGCGGGGACCAGGTGACCGGGCAGAACCGGCTGGTGCGGGCCCGCGGTGCACCGCCCGGTGATTTCGCCGCGCTGGTCATCTTCGGTCTCGGCCAGCTGAAGCGCCTGCCGTCCGGTCGGCTCACCCTGTCGGATGGCGCGATTGCGCTGGAGGGGCGGGCGCGCGACCTCGCGAGCTATGACGAACTGGCCCAGACCCTGCACGGCCCGCTGCCCGGCGGCATGGTGCTCGCGCGCTTCGAGGTGCGCCCGCCGGTCGCTGCCCCGTTCCTGTGGTCGGCGGTGCGCGATGGCACGGTGCTGCGGCTCAGCGGCTACGTTCCCTCGGCCGAGGCGCGGGCCGAAGTGGCGAAGGCTTTGTCCTCGACCGTGCCGGGCATCGGCATCAAGGACGACACTTTGCTCGCCGACGGCGCGCCGAGCGCGGAGCTCTGGATGCGGGCGGTGCGCTTTGCCGGCTCGGCCCTGGCCCAGCTTCCGGAGGGCCGGGTGACGCTCTCCGATTCGACCCTTTCGATCGAGGGCGTCGCGCCCAGTTTCACCTCCTTCGACATCCTCCTCACGCTGCGCCGGCAACCGCCCGAGGGCTTCCAGATCGTGCGCTTCGCGGTCGAGCCGCCGCGCGCCTCCCCGTTTACCTGGCAGATCGAGCGCAACCCCGAGCAGGTGCAGCTTTCCGGCTTCGCGCCGTCCGAAGAGGCCCGCCGCCTGCTGCTGGATGCCGCGCGTTCGGGCTTTCAGGGCATGCCGGTCGCCGACGATCTGCAACTCGCCTCTGGCGGTCCGGCGCCCGAGGTGTGGGCGAGCGCCGCCAGCTTTGCCGTCGCCCAGCTCGCCCGGATGCATGCCGGCTCGGCCGAGGTGACGGGCACGCGGATGGTGCTGTCGGGCGAGGCGGCCGATTCCGCGGGCTATCTCGCCGTGGTGCAGGCGGTACGCACGCCGCCGGCCGGCGTCACGGTCGATGCCAGGGGCGTGCGGCCGCCGTCCATCTCGCCTTACGTCTTCTCGGTGCGGCGGGAGGGCGGCGAGCTGACCGTCTCCGGCTTCTATCCGGATGAGGCGGCCCACGTCGCCATCAAGACCGCGCTGGAGCGCGATTTCCTGCGCGAGAAGGTCAATGACGTGTCGGCGGTCGGCGGCGGAGCGCCGTCCGGCTTCCGCGACGCGGTGCTCGCCGGGCTCGCGCAACTGTCCCGTCTTTCCTCCGGCGAACTGAGCGTCGCCGATGCACAGATGCGCCTGAGCGGAACGGTGCTCGACGCAACCGTGGGCGGAGAGGTGGAGGCCGCGCTCAAGCGCGCGGCCCGGCCGCCGTTCGTGATCGAGACGGCGCTCCAGCTCGCCCCGCCCGCCCCGCCGGTGAGCGTCGCGGAATGCGGCCGGCTGGTCGGCGAGCTGTTGTCGCGGGGAACGGTCCGTTTCGTCGGCGCCACTGCGGACATCGATGCCCTGAGCCGCGGCCTCGTGGATCGTATCGCCGCCGTGCTGAAGCGATGCCCGGACAGTCTGGTGCGTGTGTCCGGCCATACGGACGGCGTTGGCGATGGAGCAGCCAATCTGCGTCTGTCGGAGGCGCGGGCGAAGGCTGTGGTCGCCGCCCTTGGCGCGGAAGGCATAGCCTCCGACCGGCTGACGGCGGCAGGGCTCGGCTCCGGCCAGCCGGTGGCGCCGAACGATACCGAGGCGGGCAGGGCGCTGAACCGGCGCATCGAGATCGAGGTGAAGGAGCGCGCGCCATGATCTATCTCGCCATCGCTCTTTGGCCTTACGTGATCGGCGCGGCCGCGATCGGCCTCGCCACCGGCTACGCGCTGGGGCGGAATGGGGGGAGCCGGCCATGACCGCCTTTGCCATCGAGGTGGCTCTGCTCCTCACCCTCGTCTTCGCTGCCGCGCTGGCGGTCGGCTATCGCCTCGGCCGCAAGCACCGTCCAGCCGAACCACCGGTGCAGGCCGAAGTCCTGCCACCTCCCGCCGTCGTGGAGCGTCGGTCCAGTCCTGCCGCGCCTCAGCCCCAGCCGGAACCGCCTGTCCTGGTCGAGCCCGCGCCCTCGCCCCAGCAGGACCTGTTCGCGCGGCTCGGCATCGCCGACATGAATGCGGTGCCGCCTCTGGATGAAGAGGAGGAAGACGAGCCGCCGCCTCCGGCCACGCAATCGCCGGCCCGCCCCGCTCCGCGCGCCCGGCGGCGGCCGCCGGAGAGCCTGCCGGGGGTGCGCCCGCCCGCCCTCGACGCGCCGGAGGGCGAGGGGGCGGACGATCTCAAGCAATTGAAGGGCATCGGCCCGCAGAACGAGCAGCGGCTCAACGAGATCGGCATCTTCCATCTTCGGCAGATCGCCGCATGGACGCCGGAAGAGGCCGCCTGGGTCGGCAGCTATCTCGCCTTCCCCGGCCGCATCGAGCGCGAGGACTGGATGGGCCAGGCGAAGGCCATTCTTGAGGGGGGAGCACCGCCGCCGCGTCGGCGGCGGTGAGAGGGGCTCAGCGCCCGCCGCGCAGGTCCGCTTCCATCTGGAGCTTGCTCGGGATGTTGAAGCGCACCTTGTAGACTTGGTAGTTCTCCATCACCCGCTGCACGTAGTTGCGGGTCTCGGAGAAGGGGATGCACTCCACCCAGTCCACCACGTCCACGTCCGGGTCGCGCGGGTCGCCGTAGCGGGCGATCCACTTGGCGACGCTGCCGCGCCCGGCGTTATAGGCGGCGAAGGCCAGCACGTAGTTGCCGCCATATTGCGCCACCAGCTCGCCCAGCTCGGCGGCGCCGAACTGCACATTGTAGGACTGGTCGCTCATGAGCCGGCGCTCGTCATAGGAAACGCCCGTGACCTTGGCCACCTGCCGTCCGGCTTCGGGCGTCACCTGCATCAGGCCCATGGCCTTGGCGCTGGAATAGGTTGCCGGGTTGAACTGGCTCTCCTGCCGGGCGATGGCATAGACCGCCGCCTTGTCCACCGGGTCGCCGATGGGGCTGTAGTTGGGCAGGCCGAACGTCGGAAAGGCCTCGGCCTCCAGCGGATGGCCCTCGGCAAGCCCCTCTTTGCCCACCACCAGCGCGCCGCGCGGATCGTTGTTGGATTCGGCGAGGGTTGCGAGCATGGCGAGCTGGCTCGAATCCTCCATCCGCCAGGCGAGGTCGTAATAGATGGTCAGCGGGATGTCGCGCGCGCCCACGGCATAGAGCATCCGGATCGCCTTGACCGGCTCCAGGCGGGCGAAGGTGTCGCGCGCGCCGAAGGACGGGGAGGGCGCCCCGCGCAGCACCACAGGGGCCATGCCGAGCTTGGTGCGCGAGAGCTGGCCGTAATAGGTCGCCGGGAATTTGGCTGCCGCCTGATAGCCGGCATTGGCCCGGCCACGATCACCCATAGCCTCCGCCGCGCGGGCCTGCCAGTAATAGGCGCGCGACAGCGTGATGGGATGCTTCTGGTCGTCATCGACCTTGGCGAAATGCTGGGCGGCCCGGCTCGGGTCCTTCAGGAAGCGCAGGGCGATCCAGCCGGCGGTCCACTGCTGCTCGGCGCGGTAGTTGTCGGCCTGCGGCGGCACACCGGTGGCGGCGACCTTGTAGGCGGTCTGGAAATCGCCGGCATCGAGCAGCTCACGCGCGACGAGGCGGCGTTCGATCCACCATTCGTCCGGGTCCGCCAGCACCTGATCGGAGCTGGAGCCGGCGAGCAGGGCCCGCGCCGCTTCCTGAGGCTTGTCGGCCCGGCGCAGCAGCTGGGACTTGGCGAAGAGATAGGCGGGGTCGCTCGACAGCGTGAACGGCACGAGGCCGAGCAGCTTCTCGCCGTTCGCCTCCTTGCGCGCGATCGCCATGCGGGCCTTGGTGAGCGCCAAGATGTCGCTGCCGGCGCGCGCGGCGGCGCGCAGGGCGCGGTCGGTGTCCGGCTTGTAGCTGAAGTGGTCGGCCCTCAGCTTGTGGTCGGCGCGGGTCAGGAAGCCGGAGAACTCGTCGATGATCTTGCTCTCGAAGAGCTCGTTCAGCTCGTCGTTGCGCCAGGCGTCGCGCACCCACTCGGCCGCGTCTTGCCGCTTGCCGATGGAGACGAGATAGCGCGCGAGCGCCACCTTGCCCTCGCCGGACAGGGGCGCCTGATCGGCGAAGAAGGCCTGCGCCTTCGCCGGGTCCTTGTTTTCCTGGAACAGCACGCGCTCGGCGCGACGGCGCAGGGTGGACTGGGTTGGCCAGCCCGGCTTTTCCTGGATGAATTCGTTGATGGCGTTGAAGCCGAGATCGTTCGGCGCGTGCCGGATGACAAGCCATGTCACCAGCGTGCGCGCCACCGGATCGTCGAGCTGCTGGGCCGCCCCCATGGCCTCGGCGGCGCGGCCGTTGCGGGCGGCGTTCACCGCGACCTTCAACGCGGCGAGATCGCCGCCGGGGATGCTGGACGACGCGCCGACCGTCGGCGCAGGCTGATGCACAGTGGGCGCGACGCGTGCCGCAGCGGGCTTGCCGGCGGACGGTTTGGTGGACGCGCTCTTGCTCGCCGCGGGCTTTGTGGCCGTGGCGGGCTTGGCCGGCGTGGCCGACTTCGCATCCTTGGACTTCGTGTCCTTGGACTTGGCGTCCTTCGCCTTGGCATCCTTGGCCTTGGAATCAGCCGTCTTGCTGTCCTTGGATTTCGCGTCCTTGGCGTGGGCATCCTTCGACTTGGCGTCGGTCGACTTCGAATCCTTGGAGGCGGACGCGGACGGCTTGGCCGGGGGTGTCGGCGCGGATTCCGCAACCGCCGGCATCGCCCCGCTCCAGGCGAGGGCGAGCGCAAGCGCGCCCACGGACATCAGGCTCGAGACAGACGACATGAAGCTTCCTCGCGGGCGCGGGCTGTGGTGGCGTATTCCCCCACCCGCATGTTCGGCCACCGGCGTTGACGAAACCCTAACCTCAATGAAGTCCGAAAACCGGGCGAAACCACGGCTTTCGGGACCTTGGCGGTTGCTCCGGGGCAAATCTGCCGCAGGCTACCCCCTTGCGGCAGCTTGCTACCATTCCCGAAGGGCATTTTGCCCTCATGGCAACGATCGTCGCAGCGCATCCCCCTTTCCGGCCGGGCGGCAAAAGGATAAGGGTCAAGGTCCGCACCCGCCGCTCTCCCGAGCCGGCGCGGCGCCGGGCCGGTCGTTCGCGGCAGGTCCCGGCCAACCACAAGCTCCCAGGAACCCAAGGCGTTCGCCATGTCGCCCATCCCGTCTGCGTCCCGTTTCCGCGGCTCGTTCACCGCCCTCGTCACCCCGTTCCGCGACGGCGCGCTGGACGAGAAGGCGTTCCGTGCCTTCGTGGACTGGCAGATATCCGAGGGGACGCACGGCCTCGTCCCGGTCGGCACCACGGGCGAAAGCCCCACCGTCTCCCATGAGGAGCACAACCGCGTGGTGGAATGGACCGTGGAGCAGGCCGCCGGCCGCGTTCCGGTCATGGCCGGCGCGGGCTCCAACAACACCGCCGAGGCGGTCGCGCTGGCCGAGCATGCCCAGAAGGTCGGCGCCGACGCGCTCCTCGTGGTGACGCCCTACTACAACAAGCCCACGCAGGAAGGCCTCTATCGCCACTTCAAGGCGATCGCCGACGCCGTGGACCTGCCGATCTTCATCTACAACATCCCGAGCCGCTCGGTGATCGACATGTCGGTCGAGACCATGGCCCGGCTGTTCGAGATCAAGAACATCGCCGGCGTGAAGGATGCCACCGCCTCCATGACCCGCGTGTCGCTGCAGCGGCAGGTGCTGGGGCCGGACTTCATCCAGCTCTCGGGCGAGGATGCGACCGCCCTCGGCTTCATGGCCCATGGCGGCCACGGCTGCATCTCGGTTGCCTCCAACGTCGCGCCGCGCCTGTGCTCGGAGTTCCAGCTGGCCTGCCTCGCCGGTGACTTCAAGGCGGCTCTGGCGATCCAGGACAAGCTGATGCCGCTGCACACGGCGCTGTTCGTGGAGACCAATCCGGCGCCCACCAAGTATGCCCTCTCGCTCCTCGGCAAGATGAGCGAGGAGGCGCGCCTCCCCATGGTGCCGGTTTCCGAGACCACTCGCGCCGTGGTGCGCAGCGCCATGGTGCAGGCCGGCCTCATCAACTGAGGCGGCATCTGCTATGCTTCGCCCATGACCAAGTTGCTGGATGAAGCCATAGCGGAAATCCGCAAGCTGCCCGACGCCGAGCAGGACCGCGCCGCGGCCCTGCTTCTCGCTCTGGCCCAAGACCTCGCGCACGAGCAGGATGACGACGCCGCGAACTATCGGCTGACGCCGGAGCAGGTGGCGCAAGTGCGCCTCGGTCTCGAGCAGGCGCGCAGGGGTGAGTTCGTGCCCGAGGAAGAGGTCGAGGAGATGTGGCGGCAGTTCGGGCGGTGAAAGTCAGGCTCACGCCGGCGGCGCAGCAGGATCTTGCGGCAATCCTCGCCTATCTGGAGCGTCAGTCACCGCAAGGGCGGCGCAGGGTCGGCTCGGCCATCCGAAGAACATTGGTTCTCCTCTCGGCGTCGCCTTTCATAGGACGCCCGGGCGAAATCAAACCCGCGAGGCTGTTTCCGGTTCGCGGCTATCCCTATCTCATTGCGTACAGCGTGGACGCGGAGCGGAACGTGATCTCCGTCGCTTCCATCGTGCATATGGTGCGAGACCCTGGCTATATTGGCCCATCATGACATCCAAGAAGACCGTAGCCCCCCGCAAGATCGCCGCCGACAACCGGCGCGCCCGCTTCGATTTCGAGCTGGGCGAGACGTTCGAGGCCGGCATCTCCCTCACCGGCACCGAGGTGAAGAGCCTGCGCAACGGCAAGGCGACCATCGGCGAGAGCTACGCCGCCCAGAAGGAGGGCGAGATGTGGCTCTACAACGCCTATATCCCCGAATATCTGGAAGCCAACCGCTTCAACCACGAGACTCGCCGGCCACGGAAGCTGCTTCTGCACAAGCGGCAGATCGCCAAGCTCGGGCAGGCCGTGGAGCGCGAGGGCATGACGGTGGTGGCGACCAAGATCTATTTCAACGATCGCGGTCGCGCCAAGGTGGAGCTGGCGCTGGCCAAGGGCCGCAAGGCGCACGACAAGCGCGAGGCCTCCAAGGAACGCGACTGGGCGCGCGACAAGGCGCGCCTGATGCGCGAGCGTGGGTGAGGGAAGGGGCGTCATGCCGGGCAAGATCGCCTTCGACCATTGCGTCGTCCATGTGAGCGATTTCGCCCGCTCCAACGCCTTCTATGCGTCCATCCTCGGCGCGGAGGTGGTGACGGTGGGCACGGGCTTCGCCTACCGCTTCGGGGACCGCCAGCTGAACCTGCATGGGCCGGGCGTCGATCCGGTGCCGGTGGCGCGTCTGCCGGTGCAGCCGGGCAATTCCGATCTGTGTTTCCGCTGGGATGGCCCGATCGCGGAGGCCGTGGCGCACCTCGCCGCCCATGGCATCACGCCCGAACTCGGCCCGGTGCGTCGATTTGGTGCCCGTGGCCACGGCACCAGCGTCTATTTCCGCGATCCGGACGGGTCGCTGCTCGAATTCATCTCCTACGAAACCTCTCAGGGGGACGCGTCATGAGCACTTCCGGCTACACCAGCCTGCCCGATGACCTCCCGTCGCCGGAAGACGACGGCCTCGCCGCGCACCTGCCGGGGCTGGAGCTGCCCATCATCAACCTCCCCGCGACGGACGGCCGGCACATCGATCTGTCCGGCCTTTCCGGCCTGACGGTGGTCTATGCCTATCCGCGTACGGGCGTGCCCGGCCAGCCCTTGCCGGAGGGCTGGGACGCCATTCCCGGCGCGCGCGGCTGCACGCCCCAGTCCTGCGCCTTCCGCGACCACTTCGCCGATCTGCGGGACGCCGGCGTGGAGCATGTGTTCGGCCTGTCGCTGCAGGACAGCGACTATCAGCGCGAGGCGGTGGATCGGCTCCATTTGCCGTTCCCGCTGCTCTCCGATCATCGGCATGAGCTGACCACGGCCATCCGCCTGCCGACCTTCGAGGTGGAGGGCGCGAAGCTGCTGAAGCGCATTACCCTCATCATCGAGGAGGGCGCCATCAGCCACGTCTTCTATCCGGTGTTCCCGCCGGACCGGAACGCGGCCGACGTGCTGGCTCATTTGCGCCGGGGGCGGCAGGGCTGAGCGCTCAGCCCAGGCAGCTCAGCCCAGGAAACTCAGCCCAGGTTCGCGCGGACGGCGGAAAAGACGGAGCGGAACATCTCGGGCGTCAGCACGCCGGTGTTCGTGTTGTAGCGCGAGCAGTGGTAGCTCGCGAACAGCCGCACGCTGCCCACCTCGTCCGAGACGCCATGGCCGAACTTGAGCCGCGAGGCCTTCTGGCCGAGCGCGGCAAGGGTCGAATCGTGGGCGATCTTGCCCAGCGTGACGATGGCCCGGAGCGCCGGCATTTCGGCGATGGCGGCCGAGAGGAAGCGCCGGCAGGTGCGGATTTCCTCGGGCGTCGGCTTGTTCTGGGGCGGCACGCAGCGCACGGCATTGACGATGCGCGCGCCGGTGAGGGTCAGGCCATCTTCCGGGTGCGCCGCATAGGGGCCACGCGCGAAGCCGTATTCGATCAGCGTCGCGTAGAGCAGGTCGCCGGCATAGTCGCCGGTGAACGGGCGGCCCGTGCGATTGGCACCCCGCAGGCCCGGCGCGAGGCCGACGATCAGCAGCGGCGCGTCGACCGGCCCGAAGGCAGGCACGGGCGCATTGTGCCATGCGGGTTCATTCGCCCGCCATTCCTCGCGGAAGTCCACGAGGCGCGGGCACAGCGGGCAGTCGCGCCCCGGCTCGGATGCCGGGGCAGCGGCGGCCGCTTTGGCAGCCATCTTGGCGGGCACGGGCGGCGTCAGTCGTTGCCGTCGCCGGCCGCGGTCGTGGCGCTGCGCCGCTCGAGGAAGCGGGGCGTCTCCTGCATCCGGCCCTGCCGCTCGGACGGGTCGCGGCCGATCTTGGGCTGGAGGTCCACCAGATCGATGAAGACGTCCGCCTGACGGCGCAGGTCATCCGCGATCAGCGGCGGCTGGGTGGAGATGGTGGACACCACCGAAACCCGCACGCCCTTGCGCTGCAGCGCCTCCACCAGCGAGCGGAAGTCGCCGTCGCCGGAGAACAGCACGATGTGGTCCACGTGCTCGGCGAGCTCCATGGCGTCCACGGCGATCTCGATGTCCATGTTGCCGCGCACGCGGCGCCGGCCCTGCGCGTCCGTGAACTCGCGGGCAAGCTTGGTGACCACCGAATAGCCGTTGTAGTCCAGCCAATCGAGCAGCGGCCGGATGGAGGAATATTCCTGATCCTCGATCAGCGTCGTGTAGTAGAACGCGCGAAGGAGGTATCCGCGGCTCTGGAATTCCTTGAGGAGCCGCTTGTAGTCGATATCGAAGCCCAACGCCTTGGTCGCGGAATAAAGGTTGGCGCCATCAATGAGAAGAGCGATCTTTTCCTGGCCCTGCATACAAAGGTCCGCCGATGGAATGGGAAGGGCAGAACGGGAACGGCTGCAAACCACGTCGTCCTGTCGCCTTTCTCCGACGAAGAACCGTTCAAGGCAAGCGAAAAAGGCGCGGCGCTTGGCCGGCGGGGTTGCCCCTTTGGCCGAATTGCTGTATCGACGCCCTCTTCTCAAGGCCTGTATTCTGTGCGCATCGCGCATAAGGGAGTGACGAGCCGATGGCCCGTGTCACCGTAGAAGACTGCATCGACAAGGTGGACAACCGGTTCGAGCTGGTTCTGCTCGCCGCCCACCGCGCGCGCATGATCTCGTCCGGCCAGCAGATCACCATCGACCGGGACAACGACAAGAACCCTGTCGTCGCCCTGCGCGAGATCGCCGACGAGACCGTGAGCCCCGAGGATCTCAAGGAAGACCTCATCCACTCGCTGCAGAAATACACCGAGGTGGATGAGCCCGAGCCCGAGGCCGTGCCGCTCATCGCGTCCAGCGACAGCTCCGGTGGCGAGGACAGCGACGTCATGCTCGACCGCATGACCGAGGAAGAACTGCTCGCCGGCCTCCAGGGCCTCGTGCCGCCCGAGCACAACGACGACGACGAGGGCTGATCGCCGTTTCGGCGACGGACCCAGCGTTCGCGGCCGGGCACTGCCCGGCCGTTTGCGTTTTGGATCTCCGTTCGCTGGCATTTCGCGGCTAAAACGATTTGCCCATCGGTTGACGGTCCCTTCCGAGGAGCCTAACGTTCGCGCCATGCTTCGTTCCGGATGCCATATGCCGGCCCACCTTCCGGCCCTTCGGCGAATTCCTCGCCCGGTCGACCCTGTCGGCCGGGTAGACTTGCGCGCCTGAGGCCGTCGACGGCCGCGGCGCGATCCTCCGCCGGGGCAGGCCCATCAGGTGACTGCCCAGAGAATTGCGCGGCAAGGCCCGCATCAGTCCGGATCGTCCCCCATGTCCAGCCGTGAACCCGCCGCTCATCGCGACGGCTCCTCCCCTGTCCGTCCGCAACAGTCCTCGTTTCGCCTCGCCGTCGCGGCCGAGCCGGAAACCAACCTGCTGCTGCGCTTGCTGGAGCCGTTCGTGATCCACGACGTCCTGCCCAGCCGCGTCGACTGCCGGACGGACGAAGACACGCTCAGCGTCACCATCGCATTCGCCGCGGAGGAGGCCGTCGCCGTACGCCTCGGCCAGAGGCTCGGCGTCATGGTGGGCGTCCGCACGGCGGACCTCACGACCGCCGAGCAGACGGCGCAGATGCGGGCGGCCTGACGGAAACGGCCATGCTCAGCACGCTTGCGGACATTTCTGTCATCGTCCTGCCGGTGTTCGGCATGGTGCTGGTCGGCTACATCTCCGCCCGGGTCGGCCTCGTCAGCGAACGGGCGACGGATGGGCTGGCGGAGTTCGTGTTCAGCCTGTCTGTGCCGGTCCTCATCTTCAAGACGCTGACCGAATCGAAGCTGCCCGAGGCCCAGCCGTGGGGCTACTGGATCGCCTATTTCGCCGGCGCCTTCTTCGTGTTCGCCATCGCCATGGTGGCGGCGGAGCGGCTGTTCGGGCGGGGGCGGCAGGAAGCGGTCATCCACGGCTTCGCCGCGGGCCAGGCCAACACTGTGTTCGTCGGCGTGCCGTTGATCCTGAAGGCCTATGGCGAAGCGGGAGCGGTGCCGCTGTTCCTGCTCATCGCCATCCACCTGCCGGTGATGCTGGTGGCCGCTACCGTGATGCTGGAGGGCAGCCACGGCTTTTCCCGCGCGACCATGATGCGGCTCGGCAAGGCGCTCGCCTTCAACCCCATTCTGCTCGGCATCTATGCCGGGGCGCTGGCCAAGGTGGTGGGCATCCAGGCCGTGGGCGTGCCGAAGCAGATGATCGACCTTCTCTCCGCCGCCGCGACACCCTGCGCGCTCATCTCCCTCGGTCTGTCGCTGAAGCGCTACGGCATGGCGGGGGGCGATCTCCTGCCCTCGGCGCTCATCAGCTTCCTGAAGCTCATCGTCCATCCGGCGGCGGTGTTCGCGCTCACCATGGTCTTCAGCATGCCGCCGGTGTGGGCCGGCGTGGCGGTGCTGTTCGCGGCCATGCCGAGCGGCGTCAACGGCTATCTTTTGGCGCAGCGCTATGGTGTGGGGGTGGCCACCTCCACCAGCGCAGTCTCGCTCTCCACCGGGCTCGCGGTGGTCACCGTGGCGTTCTGGCTCTACATCCTTGGGGTCGGCTGAAGCGGATCGAGCCCCAGTCGCGCGCGGATGTCCTCTGGTGTCGCGCCGCAGTTTCTGAGCGCGAGGAGGCTGGTGGCCGAATTGCTCTTGGAGAGCTTGTGGCCGCTGCCGTCGAGGATCAGCCGGTGGTGGTGATAGACCGGCGTCGCAAGGCCAAGCAGCCGCTGCAGCAGAACGTGGACCGAGGTGGCGTGAAACAGGTCCATGCCGCGGATGACCCGGGTGATGCCCTGCAGCGCGTCGTCCACCACCACTGACAGGTGATAGGACGTCGGCACGTCCCGCCGCGCCAGCACCACGTCGCCCCACTGCGCCGGATCGGCCGGCGCCGGGGCGGCCGGGCCTTCCGGCAGATCCCGGGCTTCCGGCCAGAAGAGCGGCCCACTGCCGATAGCCTCCATCGCCGCAGCCATGTCCAGCCGCAGCACATAAGGCTCGCCCGCCGCCCGCCGCTGTGCGCGCTCCCCATCGGACAGCCCTGAGCGCTGGAAGGGATAGAGCGGCGCTCCATCCGGGTCCCGTGGGGCCGGGCGCCCCTCCTTCGCCTCGGCCTCGATCACGGCGCGCGCGATGTCGGAGCGGCTCTCGAAGGCGGGATAGACGAGGCCCATGGCCTCCAGCCGCGCCATTGCTTTGGCATAGTCCGCGAAGTGCTCGGACTGGCGCCGCGGCGGTGCGGCGGGCACGATGCCGAGCCAGGCGAGGTCATCGAGGATGCCCTGTTCGAATTCGGGTCGACAGCGGGTGGTGTCGATGTCCTCCATGCGCAGCAGGAAGGTGCCGCCCGTGCGGGCCGCCGCCTCGGCATTCACCAGCGCCGAGAAGGCGTGGCCGAGATGCAGCCGGCCGTTGGGGCTCGGCGCGAAGCGGCAGACGAAGGGAAGGGGAGGCTGGGGCATGGCGTCCGCTATTAGAGCGATATCCCGTTGTGACAGACAAGCCTGTGGGTTTGCGTGATGAAGGAGCCGCGGCTCACCGACCAAGGCGTGTTCGACCGCGCCTTCGCGCAACTGCTGGAGCTTGATGATCGCCTCGTTCCTGTGGCGGAGGTGGCCGGGCGCCCGGCCCTGCGCCGCCGGCCGCCCGGATTTGCCGGCCTGTGCGCGGTGGTGATCGCCCAGCAATTGTCGGTCGCCTCGGCGCGGGCCATCTCCGCGCGGTTCGAGGCCGCGATGGGCGGGACGCCCACGGTGGAGGCCATGCTGGCCGCGCCGGTGGAGACATTGCGCGGGGCCGGCCTGTCCGCACCGAAGATCCGCACCCTCACCGGCATCGCCCGCGCGCTCGCGGAAGGCGAAGTGGACCTTGAGGCCGTGGCGCGCATGGAGGCGGATGCCGCGGCCGAGGTGATGACGCGGCTGCCCGGCATCGGGCTTTGGACCGCCGATATCTACCTCCTGTTCTGTCTCGGCCGCGCCGATGCCTTTCCCCATGGCGACCTCGCGCTCCAGGTGGCGATGGGCGATGCGTTCGAGCTGGGCGGCCGCTGCACGCCCCTCGGCCTGCGCGCCATCGCCGAGGATTGGCGGCCGCTGCGTGGCGTGGCGGCTCATCTGCTGTGGGCGTATTATGGTGCGCGGCGCGCCCGCCTCGGCGCCCCGGCCTGAGAAGAGCGTGCCCATGTCCTTTCCCCTCGACGGCGTTTCCCTCGACGAGCCCATTCTCGACGGCCCGCGCCTGCGCCCGCGCCATGGTGGCGCGCCTGACAGCCTCGTCGTGCTGCTGCACGGCTATGGCGCGGACGGGCGCGACCTCATCGACCTCGGCAACGCCTGGGCCGACCTGCTGCCCGGCACCGCTTTCATCTCGCCCCACGCCCCCGACCCCTGCGAGGGCGCGCCGGTTGGCCGGCAGTGGTTCCCGCTGAGCTTCCGTGATCCCCACGAACTGGCCCGTGGCGCCGAGGCCGCGGCGCCCGTGCTGGCTGCATTCCTGGAGGTGGAACTGGCGAAATACGATCTGCCGCCGTCGCGGCTGGCGCTGGTCGGTTTCAGCCAGGGCGCGATGATGGCGCTGAAGATCGCGACCACCGCCGCCGTAGCACCGGCCGCCGTGGTCGCCTATTCGGGTCTGTGGGTGGAGGCGGCGGGCGGGGTGCCGCGCGACCTGCAACTCCGCACGCGCCCGCCCATCCTTCTGGTGCACGGCACGGAGGACGAGGTGATACCGGCCCAGGCCCTGTTTGCCTCCGCCCGCGGCCTCGCAGATGCCGGCGTGCCGGTGGAATGGCACCTCAGTCAGGGGCTCGGGCACGGCATCGACGATGGCGGCCTCGCCCATGGCGGCGCCTTCCTCGCCGAGTTCCTCGCAGCAAAGCCGCGCTGAGACGGTAACAGAAGCAGGCGCGGTGGTGGCGCGAGTAAATGCCCGGAAATGGCCGTGGTTTGGCCTCGGCTTCACAACAGTGACACGGAGCATATAGAGTATCCGCCGCGTACCGGGATCGTCAGGCGCGATTCGGGTGCGAAGACGAGGAGTTCGGTCCTTGACCACTGCTTTGTCACCAGGTGCCTGGCCAGCGCTCGTGCTCAACGCGGACTACCGCCCGTTGAGCTATTACCCGCTGTCGGTCTGGAGTTGGCAGGATGCCATCAAGGCGGTCTTTCTCGACCGGGTGAACATCGTCGAATATTACGACAAGGCGGTGCGAAGTCCGGGCTTTGAAATCCGGCTGCCCAGCGTCGTTTCACTGCGCACCTTCGTGAAGCCGACCCGGCAGCCCGCCTTCACCCGCTTCAACGTCTTCCTGCGCGACCGCTTCTCCTGCCAATATTGCGGCTCCCGCGAGGATCTCACCTTCGACCACGTGATTCCACGCTCGAAGGGAGGCCAGACGACCTGGGAGAATGTGGTCGCCGCCTGCTCCCCGTGCAATCTGCGCAAGGGCGGCCATATGCCGGCGGACGCGGGGATGTGGCCCGCCCAGACGCCCTTCCAGCCGTCCGTCCACGATCTCCACCAGAACGGCCGGCACTTCCCGCCGAACTACCTGCATGAGAGCTGGCTGGATTATCTCTACTGGGATACCGAGCTCGATCCCTAGGCGATATCGCCTCGCCCCTCACATCAGCGCGCCTGACTGAGATACCGCAAACGCGGACACGGCCATGCCGAAACCCGCGTCGGGCAGCTGGGCGCTCCGTCCACGGCCGGCGGAGACGATGCCACTCCGCCGGGTCTTCCGCGCGGTCAGGCCGCCTGCCGTGCCGCCTTGTCGCCGGCGAACAGCACCGGATCCACCTCGCGCAGCCAGACCAGCGTGCGAGCGACGCCCTCGTCGAAGGAGACCTGGAGCGGGTTTGCCACCCCGTTGATGGGCCCGAAGTCGGTCGGGCCGGGGGTGGTCATGCGGAAATAGCGACCCATGTCGTAAGGGGCCGGCAGTCCCGCAGCGCGCATGGCCGAGCCGATGGCGCCCAGTGCCCAGAGACCCTCCGTGCGCAGGCGCTTGGCCGGGCGTCCGGTGAGCGGCACGCAGAAGGCATCGGCCCAGGCGCCGTACTCGATCATGCCGTCGCCGAGATAATAGACAGTGTGGGACAGGCTCGGGCGCGGTGCCTCCAGCAGCTTGAGCATCTGCCAGGCGGTGTTGGTGACATAGCCGTAGCCGCGCATAAGCGGCTTGGCGGTCGCCGGGTGGCGATAGCGCCCCTCGGCCATGCGGCGCCAGATCTGCTGGGCGAAGGACGGATGGCCGGGACCCCAGATCACGGTCGGACGGGCGATGATCCAATCGCCGACCTTGCTCGCACGCACCAGCCGCTCGGTCTCGGTCTTCGCCTCGCCGTAGACGGTGTAGGGCACATAGTCGGTTTCCGACTTCGGCACCACGCCGGGGCGCACCACATACTGGGTGGACGTGTGCAGGAAGCGCTTGAGGCCGGGCAGGGCCTCGGCCGCGGCCAGCACGTTGCGGGTGCCGTCGATGGTGGTCTTGAATTCGTTCAGGTGCTTGATGTTGACGTCGATATCGCTGGCGAGGTGAGCGATGTGGCTCGGCTGAGCCTCCAGGACCGCGCGGCGGACCGCGTCGGCGTCGCGCACGTCGAGCTGGCGCCACATCGGCTTCTGTGCAGCCGCAACAGGCGGCTTGATGTCGAGGTTCACGATCTCGAAGCCAGCCTCGCCGGCGAGGCGTGCCAGTTCAGACCCGATGAACCCGGATCCACCCGTAATTAGCAGACGGCGATCATTCGACATCGCAATGAACTCCAACCGGATATTTCGGGAGACGGGGCCTCAGGCGACCGGCCTGCGCTTGCGGATTTCGCGGGCCGGGTTGCCGCCGTAGACGGTCCAGGCGGCGAGCGACTTGAAGGCGACACCCCGCCCGCCGAGAACCGCGCCTTCCTCCATGGTGACCCCCGGTCCGACAAAGGCGTCGGAGGCGACCCAGGCGTGGCGGCGGATCAGGATCGGGCGCGTGATGAGCTGGAAGTCGGGATCGTCGATGTCGTGGGAGCCGGTGCACAGGTGGCAGCGCTGGGCCACGTTGGCGAACTCCTCAAGCTCCACCTTGTCCTGGGTGTAGACGAGGGTGCCCCAGCCGATGACGGAGTGCCGTCCCATGGTGAGGTTGGGCGGATACCAGACCTTGGTCGAGCCGTAGATGCGCGCGCCTGGCGCGATCTTGGCGCCGAACAGCCGCAGCAGGAAACGACGCCAGGCATGGAGCGGCGGCGGCGTCCACGAGGCCAGAAGGAGCCACGTCACATTCCACACCGCCCGGTGGATGCGGTGCGAGAGCGAGAAGCTCGGTTTGCCGAAGACCGACGACGACTGCTTCGCATCAAGAATCGACATGGCGGGCAAATCTTCCGACAGGGAGCCAATCTCGGGTGCCGCGGCTTTGCCGCGCATTACGGCGTCACGGATATCGAGGCGGAGCCTGAGGCGCTGCTGATCGTTTCGAAGCGACGTCGATCATCCTGAGACGATCCGTCGACGACACGTTGCAAGGAGGGCCGGCGCCGAAACCGGCGCTCACGATCCTCGGTTCCTGCGGACGCCAAGGCAGCTCACCTCATTCAAACGTATGAGATGAGATACCATTTTTGCGCTGCACCGCAAATCCTTTTGCAGTGCCCACGCTGCCGCAGGCGCGGCCCCGTTCCAGGTCGCGCGCCGTCAGCCGACGGCGATCTCCTTGCCGCTCGCGCCCCATTCCGTCCACGAGCCGTCATAGAG
Organism: Xanthobacter aminoxidans; assembly: GCF_023571765.1. GTDB lineage: Bacteria > Pseudomonadota > Alphaproteobacteria > Rhizobiales > Xanthobacteraceae > Xanthobacter > Xanthobacter aminoxidans. Next base: position 387,580 of record NZ_JAMJXC010000004.1, on the reverse strand, counting down.
GGCGAGGGGGGCTTTCCCGACCATTTCCAGCGCCACCCAGAGGATGGCGGCGGAGACGCCGGAGCCGCACGAGGTGATGACCGGGCGCGCGAGATCGAGGCCGGAGCCGTCGATGGCCTTGCGCAGCTCGGCCGGCGGCACGAGGCGGCCGTCCTTCACGATGAGGCCGTGCGGCAGGTTGAAACTTCCAGGCATGTGGCCGGAGGGCAGGCCCTCGCGCGGCTCCGGCGCCTCGCCGCGGAAGCGGGTGTCCTGGCGGGCGTCGAGCACCTGCGCCGAACCGGTCTTGAGTGCCTGATCCACCCGCTCGATGTCGGCGACGAGGGAATGGTCGAAGCGCGGGGTGAAGCTCGCCGGCAGGCGGCGCACCGGGCCATCCTCCAGCGGGCGGCCTTCGGCCTTCCACTTGGGCAGGCCGCCATCCAGCAGCTTCACGTCGCCCGCGCCGAAGGCGCGGAAGGTCCACCACACACGCGGCGCGGAGAACAGGCCGACGGAATCATAGACCACGATGCGCAGGCCGTCGCCGATGCCCAGCGCCCCCACGGCTACCGCGAAGCTGTGCGCGTCCGGCAGCATGTGGGGCAGGGGCGTGGAGTGGTCGGCGATGGTGTCGATGTCGAAATGCACCGCGCCGGGAATGTGCTCGGCGAGATATTCCTTGGCGCCGCTGCGGCCCGAAGCGGGCATGTGCCAGGAGGCGTCCACCACCACGAGGTCCGGCGCGCCGAGATTGGCCGCGAGCCACTCGGTGGAGACGAACGGGCTCTCAGGGGTGTCCACCGGCAGGGTAGTCTCGGACGCAGTGCTCATGACGATCTCGCTCGCGTTCGGGCGGGGCGCGGTTTCCTCGGCTGGAACGCGCCCCGCGTCAAGCCGTCAGACGAGGACGTTCGGCACCTCGGCCTTGCGCTCCAGCCATTCCGGCACCGGCAGGTTCTTGGAGCGCAGGAACTCGGGGTTGAACAACTTCGACTGGTAGCGCGTGCCGTAGTCGCAGAGGATGGTCACGATGGTGTGGCCCGGCCCCAGCTCCTTCGCGAGGCGGATGGCGCCGGCGACGTTCACACCCGACGAGCCGCCGAGGCACAGGCCCTCGTGCTCCAGCAGGTCGAATACGACAGGCAGTGCTTCCTCGTCCGGGATCTGGAAGGCGGCATCCACCGGCGCGTCGACGAGGTTGGCGGTGATGCGCCCCTGCCCGATGCCCTCGGTGATGGAGGAGCCCTCGGCCTTCAGCTCACCGGTCGTGTAATAGGAATAGAGCGCGGCGCCCATGGGATCGGCGAGGCCGATCTTGATGTCCTTGTTGCGCGCCTTCAGCGCCATGCCGATGCCGGCCAGCGTGCCGCCGGTGCCCACGGCGCAGATGAAGCCGTCCACCTTGCCCTGCGTCTGCTCCCAGATTTCCGGGCCCGTGGTGTCGATATGGGCCTGCCGGTTGGCCACGTTGTCAAACTGGTTGGCCCAGATGGCACCGTTCGGCTCGGTCTTGGCCAGCGCCTCGGCGAGGCGGCCGGAGACCTTCACGTAATTGTTGGGGTTGGCGTAGGCGACGGCCGGCACTTCCACCAGCGTCGCGCCGGCGAGCCGCAGCATGTCCTTCTTTTCCTGGGACTGGGTCTCGGGAATGACGATCACGGTGCGGAAGCCGAGCGGCGCGGCCACCAGCGCGAGGCCGATTCCCGTATTGCCGGCCGTGCCTTCCACGATCACCCCGCCGGGCTTCAGCTCGCCGCGGGCCACCGCATCCTGGATGATGCCGAGCGCCGCGCGGTCCTTCACCGACTGGCCGGGATTGAGGAACTCCGCCTTGCCGAGGATGTCGCAGCCGGTCTCCTCGGAGGCCCGCTTCAGACGGATAAGGGGTGTGTTTCCGATGGAGTCCACAAGGCCGTTACGGATCATGGAAGAAATACCTTCATCGCAATGTGAAATTTAATGGGCCTTATGCTGCCTCGGCGCGCGTCTCCCCTCAATAGCGGCGTTGGCAGGCCGGCGCAAACGCATGGGATTGCGCCGGGAAGAGGCGTCAGCGGGCGGCCGCGCGCGCCTCTGTGGGGGCCGCGTGCCGCAGATGCTCGAAGGCGCGCAGGGCGCGGTCACGGGCGGCGGCGTGGTCCACGAGGGGCTTGGGATAGGTGTGGCCGAGCCTGATGCCTGCGGCGGCGAGGGTATCCTGCGGGGCGGTCCACGGGTGGTGGATGAGCTTCGCCGGCAGGCGCTTCAGCTCGGGCACATAAGTGCGCACATAGGTGCCGTCGGGATCGAATTTCTCGCCCTGCATCACCGGATTGAAGATGCGGAAATAGGGCGCGGCATCGAGGCCGGAGCCGGCCACCCATTGCCACGAGGCAGCATTGTTGGCGGCGTCTGCGTCCACCAGCGTGTCCCAGAACCAGTCTTCGCCGGCGCGCCAGTCGATGAGCAGGTGCTTGGCGAGGAAGGAGGCCACCACCATCCGCACCCGATTGTGCATCCAGCCCGTCTGCCAGAGCTGGCGCATGCCCGCGTCCACCAGCGGATAGCCGGTCAGGCCGCGCCGCCACGCCTTCAATTCGCCGGAGCACTCGCGCCAGGGGAAGGCGTCGAAGCTCGGCTGGATGTTGCGCCGGGCGATGTCCGGCTCCTCGGCGAGGAGATGGTAGGAAAATTCCCGCCAGTAGAGTTCAGCCTCGAACTTGGCTGCGTCGCTGCCCGGCACCGCGCCCGCGTCCACCACGTGGCGGACGGCGAAGAGGATCTGGCGGGGGGAAATTTCGCCGAACCTGAGATGCGGGGACAGGCGGGAGACGTGGTCGAGGTCCGGTCGGTCGCGGCCCGTGGCGTAGCCTTTAAGTCCGTCGTCGATGAAGGCGGAAAGCCGCTGCCGCGCCGCCGCCTCGCCCACGTTCCATGCGGCACGGAGCCCGCTGGCCCAGTCCGGCTTTTCGGGCTCCAGCGCGAAGCTCTCCAGCGTGTCGCCCTCCGGCGCGCGGGCCACGCCCTTGAGGTGCTTCGGAGCGGGTAGGGGCGGGGAGAGATCGCGCTCGCGCAGGGCCGCACGATGGAAAGAGGAGAAGGTGCGCGGCATGCGCCCCGATCCGCCCAGCACCGTTCCGGGCGGATGCAGCAGGTGGGCGCAGAAGCGCAGCACGCGGCGATCCTCGGCCGCGAGCCGGGCGGTGATGGCCCGGTCCAGCTTGCCCTCGGCCTCGCCCGCCCGGTCGTTGAAGGCGACGGTGGCGGCGCCGAGCGCGGCAGCCATCTCCGGCACGATGCGGGTGGCCGGCCCCTGCCGCAGGATCAGGGGAATGCCGTGATGGGAGAGGTCGGCCCTGAGCGCCCGCAGGGATTGGGCGAGCCACCAGCGGGCGGCGCCGCCGAGCGGGCGGATATGCGGGCTGTCCTCATCCAGGACATAGAGCGCGGCGATGGGCGCGCCGGCCTCGGCGAGGGCGTTCAGCGCCGGGTTATCGGCGAGGCGCAGATCGTCTCGGAACCACAGGAGGGATGGAGCGGCTGTCATGACGCACCTTCCTACGCGGACGGGACCCAGGAGGTTCACTCCCTTTTCCCGTCCGGCGCAAGAGGCGTGCGACGTGCGGCGCGTCCGGCCCTCAGTGGTCCATGTTCACGTCGCGGGTTTCCTTGCCGATGAGCAGGGCCGTGAGCGTGAGCAGCGCCATGACCGAGAGATAGACGCCGACCCAGAACGGGCTGCCGCCGCCATAGCTCCACAGCGCCACCGCGATGAACGGAGCCACCGCCGCGCCGAGGATGGACGAGACATTGTAGGAGATGCCCGAGCCGGTGTAGCGCACGTTGGCCGGGAACAGCTCCGGCAGCAGCGCGCCCATGGGGCCGAAGGTGAGGCCCATCAGGGTGAAGCCGATGATGAGCCATGCCATCACGCCCACCGGACCGGCGGAGAGGATCGGCACCCACAAAAGGCCGAACAGCACGATGGCGGCGGTGATGCCGATCAGCGTGCGGCGGCGGCCCCAGCGGTCGGCCCAGGGGCCGGACACCAGGGTGAAGATGCCGAAGAACACCACGCCGCCGATCATCATCAGCACGAAGGTGCGGTAGTCGTAGCCGAGCCCCGGCACCGCCGCCGTCGTGGGCGCGCGGCCGTAGCTCAGCGAGAAGGTGGTCATCAGGTAGAACAGCACGTAGGTCGCGAGCATGTAGAAGGTGCCGAGGATCAGCTCGCGCCAGTGGGTCTTGAACGCGGCGGCCAGCGGCAGCTTCTGGATGCGGCCGTGCTCCAGCGCCTTGGCGAAGGCCGGGCTCTCCACCAGCGACATGCGCACCCACAGGCCCACGATCACCATCACCGCCGAGAACAGGAACGGCAGGCGCCAGCCCCAGGACAGGAAGGCGTCGGACGGGCGGGAGGGATCGCTCGACGGCATGAGCGCCGCGATGGCGAGGAACAGGCCGTTGGCGATGATGAAGCCGATGGGCGCACCGAGCTGGGGGAAGGTGCCGTAGACGGCGCGCTTGCCGGCCGGCGCATTCTCGGTGGCGACCAGAGCCGCGCCGCTCCACTCGCCACCCAGCGCGAAGCCCTGGGCGAGGCGCAGGATCACCAGCAGCAGGGGCGCGAACCAGCCGGCCGTCTGGAAGGTGGGCAGCAGGCCGATGAGGAAGGTAGCGATGCCCATGGTGAGCAGCGCGCCCACCAGAGTAATCTTGCGGCCCTTCTTGTCGCCGAGGTGGCCGAAGAAGATGGCGCCCAGCGGACGCGCCACCATGGCCGCGCCGAAGATGGCGAACGAGGCGAGGAGCGCCGTCGTGTCATTGCCGGCCGGGAAGAACAGGTGCGGAAACACCAGCACCGCCGCCGTGGCGTAGACGTAGAAGTCGTAGAACTCGATGGTGGTGCCGATCAGGCTCGCGAGGATGACGCGGGAGCGGGGATTGGCTGCTGGCGCCGCGTCTGCGGCGAAGGTCGTGGACATGCCGGTACTTTCCAACTGCGCCCCGTAAAGGCCGGGAGCCGTTGGCGGCGGCTGAAGGGTCCGGCAATTTTCTGTCGCGGCTGGATGGGGCAGTGAGCCAACGGCGCGAACGGTTGCCGCCAGTTGATAGATTGTTGCGCGCTATATGACCAGACGGTCTCTATCGCCCTGAGACAAGCCCGCTATGTGGCGGGCGCATACGTCCGGTGTCGCCCTATCCCCTCGGTTGCTGCCCACGCGCATCTCGAACGTGACAATGGGATGGCAAATTTTTGGACAAGCTGTGGATGACGGGCATGCCGGAAAAAATGCGGACTGGCGCGGCCCGATCGCCCCGGCGCAGGCCGCGACGCCCCGGCACTACATTGAAATTAAGCGTTTCCTCACCATATGAGACCCAACATCTTGTGCCCTGCCGGCCGATGGAGCACCATTGGTCGTAGTTCGAAGGCACTTCGGGCCACTCTGAGGTGCGTTGACGGACGGCGCGGACTCACACTAGCGTCACGCCCATCAACGACCCGCGCCTCGCGTAGCTTATGCGGCATGGGCACCTCACCAGAACCCGAAGTCGGCAGTCCTTGCAAAGGGACGGCGCGCTGCGCCGTACCTGACGGGAAGCCGTCCGCCATATTCGTCCTGTAGAATGATCGGCCCGAGCGGGGCCGAGCCGAAGGAGCACCGGTCATGCGCGTCGAACGCCGCTACACGCAAGAGGGTCGTTCCCCTTACGCGGACATTCCGTTCCGCGAGACCGTGAGCGAGATCCGCAACCCCGACGGCTCCGTGGTCTTCCGCCAGGAGGGCATCGAGGTGCCTGCGCAGTTCTCGCAGGTCGCGTCCGACATCCTCGCGCAGAAATATTTCCGCAAGGCCGGTGTGCCCGCGCGCCTGAAGAAGGTGGAGGAGAATTCCATCCCCTCCTTCCTGTGGCGTTCCGTGGCCGACCACGAAGCGCTTGCGGGCCTGCCCGAGAAGGAGCGCCTTGTCGGCGAGACCTCGGCCAAGCAGGTGTTCGATCGTCTGGCCGGCACCTGGACCTATTGGGGCTGGAAGGGCGGCTATTTCGACAGCGAGGCCGACGCGCAGGCCTTCTTCGATGAGCATTGCTACATGCTCGCCATGCAGATGGCCGCGCCCAACTCGCCGCAGTGGTTCAACACCGGCCTGTTCTGGGCCTACGGCATCGATGGGCCGGGGCAGGGCCACTATTATGTGGACTACCAGACCGGCGAGCTGACGGCCTCCACCTCGGCCTATGAGCATCCCCAGCCGCACGCCTGCTTCATCCAGTCCGTCAGCGACGATCTGGTGAGCGACGGCGGCATCATGGACCTGTGGGTGCGCGAGGCGCGCCTGTTCAAGTACGGCTCCGGCACCGGCTCCAACTTCTCCGCGCTGCGCGGCGAGGGCGAGAAGCTGTCCGGCGGCGGCCGCTCGTCCGGCCTCATGAGCTTCCTCAAGATCGGCGACCGCGCGGCGGGCGCCATCAAGTCCGGCGGCACCACTCGCCGCGCCGCCAAGATGGTGGTGGTCGATGCCGACCATCCGGATATCGAGGCCTATGTGGACTGGAAGGTGATCGAGGAGCAGAAGGTCGCCTCCCTCGTCACCGGCTCCAAGCTCAATGCCAAGCACCTCAAGGCCGTGCTCAAGGCCTGCGTAAATTGCGAAGGCAATGGTGACGACTGCTTCGACCCGGAGAAGAACCCGGCTCTCAAGCGCGAGATCAAGGCCGCCCGCAAGGCGGCGGTGGCTGACGCTGCCATCCGTCGGGTGATCCAGTATGCCCGCCAGGGCTACAAGGACATCGATGTCGCCATCTACGACACCGATTGGGACGGCGAGGCCTACATCACCGTCGCCGGCCAGAACTCCAACAATTCCGTCCGTGTCACCGACGACTTCCTGCGCGCGGTCGAGGCCGACGAGGACTGGAAGCTCATCCGCCGCACCGACGGCAAGGTGGCGAAGACCATCAAGGCCCGCGAGCTGTGGGAGAAGATCGGCTCGGCCGCGTGGCACTGCGCCGACCCCGGCATCCAGTTCCACACCGCGGTGAACGACTGGCACACCTGCCCGGCGGCCGGCGAGATCCGCGCCTCCAATCCGTGCTCGGAATACATGTTCCTCGACGACACGGCCTGCAACCTCGCCTCGCTGAACCTGCTGCAGTTCCGCGACGCCGAGAAAAGGTTCGACGTGGAGAGCTACGAGCACGCCGTGCGGCTGTGGACCGTGGTGCTGGAAATCTCCGTGCTGATGGCGCAGTTCCCCTCGCGCCGCATTGCCGAGCTCTCCTACGAGTACCGCACGCTGGGCCTCGGCTATGCCAATATCGGCGGCCTGCTCATGTCGAGCGGCATTCCCTATGACTCGCCCCAGGGCCGTGCCATCTGCGGCGCGCTCTCGGCCATCATGACCGGCGTCTGCTACGCCACCTCCGCCGAGATGGCGAAGGAGCTGGGCACGTTCGCGGCCTATTCGGCCAATGCCCAGTCCATGCTGCGGGTGATCCGCAACCATCGCCGCGCCGCCCACGGCATCGCCGAGGGCTATGAAGGCCTCTCCATCGCCCCGGTGCCGCTCGATCACCTGTCCTGCCCGGACACCCGCCTCGTCGCCCACGCCACCGCGGCCTGGGACAAGGCGCTGGAGCTGGGCGAGAAGCACGGCTACCGCAACGCGCAGGTCTCGGTGATCGCCCCCACCGGCACCATCGGCCTGGTGATGGACTGCGACACCACCGGCATCGAGCCCGACTTCGCGCTGGTGAAGTTCAAGAAGCTGGCCGGCGGCGGCTACTTCAAGATCATCAACCGCGCCGTGCCCGAGGCGCTGCGCACCCTCGGCTACAAGGAAGCCGAGATCGCCGAGATCGAGGCCTATGCGGTGGGCCACGGCTCGCTCGCCAACGCGCCGGCCATCAACCACGGCTCGCTGCGCGCCAAGGGCTTCGACGACGCGGCCATCGCCAAGGCCGAGGCCGCGGTGAAGACCGCGTTCGACATCAAGTTCGCCTTCAACCGCTGGACGTTCGGCGAGGAATTCCTCGCCAACAGCCTGAAGGTGCCGGCGGCCCAGCTCGCCGACCCGAAGTTCGACCTGCTCGCCTTCCTCGGCTTCTCCAAGGCAGACATCGACGCCGCCAATGTGCATGTCTGCGGGGCGATGACGCTGGAGGGCGCGCCCTTCCTTAAGGCCCAGCACCTGCCGGTGTTCGACTGCGCCTCCCCGTGCGGCCGCATCGGCAAGCGCTATCTCTCGGTGGAGAGCCACATCCGCATGATGGCGGCGGCGCAGCCCTTCATCACGGGCGCCATCTCCAAGACGATCAACATGCCCAACGACGCCAGCGTCGAGGATTGCAAGGCGGCCTACCTGCTGTCCTGGCGCCTCGCGCTGAAGGCGAACGCGCTTTATCGCGACGGCTCCAAGCTTTCCCAGCCCCTCAACGCCCAGCTTGTGGCGGACGAGGAGGACGAGGACGACGCGCTGGACGCCGTGCTCGCCCAGCCCAACGCGGCCCGCACCGCGTCGGTCACGGAGAAGATCGTCGAACGGGTGGTGGAGCGCATCGTCGAGCACCGCGTGCGCGAGCGGGAGAAGATGCCCGACCGCCGCAAGGGCTATACCCAGAAGGCGGTGGTGGGCGGCCACAAGGTCTATCTGCGTACCGGCGAATATGATGACGGCCGCCTCGGCGAGATCTTCATCGACATGCACAAGGAGGGCGCGGCGCTCCGCTCGCTCCTCAACAACTTCGCCATCGCCATCTCGCTCGGCCTCCAGTACGGCGTGCCGCTCGATGAATATGTGGACGCCTTCACCTTCACCCGCTTCGAGCCAGCCGGCCCGGTGCAGGGCAACGACACCATCAAGTACGCCACGTCCATGCTCGACTATGTGTTCCGCGAGCTGGCGGTGAGCTATCTCGGCCGCAACGATCTCGGCCACGTGGACCTCTCCGAGACCGGCTTCGACGCCCTCGGCAAGGGTGTGGACGAAGGCAAGGCGCCGACCAATCCGTCGGCCCGCATCGTCTCCAAGGGTCTCGTGCGCGGCAAGACGGTGAACCTGCTGGTGTCCCAGCCGGTGGCCCCCGAGCCGCGCTCGGGCACCGACAACGTGACCATGCTCCGTGCGACCACCGTTGGCGCGACCGCGCTGAAGGCCGACACCGCCGAACTCGCCGAGGCCTCGCCCGAGGTGGAGCATCTGGAAGCGGCAGTCGAGAGCCTGATGGAGAAGTCGCTCCCCTGGTCCGCCACTGCCCGCAAGGCCGAAGCCCGCGCCGAGGCCAAGGCCAAGGGTTATGAGGGCGAAGCCTGCCCCGAGTGCATGAACTTCACCATGGTGCGCAACGGCACCTGCCTGAAGTGCGATACCTGCGGCGGGACGACCGGCTGTAGCTGAGGGATTTCACTTCTTCGGTAAAAACAATGCCCGGGACCACGGTCCCGGGCATTTTGCGTTTTGGGCCGGACCCAAATCCTTCCGGACCAACCCACTGCTTCAGGTCAGATCTGCGGGACCGGCTCAGCGCCGGAAGATCTCGTCCGCGACCGTAATCGCCCGGTCGTTGGGGAGGGCGGAATCCCGGAAGGTCTCCAACCGAATCTGGACGCGGTTGAACTGCCCGCGCGGCGAGGTGCGAAAGAATCTCTGGAAGGCGACCAGGCCGCCGTTGCCGGACACGTCACCCTGCGCGAAGGGCGTCCAGGTACCGCTGTTGCTGCGGAAGCGCACCTTCAGAATGGCCTGGATGGGCTCGCGGAAGTTATCGGCGAACAGGGTGCCTCGGACCGCTACACGGCCATCGCTCGCCCAGCAGATGATCGCCTTGCCGAGGGGGGACCCGAACAGGTGGGGGAAGTCGCCGAAATCCGCGCCTCCGGTATCGATGGATATCTCCTGCACCCGCGCGATATTCGACTGAGCGAACATGTTGCAGTCGCCCCCACCGAAGGCGCGCGCCGCGCCTGACGTGAACCCCGCAAGAGCGAAACCGAGAATTGCTGTCGTCAGCATTCTCCCTGAAAAAAACCTCGCCATTCGAGTGCCCCCCGATGGTCCGCCGACGTTTCGCGCGGATATCCAAAACGCGGAAAAGCTATGGGGTTGATTTTGCAGGCACAAGACAAAAACTTCGTCGCGATATTCGGACGAGGCCAGAAAGACAGGCTGTGTGTCGGATTATTTTACCGTCAGCCGGATGCAAAATTTATCTGTCCGGCTGAAATTGCAGGAAGACAACTTTGCGCGAACGGCTCGGGGCAATGTCGGTGACGGGCAGACGGAGGCGGGGCAGCCCTCCGTCCCCGGACAATGCCTGATCAGGCGGCGTTCTTGATGGCGAGGCCGTCCTCGTAGGACACTTCCTTGTAGTGCGCGACTTCCGCATATTTCAGCCCCACGTCGGCGAGGGCGTCGAGCTTGGCGGCGGTGTCGAACTTCTTGAGCTTCACCTTGTCCACGTAGAAGGTGTCGATCAGCTCGTTGTAGACCGAGGTCTCATCGAGGAAGATGGCGAAGATCTTCACGTCGCCGAAGCGGATCAGCAGGCGGTTGCCCTGGGGCAGGTCCGAGATATAGACGAAATACTTGCCGTCACCGTCCAGCGCGGCGCCGAGCGTTTCCACCAGCTTGGGCAGGTTCTCGTAGCTGGTGATGGAGCCGGCGAGGAAGCCGATGGCGGGCTTGCCGTCTTCCGCGACCGAGAACACCTCCTTCAGCACCGTCTCCGGCCCGTCATAGGCAATCTCGCCGCGGAAGCCGAAACGGCCGGCGACGTGGGTGTCGGCATTCAGGGTCGGCTTCAGCAGGCGGCCCTCGGTGCTCAGCTTGGCAAAAGGCGTGTCAGCAACAGCGGTCATGGGAAAGTCCTTGGGTGAGGTCGTTATGGGCGTGCCCCAAAAGGCGTGCCGTGGAGACCCTCGTGTGCGCCGGCCGTGGATGGCCGGACCGGGCACGAGGCCCCGGTCTGCCGTGCCCTTCGGACACGACCTCTTGTCCAGCGGAGGCGTGAGCCTCAATCGCCGGTAATCAATACCTCGGGCATCTCGTTGGGGTCCTCCACGTCCAGACCGTCCTCCTCGGCGAGGGGGACGTTGACGAGGCAGACGTCGCCGTCATCCACGACGATCTCGATGGGGGTGAGAGACTTGCCCTTGCAGGGGCCGATGAAGCAGACGCCGGTGTCGGGGTCGAACTTCGCCTGGTGTCGCCCGCAGGCGAGGAAATTGGCTTCGCGGTCCAGGAACTCGCCGGGATAGGCGTCGAGCCGCTTGCCCTCGTGCGGGCAGACATTCTCGTAGCCGTGGAAGCTGTTGCCGCGGCGGGCGATGAAGATTGGCCACGCCTTCTTGTTGCCGTCCGCGTCGAGCCGCGCGAGCACGAAGCCGCGGGCGTCGCCATCCTGAATCTCGTAGGTGGCGCAGATGGCGAAGAGTTCGGTCATCACAACAGCTTTCCCAGGCCCGGACGGGGCGGGAAAGCTGAAGCAAAAACGGGGCCGCTGCTCAGGCCGCCCCAATTGTCGCGTCTCCGACATTACCCGTCGGAGGGCGGAATGGCCGGTGGCCGGACTGATTTCCCCGGGGATCAGTCCACGTCGTCGACGCTCTCCGGCCCGCCGCCATAGGCGCGCTGGGCGAGGGCGGCCTGCATGAAGGGATCGAGATCGCCGTCCAGCACCTCCTGCGGCGTGCCGGAGGTGACGCCGGTGCGCAGATCCTTCACCAGCTGATAGGGCTGGAGCACGTAGGAGCGGATCTGGTGGCCCCAGCCGATGTCTGTCTTGGCCGCCTGCTCGGCCATGGCCTCCGCCTCGCGCTTCTTCAGCTCGAGGTCGTAGAGCTTGGCGCGGAGCATGTTCCAGGCCGTGGCGCGATTCTTGTGCTGGGAGCGGTCGCCCTCGCTCACCACGGCGATGCCGGTGGGGATATGGGTGAGGCGCACCGCCGATTCCGTCTTGTTCACATGCTGGCCGCCGGCGCCGCCGGAGCGCATGGTGTCCACCCGCACGTCGGCTTCCTTGATGTCCACCACGATGCGGTCGTCCACCACGGGATAGACGTCCACCGAGGCGAAAGAGGTCTGCCGCCGCGCGTTGGAATCGAAGGGCGAGATGCGCACCAGGCGGTGGACGCCGGCCTCGGTCTTCAGCCAGCCATAGGCATTGTGGCCCTTCACCTGGATGGTGGCGGACTTCAGCCCGGCCTGCTCGCCCTGGCTCTCGTCCATCAGCTCCACCTTGAAGCCGTGGCGTTCGCACCAGCGGCGGTACATGCGCAGGAGCATCTCCGCCCAGTCCTGGCTGTCGGTGCCGCCAGCACCGGCATGGACTTCGAGATAGCTGTCGTTGGAATCGGCTTCGCCCGACAGAAGGGCCTCCAGCTCGCGCCGCGCGAGTTCCGCCTTCAGCCCGTCGAGGGATGCTGCGGCCTCGGAGATCACGCCCTCGTCGCCTTCCGACTCGCCGAGATCGATCAGCTCGATATTGTCGGCAAGGTCGCGCTCCACCCGGTCGATGGCGCCGAGACCGTCCTCCAGGCTGGTGCGCTCCTGCATCAGCTTCTGCGCCCGCTCGGGATCGTCCCAGAGCTTGGGATCTTCAACGATGGCGTTGAGTTCGGCCAGGCGCCGGCGCGAGCGGTCCACGTCGAGGTGGGACCGCAACAGGTCGAGGGAGGCTTTGATCTCGTCGACTTTTGCGGCGAGTTCCGCGCGCATGGCTCATCTTTCTCCGGCTGAGGGCCGCGGAAAATAGCGGCGGGGCGCGCGAGTGTAAACGCCGGGCCGGCGGGGAAGGGGATCAGGCGGAGAAATGGCTCACCGGGCTCGCTGCGCGGCGAGCCAAGTGCCGACGTCCGCGGCTTCGATGGGACGGGCGAAAAGGAAGCCCTGCGCCGCGTGGCAACCGAGGAATCGCAGGAGATCGGCCTGCGCCTGAGTCTCCACGCCCTCCGCCACCACCGTCATGCCGAGGCTGTGGCCGATGCGGATCACCGCCGTGGCCAGCGCCTGGGCATTCTGGTCCTGCTCGATGGAGAGCATGAAGGAGCGGTCGATCTTCAGCTCGGCGATGGGGAGGCGCGAGAGGGCGCTGAGGCTGGAATAGCCGGTGCCGAAATCGTCCATGGCGATGCGCACGCCGAGCGCCTCGATGGCCCGCGCGGTGGCGAAGGAGTTCGGGTGCTGGTCCATCATCACCCGCTCGGTGATCTCGACCCTGAGGTCCGACGGCTTCAGGTCGTACTCGCGCAGCGCCCCGGAGATGAAGCCGACGATATCGCCGCCGCGAAAGCTGAGCGGCGAGAGGTTCACCGAGACGTGCGGGACGTCCACGCCCTCCGCGCGCCAGGCGGCGATGCGCTGGCAGGCGGTTTCCACCGCCCATTCGTCGATGCTCTCGATGAGGCCGTATTCTTCGGCGAGCGGAATGAAGCGGGTGGCGGGGACATCGCCGTAGATCGGATCCGTCCAGCGCGAGAGGGCCTCGACGCCATGGAGCGCGCCGGACGCAAGCAGCACCTGCGGCTGGTAGACAAGGCGCAGGGCGCGGTTCTGGATCGCCTCGCGCAGCGCCACCGAAAGCACGAGCCGGTCCAGCACCCGCCGGTTCAGTTCCTCGGTGAAGAAATGGAACTTGCCGCGCCCCTTGCGCTTGGCCTCATGCACGGCGGTATCAGCGTGCTTGAGCAGTGTTTCCGCATCGGCTCCGTGCTCGGGAAAGAGCGCGATGCCGACCGACGCGGACATGGTGAGGTGGAGCGCCTGCGCGGTGATGGGCGCCGCCACATATTCCAGCAGCCGCCGGGCGATGCGGGCCGCCTCCTCCGCGGTGCAGTCGTGCACGATGATGAGGAACTCGTCGCCGCCGGTCCGTCCGACCACGTCGCCGGTGCGAAGCTGCGCCTTGAGCCGGCGCGACACCTCCACCAGGAGTTCGTCGCCGGTGGAATGGCCGAGCGTCTCGTTCACATCCTTGAAGTGGTCGATGTCGAGGTAGAGCACGGCGAGCGGCTGCTCCAGCGTGCGGGCCTCCACCAGCAATTCCTCAAGGATCGCATGGAGCTGGCGCCGGTTGGCGAGGCCGGTCAGCGTGTCCACGTTGGCCAGCATCTCGATGCGCTTCTTGGCCTCGAAGCGCTCCAGTGCCAGCGCGCAGAGATCGGAGCAGGCGGCGACGACGTTCTCAAGCCACGGCGTGGGGCCGCGCGCGGTCTTGAAATAGAAGGCGAAGGTGGCCGCCACCTTGCCGCCACGCAGCTTTACCGGGATAGACCAGCAGCCGGTGATGCCGGGCGGGATGGGCAGGTCCTGGAAGTCCTCCCAGAGGGGACTGGTGGCGATATCCTCCACCAGCACCGGCACCCCGCGGAAGGCGGCCGTGCCGCAGCTGCCGCTCTTGGGGCCGATGGCGACCCCCTCCACCGCAGCGGAAAACTCCGCTGGAAGGCTCGGGGCGGCGAGCACGGTGAGGCGCTCGTCCGCGGTGACGCCGAGGATGGAGCAGAGCGCGTCGGGCGCGAGGCCCTGCACCTTGCGGCACAGGATGTCCATGATGTCGGCCATGGGCGCATCGGCGGCCAGCGCGCCGAGCACCTGGCGCTGCAGGTCTTCCACGAGCCGGGTGTGGGTGATGTCGGCGATGACGGCGACCACCTGCTCCAGCTCGCCCGTCTGGCGGTCCATGACCGGAGTGACGTTTGCCGACACCCAGACCTCCATTCCGGATTTGCCCTTGAGCGAGACATCCTCCGCAAGGGAGATGCGCCGTTCCATGGCGTCTTTGATGTGTTCGGCGAAGCCGCCGTTTCCGAGCCGTCCGCAGAACAGCTCGGCCAGGGTGAGGCCGGTCGGCCCTTCAATACCGGCGTCCAGCATGTCATGGAACGCGGAGTTGGCGTAGATCACCTTGCCGTGCGCGTCGGCGACGAGGACGCCCCGGTCGGTCTTTTCGGCGACCGCGGCCAGGATTCCGAGGCTCATCTGCGGCGCCACGGGGCTCAGCGCGGGGCGCACGAAGGCGATGTAATAGGTTTCGCGCTTGTGCTGGGCGCGGGTGACGGAGACGACGCCCTCCAGGAGCGAGCCATCGTTACGCACGATGGAGAGGGGAAGTTCCCCCCCGCGTTCCTCGCTTGCGCCGGGGATGAGTTCGCCAACGTCGCGCCCGATCGCCTCGGCCGGACTCAATCCCCACAGGCGTTCGGCCGCCGTGTTGATGAAGGTGACGAGGTTGTTCGTGTCGAAGAAGACAACGGCCTCGCGGCCTTGGGCGCGGGCAGCTGCTGGGCGATCCGCCATTTTCCCGTCCATGGCTGAAGCTCCCGGCCGTGGGCCCCAAGCGTCAAGAGGACGCCATCGGGCCGTCCGCCCGCAACATCTTCAGCTTACCCAGTGGCATGCGTGACTAGCTTACCTATCTCTGGGCGCTTGTACAGGAACGGTACAAGAATGAGGTTAATCTGCGTCAAAATCCGGGCTCGCAGCGGCGTCCCGGGACGCGGTCGCGATGGCACCGTATCCGCCGAGAATCCTTGCAGGCGCGTGCCCGCAGGACCGTCATCGCCGGCGTTGCAGCATACTGACGCACGGCCACGCTCAAGCGTCGGCCTATGGCTCCGCTGCCGCCGCGAAGGAGGGGGCAGCAGAGCATCGGGAGCAGGACACGAGCCTCAGTAGAGGCCGCCCGTGCCGCTTCGGGCCACCGGGGTGACGGGCTCGGGATTGGACCCGTCGGTGCCGGCATAGCCAGCCACCGAATAGCCGTCCGGCGGGGCGGTGCCCGGCTTGAAGGCTTCGAGGATGGCATTGCCGTCGCCCGTGCTGGTGCGCTGTCCGCTCTTGCGGTCGATGCGGACCAGCTTGATGCCGGCAGGTACCCGGAACGGAATGGCCGGACGATCGGCGATGGCCACCTTCATGAAGTCGCGCGCGATGGGCGCGGAGAGGAGGCCGCCGGTGGAGCCCTTGCCCATGGGCCTGGGCTTGTCGTAGCCGAGATAGATGCCGACCACGATTTCCGGCGTGAAGCCGATGAACCAGGCGTCCTTCTCGTCGTTGGTCGTGCCGGTCTTGCCGGCGATGGGCTTGCCCAGTTCCTTGAGCGCCGTGCCCGTGCCGCGCTGCACCACGCCCTCCATCATGGAGGTGATCTGGTAGGCGGTCATGGGATCGAGCACCACCGGGCGCCGGTCGATCAGCGACGGCTCGGGCTGGTTCTCCCACTTGGTCGCCTCGCAGCCGCGGCACTCGCGCTCGTCGTGGCGATAGATGGTGTGGCCATAGCGGTCCTGGATGCGGTCGATCAGCGACGGCGTCACCTTGCGGCCGCCGTTGGCGATCATGGCGTAGGCACCGGTCATGCGCATCAGCGTGGTCTCGCCGGAGCCGAGCGCCATGGCGAGGTAGGGCGGCATGTCGTCATAGATGCCGAAGCGCTTGGCGTATTCGGAGATGATGGGCATGCCCACGTCGTTGGCGAGGCGCACCGTCATCACGTTGCGCGACTGCTCAAGGCCGAAGCGCAGCGTCTGCGGGCCGTAATATTTCTTGGAGTAGTTCTCCGGCCGCCAGGTTTCCTGGCCCTGCTGCTCAAGCTCGAACGGGGCGTCGATGACGATGGTCGACGGCGTGTAGCCGTTGTCCAGGGCAGCCGAGTAGACGATGGGCTTGAACGAGGAGCCCGGCTGCCGCATGGCCTGGGTGGCGCGGTTGAACTGGCTCTCGTCGTAGGAGAAGCCACCGGAAAGGGCCAGCACGCGGCCGGTGGTGGGCTCCATCACCACCATGGCGCCCTCGACGCCGGGCGGCTGGCGCAGGCGCCACTGTCCACCGGCGCCGCCGAGCGGCTCCACATAGACCACGTCTCCGGGCTTCAGCACCTGGCTGATGGGCTTGCGCGTCCACTTGGCGCCCTCGGCCGGGATCAGGCCCACCTCGCGCTCGATGGAGCGCTGGCCGGACTTGGTGCGCGACGGCTGGAGACCAATGCGGGCATTGTCCTTGCTCACGTCGAGCACGATAGCGAGGCGCCAGGGAATGTCTGTCCATTCCCTGATTTCGCCCAACTTCACGCCCCAGTCGTCGCCGGGCACGAGCTCGATGTGGGTAACGGGCTTGCGCCAGCCACGCTCCTCGTCATAGCGCACCATGCCGTCGGTGAGGGTCTTCTTCGCCAGCACCTGCAGCTTGGGGTCGAGCGGCGTGCGCACGGAGAGGCCGCCTTCGTAGAGCTTGCGCTCGCCGTAGCGCTCATAGATCTGCCGACGCACCTCTTCCGCGTAATATTCCGCGGCGAAGATCTGCGCGCCCGTGGCACGGGGCGTGACCTCCAGCGGCGCCTTCTTGGCCGCCTCGCCCTCCTGCGGGGAGACGAAGCCGTTCTCCACCATGCGATCGATCACCCAGTTGCGGCGGTCGGTGGCGCGGCTGCGCTCGCGGAAGGGGTTGTAGTTGGACGGCGCCTTCGGCAAAGCGGCGAGATAGGCCGCCTCCTGCACGTTCAGCTCGTCCACGGACTTGTCGAAATAGACCAGCGCCGCCGCGGCGATGCCGTAGGCGCCCATGCCGAGATAGATCTCGTTCAGGTACAGCTCGAGGATGCGGTCCTTGGAATAGGCCCGCTCGATGCGCAGGGCGAGGAGGGCCTCCTTGATCTTGCGGTCGAGGCTGCGCTCGTTGGTGAGCAGGAAGTTCTTGGCCACCTGCTGGGTGATGGTGGAGGCGCCCTGGGCGCGGACGTTCTTGCCGTAATTCTGCGCGGCGGTCAGGGCCGCACGGAAGATGCCGGTGGGATCGATGCCGCCGTGCTCATAAAAATTCTTGTCCTCGGCCGAGAGGAACGCCTCGATCACGAGGCGCGGCACGGACTGGATGGGAATATAGAGGCGCCGCTGCTTGGCATACTCCGCCACCAGCGCGCCGTCCGCCGCATGGACGCGCGTCATGACGGGCGGCTCGTAATTCTGCAACTGGGAGTAGTCGGGCAGGTCCTGGGAGTATTTCCAGACCAGATAGGTTGCTCCCGCCGCGCCTGCCAGCAGCACCAGCGTCGCGAGCGCGAACAGGAAACCCAGGAACCTCAAAATCACCCGCATCTCGCAGCTTCCTCCCGCCGCAACCCGAGGGACGCCCTAAGCCGGGCACTGACCGCACGCTGTCCGCGCCGACCACCAACGACAGCCAACCCCGTCATGGCCGCGATCTGCCTGAGCGCGACTTGCCATAACCCGACTTGGCGTCGATGCGAAGCGACTACATTGGGAAACGCGAAGTCCCAAGGCAACCGCTCACCACACCCGCTCAGACCTTGACGCTCCGTCACGGTAAAGGGGTCTGCATCGGACCCCCACCGCGTCCGCCCTCATGGACTCGCACGGCCACCGCTATGGGGGCGAAACGTGGCCTCTTCGCGACGGAAGGGTGCTGAGGGACGCAAGGCTCCCTCCGAACCGGACACCCGACATGAAAAGGGCCTCCCGGAGGAGGCCCTTTCACATTCAGGACAAGTCAGGCCGGATGGCCGTCAGCCGCCGAACAGCTTGCGCTGCCACCAGCCCGAGCGGGGCTTGGCGGGGGGCGCGGTCTCTTCGGCCGGCGCGGCGGGCGTCTCGGGCGCCGGGGCCGGCTCGGCAGCGGGCGCTTCCGCCTCGGGCGCCGCAGCCTCAGAAGCTGCCGCCTCAGGAGCAGGCTCGACGGCCGGCTCAGAAGGGGCTTCCGCTGCAACGGGCGCGGCCGGGGTGGCGATGCCGCCCTCGGACAGGATCACCGGCGCCTTCTCGCGAATGGTGGAGCGACGACGGCGGGGCGCCGCCTCGGCGCTCTCCGCCACCGGCTCGGGCGCAGGGGCCGGCGTGGCGGGGACTTCGGCGACAGGCTCGGCCCGGGCTTCTGCGGGGGCTTCGGCAAAGGTGGACGCGGTGACGGGGGCTGCCGCGACCTCAGACTCTGCAGCCACCGGCTGCTCGTCGTCGGTCTCGTCGGAGCCATCGCTCTCGCCGTCAGCGCTTCCCGGAGCGTCATCATCGCGCTCGCGGCGGTTGCGGCGTCCGCCCCGGCGACCGCGGCGACGGCGACGGCGGTCGCCGTTCTCGTCGTCGGAACGCTCGCCATCGGCGCGGTCGTCCTCGCCCCGCTCCTCGTCGTCACGCTCGTCATCTTCGCGGGCGCTGTCGTCGCGCGCGCCATCGGCGGCATGATCCTGAGCCTCGGCACCTTCGGCGGAGGTGTCATCCTCCTCCTCGCCCTCGGCTCCCTCGGCGCTCTCGCGGCCTTCCTCGCGATCGCCCCGCCGCCGGCGGCGACGGCGACGGCGCTTGCGGCCGGCTTCGTCGGAGCGCTCGCCATTGCCTTCGGACGCCTCGGCCTCAGCCTCGGCTTCAATCTCGGCTTCCTCGACGATCTCCTCCTCGTCCTCCTCGACGAAATCCTCGTCGGGCAGGATGGAGTCGGGCTGCACCACGGTGCTCGGCCGCGGGGCGGCGGGCGCGGGGGCGGCCAGATCACCCTTCTCGATGATGAAGGGCTGGTGACCGGTGACGCTCTCGTCCGCCGCGACGGAGAGGGTGACGCTGAAGCGCTCCTCCAGCTCGCGCAGATGAGCGCGCTTCTGGTTCAGAACGTAGAGCGCCACCTCGGTGCGGGTGCGGGCGACGAGATTGTGGGTCTGCGAGCGCAGCAGCTGCTCTTCCAGCGCGCGCAGCAGCTGGAGCGAGACGGAGGCCGCCGAGCGCACGTGCCCGGTGCCGCCGCAGTGCGGGCACACCTCGATGGAGCTTTCCAGCACGCCGGTACGGATGCGCTGGCGCGACATCTCCAGCAGGCCGAAGTGCGAGATGCGGCCGATCTGGATGCGGGCGCGGTCGTTCTTGAGGCAATCCTTGAGCTTGCGCTCCACCGACCGGTTGTTGCGCTTCTCCTCCATGTCGATGAAATCGATCACGATGAGGCCGGCAAGGTCGCGCAGGCGCAGCTGGCGGGCGATTTCCTCGGAAGCTTCGAGGTTCGTCTTGAGGGCGGTGTCCTCGATATGGTGCTCGCGGGTCGCCCGGCCCGAGTTCACGTCGATGGAGACGAGCGCCTCGGTGGGATTGATGACGATGTAGCCGCCGCTCTTCAGCTGCACCACGGGGGAGAACATGGCATCGAGCTGCTGCTCCACCCCATAGCGGGCGAAGATGGGCTGCGGCTCGCGATAGGGCATCACCGACTTCGCATGGCTCGGCATGAGCATGCGCATGAAGTCGCGGGCCTCGCGGAAACCCTCCTCGCCGGCGACGTGAATGTCGTCGATGTCCTTGTTGTAGAGGTCGCGGATGGCGCGCTTGATGAGCGAGCCTTCCTCGTAGACGAGGCTCGGTGCGGTGGAGGAGAGCGTCATCTCCCGCACCGTCTCCCACAGCCGCAGGAGATATTCGAAGTCTCGCTTGATCTCGGTCTTGGTGCGGTTGGCGCCTGCGGTGCGCAGGATGATGCCCATCCCTTCCGGCACCTCCAGATCCTGCACGACTTCCTTCAGGCGCTTCCGGTCAACGGCATTGGTGATCTTGCGGGAGATGCCGCCGCCACGGGCGGTGTTCGGCATCAGCACGGAATAGCGGCCGGCGAGGGAGAGGTAGGTGGTGAGGGCCGCGCCCTTGTTGCCGCGCTCTTCCTTGACCACCTGCACCAGCATCACCTGACGGCGACGGATGACTTCCTGGATCTTGTAGCTGCGGGCGCGGCGCTGCGGCGCGCGCTCCGGTACCTCTTCGAGGGCGTCCTCGTCGGCGCCGAGGTGCTCGATTTCCTCTTCCTCGTCGATCTGGTCGACGTCGCTGTCGTCCTCGTCCTCGTCTTCGTCCTTGTCGCGCTTGCGATCATGCCGGCGGCCGCGATGGCGGCGGGAACGGGGCTGCTCCTCGTCGTCGGAGCGCTCCTCGCGCGCGGACTCCTCAGGGGCCTTCTCTTCCGAAGCCTCGTCCGAGTCCTCTTCGTCCTCGTCCTCGTCTTCGTCCTCTTCGGCGTCGTCGTCCTCGTCGGTCTCCGACTGGGGCGCCTCGTCCTCACCCGGCGCGGAGGTAAAGGCGACCTCCTCGCGGATCACCGCTTCGCCTTCGAGGATCGGCGCGGGATCGCTCTCGCCCTCGGCGGCCTCGCGGCGACGCAGGGCCTCCTCGTCATCCGCCGCCTGCTCCTGCGGGGCGGGGAGGGGGGTGCCCAGCGGCGCGTCCATGGCAGCCTCGACCACGGCGGCAGCGGCTTCTGCGGCCTCGGCGGGGGCGACCAGCGCGCTCATCGGCTCGGCATGGTGCTCGGACGGAGCCGACACGGCCTCGGCGGCGGCTTCGGTCACGGCGTCCTGCGCGGGCGCCACGTCTTCAGCGACTTCAAACCCATTGGCGGCAAGCGTCTCCCCGGCCTCGGGGGCCGGGTGTTCCGCCGGCTCGACGGCGGTGCTGATGCTCTGGTCCGGCTGGGAGCGCCTGGCGCGGCTGCGCTCGCGGCGGCGGTCCTTGAGGTCGGCCTCGTCCTCGGCAAGGCGCGCGGCGCGCTCCTCCTCCTCGATCAGGGCGAGGCGGTCGGCGACCGGGATCTGGTAATAGTCGGGATGGATCTCGCTGAAGGCGAGGAAGCCGTGGCGGTTGCCGCCGTATTCGATGAAGGCCGCCTGGAGCGACGGCTCAACGCGCGTCACCTTGGCGAGATAGATGTTGCCCCGCAACTGCTTGCGGGATGCGGACTCATAGTCGAATTCTTCGACCCGGTTCCCGCGCACGACCACGACCCGGGTCTCCTCCGGGTGGGTCGCATCGATGAGCATCTTGTTGGCCATGGAAATCTCTCTTCACGGCGCCGGGAGCAATGCTCCGCGACGGCCGCGGCTCGACCCCTGCGGGCGCTGCCGCGACGCCGTTCTGGCGCCGGATGTGATGACGTGAGGAAGAAGGGGAGGCACAGGTACGCCCAAGCGCGTCGCTCGCACGCTCGGGGGCGGGGCACACGGAAGCGCGCTCAGCGCGCATGTCGTGCGGAAAAAATTCCATGCCCTCGGCTACCCGCTCCTCGATGAAGGGTTCAGGCCGGGGCGGAGGCGGGCGCCTCGTTCCGACCACGGTACACACTCGCCCGATTCCCCAGATCGTCCCCTCGCGGACCATCGGCAAAGCTGGCTTCGAGGCATGCCGCCCGCGCCGGTCCGGCGCTTGCCTAAAGGGTCCTCGGTGACGGGGGATCGTCCCTGAGGGTGCCGCCATCGGCAATGGGCGTTGCCTTGATCCCGGGCTATCGCATGCGCAGCGACCCGCCCGGATTCTCGACACACCCTGCGGCAGCCGCGGCAACCGGGGCCGAAGAGCCTGTTCCGGAACGCGAACTGTGTACGGTTCCCTTCTTACCCGCCCGACTTCCCGCTTGGCAAGGATCATGCGTCCTGAACCTCGCGCCGGACGGCTATAACGCTCCGTCAACGGCTCGTTTACACGCCCCGCCTTATGCCTGCCCCTCTCTTGTGGCCCGCTCCGGACGCTGCCGAAGGGCAGCCCCAACGAGGGTGAGATTGCGATGATGCGACGCCGGCCCGGCCCCGCCGCCTTGTCCGTTGTCCCGCCACGGGGGCTGCGCGGCGCTGCCGCTTTCTTGTTCCTGTTCACTTTTGTGGCACTCGACATCGGCCCCGCCCGGGCGCAGGGGGAGGGGGGCGCAGCGGCACCGGCTTTGGCGCGGGAGGCGCGGCTCGCCGGCGACGCCAAGCGCACGCGCCTGATCGTCGACCTCGATCGTGCCCCGGCCTTCCGGGCCTTCACCCTCGCCAACCCGCCCCGGGTGATTCTCGACCTCTCCGACGTCACCTTCGCCCTGAGGCCCGATGCCAGCCAATTGCGACGGGGGCTGGTGACGGCCTACCGATTCGGCGTCTTCGCCCCGGGCAAGGCGCGCATGGTGCTGGAGGTGTCCGGACCGGTCGCCATCGACAAGGCGTTCGTGCTGGATGCGGTGGATGACCAGCCGGCCCGCCTCGTGGTGGATCTGGTGAAGGCCGATCCCGCCGCCTTTGCCCGCTCCATCGCCACCGAGGCCGAGCAGCGCACCGCGTTACCGGCTGCGCCCGTTGCCGCGCCGCCGGCCGGCGACACGCGTCCGGTCATCGTCATCGATCCCGGCCACGGCGGCATCGATTCCGGCACGTCCGGCTATTCGGCCTTTGTCGAAAAGACCATCGTGCTGGAAACAGCCCTCGCCGTGCGCGACCGCCTGGAGAAAGCGGGCGGCTACCGGGTGGTGCTGACCCGCTCCACCGACACCTTCATCCCGCTCGCCGACCGGGTACGCATCGCCCGCGCCAACCGGGCCGACCTGTTCATCTCCATCCATGCCGATGCGCTGGCCCGGGGCGACGGCAGGGCACGGGGCGCCAGCGTCTACACCCTGTCGGAGACCGCCAGCGACACGGAATCCGCCCATCTGGCGGACAAGGAGAACAAGGCGGACCTCATCGCCGGCGTCGATCTCTCAGACGAGACCGACGATGTGGCGGGCATTCTGGTGGACCTCGCCCAGCGGGAGACGCGCAATTTCTCCGCCTTGTTCGCCCGCACGCTGGTCGGCAGCATGAAGGCGGCGACGCGGATGCATGGCACGCCCTTGAAATCCGCCGGCTTCCGCGTGCTGCGGGCCCACGATGTGCCCTCCGTGCTGGTGGAACTCGGCTACATGTCGAGCCCCGACGACCTCAAGCAACTCACCTCCGAAGCCGGCCGCGACCGCATGGCTGACGCCATCGCGGCAGGTGTCACGCAGTTCTTCGCGCACAAGGGGGCGGCGGGGCATCAGGCGGTGGACGATGGCACGCCGGCTCCCGGCCGCTAGGCGAGCGACGCTCCGTGTGCGCGTCAGGCGCGCAAGTGTGACTCGTGTCGACATGAGCCTTGCCCCGCGCCTGGGACCGAGTACCATGGGAAAGAGCGGCGTCCGGCCGAGATTCAAAACGATTTAGTCCTCGGCCGGCAACCACGCTGCATCAAGCACAAAGCGGACAAAGACGCCGCATTCCGTGTGGGAGGAAATTGATGATCGACCGTCGCCGTGGCCTTGCGGCTGCGCTCGCCCTTGCGGCTGCCTTCACGCTTGGCGGGCCGGCCAGCGCCCAGACCAAGCTCAAGTGGGCGCATGTCTACGAGCCGTCCGAACCCTTCCACACCGCCTCCGTCTGGGCTGCGGGCGAGATCGCCAAGCGCACCAACGGGCGCTACCAGATCGATGTCTATCCCTCCTCGCAGCTCGGCAAGGAGAGCGACATCAACCAGGGCCTGACGCTCGGCACCGTGGACATGATCATCTCCGGCTCAAGCTTCGCCGGAAAGGCCTATCCGCCCATCGGCGTGACCTATTACCCCTACACCTTCCGCGATGCGAACCACCTGCTCGCCTACGCCAAGAGCGACGTGTTCAAGGATCTCGCCAAGGGCTACGAGGACAAGACCGGCAACCATATCGTCGCCGTCACCTATTACGGCGTGCGCCAGTCCACCTCGAACAAGCCGTTCAAGACCTGCGCCGAGATGAAGGGGCTGAAGATCCGCGTGCCGGATGCCCCGGCTTATCTCGCCATGCCCAAGGCCTGCGGCGCCAACATCACCCCCATCGCCTTCGCCGAGGTCTATCTCGCCCTCCAGAACGGCACGGTGGATGCGCAGGAAAATCCGCTCACCACCATCGAGGCGAAGAAATTCTACGAGGTGCAGAAGAACATCGTGCTGACTGGCCACATCGTGGACCACCTCAACACGATCATCTCCGGCAGCCTGTGGAAGAAGCTCTCGCCCGAGGACCAGAAGATCTTCACCGAGGTCACCCAGGAGGCGGCCGCCAAGGCCACGGCCGAGGTGGCGCAGCGGGAGAAGGAACTGCTCGACATCTTCAAGCAGAAGGGCCTCACCGTCATCGAGGTGGACACGGACGACTTCCGCAACACCGTGATGAAGAACATCACCTTCGAGAGCTTCGGCTATCGCAAGGCTGACTGGGACCGCATCCAGGCCATCAAGGGCAACATGTGAGGGCTCAGGCGGGGGCACCTGCTCCCGCCGTGGTCCCGCAGTGCTCCCTCTCCCCTTGCGGGAGAGGGCTGGGGTGAGGGGGATGTGTCCGCTCGTCCCAACCGCCGAGGTCCCTGACCACTCCGGCATCGCTACCCCTCACCCCCAGCCCTCTCCCGCAAGGGGAGAGGGGAGGCGAACGGGCTGGCCGGTAGGGTCTGACTGTCGCCCGCGCTTGCGGTAGCGCTCCCTCTTCTTCCCGTTCCCTCAGCCCGGACCCCTTCATGGCCCAAGAAGTCCACACCCGCGTCACCGGCGAGGAACTCGCCCATACGTTCGAGCAGCAGGAGGAGGTGGACCTCTCCGGCTACGCCTTCGAGGACTGGATCACCCTCGCCATCTTCTGGATCATGGCGGGACTGGTCTTCACCCAGTTCTTTACCCGCTACGTGCTGAACGACAGCTTCTCGTGGACCGAGGAACTCGCCACCTATTGCCTCGTGGCAGTGGTGTTCATCGGCGCGGCCATGTGCGTGCGGCTCTCCCGGCACATCCAGGTGGATCTCATCTACCGCTTCATTCCGGAGCCGGCGGGACGGGTGCTCTCGCTGTTCGTGGACCTCGTGCGCACCAGCTTCATCGCCTACGGCGTGTGGCTGATGGTGCGCTACATCGCCCTCGTCGGCGACGAGCCCATGGTGATGGTCGATGCGCCGAAGAGCGTCGTCTACTACGCGGTTCTGTTCGGCTTCGTGATGATGCTGATCCGCTCGGTCCAGGTCGCCGTCGGCAACATCCGCCGCGGCTACAGCGTGCTTGAACGCCCCGAGGCGTTCGAAGGCACCTACGATCACAAGGGGGACTGAGCCATGTGGCTGCTCATCGGCGGGTTCCTCTTCCTGATGCTCTGCGGCGTGCCGGTGGCTATCGCCATGGCCGGGGCGTCGCTTGTCTACATCCTCGTCAGCGGCACCGTGCCGGACGTGGTCATCGCCCAGCGGATGATCGCCGGCGTGGAGAGCTTTCCGCTTCTGGCGGTGCCGTTCTTCATCCTCGCCGGCAACCTCATGAACATCGCCGGCGTCACCGGGCGTATCTATGCCTTCGCTGTGGCGCTGGTGGGCTGGATGCGCGGTGGCCTGGGGCAGGTGAACATCATCGGCTCGGTGATCTTCTCCGGCATGTCCGGCACCGCCATCGCCGATGCCGCTGGGCTCGGCACCATCGAGATCAAGGCCATGAAGGATCATGGCTATTCCACCGAGTTCTCGGTGGGTGTCACCGCTGCCTCGGCGACGCTCGGGCCGATCATTCCGCCCAGCCTGCCGTTCGTCATCTATGGCATGCTCGCCAACGTCTCCATCGGCGCGCTCTTCCTCGGCGGTGTGGTGCCCGGCGCGGTCATGACGCTGCTGATGATGGCGACGGTCGCCTATTTCGCCCGGCGCAACGGCTGGGGCTCGGATGCGGCGTTCGAGTGGGGGAAGCTGCTCTCGGCCGGCGTCGAGGTGGTGATCGTGCTGGCGTTCCCGGCGGCGGTCTATGTGATGATGGCCCTCGGCCTCTCCACCAACCAGGCGGTGCTCATCGCGCTGGCGGTGCTCGTCGCCCTCGACTGGTATTTCGACTTCTCCGCCGTCATGGCGCTGATGACGCCGGTCATCCTCATCGGCGGCATGACCCTCGGCTGGTTCACGCCCACCGAGGCGGCGGTGGCGGCGGTGATCTGGTCGCTGTTCCTGGGGCTGGTGCGCTACCGCTCCATGACGCTGAAGACGCTGGCGAAGGCGACCTTCGACACCATCGAGACGACGGCGTCGGTGCTGTTCATCGTCACCGCGGCGTCCATCTTCGCGTGGCTGCTCACGGCGAGTCAGGCGGCGCAGATGCTGTCGGACGCCATCCTCGGCTTCACCCAGAACAAATGGGTGTTCCTGGCGCTGGCCAACCTGCTCATCCTGTTCGTGGGCTGCTTCATCGACACCATCGCGGCTATCACGATCCTGGTGCCGATCCTTTTGCCCATCGTGCTCAAGCTCGGCATCGACCCGATCCACTTCGGGCTCATCATGACGCTGAACCTGATGATCGGGCTGCTGCACCCGCCGCTGGGCATGGTGCTGTTCGTGCTGGCGCGGGTGGCGCGGCTCTCGGTGGAACGCACCACCATGGCCATCCTGCCCTGGCTGGTGCCGTTGATGATCGCGTTGCTCGCGATCACCTACATTCCCGGCCTCACCCTCTGGCTGCCCCACGCCATGGGGCTCGGCCGCTGAGGCAGGGGAACGCGAAGAAGAATCAGGCGCCCGTCCGTCCCTCCGGGGCGGACGGGGCGATAACGCGGCGGCCTTCCTCGGCCTTGTAATAGTACTGGCTCGCCACCAGCCAGCCCTTCAACGGTCGCAGGGGCGGGATGCAGGTGAGCAGCAAGAGGGGCAGCGTGGTCACGAGGTGGACCCAGTAGGGCGCCTGGAAGGCCACCTCCAGCCAGATGGCGAAGAGAACCGCCGGCACGCAGGCAAAGCACATGACGAAGAAGGCCGGGCCGTCCGCCGGATCGGCGAAGGAATAGTCGAGGCCGCAGACCTCGCAGGCCGGAGCGATGGTGAGGAAGCCATTGAAGAGGTGGCCCTCGCCGCAGCGGGGGCAACGGCCCCTCACGCCCGTCGAAAGGGGCGAGAGCCTCGGCCAATGTTGTTCGTTCATGTCTTCTCCCGGGCCGGTGGGGGCGTCTGCCCGTCCGGCGTCACGCGGGTCGGGCGATTGTTCGCCGGCGCAGTGTGCTCCCGTGAGGTAAGTCTCGGCCGTGCCACCCGCAAGTGAGACCGAGTCGCAGCGGCACCAGGCCGCATCCATGCTGACGCAGGGGGTGACACACGGCCGGCCGCCCTTTATTCGGGTTTCAGGAGGCGCAACCCAAGGGAATTGGGCAACGGAACGGGGCGGGCATGGATATCGTTTTTGTCGGTGCCGGGCTCGCCAACTGCCTGATCGCCGCCCGCATCGCCGAACGGCGCAGCCGCGTCCGGGTGCTGCTGCTGGAGGCCGGCGAAAGCGTCGGCGGCAACCACAGCTGGTCCTATCATTCCAGCGATTTCGGCCGCATGCAGCACGCCTTCCTCAGCCCGTTCCGCGCGCATGTGTGGATGGGGCACGACGTGCACTTCCCGGCCTACTCCCGCATCCTCAAGGGCCACTACGGCACCATCACCTCCGAGCGCATGTCGCAGGTGATGCACGAGCGCCTCAATCCGTCCATCCGCCTCAACGCCAAGGTGGCCCATGTGGCGGCCGATCATGTCGTCCTCGCCGGCGGCGAGCGCATCGATGCGGGAGCGGTGATCGACGGGCGCGGGCCGGTTTCGTCGCGCCATCTTGACCTCGGCTTTCAGAAGTTTCTCGGCCAGGAGGTTCAGCTCACCCGTCCGCACGGCCTGCACCGGCCCTTCATCATGGATGCGCGGGTGGAGCAGATCGACGGCTATCGCTTCGTCTATGTGCTGCCGCTCGATCCGCAGACGGTGCTGATCGAGGACACCTATTATTCCAGCGGCGCCGAGCTTCCCATCGAGACCCTGCGCGGGCGCATCGCCGCCTACGCCGCCGGGCAGGGCTGGGAGATCGACCACGTGGTGCGCGAAGAGGAAGGCGTTCTGCCCATCGCCCTTGGCGGCGATATCGGCGCTTTCCTGGCCGAGGCGCCTCAGGGTGTCGCGCGGGTCGGGCTGCGCGCCGCGCTGTTCCACCCCACCACCGGCTATTCGCTGCCGGATGCACTGGAGCTCGCGGACCTCGTGAGCGAGCTGCCGGATATCTCGGGCCCCGCGATCGCAGCCTTCGTGCGCCAGCACGCGGCCCGACGCTGGGAGAGCCGTGGATTCTTCCGGCTGCTCAACCGGATGCTGTTCCGCGCGGCCGCGCCGGATCGCCGCTATGCCATCCTCGAGCGCTTTTACCGCTTGCCCGAGGACCTGATCCAACGCTTCTACGGGGATCGCCTCACCTTCAAGGACAAGGCACGCATCCTTACGGGCCGTCCGCCCGTATCGGTGCTGAAGGCGCTTTCCTGCCTCCCCGAGACGAAATCCGCGACCGGTCCCAGATAATGCTCGACGTCACCAAGTCTCCCCGCCGCGCCGCCGTCATCGGCTCCGGCTTCGGCGGGCTCGCTCTCGCCATCCGCCTGCAGGCGGCCGGCATCGCCACCACCATCTTCGAGCAGCGGGACAAGCCCGGTGGCCGGGCCTATGTCTACGAAGACAAGGGCTTCACCTTCGATGGCGGGCCAACCGTCATCACCGACCCCTCCTGCCTGGAAGAGGTCGCTGAGGCGGCCGGCCGGCGCCTCAGCGACTATGTGGACCTGATCTCGGTCTCGCCCTTCTACCGGCTGCTGTGGTCGGACGGGCGGCAGTTCGACTATGTGAACGAGCAGACCGCCCTGGACGCCCAGATCGCCGCCTTCAACCCGGCGGATGTGGAAGGCTACCGGCGCTTCTTCGCCTATTCCAAGGCGGTGTTCGAGGAGGGGTACCTCAAGCTCGGCGCCGTACCGTTCCTGAATTTCTCGGACATGATGAAGGCCGGGCCGCAGCTGGCGAAGCTCCAGGCGTGGCGCTCGGTCTATTCCATGGTGTCGAGCTTCATAAAGGACGAGCACCTGCGGGAGGCCTTCTCCTTCCACTCGCTGCTGGTGGGGGGAAACCCCTTCTCCACCTCGTCCATCTACGCCCTCATCCATGCGCTGGAGCGCAAATGGGGCGTCTTCTTCCCGCGCGGCGGCACCGGCGCGCTGGTGCGCGGCATGGTGAAGCTGTTCACCGACCTCGGCGGCACCATCCACCTCTCCGCCAAGGTCGATGAGATCGTCGTGGAGGGCGACCGGGCCACCGGCGTGCGCGTCGGCGGCGAGATGCTCCCGTTCGACCTCGTCGCCTCCAATGCGGACGTGGTGCACACCTATGCCCACCTCATGCGCAACAGCGCGCGCGGGAAGGCGGAGGGCGCCAAGCTCGCGAAGAAGCGGCATTCCATGTCGCTGTTCGTCATCTATTTCGGCGCCAACCGCACCTGGGACCATCTCCAGCACCACACGGTGCTGTTCGGCCCGCGCTATCGCGGCCTTGTGGACGAGATCTTCAAGGGCCCGCGCCTGCCGGACGATTTCTCCCTCTATCTCCACGCGCCGACCGTGACCGACAAGTCGCTGGCGCCGGAGGGCTCCACCGCCTTCTACGTGCTCTCCCCCGTGCCGCACCTCGGCAAGGCGGACATCGACTGGGAGGTGGAGGGGCCGAAGTATCGCGACCGCATCCTCGGCCATCTTGAGCAGCGCCTGCTGCCGGGGCTCAAGGAAAGCCTCGTCACCACGCGCATTCTAACCCCCTTCGGCTTCCGCGATGAACTCTCCGCCCATCTCGGTTCGGCCTTCTCGGTGGAGCCGATCCTGACCCAGTCGGCGTGGTTCCGACCGCACAATCGCGACGACAAGATCGCCAACCTCTATTTCGCCGGCGCCGGCACCCATCCGGGTGCGGGCGTGCCGGGGGTGGTTGGCTCGGCCAAGGCGACGGCAGGCCTGATCCTCCAAGATCTTGGCATCGCCGCCCGGTCGCCCGCATGAGCGGGACGGACGCCGCTCCGGACGTGGTGGGCGCAAGCGAGGAGGCCATCGCCAAGGGCTCCAAGAGCTTCGCCGCCGCCGCCCGCCTGTTCGCGCCGCGCATGCGGGAAGACGCGGTGATGCTCTATGCGTGGTGCCGCCACTGCGACGACGTGGTGGACGGGCAGGAGCTGGGCCACGGCCGCATCGCCAGCGCCCAGACGCCGGCCGAGCGGCTCGAAGCCCTGTTCGAGGAAACGCGCCGGGCCTATCGCGGCGTTCCGTCTTCCCATCCCGCCTTCGCGGCCTTCGCCGAGGTGGTCCGCCGCAACGACATTCCCGAGCGCCATCCCCTCGATCTGCTCGAGGGCTTCCGCATGGATGTGGAAGGCCGCCGCTACGACACCCTCGATGACACGCTCACCTACTGCTACCACGTGGCCGGCGTGGTGGGGGTGATGATGGCTCTGATCATGGGGGCGCGGGACGAGGTGGTGCTGGACCGGGCGAGCGACCTCGGCCTCGGCTTCCAGCTCACCAACATCTCCCGCGACGTGATCGAGGATGCCGGCATCGGCCGCATCTATGTGCCGGGCACCTTCCTCGACATGGAAGGCGTGCCCGAGGCCGGGATCGCCGACCCCGAGCACCGCGCCAACGTGGCTGCCGCCGTCGCGCGCCTGCTCGACGTGGCCGAGCCCTATTACGAACAGGCGGTGATCGGCATGGGGGCCCTGCCATTCCGCGCCGCCGCCGCCGTCGGCGCCGCCCGCTGCGTCTACCGCGCCATCGGCACCGAGGTGCGCCGGCGCGGAGCGCAGGCGTGGGATGCGCGCGTCTCCACCACCAAGGCGCAGAAGATCGGCTATCTCATGCAAGGCATCGGCCTCGCCTTCGCCACCCGCCGCAGCGGCCCCCAGCCGCCGCGCCCGAAGCATTTGTGGACCCGGCCGCGATGACCCATTTCGCCGTCGTCGCCCCGCCGCTGCCGGGGCACTACAACCCCTTGCTGGTGCTGGCGCGTGAGCTTGGCGCGCGAGGTCATCGCGTCACCTTCGTCCACATGGCGGATGCCGAGCGGCTGGTGAAGGGCAAGGGCGCGGGCTTCGCGGCGGTCGGCGCGCGCGATTATCCCGCTGGCGCCCTCGACACCTATGTGAACCGCCTCGCCAAGCCCACCGGCCTCTTCGGCCTCCTCGGTACACTGCGCGCGACCGCCGCGCAGACCGACATGCTCTGCCGAGACCTGCCCGGCGTGCTGCGCGATATCGGTGCGGACGCGGTGATCGCCGACCAGACGGAGGCCGCCGGCACGCTGGTGGCGCGCCATCTCGGCCTGCCGGTGGTCTCCACCGCGACGGCGCTGCTGCTGAACCGCGAGGTCGGCGTGCCGCCGCCGTTCGTGCCGTGGCCCTATGAGGCGGGGGAGAAGGCGCTCGTCCGCAACAAGGGCGGCTACCGCGTCACTGATTTCCTGATGTCGTCCATGCGCAAGGTGCTGGCGCGGCATGGCGAAGCCTTTGGCCTCGATCCGTTCGCCGATGGCGGCTTCTCGCCGCTGCTGACGGTCGCCCAGATGCCCAAGGGGCTGGATTTTCCCCGCACCGAACTGCCCGCCACCTTCCACTATGGCTCCCCCTGGCGCGATGCCGCCGCCATCCCGGCCGCGACCGCTCCGTTGCCGAATGCTGAGGGCAAGCCCCTCGTCTTCTGCTCGCTGGGCACGCTGCAAGGGGCGCGCGCCGATCTTTTCCGCAAGGTGGCGCTGGCGGCGCGGGAGGTGGGTGTGCGCCTGCTGATCGCCCATGGCGGGCTTCTTTCACAGGCCGAGGTGGGCCGGCTAAGCGACCTCGCCGAGGTGCGCGCCTTCGTGCCCCAGCAGGAGGTGCTGAAGCGTTGCGCGGCGGCGGTGCTCCACTGCGGTATGAACACGGTGCTCGACGCCATGGCCGAGGGCGTGCCGCTCGTCGCCATGCCCATCGCCTTCGAGCAGCCGGCCACGGCCGCGCGGCTTGCCTATGCGGGTGTTGCCGAGGTGGTTCCGGCCGGCCGCGCCAGCCAGAAGAGGCTCACAGCAGCGCTCCGCGCGGTGCTGGAACAGCCGGGCTATGGCGAGAAGGCACGGCGTATCGCGGCCGAGATGGCGCACGGGCGCGGCGTGACCGATGCCGCCGATCTCATCGAGGCGGCGGTGGTCAGGCCGGTGCCCGTGGCCGTTTGAGCCGATAGAGCACCTGCCGCCGCAATGGGTGGCCCGGCGGCGTGGACGGCAAATCGAAATCCCCGCCTTCGTCTCGGACCATGCCGAGCCGCTCCATCACCGCCCGCGAGCGAAGGTTGGCCGGCACGGTGATGGCAACGATCTCCTCCAGCCCCAGCGTCTCGAAGCCGAAACCCAGCGCCGCCTGCGCCGCCTCGGTGGCATAGCCCCGGCCCCAGAAGGCGGGATCGAAGCGCCAGCCGATCTCCACCGCCGGCGTGAAGTGCTCCGCATAGGGCACATGCACCAGCCCGCAATAGCCGGCGAAGTCGGTGACGCCCGGTGCCTCCACCACCCACAGGCCGAACCCGTGGCGGGCGAAATGCGCCTCGGCGCGATCGGCCACTGCATCGCTCGCGGTGCGGTCGGCCACCGGCATGAGGAATTCCATGGTGCGCGGGTCGGACTGCATCCGCCACAATCCATCGCGATCCGATGGCCGCCACGGGCGCAGCGTGAGGCGGGCGGTGGCCAGTGTCGGGGCGGTCATCGACGGCGTCTCATGCGCCATCGATCAGGCCGCGCAGGCGCTCGGCAGCCGCGGTGGAGGGGAGGGGGCGCCCCTCCAGCGACGCGACAGAGCGGATGCCCAGCGCCGAGGTGAGCAGGATTTCTTCGGCCGATGCGAGGTCGTCCACTGTCAGCGGCCGTTCCTGCGCGCCGGCGGCGATCACCTCCGCCCGCATCACGCCGGGCAGGACGCCCTCGGACAAAGGCGGCGTGACAAGCCCCCCATTGATGACCGCGAACAGGTTGGCGATGGACGTTTCCGCCACGCCATCGCGCGTGTTGAGCAGGATGGCATCGTCCGCGCCGCGCCGCGCGGCCTCCTGCCGGGCAAGGATGCCGTCGAGATAGTTTAGCGACTTCACCTGCGCGAGCGGCGAGCGGTCGTTGCGGCGTGTGCCCTGCGCGATCACGAGGCGCGCGGCGGGCAAAGGCGGGGAGAGAAGCGCGGCGGTGATGACGAGGGTGGGCTTCGGCTCTGCTGGAGGCAGCACGCCGCGCGGGCCGGTGCCGCGCGTGAGGGTGAGGCGCAGCACGCCGTCTGACAGGCCATTGGCGTCGGCGGTCTGTGCCAGCGCCACGGCGAGATCGACGTCGGGCAGGGGCATCCCCAGCACGCCCGCGCCGGTCGCGAGGCGGGCAAGGTGCGCCTCTGTGCGCAGCACCTTGCCGGCCTTCACCCGCAGCGTCTCGAACAGCCCGTCGCCCAACGTGAAGCCGCGATCGAACGGGGAGACGGTCGCTTCCGCCTCCTCCACCAGCCCTGTGCCGAGGAACAGCTTCATGCGCCCTCTCCCGAAAGCGCGCGCAGCATGGGCGAGAGCTTCACGAGGCTCTCCTCATATTCGTCCGCCGGATCGGAATCCGCGACGATGCCGCCACCCGCCTGGGTCAGCAGCGTATCGCCGGAGCGGGTGATGGTGCGGATGACGATGGAGGAATCCATCGCCCCGTCGAAGCCGATCCACGCCACCGAGCCGCAATAGACCCCGCGCGGGGTGGGCTCCAGCTCGTGGATGATCTCCATGGCGCGGATCTTCGGCGCGCCGGTGATGGAGCCGCCGGGGAAGCAGGCCTTCAAAAGGTCCACCGGGCCAAGGCCGGGCTTCAGCTGGCTGTCGATGACCGAGACGAGGTGATGGACGCTGGCGAACGTCTCCAGCCCGCAGAGCACTGGCACCTTCACGCTGCCCACTTGCGAGACCCGCGAGAGGTCGTTGCGCATGAGGTCCACGATCATCAGGTTTTCCGCCCGGTCCTTCACCGAGGCGAGGAGCGCGTCAGCCAGCGCCTTGTCCTCGGCGGGATCGGCGCTGCGGCGGCGGGTGCCCTTGATGGGGCGCGTCTCCACCCGCCCGTCCGAGGAGAGGGAGAGGAAGCGCTCCGGCGAGGCGGACAGCACGGCGAGATCGTCGCCAGCGCGCAGGAAGGCGGCGAAGGGGGAGGGGCTCAACGCGCGCAGGCGGGTGTAGAGGGCGAGGTCGGTCAGGCCCTCCGGCACCTTCGCCCGCATCTGGTGGGTGAGGTTGGCCTGGAAGATATCGCCCGCGCGGATGTATTCGATCACCCGCGCCACTTCCGCTTCCACGTCCGCGCGGGGCTGGTCGGGCGCGAATGTCCCGGTCCGGCCGAAATCGGGGGCGGGCGCCGCTGCGGGTGCCGTGGCGAGCCGGTCGAACAGCTCCTGCGCGCGGCGCTGGGCGCGGGCCTCGGCCGCATCGCCTGTCTCGGGCCGGCCGTTGGAGACGATGAAGGCGCGCTTCTCCAGCCCGTCGATGGCGAGAATGGCGTCGTAGAGGCCCATGGCCATCTCGGGCACGGATGGAGTCGCCGGCCGGGGCGGCGGCAGGCGCTCCAGATGCCGGCCCAGCTCATAGCCGAGATAGCCCATGGCGCCGCCGAGGAACGGCACCGGCGCGGAGGAGGGGCCGAGGCAGGGCGGCAGATCGCCGGGATTGAGCGCGCGCGCCAGAACGTCGAACGGCGTTCCGGGCACAAGGGTGCCATTCAGCCGGACGCCGTCCGGGCCGGAGGTGATGAAGGCATAGGGATCCGCGCCGATATAGGACCAGCGCGCCCGCACGTCGCCCTCCGCCGCGCTGTCAAGAAAGGCGCATTGGGGGGCGTCGGCGAAGGCCTGGAACGCGGCGAACGGGTCGCGGTACGGGATTTCAACGATAAGCACAGGGGGCGACCGATTCAGAACGCTTCGGTCCCACCATGGCGCCACGGCGCCGCTGGGGCAATCCGGACGGGCGAGAGGCCGCAGGCTGCGCCGCGACCGACGGCCCGGTGGTCATCACGCGAATTCCCCCGGCAGGCCGGGGGAAAACGATAAATGCGGCTTACCCGGAAACCTCAGGCCGCCTTTGCGAACGGGGGCTGGTCTTCCGGCTGCTCGGCCTGGGTGGCGTTCAGCAGCTTGGACTGGACGATCTCGCCCACCGCAACCAGCTCGGTGCTCCACGCAAGAGCCGACTGTTGCAGGAAGGCCGCTTCGCGGGTGACGAAGGCGGACGGGTTCTGCTCGCGCGAGAGCTGGCTGAGCAACTCCATCTGCTCCTGCATCTGCCGGCCGACGAACTGCTGCAGATGCGTGCTGACCGCGATCGGGCAATCTAGGAACAGGTTCTTCCACGCGGCGACCGGCCAAGCCATGGGCGGCGTGGCGGGCGACAGCGCGCGGGCGAGACCCTGGAACATCACCGAGTCGTTCATGTCCATTTCTCCCGTCTGACGATGACCCCCGGACCTGAGCAGCCCCCAGCGCCCATTGGATTTACCGTTTCACGGATGTGAGACTTCGGCGTTGCGGAAGGTCAAATGCCTTGCGTGCCGGATCGGGGAAAATCACATTTCCACCCGTTGCCCTTCGGGGCGACATCATCATCGCACTCCGCC
Source organism: Xanthobacter aminoxidans (assembly GCF_023571765.1). Lineage (GTDB taxonomy): Bacteria > Pseudomonadota > Alphaproteobacteria > Rhizobiales > Xanthobacteraceae > Xanthobacter > Xanthobacter aminoxidans. The sequence goes on along the minus strand of NZ_JAMJXC010000004.1, from coordinate 351,337 downwards.
GCCTTGCTGCCTATGGCCGCACCGGGAGGCGGGGCGAGAATCAGGCTTCCGTCAACGCATCGTGATGTCCGCGCTCGGGACGGAGCCACAGGCCGCAAGGTCGGGGAGAAGACAACATGACCCAGTTGCCGCACGGCTTCCGTCAGATCCGCATGGAGCTTGCCCGTGAGAAGGGGCATCCGGACGGCGCCCGCAATTCCGGCTACAGCTTCGTGGCGCCCCTCGACAGCGCCGGCCGCATTGATGCGGCGGAGTGGGCCAAGCACCGCGACAGCTGCCGGGTGGTGAAGTTCCGCCCCGATGAGGCCGACGAAGTGGGCCACCTGGTGCGGCGGCCCGGCGGCAGCTGGGCTTTTCGCTACGACATTTCCGGCGCCGACGATGACGAGGCCGGCTACCGCTTCGGCGACGAGCGGTTCGAGGTGGGCGAGTATGTCTCCGTCCATGAGGACGACGAGATGCACACCTTCCGCGTGGTTTCGGTGGTCTAATCCGGGCAGTGCGGTCCGCCGGGAAAGGCGGACCGCGGCCCCGTCAGTAGCTCTTGTATTCGGCCGTGCCCTTGGAGATGGCAAATTCCTCCTCCGGTGAGAGCACCAGCTTGTGTCGGCCCCAGATGCCGAAATAGGCGATCCCGGCCGCGAACCAGATGGCCACGCCGATCACGCCGTTGCGGTAGATCGGGTCGGAGAGCTGGAACCAGATGGTGACGATGGCGATCACGATGGTCGCCACCGCGCCGGGGATGCCGAAGGGGCTCTTATAGGGCCGTTCGATGTGCGGCATGTTTTTCCGCATCAGAATGAAGGAAATGGCCTGCATCACGTAGGAGAGCATGGCGCCGAACACCGCCATGTTCAGCAGCGTGCCGCCGATGGCCGCCGCCCCTGCCTCCGCCCCCAGCGCGAACCAGATGCCGAGCATGATGACGAGGCCGACCAGAGCGCCCGCCACCATGGCCACATGCGGCGTCTTGCGCCCGCCGTGGGTCACGGACAGGCCGCGCGGGAAGTAGCCGGCCCGTGAGAGCGAATAGATCTGCCGGCCCTGCGCATAGATGATGGTGTGGAACGAGGCGATCAGCCCGATCACCGCCACCAGCGCGAGGAGCCGCGCGAGCCCGTCGCCATAGATGGCCTTGAAGCCGTCCAGCAGCGGCTCCAGCGAGGTGGAGAGGCCGAAGGAGCCATTGGCCACCGAGGAATTGAGCCACAGGATCATGAAGGCGGAGACGATGAGCGTCGCCATGCCGGCCATGATGCCCTTGGGCATGTCGGTTTTCGGGTCCACCGATTCCTCCGCCGCCAGCGGCAATTGCTCGATGGCGAGGAAGAGCCAGACGGCGAAGGGCAGGGCGGCGAGCGCGCCGCCGATGCCGAAGGGCAGGAACGGCCCGCCACCGTTGGGCAGCTCCACCGCCGTGCCATCCGGCCCGACACCGATATTCAGCGCCCAGCGGGAGAAATTGGCCACCGGAAGCGCGCTGACCCAGAAGGCCACGAGGCAGGCCAGCGCGGCGAGCGTCACCACCAGTGTCACGCGGAAGGAGAGTTCCACGCCGGCAATGTTGAGGCCCACGAAGATGATGTAGCCAAAGATCCAGTAGACCGGCTGGAACGCCGGCGGCGTGCCGAAGATGGAGCCCATGTAGGAGCCGATGAAGGACACCACCACCGCCGGGGTGATGACATACTCCACGTTCTCGCACAGGCCGGTGACGAAGCCGCCCCACGGCCCCATGGTGGTGCGGGCGAAGGAATAGGCGGCGCCCGTGTGGGGCAGGGCCGGCGACATCTCGGCGATGGAGAAGGTGAGGCCGAGATACATGATGGCGATGATGACCGCCGCGATGAACATGCCGCCCCAGCCGCCCGAGGCGATGCCGAGGTTCCAGCCCGAGAAATGGCCGGAGATGACCGCCCCGACGCCGAGCGCCCAGAGCGACCAGACGCGCGCGTGCCGCTTCAGGGCCCGCTGCTCGAAATAGGAAACATCAACCGTGGTGTAGGTGACGCCGGATTTGCTGCCTTCGGCCATGCCCAGCCCTCCGCTTGCACCGGGGTAAGGTCCGGCGCGCTTGCCCTAGAGGCAACTTTGTTGCCATTCCCCAAGGGCGCGGACAAAAACCGTCAGCGCGCGCCCAGATGCAGCGGCGGCAGGCCGGTTTCGAGCAGGAGATCGCTCTCGTCCTTCAGTTCGACGCCGGTGATCTGGCGGGCGAATGCCTCGCGAATGTGCCAGGCGAGCTTGAAGGCGGCCAGATCGTAGGCAAGACCCTCCGGACGCACGTTAGAGATGCAATTGCGCTCGGCGTCCGACCGGCCGGGCTTGGGATTGTAGGTGAGGTAGAGGCCGAGGCTGTCCGGCGAGGAGAGGCCCGGCCGCTCGCCCACAAGCAACACGACCGCGCGGGCCTTCAGCAGATGCCCCACCTCGTCCCCCAGCGCCACACGCGCCTGCGAGGCGATGACCACGGGCGCGGTGGTCCAGCCGGCGTCCGTAATGCGCGCCTTCAACGCCGCCAGGAAGGGGAGCGTGTGGGCATGGACGGCTGCCGAGGACAGGCCGTCGGCCACCACGAGCGCGAGGTCCACAGGCTCGCCCGCCGCCTCCGCAAGGCGGGCACGGCTCTCGTCAGAGAGCCGCCGCCCAAGGTCCGGCCGGCGCAGATAGACGTCGCGCGCCTGCGCCGCGCTTTCTGCGCGCAGGGTGGAAAAGCCGAGGCCGCGCACCTCCTCTTCCACCCGCGCCGCATCGAACGGGGTGTGTACCGCATCGCGTGCCTGCGCATGGGCGAGGGCGAAGCGCAGCACCTCCTCCGTGGGCAGGCTCGCGCCGGTGCGGCCCAGCGCGATGCGGGCCGGGGTGTGGCGGGCGAGTTTCGACCAGGGATCGCGCGCGATCATGCCGCGCGCTCCGCCACATAGCCGAGCAGCGGATTGCCGGCGTCGGCAGGCAGCAGGCGGCCGTCCGCGCCGGTGATCTCCATCTTCTCCAGCCACGCCTCGAATTCCGGCGCGCGCTTCAGCCCCAGCACCTCGCGGATGTAGAGCGCATCGTGGAAGGAGGTGGACTGATAGTTCAGCATCACATCGTCGGCGCCGGGAATGCCCATGATGTAGGTGACGCCCGCCGCTCCGAGCAGGGTCAGCAGCGTGTCCATGTCGTCCTGGTCGGCCTCGGCGTGGTTGGTGTAGCAGACGTCCACGCCAAGCGGCACGCCGAGCAGCTTGCCGCAGAAATGGTCCTCCAGTCCGGCGCGGATGATCTGCTTGCCGTCATAGAGATATTCCGGGCCGATGAAGCCCACCACAGTGTTCACCAGAAGCGGATCGAAGGCGCGGGCGACGCCGTAGGCGCGCGCTTCCAGCGTCTGCTGGTCCACCCCGTGATGCGCGCCGGCGGAGAGGGCCGAGCCCTGGCCGGTCTCGAAATACATGGCGTTCTGCCCCACCGTGCCGCGCTTGAGGCTGCGCGCCGCATCGGTGCCCTCGGCGAGCAGTTTCAGGTCGATGCCGAAGGAGCGGTTCGCCCCCTCCGTTCCGGCGATGGACTGGAACACGAGGTCGACCGGCGCGCCGCGCTCCATGAGCGCGATCGAGGTCGTGATGTGGGTCAGCACGCAGCTCTGGGTGGGAATCTCGAAGCGCGAGATGATCTCGTCCATCAGCTTCAGCAGCCGGTCGATGACAGGCACGCTGTCGGAGGCGGGATTGATGCCGATCACCGCATCGCCGCAGCCGTAAAGCAGGCCATCGAGGATGGCGGCGGAGACGCCGGCCGCGTCGTCGGTGGGGTGGTTGGGCTGGAGGCGCACCGCCATGGTGCCGGGCAGGCCGATGGTGTTGCGGAAGCGCGTCACCACCCGGCACTTGCGCGCGGCGAGGATCAGATCCTGATTGCGCATGATCTTGGAGACCGCCGCCGCCATCTCCGGGATAAGGCCGGGCGCGAGGGCCGCCAGCACCTCCGGCGTTGCGGCGGGGGAGAGCAGGAAGTCGCGGAAGTCGCCCACCGTCATGGCCGAGACCGGCGCGAAGGCCGGGCTGTCGTGGCTGTCGAGGATGAGCCGCGTCACCTCGTCCCCTTCGTAGGGAACGAGCGGCTCGGCAAGGAAGGTCTTGAGCGGCAGGTCGGCGAGGCACATGCGCGCCGCCACATTCTCCTCGGCCGTGGCGGCGGCGATGCCGGCGAGCATGTCGCCCGACCGCGGCGGCGTCGCCTTGGCCATCAGGTCCTTGAGGTCGGAGAAGACGAAGGACTTCGCTCCGATGCGATGGACATGAGCCATGGCGCGCTCCGGTGGGGCGGGCGCGGCGCATCTGCCGCGTCCTCAGGCCCTCGCGATAAGCAACAAATATGCCTTCGGGGAAAAGCCCTGTCTATTTCGGCACGCCGTTGATGACGAACAGCGCGTTCAGGAACTGGTCGGGCGGGAACTTGCCGAAACTCTTGGCATAGATGTCGCGAATGCGGTCAGTGCGGTAGAGGTCGGCGAGGGTGGTGTCCACCAGAAGGCGGAATGCCTGGTCGCCGCGCGGCAGGCCGAGCGCGTAGGTCTCGAAGGTGAAATACTGGTCCGACAGGCTGAGGCGATTGCCGAACGCGGTATTGGCGATCAGATAGTTGAGGATGCCCCGGTCGCCGAAATAGGCGTCGAGCTTGCCGTCGGCCAGCTGCTTCAGCCCGTCCGGATGGTCGGTGACGGTGACGATGGTGGCGTTGATGCCCATTTGCGCGAGGGTGGACCGCAGCGTCTCCTCGGTCGTGGTGCCCTTGAGCACGCCGACCTTCTTGCCGCGCAGCTCTTCCAGCCCTTTGACAGCGGAACCGCGCGTGACGACACCGGCGCCGTCGAGGAAGGTGGGGAGGGAAAAATCCACCAGCGCCCGCCGTGACATGGTCATGGACGAGGGCTCGCACAGGATGTCGATGCGCCCGTCGCGGACCGCCTCGAAGCGGTCTTCGGCCGAGACCTTGACGTATTCAACCGGAAGATTCGGCAACTTGAGGGAGCGCTTGAGCGCATCCGCCACCTCGCGGCAGAGATCGACGATGTAGCCCGCCGGCTGGCCGTTGCTCGCAGCGTACGAATAGGGCGGGGCGAACTGGCGATAGCCGATGCGGAAGGGGTCGCCCTTTGCCAGGCGGTCCAGTGTCTGCGCGCCGGCCGGGGCGCAGAACGCGAGCAGGAGGGCGGCAAGCCCGGCGACGATCATCGCCGCCCGCAGTCCCGCGAACCTGATGCTTGAGCTGAATTCCAGCCCGATCTCCCGACCCATCCGCGCCCCCTTGTGCCGCCCCCCGCGGTCCATTTCGCCTGATCTTGCCCGGCTCGCCGTGCGCGGCCAAGGACTTCGACGGTTGCTGAAGGAAGCTGGCGCGCATTGTGGCGCGAAAGCAACCCTCCCGCCCTGCCGATGATCTTCGCGCCCACCTCGGCACTCCCACCTGCGGCCGTTCCGCCGCAGCCGACTTGCCTTTGTGCGGATGCGAAATTGTTATATTGATATGGATATAGCTTGGCCGGCCGCGCCGGCTTTTTCTGCCGGGGATTTGGACATGACCGTATTGCTCAACCGGCGCCGCATGTTGGGCGCCATCGCCGCTGCGGCCGCCGGGGCGGCCGGGGCATCCGCCGCGTCGCTGGGCGCGGCGCTCGCAGCGCCGGCGAAGGGGCTGGAGATTCTCGGCGCGCCGAACGGTTCCACCATCGTGCTGCTGCGCCTGCTCCAGTCCGGTGCCCTCAACGCGACAGCACCCGACGCCACCTTCCGCCTGTGGCGCGACACCGACGAACTGCGCGCCGCCATCGTCTCCGGCCGCACCAGCCTGTTCACGACACCGACCCACGTGCCGGCGAACCTTGCCAATCGCGGCCTGCCGCTGAAGCTGTTCGCCATCCTCTCCATGGGCCATCTGTTCGTCATCTCGTCCGACCCGGGCATCACCTCGTTCAAGGATCTCGCCGGCAAGCAACTGGTCGGCTTCTTCAAGAACGACATGCCCGATCTCGTCTTCCGTTCCATCGCCCGCGGCTATGGTATGGACCCGGACAAGGACATGACCATCACCTATGTGCGCACCCCCATGGAGGCGGCGCAGATGCTCGCCGCCGGGCGCGCCACCACGGCCATCCTCTCCGAGCCGCCGGCCACCGCCGCCATCATGATGGCGAAGAAGGAGGGCCGCACGCTCAACCGTGCCATCAGCCTTCAGGACGACTGGAAGAAGCAGCACGGCGGCCTCGGCCTGCCCATGGCCGGCATCGCTGTGCATGAGCGGCTGATCGAGGAGAGCCCGGAACTCCTCAAGGCCATGGCTGCCGGTCTGCCGGGCGCCCGCGACTGGGTGCTGTCCGATCCCGCCGCCGCCGGCCAGCTGGGCGAGGAAAAGATGGACATGAAGGCGCCCATCCTCGCCAGCGCGCTCTCCCATTTCAATGTGGTCGCGGAACCGGCGGCCAAGCTGAAGCCGGGCCTCGTCGCCTTCTACGAGACGCTGCTTTCCTTCCAGCCGGAGGCCCTGGCCGGGAAGCTGCCGCCCGACAGCTTCTATCTCGACTTCTGAGCGCCGCGATGGCGGCTCCGGCACGCACGCTCTCTCCCGCGCTCCTCTCCACGCTGTGGGGGGCGGCGGGGCTCTTGGCTCTGGCCGGCGCGTGGCAATGGGGGGCCGCGGCCTTCGGGCCGTTCGTGCTGCCGAGCCTTGCGGAGACAGGGGAGGCCGTCGTCCGGCTCGTGACCACCGGAAAGGCGGGGCCGGCGCTGCTGGCGACACTGGTGCACGCTCTGGCCGGCTGCGCCGCGGGGGGCGCGGCCGGCTTCTTTTTAGGCGTGGCGGGGGGATTGGTGCTGCCCGTGGGCGCCATGTCCTATCCCGTCTTCACCGCGCTCCTCGGCACGCCGCCCATCGCCTGGGTGGTGCTGGCGCTGCTCTGGTTCGGGCCTGGCGGCGCGGCCGCCACCTTCACCGTGGCCATTACCGTTGCACCCATCCTGTTCATCGCCACGCTCCAGGGCGTCCGCAGCCGCGACCGCGCGCTCGCCGAGATGGCGCAGCTCTATCGCGCGCCGGCCCTCATGCGCTTCACCGATCTGGTCCTGCCGGCGCTGGCGGACTTCCTCATCCCGGCCGTCGCCACGGCGCTGGCCTTCTCCTTCAAGGTAGCGGTGATGGCGGAGGTGTTGAGCGGTGCGGACGGGGTGGGCGGCGGCATCGCCACCGCGCGCTCCCACTTCGACCTGCCGGAAACCATGGCGTGGATCGTCCTCGCGATCGCCGCGCTGATCCTCGCCGACGCCCTGCTCCTCGCGCCGTTGCGGCGTCGACGGGCGGGGAGAGGGCATCCGACACCCGTCTCGGTGGAGGCATGAGGATGCTGTCCCTGAGCAGCCTGAGGCTGAGGTTCGGCGAGGCCGAGATCATCGCCGGGATAGACCTTCATATCGGCGCGGGCGAGCTGGTGGTTCTGCTCGGGCCGTCGGGATGCGGCAAGACCAGTCTTTTGCGCATCGCTGCCGGGGTCGAGCGGGCGACCGCGGGACGGGTCGAGAACAGCTTTCGCCGCGTGGCCATGGTGTTTCAGGACCCGCGCCTGCTGCCCTGGGCCGATGCGCGCGACAATGCCGCCTTCGGCCTCAAGGCGGCGGGAATGGGCAAGGCCGAACGCCGCGCCATCGCCGAGGCGATCCTGCTACGCCTCGGCTTTTCGGCGCGGGATCTGGACAAGCGCCCTGCCCAGCTCTCGGGCGGCATGATGCAGCGGGTCGCCATCGCCCGTGCTTTCGCCCTTTCGCCGGATCTCGTTCTGATGGACGAGCCGTTCTCCGCCCTCGACGTGGGCCTGCGCCACGATCTCCAGGCGCTTCTGCGGGCAGAGGTGGAAGGGGCAGGGGCGGCGGTGCTGTTCGTCACCCACGACGTGACCGAGGCGGTGCGCCTCGCCGACCGGATCGTCGTTTTCTCCCCGCGCCCCGCTTGCGTGGTGGCGGAGGTGACGCAGGCGCCCATGCTCGCGTCGGTCGGTGCGGCCTATGAGGCATCGGCCGCTTTGCTGCACCGGCCTGAGATCGCGGCCGCCCTCGCCGCGCCCGAGGCATCGTGTCTTGCGGTTTCCGGTTCCCGCGAGCGGCTCTCTCTCGCGGGCAGGGCGACGGTGGCCGCCTCCTGAGGGCGTCTACTTGATGCGCGGCTTGTGCACGGATGTGGCTGCCGCATCGGCTGCGGCGCGGCGCACGCGTTCCGCGAAGCGGGCGACGGCGTCCTGCTCCAGCGTGCGCTGGATGGCCTTGGCGGCCACCACCCCGTCGGCCATGGAGGTGACGCAGCACGGATGCATCCGCTGCGCGATCTCGCCGATGGCGTAGAGGTTGGGCACCGAGGTTTCGCAATCGAGGCTGGTCTCGACGAAGCCGCGGGCATCCCGCGCGAGGCTCAGGTGGCGCGCATAGGGCAGATAGGGCTCCCAGCCATAGAGCACGAGGAACCGCTCGAACCGCTCGCCCGCCACCGCCGGCACGTCGGGCTCCACCGGATAGGGGCCGATGCGCACGTCCGCCGGCGGCACCTTCTCCAGGAACTCGCGCCGCGCCCTGATGGTGCGGGCGAAGAGGGTGACGCGGGCGGCGCCGCGCTTACGCACGAAGATATAGTTCTCGAACGCATTGTCGCCGCCACCGAGGATGGCGACCGAGCGCCCCTCGAAGTCCGCATTGAACAGGGTCTGGCCAGGGCCGATGATGATGTTCTCCGAGGCCGTGAACCCGCCCTTCACCGGCCGCACGCCGGTGGCGAGGACGCAGGTGCGCCCCATCACCATCTCGCCGGTGGCGGTGGTGATGCGGAAGCCGCCGGGCACCACCTCCAGCTCCGTCACCGCCTCGCCGGTGCGGCAGACGATGTCGTGGTCGCGCATGTGGCGGTCGACCTCGGCGGCAATCTCGATGCCGGTCTTGTCGCGGATGGGGGCGATCCACTGGTTGGGATAGGGATTGTCGTTTCCCAGCCCGCCCAGCACCGGCCGGCGCTCGACGATGCAGGGCCGGAAGCCGAGCATCTTCAGCCAGAGCGCGCACGACGCCCCGGCCGGACCGCCGCCGATGATGACCGCGTCGAACATGCCGCTCCCGATCCCTGCTGCCATCCTTCGACGGCGCCGACGACCAGCTTATGCGAGGCTTTCGCCGGCGGCTAGAAAGGGCGCATCGGCCTCTCGTGTCGTATGCAGGAAGGCCGCGCCGCTCCAGACGCCGGGCCATCCCCATCCAAGGCGGTTGCACTATTTATGCAACGCAAGGTAAGTCATGACCCCCGCGTCGCAAGTGGGGGGATTGCGATCTGATGCGTATGATGTCGCAGGACGTTCAGAGATTTGCCATGCGGCCATTGCGCGTCGCACTGTTCGTGCACGCCTTCTATCCGGACCACGTCTACGGCACCGAGGCCTACACGCTCGCGCTGGCGCGCCAGTTCAAGGCGCTGGGACATGTCCCCACCGTCGTGACCGCGCGGTCGGCCGGCGAGCCCGAGCAGGCGGAGGAGATCGTACGCTACGAAGTCGAGGGCATTCCGGTGGTGCGGATCGACCGCAACCGGACTCCTTCCCGCTCGGCCCGTGAGGATTACGACCATCGCGGCCTTGCTCCGCTCCTCGAACGCATCCTGCACACGCTCGCGCCGGACGTGGTGCACATCTGTCACCTCGCCAATTTCACTGCTGTCCTGCCGCATGTGACCGCGCGGCTGGGCATCCCGACATTTGCGACGCTGACGGACTTTTTCAATCTCTGCATCACCACCCGGCTGGAGCTGCCGGATGGCGGCCTTTGTCATGGGCCGAATGCGATCCGCAGCAATTGCCTGTCCTGCGGCCTGCTCGCGCGGTCGGCCGAGCGGCCGGACAGCGCATTCTGGCGCATTCTGGCGCAGCCCACCGTGCGTTCCGCTGCCGCCGTGACGGCCGCCACGCTCGCGCCCGTGCTGCCGTTCTCGCTCGGCCGCGACGCGCGGGCCGTTCGCGATCGGGCGCACGTGCTGCGCGTTGCTTTCGCCCATTGCCGGGCGGCCTTTGCGCCCAGCGCGTTCCTCGCCGAGCTGTTTGATGCCTACGGGGCGGGGCCGCCGCTGTTCCGCTCGCCGTTCGGCGTCGAAATCGACCGCATGCCCAAGCCCGCCGCACCCGCCCGGCCGGTACGCTTCGGCTTTATCGGCCAGCTCGCCTATCACAAGGGGCCGCACCTGCTGCTCCAGGCGCTGCGGGCGCTGCCGCGCGATGCCTTCACCGTCGATATCTGGGGATCGGAGAGCCTGTCACCGGCCTATGCCCGCGATCTGCGCGCGGTGGCCGAGCAGACGGTCCCGCCCTTGCCGGCGCGGTTCCGCGGCACCTTTCCGGAAGCGGAGATGGCAGGATTGCTGGCAGAGGTGGACGTGCTGGTCATGCCCTCCACCTGGTTCGAGAATGCGCCACTGACCCTGCTGAAGGCCCTCGCCACGCACACGCCGGTCATCGTTTCCGACGTGCCGGGCATGACCGAGTTCGTGGAGGAGGGCGTCAACGGCTTCTCCTTCCCGCGCGGCGACGCCGAGGCGCTGGCTCTGGTACTCCAACGCTTCGTGGACGAGCCCGGCCTCGCTGCGGCCCTCAGCCGGACGACTTCGTACGAGCGCACCGAGCGCGATATGGCGCTGGACCTTCTCGCCATGTACCGCGCCTTCGGCGCCGTTCCGGCGGACACCATCCCGGTCCCCGCTTGAGGGGGCCGGCATGAGGATCGCCATCCTCGCCTCCGGCGTTCTGCCGGTGCTCGATGGTGTCACCGTCAGCGTCGATGCCCGCGTTCGCCGGCTGGTGGCGCGGGGCGACGATGTGCTGCTGCTGGCGCCCGCAGCTGCGGACGGCGCACGACCCGCCGGTTTGTCGCCGGCCGTCACCTTTGCGGGATTGCCGAGCGCGCCCTTCGGCGCGGCGGCGTCGGACCGCAACGTGGTGCCGGAGGCAGGGGGCGAGATCGACCGGGCGCTTGCCGCTTTCCGACCCGACCTCATTCACGTGGATGAGCCCGAGCGTCTCGCCCTGGGCCTGCGCCGCCTTCCCGCCCACGCCTTCGCGCGGCGCCACCGCGTGCCGCTGGTCGCCTTCTTCCACACCAATTTCGCCGACTATCTGGGAGTTGGTGGCAGCCGTTACGGTCTTTATGCCCCCCTGCGCGCGGCTTTCTGGAGGGCGGTGGCGCAGCTCTACAATCGCTACGACGCCACCCTTGTCCCAAGCGCGGCCACCCTCGCACGGCTCCAACGTGTCGGCCTCGCGAACGGCCTCGCCGGCCGGTTCAACGGGACGGATACACAGGACTTCCGTCCCGATCTGCGCCGTCCCGGCTACTGGCGCGCGCGCTGGGGCTGTCCCGATCTCGATGGCCGGGCGGTGATGCTGGTCGCCGGCCGGCTGACCGCCGACAAGGGCTGGGCGGACTGGCGGCGGGTGCTGCCGGCGCTCGCCGAGAGGCTGGGCGATGCGCTGGCGGTGGTGGTCGCCGGCGATGGCGCCCTGCGGGGGGAGGTCGAGCAACTGGTCGCGGCGCTGCCCTGCGGTTTCCTCGCCGGGCCGGTGCCGCGCGCGGAGATTGGCGTCCTTCTCGCCAACAGCGATCTTTACGCCACCTTGTCGCGCTTCGAGAACGCCAGCCTTGCCGTCTACGAGGCCCTCGCGAGCGGAGTTCCCGTGCTCGCGCTTGAGGCCGGCGGCCTGCCCGGGCAGGTGCGCAACGGCGTCAACGGCCTGTTGTTCAGGCCCGGAGATGTGCCCGGCTTCGTCGCAGGCACCGCACGATTGGTGGAGGACGCGGCGGCTCGCAGTGTCCTTCGCGCGGGGGCACTGGCGGAGCGTCCGCTTCTTGGCTGGGATCGCGCCTTCGCCGCGTGGATCGATGCGCTCAGCGCGGTCGATCCTTGATCAGGCCCAGCGCAGTGGCCTCTTCAGAAAGCGCAGCCAGCGCCGCGTCGATCTGCTCAGGCCGATGCGATGCGGAGAGGAAGAAGCGCAGCCGAGCCGAGCGTTCCGGCACTCCCGGCGGCAGCACCGGGAACGCGTTGATGCCGCGCTCCAGCAGGCGCTGGGCGAGGATCACGGTCCGGATGGTCTCGCCCACCATGATCGGCACGATGCCCGCACCCCAAGACGGCCCCACGTCGAGGCCGAGCGCGGCCGCACCATCGCGGAAGGCCCGGCTGTTGGCCTGAAGCCGCTGCACGCGCTCCGGCTCTTCCAGCATCAGGCCCAGCGCCGTGCGTGCGGCTTCCGCCACCGGCACCGGCAGGCCGACGCTGTAGACCATGCCGGGCGCAAAGGCCTTGAGATAGCTCACCATCGCCGCCGGCCCGGCGATGTAGCCGCCGCAGCTCACCAGCGATTTTGACAGCGTGCCGAACCAGATATCCACGGCCCGGGGATCGACGCCCGCATGCTCGGCGATGCCGCGTCCGGTCGCGCCGAGCACGCCGAGTCCGTGCGCGTCGTCGATCATCAGCCAGAAGCCGAACCGCTCCTTCAAGGCAACCAGCCGGGAGAGGTCCGGCCCGTCGCCATCCATGGAGAACAGTCCCTCGCTGACGACCAGCACTCGCTCGAAGCGGTGGCGCTCGCGCCCCAGCATGGTCTCAAGCGCATCGAGATCGTTGTGCGGGAAGCTGCGGCGGGTGGCCGGCGAATACTGGGCGCCGAGCACCACGCTGTTGTGCATGAAGGCGTCGGTGACGACGAGATCCTTCGGGCCCATCAGCGTCGGAAGGGCGGCGATGGCGGTGGCGTGGCCGCTCACGAACGCGACCGCATCCTGCGCCCCGCAGACGTCGGCCAGCGCCCGCTCTAGCGCCAGATGCGCCGGCCGCTCACCCGACGACAGGCGGCTGCCGGAGACGCTTGTGCCCCATGTCTCGACCGCAGCGGTGACGGCGCGGGTGATGCGCGGGTCGCCATTGAGGCCGAGATAATCGTAGCTCGCGAAATTGACGACCTCGCGCCCGTCGATGCGCGCGGTGGCACCGGATCGTCCCTCGTGCAGCCGGTGGTAGGGGTTCTTCAGCCCCAGCATGTCGGCCGCCGCCTGCTGCGCCGTCAGTTCCTTGTAGCGCGGCAGGCTCTCGAATGAGAGCAGCCCGTCCCGGTCCACGAAGGTGGGGGAGGGAACGGGCGCCGGCGCCGCCGTGCCCGCACGCATCTCGCCCAGCAGGTGGGCGAGATCCTCGTCCGACAGGCCGCGACGCCCGCTCATGGCACGGGCCTCACGAACCTGTCCCCGCAGCGTCGCGCGGCGATGCCGCGGCCATCTCGGTCAGGGCCTCGATGGATTCCGCGTCGAGCCGCACGCCGTGGCGGGCCGCAAGGGCGGCTTCCTCGGGAGCGAGGACCACGGCCGGTGCGGTTGTCTCGGCAGGTTCGGCGTTCTCGGGCGTCCTGAGGCTCGACAATGCGACGGCCGCCAGATCGTCCAGCGTGCGTCCGCTGCCGATGGAGAGCAGGGGCAGCTCGAAGCCGAACTTCTTCTCCAGCGTCAGGCGCAACTCCAGAGCCATCAGCGAATCCATGCCGAGTTCGGACAGCGCGGCCGAACCCGTCACCGCGTCCGGCGGCAGGCGCAGGATGCCTGCGACCTCGCGGCCCAGCACCTCGCGCAGAAGCACGCGCGCCTCCGCATCGCCGAGACCGGCGATCTGCTCCATCAGATCCTCGCCGCTCCCCGCTGCCCCATCGGCCGCGGAAGAGAACAGGCGGGGGAAGGTGGGCGTGCGCAGCACCGGCAGCTGGCTGGCGATGGCGGTGCGGTTCACCTGCGCATAGACGTTCACCACATCCGCCGCCATGCCCTGCGCCATCAGCCGGCCGAGGAAGCCGAGCGCCTCGGCGGAGGCGATGCCGGCGACGCCGGTGGCCCGCGTCAGCCTCTGGCCGAGTTCCTGGTCCTTGGCGATGACGCCGGCGTCGGAGATGGCGCCCCAGGCGACCGCAAGGCCCGGAAGCCCGCGCGCGCGGCGGTTGCGCACCACGCCCTCCAGGAAGGCGTTGGCCGCCACATAGGCGCCCTGGCCGGGACTGCCGATCATGGCCGAGGCGGAGGAGTAGACGACGAAATGGTCGACCGGATGCTTCTCGGTGATCCGGTCGAGGGTCAGAACGCCGTCGACCTTCGGCGCCAGAACGGCGTCGAGGCTCTCCGCATCAAGGTTCGGAATGGCGCCGTCGCGCAGCACCATGGCGGTGTGGACCACGCTGCGAAGCGGGCCGTGCGCGGCGACGAGCCGCTCCACCAGAGCCTCGAGCGCGGCCTCGTCGCGGGCATCTGCCTGCTCGACGACGATCCGCGCGCCGGCCGCGCGGGCCGCCTCGATGCGGGAAAGATCGCCGGCCGCGCGCACGCCAGAGCGCGAGGCGATGGCCACCGTTCCGGCGGTCTGCGCCGCCAGCCACAGGGCCGTCTCAAGCCCGAAGCCGCCATTGCCGCCCAGCACGAGATGGACGCCTTCGCGCAGCGCGAGCGCGGGCACCTGCGGACGCACCCTGCCGTGCACCGGGGGACGCACGACAATCTTGCCCACGTGCCGCGCTGCCTGCATCTGGCGGAAGGCTTCTTCCACTTCGTCCCCGTCCATCAGCCGATAGGGGATGGGCCGGAGCGCGCCGGACGCAAAGGCGGCATTGATGTCCTGCATCATGGCCTTGGCGCGTTCCGGGTCGTGTGCCAGAAGCTGGTCGAGGTCCACGCCGAAATAGCTGAGATTGCGGGCGAATGGCCGCAGTCCGATGCTGGTGTTGGCGAGGAAGTCGCGCTTGCCGAGTTCCACGAAGCGGCCGAACGGCTTCACCAGCTGCAGGCTGGCCGTCATGGCTTCACCGGCCAGCGAATTCAGCACCACGTCCACCTTGCCGAAGTCGCGTTCGATCTCCGCGGCGAAATCAACGTCGCGGGAATTGTAGACCGCGGCGACGCCCAGACCCTTGAGCAGAGCCGCCTTCTCGGTCGTGCCTGCGGTGGCGATCACGCGTGCGCCGCGTGCAAGTGCGATCTCGACGGCGGCTAGACCGACGCCACCGGCGGCGCCGTGGACGAGCACCGTCTCGTTGGCGCGCAGGCGAGCACATTCGACGAGGCCATACCACGCCGTGGCAAATGCCACCGGAATGCTGGCCGCGGCCACCTCCGAAACACCATCCGGCACCTTGAAGGCGAACCAGCCGGGCACCGTGACGTGGGAGGCAAAGGCGTCCGGGGCAAAGCCCATCACCCGGTCTCCCACGACCAGATGGCTAACCTGCGGACCCACGCGGACCACCGTCCCGGCGCATTCAAAGCCGAGCGAGGCGCTGGTGAGGCCAGGGCCGAGGATATCGTCGTCGAGCGCACCGAGCGCCAGCATCACGTCGCGGAAATTGAGGCCGGTCGCTGCCACCTCGATTTCGACCTCGTCGCCCTGAGGCGCGACGCGATCGCGCATCACCCATTCCATGGAGCTGACGGCGCCCTGCTGGGGCACGTCGAGCTGAACCCGCCGGGTGTCTGACACCTTTTCCCGGGCGATGGCTTCGCCGCGCAGGACGCGCACGCCGAACTCGCCGTCCGTGCGGGAAACACGCTCGGCCTCGGCGCTGTCGAGATCAACGATCTCGCGCACGCGGCGGGCGGCTTCGGCGTCGAATGCATCTACGTCGACGAGGCGCAGATCGAGGCCTGGATGCTCGTTGAGCGCTACGCGGTAGAAGGCCGAGATGGCCACGGCGGCGGGATCGACGGTCTCACCGGCGAGCTGGCGGCCGCCGGCCGTCACGAGCCAAAGGGTCAGCTTGCCCGTGCTCGCATTCGCCCATTCCAGCACGCGCTTGAGGTCGAGCAGCCTTTGCACCAGCGCGGCCCTGGGTGCCCAGGCGGGCTCGAACGCGACGGGGAAAATGACCGTCCCGTGTGCTTCGGACCGCTCAACGGAAGGAAGGATCAGGTCGTCGATGATGGTGTCGCCGTCGCGCGTCAGCGCTTGGGCGAATGCGTCCGTGCTGCTACCGCCGAGGACCAGAACGGGACCGGCCATCCGCCCGTCCGAATGGGCCGCAACAGGGCCGCTGAATGCCGTGGAGAGGCCGTCGGCGAGCGGGATCGCCTCAACCGGCGCGCAGTTCATGTGCGCGAGAAGGACCTCGATCTGTCCTCGCTGTGCGCCGGCCGGCTGCGGGGAAACGAGGACGTCGAGGAGCCCGTCGAAGGGGGGCTCGGCGACGAGGCACCGGGCACCTGCGGCGATTGCGCCGATGCGCGCGGCCTCGGCCAGATCGCCGCCGAAAGGCGCCTGGGCTGCGAGCCCCGCCACCAGATCGACCGGAGCGAAGTCGGGCGCCTCGTCCCCGCCCGCGGCTGCGGTGTCGAGGAAGAAGAGATCACCGGCTCCTGTGCGCGACGTCACCTTCTCGAAGCCGGCTGCGTCCGCCCCGGCCAACGTCACCTGGACAAGGCCTTCGCGGACGAAGGGGAGGAGCGTGCGCACCAGCCCGGCGGTCCAGGGACGCGGCAGCAGTATGTGCGGACGCACGGGGGCGCAGGCTGCGATGCGCTCCTCCACCGCCGCCCGGACTGCCCCGAGGCCGGCGGAGAAAGCGATGCCGTCCTCGGCGACGAGATCGGCGAGCGAAGGCGGAAGCTCCAGAGAAGCGCCCTGCGCGAGGTGCGGTGTCAGCGTCGCCTTCAGCTGGGCCGCGAGCCGGACTTCTGCATTGGCCTCGGGATAGCGCTCGGCCAGCGTACGAAAGAGCAGATCTGACGGCGGCAACTCGGCCGTAGTGATGAGCCAGCCTTCCGCGGTTCGCTCGGCCAGGCCGGTCGCTGCGAACTGGTCCATGAGCGCGGTGAGGCGCCCCTCCGCCTCGGCCGCCAGTCGACCGACGGCGATGAGACGTGCGGGCACGACGTCGAGGCCCCCCGCCAGCGCGACGATGGTCTCGCGCACGAGGGAACGCACAAAGCCGCGCAGCAGCAGGAAGGCATCCAGCGGCTCGGCAGGCACGCCCGCGAGATCGACTGCGCCCGCAGGCGTGGCCGATGCCTGCCTCAGCGCGTCGTAAGTGACGCGGAAACGCCGCTCCTCGTCACTGCGCCGGGAGAGCACGACCTCGCGCAGCACCAGTCCCCGCACGTCCGCGACCACGCTGCCGTCGGCGGCATGGAGGGTGATGTCGACGGAGGTGGTGAACCGGCTTTCGTGGGTCCGGTGGGTGACGGATTTGGCGATCGCCACGCCGGGCTGCCAGAGGCGGAGCGAGCGGATGCGGACCGGGAGATTGGTGCGGGTCTCCCCGTCCACCACATGCGCGTCGAGGAAGAGCGCGTGCAGCGAGGCGTCGAGCGCGGCCGGATCGATCATGTGCCGGTCGGTGAACAGCCCCAGCGGCAGGGTGCCGGCGGCGAGGGTGGTGATGCCGCTGTCGCCGTCGCGTTCCACCGCCACGGCGCGCTGGAAGCTCGGCCCGTAGTTGAGGCCGCAGCTGGTCGCAGCCGCGTAGACATCAGCGGCGTCGGAGTAACGAAGGCGGGCCGGGTCGGGGTCTGGCTGGAGCACCGGCGTTCCGGTGGCCGGCACCACCCGCCCGATGGCGTGCAGCAGAAACTCCGCGCCACTGAGACGGCGGCGCGCCCAGACCGAGCAGGTCTGCGTGGTCTCGTCGAAGCGGGTGGAAATCTCGCGCATCGTGCCCTCGGGCACGGAGAGGGCGCGCAGCACGTCGAAGTCGCGCAGCTCCATCGGCACGTCGCCGTGGATTTCGCGTCCCACGGACAGCATCATCTCGGCGATGGCGGCCGCCGGGACCACCACCTCGCCTTCCACGCGATGGTCGGCGAGATACGGAGCGATCTCGTGATCGGCAAAGCCGCGCCATTCCGGCACGTTCTGGCTCACGCGGCGCCCGAGCAGCGGATGAGACGGGGCAGCGCCGAACATGCGGCCGTAAAGCTCAAGCGCCTCCGTGGTGTTGGCCATCACGAAGCGCTGGCGCTGCCAGGGGTAATGCGGCAACGGAAGGGGCGTGGCGGTCGGTGGTCCGAACGCCCGCGCGGAGTCGATCTCCAAACCGCGCACGAAGGCCTGCGCCGCGATGGCGCGCACCGGATCGCCCGTAGCGGTGTCGTCGCGCTCGGACAGGCTGGAGATGCACTCAGACGGCAGTTCCGCCTGCCGGAGCGTCTCAGTGGCCGCGCCGGTGAGGATGGGGCGCGGGCCGATCTCGATGAAATGCGTGGCGCCGAGCCGGCCGGCTGCGACCACCGCATCCGAGAAGCGCACCGGCTCCCGGATATTATGCCACCAATAGGTGGCATCGAGGGCGGTGCCGGCCAACGGGCCACCTGTGACGGTAGAGACGAAATCCGTGCGAGTCTCGCCGGGCCTCAACGACTTTAGGTCATCGAGAATGCCCTGCTGCGCCACATCGAGCAGCACCGAATGGAACGGATAATCCACGCCGATGGAGACGGTCGCGATGCGCTGCAGGCGCGCGGACTTTTCCGCCAGCGCAATGGCCTCGGTGGTGCCGGACAGGGTGACGGAGCGGGGGCCATTGACGGCGGCAATGTTCAGATCCTGGCGGCCGAGGGATGCGAGGAACGCCTCGGCCTGCTCCTCGCACGTCGCGAGCGCGAGCATCCGGCCGCGACCTGCGACCATCTCCTGCCGCAGGCTGCGGTGGTGAATGAGGTGGATCGCCGCTTCGAGGTCGAGAGCGCCCGAGACCATGGCCGCCGCCACCTCGCCCACGCTGTGACCAAGCACGACGTCCGGCTTGATGCCTTCTTCGCGAAGGGCTGCCGTAAGGGCAATCTGGATAGCGAAGATCAGGGGCTGGGCGACCGAGGTCTTCTCGATCTGTGTGGCGAGGGCAGGCGAGGCCAGCACGTCCGCAAGCGACCACCCCGCGATCTTGCGATAGGCCGCGTCCACGGTCTCGAAGCGCGCGCGGAAGGCGCTGTTGAGGGCAAGCGCGGTCCGGCCCATTCCGACCCACTGGCTGCCGTTACCGCTATAAACGAAGGCCACCTTGCCGGCACGCGCGGGCGCCTTGCCGACGGCGATCTCCGTCTTTTCGCCCCGCGCGAAGCTGCGCAATTGAGCGGCCATCTCCGGCGCCGGGCCTATGGGAAGGGCCAGGCGGTTGTCGAACAGCTCTCTTTGATATCGCGCGCCGCCGGCAATGGCTGCCGGCGTGACCGCGCCCTCCTCGAGGACTGCGGCATATCCGTTCGCGAGCGCGTGCAGGGCTTCCTGCGACTTGGCGGAGAGCACCAGCAGGCGCGCATCCTTGGGCTCGACACTATGCGCCGGCACCGGGTCCGCCGCCTTCAGGACCACGTGGGCGTTGGTGCCGCCGAAACCGTAGTTGCAGACGCCCGCGAACGGCGTCCGCGCAAGGTCGAGCGCCACGTCCCGGTGGGCCGGGGCGAGGTTCAGCTCCTCGAACGGGATGTTCGGGTTGAGCCCCTCCAGATAGAGGGTGCGCGGATAGACGGCATGCTTCAGCGCCAGCGTCGCCTTGATGAGGCCGGCGAGGCCTGACACGCATTCCAGATGGCCGATGTTGGACTTCACCGAGCCCACCGCCAGCGGCGTGGAGCGCCCGCCTCCCAGGGCCGTGCCGATGGCGTGGGCCTCGATGGGGTCGCCCACCGGCGTGCCGGTGCCATGCGCCTCGACGAAGGCGAGATCGTCGCCGCCTATGCCGAGGTCCGCGTAGATGCTGGAGATGAGGGCGCCCTGCCCCTTGGCGGAGGGCAGCGAGATGCCGGAGGTGCGGCCGTCCGAATTGACACCGGCAGCCACGATCCCGGCGTGCACCCGGTTGCCCGCGGCGCGCGCGTCGGCCGCGCGGCGCAGCACGATGGCGACCGCCCCTTCCGAGCGCACGTAGCCGTCGGCGCCCGCGGAGAACGGCCGGCAGCGGCCCGTGGGGGAGAGCATGGACGCGCGCGAGAAGCCGATGAAGGGCGCCGGGGAGAGCAGCAGGTTGACGCCCGCCACCACCGCGGTGTCGATCTCGCCGGACTCCAGCGCCTTCGCCGCCTGGGCCAGCGCCACGAACGAGGACGAGCAGGCCGAATCGACCGTGAAGCTCGGGCCGCGCCAGTCGAAGATGTAGGACACGCGGTTGGAGACGATGGACAGGGAGTTCCCCGTCATGAAGTGGCTTTCCATGGCTGCCGGGTCGCCCGAGGCGGCGGTCTGGTAGTCCACGTTGGAGGCGCCCACATAGACGCCGACCCGCTCGCGGGCGGTGGCGGAGGGCGCGAGGCCTGCGTCCTCCAGCGCCTCCCACACCACCTCGAGGAGAAGGCGCTGCTGCGCATCGATCTGCTGCGCCTCGCGCGGGGAGATGCCGAAGACGCCGGGGTCGAAGGCGAAGGGATCGTCGACGTATCCACCGGCGAAGGTATAGGCGAATCCCGGCTCGCTCTTGCGGGGATGCAGCCCGCGCTCGACCGGCCAGCGGCCGGTGGGCAGGTCGCGCACCGCCGATTGCCCCGCCGCGAGCAGGGACCACAGCGTCGCCATGTCGTAGGCGCCGGGAAGGCGGCAGGCATGCCCAATGATTGAGAGGTCAAAGACAGACAAGGGGCTCGATTTCACGTTCATGCTCTGGCTGATTCCAGCTCTTTCCAGAAGCCTTCACCACAGACGATCGATCGACAACAAACCCTCGTCACGGGAAACCTCGAACCGAGGACCCCCGCCGAAGCCTGATGTGACGCACCAGTACCCTGCTCTGACCTGAGCATGAACCTTCTCGCATCGCCCGGTCGGGTAGCTATAACGCGACGCAGCAGGAGGGTCGAGAAGAAATCCGATGCAATCAGAAAGGGTGTTGCGCAAGGACAATAAGCTCGCCTCCCATCCCACCTCATGGAGCGCGCGAACCGCAGATCCGCTGCGGCCAGAGCGGTGCCTCGTGCGTGCTCAGTCGTGAGTATCGCTTGCCTCGAGCCCGGCGCGGCACAAACGGGCCGGTGGGGCTAAACGGTCCAAGACGGCCGTGCTGCGGTGCCCTAGGGGGCAGCGCCGGAGAAGATGCCGAGCTGCTTTACCGGGGTGTTCCCGATCAAGAGCCAGCTTTCATTGTGGCCGAGCGGCAGATCCTTCGCGGGGAGAATCGCCGAAAAACCCCAGGGAGCCGCAGGATCGAGGCCGAACGTTCTGGCAACGTCGATTCTCGGGTAGCGCTCGCACTGGAACAATTTCGCTCCAATCTTGATCGTTGCCGGCCCGGCCGCATCGGGGCGGCCCTTGAGCCACCCGCGCAACTCAATGGTGTCGGAAGCCGGAAGCGCAATGTAGCATTCAGCCGCGCGTTCGGCGCCCAGGACAAGCTCCAGCGTGCCGTCGACCTGTTCGTCCCGGGTCGGATGCCGGAAGCCGAGCAGGATCTGCAACAAGGCAAGCCGTGACGAAAGCAGGCTCTCGAGAACGCTCACACGGTTGGTCAGGACGGCGGTGTCGAGGCGCGCACGGTCCGCCTCCGCCGCCATCCTTCCCTTCTCGAACCCGAGTTCGTGCAGGCGATCGTTCAGCCCGCGAATGAGCGCGCCATATTCGATGAGCCGCCGCCGGAACGCGCGGAGCCTTGGGTCGTCCTTCATCATTGCGCCGCCACCTGCCCGTTCCATGCCTCGCCGAGGCCGAAGACGGTCACGACGCGGCCAAGGTGCGTCTCGGGCGCATGGTTGAGTCGGAGTCTCTCCTGTGCCGCCCCGCTCAGGGCGTCCTGGCGCTCGACGTCGTCCCGAAGACCGATCAGCGCGTCGGCATAGGCCGCCGCCAGGGCCGCGTCGTCCGCGTCGGACTGGAGCAGGATGCCTGTCTCGCCATGGATGATGAACTCCGAGATGCCGCCCACGTCGGGGGCGATCACCGGCAGGCCGTGGGCCGCTGCCTCGAGCAGAACATTCGGCAGACCGTCGAACTGGCTCGTATAGAGGAAACCGAAATGCTCCGCGTTCACGACATGAGCGAACCGATCGAACGGGCCACCATAGATCAGGTTGGGCTTGCCGGCCAACTGAGACACGTCGAAATCGGGAGCTTCCCCCCGCGCATCGATGACGATGTCGGATTTTCTGGCCTCGAGCGCGTCCGCGATGGCCAACACCATGCCTGGCCGCTTCTGTGCGACGAGGCGGGAGGCCCATAGGACGCGCCGGCCCGCGCCATTGCGGCGGCTGGGCTGCAAGCCCTGGCGTGCATAGATCACCGCATATTTGTCGCGGTGAGCGCCTAGCCGGGCAACGTCAGCATCGACAATGCTGCCGTTGTCGGTGATCACGCCCACCAGGTCGTCAATATGCTCGTCGATGAAGGAAAATCCCCAGGGCGCGGATATGGGTTCGCCCTGGAAATAGCCGCTATCGTCGCAAAAACGATAAAAGAAAGTTTTCCTCCCGCCAAGGACGGGGCAATATTTTCGGAAAAAACGCTCGGCATAAACGGATTGGCGAAGATGAATCGTCGCCCCTTCATAGGCCTCGATCAATCGTAGCGTGACAAGGTCTATCCATTGATCTTCGAGCTCGGGCCAGAGGGTGTGAAAATCCACAATTTCACACTCCGGCGGAAGAATTTCGACGTTGAGATTGGTGTCGCGCTCGCCGAGCAGCACCAGAATGCGGCGCTTGGGATCGCGTTCAAGGAGGGCGCTCATGATATCCGCGATATATTTTTCCGCTCCGCCATGACGGACAAAAGGAAAAAGAAAAATGTCCGTGAAGCGCGCTGGCCCGATCAGCCGGCACAGTTCATAATAAGCAGCGCCTACACCAATATTGGCCCACTCAAGAGACGTGAAATAAGAACCCTGATCGATCAAAGGTGGGTAGATGGCAGGCTCGATTTCGTTGGCGGCCAATATGGATTCCAAGAATACGGGATTCTGGCTCAACGGCGTCAAGACCTGCTTGCGCTCCGTCCTTCGGCCGCCGGTGCTGCGGTAGGTCTCATACGCGCCAGCCATGACGTCGAGAAAGACATCGGGCCGAAAGAGCTGCGTCGGCGGGGTCTGCCGTATCGACCGCTGGTCGGCTTGGCTGAGCAGGCTGCCGGGCCGCTTGCGATAGAACAATGCGGTGTTGCGGACGACGTTGAGCCGCATTCGCCGCGCAACGGCTTCCGCATTGAAATGCCAGTCCTCGTAAGCGTAGCCGGTGCTCAGCCTCACATCGATGTATGGGTTCTCGACGAAATATGATCTTGGGCCAAACACCCTTGACACATAGGGGTGCCCTGCGAGGAAGGACAATCTGATTTCGTCGTCCATGGAAAAATATTGGCCGACGAAATACTGAGTGCCAAAGCCGATCAACAGTTCCGGAAAAAGCAGCGTGTTCGCATCGGAACTCCTCGCCGCGGCGATCATTTCGGACAGGATGTTGATCGAGACGAGATCGTCCGCATCCGCCGTCGCCACGTAGCGCCCCCGCGCTACCGAGATGCCCGAGTTGCGCGAAGGGCCGAGCGAGCCATGGTCGGTCGCGATGTGGATGACGGCCTGAAATCCCAGCGAAGTGAAGCTGCGCGCGATCGTGCTGGTCAGCGCATCGGCCCGGTCGAGAACCACCACCAGCTCGCACCGGTGGCCGAATTCGCGCGCATAGACTGCAGATGCTTCGAGCGACGCCAACGTTCGCGTCAGCAAATGTCGTTCGCGATGTACAGTCAGGATGATCGAGCAATCGAACGGGTCGGCTGAATTTGGGGCATTGCTCATATGACCAGATCCGTACCGAACGACCGCGGACTCAAATCCTGCCGCCGCTGTCCCGGCGTGCACTAGGCCGCGAAGCTTCAAGCCGATGGCGTTATGTATACCGGCTGGGTCGGAGGATCGCAACCGAGCCCCGCGCCTCGGTCGGCCCCCCGGCGCCCTCGGAGGCTGCCTGGAAGCCGGCTTGTTGGACTTCCCCGCGTCGCGGGGCGAGCCGGCCTCAGGCTTTCAGCCCGCACCATCCCACGAAGCGACCGCGACTGGCCGTAGCTCGCCCGCCGCACACGGGGGGCACGCCCGGTGTACGCCTCGCAGGAGCCAGATGGGGCGCGTTGTCCCAGTCCGGCGATCCCGCCTCCTCCTTTCGGGTGCGTGTTCCGGCATGAAGGCCCTTCAGCCTCTTATCTCTTTGATCTGCAATGTTTTTTTTCGCGGCTGCGCTCTCTCAAAAAAGCTTTTAAATTCAAGAGCTTGCGTGCCATGGAGGCTTGACCCTGGTGCCCTGGAGCAATTATTGTCGCTAAAAGTGTCCGAGCTGAAGCTTTAGCGGGGGTGCACGAGAATTGATATCGCGGTGGGACCCGCTCAAAGGCCGGACCTGATGGTGGCGGTCGAGTTGAGGGGAGGGGGTGGCCGACGACAGCTTTGATTTTTAGGGGAAAATCGTATGACAGTTCTCGTTACCGGTGGCGCTGGCTATATCGGAAGCCACACGGTCCTCGCCCTTTCCGATCGGGGAGCGGAAGTTGTGGTGCTCGATGATCTTTCGAGCGGCTTTGAGTGGGTGGTGCCTGAAACCGTCGACCTAGTGGTGGGCGATGTATCGGATGCGGCTTTGGTGACACGGTTGGTCGAAGAGCGGGGCATCACCGACGTCATTCATTTCGCGGCCAAGATCGTGGTCCCCGAGTCGGTCGCAGATCCGCTGGGATATTACCTTGGTAATACGGTGAAGACTCGTGCGCTTTTCGAAAATGGACTGAAGGCCGGGCTGAAGCGGGTTATTTTCTCTTCCACGGCCGCGGTCTATGGCGAGCCGGGCGTCGAAACGATCAGCGAAAATCAGGTCGCGGCGCCGATCAATCCCTACGGCCGCTCGAAGCTCATGAGCGAATGGATGCTCGAAGATGCGGCGCGCGCTCACGGTTTGACCTATACGGTCCTGCGTTATTTCAATGTTGCGGGCGCTGATCCGGCAGGGCGCTCCGGCCAGTCGTCGCGAAATGCGACCCATCTCATAAAGGTTGCGAGCCAGGCGGCCACCGGTGAACGGGCCGGCATCGATATCTTCGGCACAGATTATCCGACGCGTGATGGCACCTGCATCCGCGATTACATCCATGTCACCGACCTCGCCTCGGCGCATGTGGCGGCGCTGGAGCGGCTGCGCGGGGGAGGCGAAAGCATCACCCTCAACTGCGGCTACGGCCAGGGATATTCGGTCAAGGAGGTCGTGGATGTGGTGAGGGGCGTTTCCGGAGTCGATTTCCCGGTGCGGGAGTCGCCGCGGCGGCCCGGCGATCCCGCCTGTCTCGTAGCTGCCGCCGACCGCATCCGTGCCGAACTGGGCTGGACGCCGCGCTTGAACGATCTGCCGACCATCGTGCGCGATGCCCTTGATTGGGAGAAGAACCTCATCCGGCGCAGGGCGGCGCGGGCGGGCCTCGCCATCGAGGGCGGGCCTCGCCATCGAGAAGATGGGCGCGCGGCACCCGACCAAAGGGAACCTCGATGCCCCGAGCGGGAACGGGCGGCAGCTCCCGGTGCTGTAAGGTGATTCCCAGGACGCGGTGCCGGGGAGCGCGTGCTCCATCATTGAAGTTTAGAGGGCGATTCAG
This sequence comes from Xanthobacter aminoxidans, assembly GCF_023571765.1. GTDB lineage: Bacteria > Pseudomonadota > Alphaproteobacteria > Rhizobiales > Xanthobacteraceae > Xanthobacter > Xanthobacter aminoxidans. Next base: position 325,720 of record NZ_JAMJXC010000004.1, on the reverse strand, counting down.
CGAGCGAGCGGATTTAGTTTGCTCGGATCGTGCTCTGGAGCGTTTTCGCGCGATGTGGAATCCAGTTCGCGTGAAGAAAACGGGTGAAATTAAAAACTTATAGCGTTTCGACCTTTCTATGAAGCGCTGAAACGCCATGGCGCCTGGCTCTTGCATGTCTGCGCGGAAGTGGGGATACGCGTGGCCTGCGCCGCGGTCACCTGCGGCGACCCCTCGGCGTGACGTGATCGAGCCGGACCGCGCCAGCCACCCGAGAACATGCGGAGGAGCATGGATGCTGACTCTCTCCAGGGGCTACGAATGTCTCGCAAGCCTGGGCGACAACGCCGAGCTGGGCTTTGCCCAGCGGGCCCACGGCGTGGAAGACGACGCGCTTCTGAGCTGGGCGCAGGTTCTGCCTGATGCCCTCTTGAGAGGGCTCGAGACCGCGTTCGAGGGCCTGTTCGTGTTCGAGCACCTGCAGCCGTTCGCGCCGGACATGGTGCTCGACGCGGTGAGTGGCATCGCCTTCCGCTCCGGCATGTCCTCCTCGTGGGTCGACGGCGCGTTGCGCTTCGATGCCGCGGAGGAGGGACGTCGGGCCCTCCACGAGGCCGAAAGCGCCATGGTCCGGCAGGGGGTCGAACGCCTGCTGGGGCAGCTGCGCGCCGCGTCCAGGATCTTCGTCTACAAGCAGGACGAAAGGCTCTCCCGGTCCCAGATGGAGGCGCTGGCCCGGGCGGTCGCGCGCTACAATTTCGAGAACGTGCTGCTTGTGGTCGAGGCCAATGGCGATCCGACGCCCACGCTGCGCAAGGTTGCCGACGGCTTGATCCTTGCCACCATGGACCGCTTCGCACCCTGTGAGCAGGCCGATCTCATCAATCAAGAGGCGTGGGATTTCATCGTCAACCAGATGATGCAGCAGCAGGCGGCGCTCGGCGGGGCGGCGATTCCCCCGGCGGAGCGCTATGCGCTGATCGGCGAGCAGGCGGCCCAATGGCGAAGCGGCATCGCCTACGAGATCCATTTCTGGTCGCGCTGGTTCGAGACCAAGGGGCTGAAATGGCCCGAGGATTTCGTCGCGCGACAGGACCCCGCATCACCCCTCGTCTCCGACCTCAGGGCGCTCATTCCCGAAGGCGCGTCCAATGTGAAGATCCTCGACGTGGGCGCCGGGCCGATGACCAATATCGGCTATGCGGTTGAGGGGGTGGACGTGGAGATCACGGCCAGCGATCCGCTCGCGGATGTCTATGACGATCTCGCCGAACGACACGGGGTGCAGCGGCCCGTGGGCACAGTGTTCGCGATCGCCGAGGACCTGAGCGCCTATTTCGATCTTGAATCCTTCGACATCGTCAATTGCCGGAACGCCCTCGACCACTCCGCCGATCCGCTGCGGGGCATCATTCAGATGCTGATGGTGGCGAAACCGGACAGCGTCGTGCACCTGCGACACCATGTCAACGAGGCCGAGCACGAGGCCTACGAGGGGTTCCACCAGTTCAATTTCGATTGCAGGGATGGAAGGTTCGTCATCTGGAACAAGAGGTACGAGGTGGATGTCGCCAGCGCCTTGCCGCTCGCCGCGGACGTGAGCGCGTGTCTGGAAGGCTGCGAAGTGGTGGTGACCATCCGCAAGCGGGAACAACTGGGCCGCGACCCGTTCCGCCGGCGCCTTGCCGACCTGCAGCGGGCATTCGTGCGCGATGGTATTTCGGCGGCGCTCTCGAGTCTCGACGCCACCGGATGAGCCGGTCGGCGTCATCGCCATTCGACCCCGGCACGGTTTTAGGGTATGCAACCGGCGACATGGCAAGGGGCGACGTGTATCAAGTCGATGCGCACCAATAGGGAAGGAGCTTTCCGTCGCCTGGCATGAGAAGGCATGCCCTGCTCGGCAGCATGTGGAGCCCGAGCGGGGTCCCGGGTGCGCGAAACCACGGGCAGGTTGTGCATCGCGGCAGAGCCGAGTCGCTCGTCATCCGAGGGTATACATCAAGGGTTAGCTTATTCGAGCCTGAGATAGGGGATAGACTATGAGGCTTCTTGGCGGTCTGGACAATATGGCAGGCGGTACTGTCGTAGGGGAGACAGGTCTGCGCATGTTGAAGCCGTGCCTTTTGTCTGGCGAGGGTGAAGTCGACCTCCGGGCTCGCAGCCTCGAGATGGCGGCCCGCATCTTCCGGGCGAGCATCGGCCAGCTCGCCGTTCCGGTCGCGGATATCCTGAAGTCGGACGAGTTCAAAGCCTTCTGCGCGGTGCGCGGTCGCGCCGTGAAGCCGCTGAGCCCCCTGTTCGACGTCACCTATTACATCAAGAAAATCCCGTTCCAGACCGGCCTGGACATGAACCCTGTGCTCCATTTCTGTCGGTTCGGACCGATTCATGGGCAGGCCCCTTCATTGCTGTTCGACGCAACGTTCGTGCGGAGGCAACTTGGCTTGTCCAGTCCCCGGCAAGCGGTGGTGCGGGATGAGGATGCCGTTCCTACCGCGAGTCTCGCTGATGCCGAGGCGAGCCTCGTACCCTACAGCGACATCGTGGAGCTGTTCGTCGCGCTTCTGGAGAATATCGAGCCACCCTACCTCAGCCCGCATCCCCTCTTCGATCCCACCATCTGGCACGAGTTCAACGAGGGGGTTCCGAACGAGAATCCTGCGGCATCGTTCGTCCGTACCCGGGATTTTCGCGGCCGGCCCTTCTCGCCATTCTTCTCGATCTCCTATTTTGCCCGGACCCGGCCTTATCTCCGCGGCGGCGAGATCAATCCGCTGCTGTGCTATCTCACCGAATGCGCGGCGGGGAAGGCGGCCGATGTCAATCCCATGTTCCATGCTGGATACTACCATCACGCCCGTGGCATCTCGGTGGGGGACGCACTCAGCCATTTCCTGACGATCGGGCGTCATATGGGCCTGCCCCCGAACCCGTTTGCCGATCAGGAGCTGGGCATCGACGAGGCGGCCCGGGTTTACGAAAGCCTTGGTGAGCTTTACCTCGATTACCTTCGGTGTGATGCGGAGCTTGCAGGAGCGCGCGCATCCCGGACCAGCGATTGATTGATGCGATGTCCCTTGTTCCAGAGGTCATCGTTCTAGTGTCCGCGTTTCAGGGTTCTTGTTCCAATCTCTTATGCAGAGACCCCTCGCCAAGTCCTCTTTCTTGATCCTCTTCCGAAGATGGAGCCTTTCTTGATCGAGTTCAACGCACAACGCGATCGCGTTTACAGCCATGCCCATCCCGATCTGGATAAGGTTCTTCATGTCTTTCATGGCGCATGGCACGGAATCCGGAGTGCGACATCGGCCTGCCCAGGGCTGAAGCTCGCCATTCCTCACGAAGGTAGCCTGGATGGAGAGGTCATTCGCCATATCCAAGGCATTCTCGTGAAGTATGATGTCAAGAAGGTTGTATTTCAGGGTTATTCCGATGTCGCAGACGATATCATTGGAGACATCAGCCATCACTTCGGGTCGGACGTGGGCATCTATGTAGTTACCCACGTCAATTCGGCCCAATTCGAATATAAATTTGAAATATACATGCAAGACAAGATCCTGAACCGTTTCCATCGGGGTATGGTGCGGCGGCTCGGGTCCGTGAAGCCGAATTTCGATTCCGTGATTCCGCAATACTGGCCTCGCACCCTCGTCAACTACGCGCCCAATGTAGCGGCGGAGATGGCAGATGGGCAGTTCGATCCCGAAGCGGTGTTCGTGCCGCTCGAGAATACCTGGCGCAAGAACCTCTACACCAATATCCTGGCGGCAGTGCGTTCGCCTAAGGTCCAGACCGTCTATACGGTGAATTGGCCCACCGAGCTGGAGCGGATCACCCAGCTCTCGAAGGTGCGCCTCATCGGTTATCAGCGCGGGGTCGACCTCCTCGCGACCATGGGAGGCGTCAGCGTGGTCCTCGCGGCGACGCTCGCGGAATGCCAGCCGATGACGCAACTCGAAGCGTTCGCCGTCGGAACGCCTTGCCTGACCGGCCCCCTTGGCATCGAGGAACTGGACGGTCACGAAATAACGCGGTTGTCCGAAGTGGGTCGCGTCGACAATCCGGGCGTCATAGCGAGTGCCCTCGGGCAGCTTGTGGATCTGCGTCGTCAGGATCCTGCCGGTCTCCGTCAGATGCTGCGGGATTATCTGGCCAGTCGTCACGCCATTGCGCATGATCGTTATATGGAATTTCTTGAACTCTAGAGGCATCCGTGGAAAACCGTTACAATCCGGTGTCGAAACTGAAGACGATCTGCTTTGTGACCAACGAGCTTTACCCTCTCCACAAGGGTGGAATTGGTCGCCTCATGTACAATTTCGCCCGGCATAATGCCGTGCTTCGCACCGATGTCGCATTCCACATTCTGGTGCCGTCGCGCTTTCCGGAAAACATGAGCGATGTAACCGCCGCCTTCAAGGGCTTGGCGACGATCCATCGTTGTGCCCCCCTTGGGCAACGGCCGGAAGAGCTCGCGCGCCTCGCCGCGGCGGGTCCCGCCAAAGGGTGGGAATTTCGCGACCTCTACATGCAGTCCCTCGAATATTTCTATGGCCTGCTCGACATCGAGCGCCGGCTCGGCGCGCCGCTCGGCATCGCCGAGTTTCCGGACTTCGGAGGATGGGCAATGGCGAGCGTTGCCGCCAAGCGCTCCGGCCTCGCGTTTCGCGACACGGTCCTTTCCGTCCGCCTGCACTCGAGCCAGGGGTTGATTTCGCGCTACGAGAAATATTACCACTATCCGTCCCGCTGGCTCGGCGCCTTTCTCGATGCCGAGCGTGAGCTGCTCACCCATGCGGACCGTGTCGTCGGGCATGTTCCGTCGATCGCGGCCCGAAACGCCAGCCATTATGGCTTTTCGGCCGCTTGGCGCGAAAATGTCGTGATCGAGTTTCCATTGATCGAGGTAGATGCCGAGCGCGAGGTCGTGGACGAGCCGGACGCGGGCGATGCAGAGCATCCTGACTTCATCTTCTCATCGCGATTGCAGCCTATCAAACGGCCCGACTTGTTCGTCAAGGCGGCCATCATGCTTCTCGATAACCGGCCACAATACCGGGGCATCTTCCGGATCGCCTCCTACGGCTGGGACCAGAGCTACATCCAGTCGCTGAAGGACCTCGTGCCGCCATCCTACGCGGAGCGCATCGTCTTCCTGGAGCAGCTCAGCTCGAAAGCGCGGCAGGTTTTCCTGCGCCGGTCGGTGGTGGTGGTGCCGTCCGACTATGAAAGCCTCTGCCTGTTCGCGTTCGAGGCGAGCCAGATCGGCCGGCCGGTGATCCTCAACCGGGCCTGCGAGGCGTTCGGCGCCTTTGACCGCTGGGTCGAAGGTGAGAACTGCCTGATGTTCGACGGTACCGCCACGGATCTTGCGCGCACCATGATGGCCGCCGTGGGCTGGAGCCCCTCGGCCAAGGTCAGCGTTGCGCCCGACGTGCCCTATTGGGTGAATGCCGCGCCGCCGGGCGGGCGCACGCGCGAGGAAGACTTGCCCGCCACCGTCCTCGTCTGCCATGGCTTCACCGATCCTGCGGACGTGAGCAAGACATTGCTCTCGCTCCGGTCGCTGGGTGGCCTTGACCAGATCGGCCTCGTCTTCTTCCTGCCGGCGGCCACCATGGGTCCGCGCTCCGCGACGGCGAAGATGCTGTCGGAGAGTGGCATCGCGATCCGCTATCTGAGCGGCTTTGGCCAGTCGTCGGACGAGCTCGCGCAGGCGCTCCTGAAGCTCGAATGCGACGTGGCGATTCTCCTGCCGCCGCCCTACCAGATCCATCCCCATTTTCTGCGGGCCGTGCGGCAGACCCTGGCCGACCAGCCTTCCGTCGGAATTGTCAGCACCCATGTCCGCTACCTCGATCGCAGGAGCAAAGCGCCCATGCGGGTCGAGCTCTTTGCCGGCGACATGCCTTCGGTGGCCCTGACCGACGATATGGTCGCTCCACCCGTCTTCGCGCTCAGGTTGTCGCTGCTCAAGGCGATGCCGTTCGACGACAGGGCGGGCGCGTCCTGGAAGGAGGCGTGGCTGCGCGAGGCGGTCGGCAACGGCGTGGAGGTGGTCATCCTTCCCAGCATCGGGATAGATGTGGCGGAGGGCACGCGGCGTCCGCCAAATTCCGTGGCCCTGACCGGCAGCATCGTCGATGCCGTCGGCCTTCGCCATGGCTTGTCGGCACGGCTGATCGCCATCGAGCCTCGTGACTTGCCCGACGGCCGGCGCACGTTCGAGGAAGAGGACATGTCCGGCGATGCGTTGCGCGGCGCCGTGCAATTGTGGCCGCAGGACCGGGCGCATCGGGACTATCCCCTGGTCGGCTTCCGGGCGGACCTGGGCGGCCTCCTCGTGCATCCCATCGACGAAACCGCCGTTGCGGCGTGGGTGCGGGGGCCGCGCGGCGCTATCCGCCTGATCGAGGCGGAGACCTTCAACGTCAACAGCCAGAATCTCGGCATCGAAGTGGCCATCGGCCTGTGCGCGGAGGAGGCGCTGAACGGGGATCTGGCGCGGGCCTTCAGCCTCGGCCGCGTGAGCGAGCCGAACCTGATCAGCGATTGGATGCGGGTTGGACCGGGGGAGGTCTGCCGGGTCAGCCTGCGCAACATAGGCGCGGCGCGAGACCGCAATATCGTCGTTCTGCTCTCGCGCGTGCCCCGGGGCGGGAGCGAGGCTTACTGCCACTTGATCTACAAGTCGGTGCGCTGCCATTTTCTGCCGAAGGATTGGAACTCACAATGACAACGCCTTCGAAATCGGGAGTCGGATCGAGCTTGTCCAAGATTCGCGAGGCGGGGGATGCCTTGTTCCGGCGCTCCGGTCTCGGCCGATCCGGGACGGGAGCGGCGGAGCAGGGCCTGCTCCCGTTCGGCAGGCGCTCCGGCGGCTTCGGCACCGGGTGGCGCTTTGCCTATGAGAGCGGCCGCGACCAGGTTCGCGGCCCAAAGACCGAGATCGCTAGCGGCTATCCCCTGCGGGCGGGCCTCGTCTGCTCCTGCGAGCCGAACAGGCCCGTCGCCATCGACGGCCAGTGGGTGCTCTACAACGGCGCGCCGGCCGAGCTTGGGGAGGCTTATTGCTTCGGCGTCCGCGATCCCGCCGGATCGAGCTGGCTCACGCTGGAATTCCTCCTCGATCCGCGGGCGATCCAGGAGGTGGGCCTGTTCGCGCTCACGCTGACCGCGAGCGCCCGGCCGTCCATTAGCATGCACTCCGCCCTGCGCATCTTTCGCCAGAGCGGGGAATGGGACGACCTCCCTGGTCTCGCCCGGGGATTTGGCGAGGATGTGAGGGAGCTCGTGGACGCCATCCCCGTCCCGTCCGCCATCCGGGGCGGCATGAGCCTGGACATTCCACCGCGCTACATCCTTTTCTTTCCCATCATGCCGTTCGAATTCTTTTTGCTCGAGGCGGCAGTCTATCCGGGGATAGCGGAGTAGTTAAAAATGCGACGACGATGGCATCAGACGTGCGGGGCATAGCTGGCATGTGTGCGTCAATGTAACAGGAGGGGTGCTTATGTTTAGGATAAAGCGCCCTCTCCTGTTCCGAAGTGGCCAAAATTTCAGCTCCTTGGGCTGTGTGAAGTCTATTACTTTTTTTCCTTAATGAATAAAGCATCTCCCCACCGTTTTTCGTTTATGTTTGCATACCACAAATCAAAGCCTCGGATCCTCAAGAACGAAATCATATCATAGATATTTGTATCTCCCTTATACAGTCCACCAAAAGAAACCTCTGTCCATACGAAGTCGATATTGCGTAATACCTTGGGGGCTCCAATTAATACATTCATTTCAGCGCCCTGAACATCCATGAAAAGGAAATTGAAGCACTCTTTATCCAGGGGGTGTGTGTTAAGAATATCACTTACAATTGTATCCAGGCTGGATGTCGGCATTCGAATGCGCTCATCGAAAGTAATATCTGGATACTCATTGAAATGGCCGGCTGGGGCGAGCATGCTGGAAGAGGCTCCCCAGTTGGAAGCGACATTGAAATCGACAATTTCATCATCAACATCGCTTACCAGTGCTTGTACGGCATGGTAATGGGGCATGCCGGCGCTCATCTTTCTAATGGAGTGCATTGAACTATCTAGCGGGTCGATAAATATAGCATAAGGAATGCCGGATTCCTTATATAGATCTGCCACTTCGGCGTTGTGAGCTCCTACCTGTATCACTCCTTTGACCTTCTTGTCGGTCACTCGTGCGATTAGATCGAAGGGAAGGAAGCCCATGGTAACACCTATGGTATTGTGTAAGGCGTGAAGGCGAGTTCAGAACGAAATCGGAGGTCGAGTCGCTCTGCCTGTTTTAAGATCGAAGACGCCAAAGTTGACCGGTTCGATTTTGATCCCGCTGCTCTCTTGATCGAACAGCAATGTATTATTTATTCTACGGCCGAGGATGGAGGCGAGGTACGAGAACGTGCTTCCATATGTACTTATAATCTCAGTGCATTGTGAAAGCGCTAGTATCTCCGAAAATGCTGATTTGATTGCATTCGGGTCACTATTTTTCTCAAAGCTTACAGTCGGAAAATTTAAGGCACCGAAGCGATGAGAAAAATCAGATACGAGACTTTTCTGATCCGAGCATATGAATAGACGTCTGCCACTAGCAAGGACACGTTCGGCTAGACTAGCATAAAATTCATCACTGAACATCCTTAGCCACTCTAGGTGTTTTGGGAAACGCTCGTCAAGATATCCGCGGCGGATATGAATACCGACACATCCCTTCAATCTGTTTTCAGCTACGAAGCTCTTGACTGTATCCAAAATTTCCTGCTTGGGCTGAAGGCGCATAAGCGCGTCTCGGAACTCAAGGAGTTCGGGGCCCTCATGACGACCGAGGTGGCAATACTCATTGTCATCTAGAAAGGCAGCATTCGAATAGATGGCGAAAGGACCACGGGTGTCTGGAATTGGGTCATCCGTGTGAATACCGCCGCGCTTCTGATTGGCGTCAAAAGTTCGGTGGATTATCTTCTCGGGCGCGCGATCGGGGGCGGGGGGCAAATCCACCTCGAAGAGGTCACTAAAACTACAAAAACATTCGAAATTCGGCTCCCAATGAACGTCGAAAGACCAATTCCGCTTTTTGGCGAGTCGAGAAGCGGATGCCAGCGAGAGAAGGCGGTTGCCTAGTCCACCGCCAGGTAGGAGCGTAAAGTGGCCTGCCGGGTGGAGAGACTGGTTTTGATTGTCCATGATTTTAAGCATCATATGCTCTCTGGGCTGAGCAAAAGTCGTGCTTCATCCTCGCTCTTTGTAGCGGGGGCGAGTGACGCCAAGGGTTGAGGTTGACATTGTTGGACGTGTTCCTCCCAAGCCTTACGTTTCAAATTTTCGAGGGCGTCTTGTTTCATGAGGTGGGTGGAGATCAGCATGAAGTCCGAGCCAGAGCGAATTCGATAGGTTATACTAACTTCAGCCAATTTTCCGAACAAATCCAATAAACATAATCCCAACGGCAAGCAAGAAAATTATACTTATATACAAAATATGAGGATTATAGAATGAGCTCTGGTACTCGGAAAAGAAAGATGTTCGAATACCTTCAACGATCTGGCAGAGTGGTAGAAAATTGAGTATCATTTGAATTCTGTCAGGCATTGCTTCTGGGAGATATAGAATTCCAGACGAAATCCAAAACAGTGGAGTCAGGAGGCTCCCAGCCATAATCATGGGAGGCCAAAGCACTCCTGTCGCGCCAAATATAATCCCAGTTGCGATGCCAAAACTCCAGGTCAAAATTAATCCATATGAGAAATTAATGATGTCATGTGGCGTTACGTCGTAACCAATTGCAGCAACAGCAAAAAGGAGTGTAACGATGACCAGAGTTCCCGACGCAATTTCGGTGATGGTTCGAGCGACGAGGATGTCGAAAACATCGACGCCAGGAAAGTATAAAAGAGGTTTATTTTGTGCAAAGCAAATCATGATTTGACGATGGCAGTAGAACCACACGACAAATGGTAGGACGCCCGTTAACAAAAAGGGCACCGAGCCTTGCCCCACCGGCGGCACGCGCCCGATCAGGCTCAATATGCCGATGGCGATGCCGAGATGGCCGAGGGGCATGATGAGACCGAGCAGAAAGCCGGCATAGCTCGCGCCGAAGCGGGTCTGCATGTCGCGCATGATCACCGCCCCCACCACGCGGGCGTGCATGGAGAAAGCCGTATTCCAGCTCTCCCCCGCAAAGCGGGTCAGCGGTGCATCGCTTTGGGCCATACTCACGCCTCCATCTGCTGGCGGTGGGCTTCGATGGCGTCGTTCACGTCCTCGAACATCATCAGGCGGCCGCGCTGCAGGACGAGGCCCGCGGTGCAATAGTCCTTGATGGTTCCGGTCGCGTGGGAGGCCATGATCATGCCGGCGCGCGCCCGGCGCTCGGCGAAGGCGCGGTTGCACTTGAGCTGGAAGCGCGAATCGCCCACCGCGGTGATCTCGTCCACGAGATAGAAGTCGAACTCGATCGCCATGGAGACGGCGAAGGCGAGGCGCGAGCCCATGCCCGATGAATAGGTCTTCACCGGCATGTCGAGGTCCCGCCCGAGCTCCGAGAAGTCCTCCACGAAATCGGTCACTTGGCCGATGTCCGCATCATAGACCCGCGCCAGGAAGCGCACGTTCTCCCGGCCCGTCATCAGGGGATGGAAGCCGCCGGAGAAGCCGAGCGGCCACGACAGGCGCACGGAGCGATAGACATGGCCGGACGTGGGCGCCTCGGTGCCGGCGATGATCCGCAGGAAGGTGGATTTTCCCGCCCCGTTCTGCCCGAGCAGGCCATAGCTCAGCTTGGGGTTGAGCGTGACCGAGATGTTGCTGAAGATCGGCTTGCGCCGGAAGTTGGTCCAATAGGTCTTGGTCAGCCGCTCGGTGATGATCATGGGGCCTCCTCAATGGCGCAGATGCCGCATGAATTCGAACGCGGAGACGATGATCAGCCAGATGAAGCCGAAGAGCGCCACCGCCGCAACCGACATCCAGAAGCGGTTCGGATAGCTGACCTCCTGGGCCAGGACCGGCTTCACGAAGGTGGCCAAATACAGTCCGCGCCGCTCGGCTGCCACGCGGGCCTGTTCCAGCGCCGCGGCCGCTGCGGTGTATTGCCGCTCGGCGATCTGGCGTTCGAGGTCCAGCGTGTCGTAGCGGGTCATCACGGCCGACAGCGTGTCCTTGTCGGTTCCAGCGGGGGTCGTCAGCCGGGCCTTGAGGGTGGCGATGTTGTCCTTGATCGCCTGGCGGCGAGCTTCCAGCAGCACGAACTGGGGGGCCTCGGGGCTCAGGGTCCGCTTGGCGGTGCCGAGCTCCTGGTCGATCAGCACGAGGTCGCTCTCGAGCTCTGCCATGAGCTTGGCGACCCCTTCGTTGGTCAGTACGGGATCGATGACGCCCACCTCGTTGCGCAGGTCGCGCACCGCGGCGCGGGCCTTCCGCAGCCGCTCCTCGGCGCGGTCGAGCTCGGCTTGGCTCTGGGCGATGGCGTCGTTGCGGGTGCGTTCGCCAAGCTTGTTCACCATGTCCTCGGACAAGCTCACGATGGCCTGGCCGATGCGCAGGGAGTCTTCCGGAGAAAAAGCCCAGACCTTCACGGTGATAATGCCTGAGGAAGCTTCGATGGAGGTTTCCGTCTGGCCGCGCCAGCTGCGCTCCAGCCCCTCGATGGGCCGTTCGGGGTTGAAGCGCGAGAACCAGTCGATGCTCGGCTTCGAATAGAGTTCGCGCAGCTTCACCCGCCCCTCGAGCGCCTCCACTGCCGCGATGCTCTTCACGTAATTGGCGATGATGAGCGAACCCTGGACCGCCGCCACGCCCTGCATGGTAGGCAGGCTGGAGAGGCTTTCAAGGCCGGCATGCTCCGATACGCGCACGGCGAAGCGCGCCTCCGAGACGTATTGCGACGAGGCGATGAAGACGAAATAGATGATGGCCAGCACGGAGGGAATCGCCACGAGGACGATGAAACTCGCAAGCAGCGGCAGGCGGAACTCGGCGACGGCCCGGACCTCGCCGATCCAGAAGGCGGAGCCGGGGGAGCGGGCGACGGGCTTGCGCTGGCGGGCTTCGCGGGCCTGGCGGTGCAGCTCCTCGCGCACGCGCGCATTGCGCCTGACGAGGGTATCCGGCGTGGCTGTCTCGACCGGCAGCTGCTGCATCGATGCTAGGGACTGATTCAACCGCCCCTCCTTTGAGGAGGCATCGACACTGTTTGCTCAATCACGGAGTGCATTGGCGGCTACTACTAGCACCCGGACATCGTTCGTGTCTATCTTACTCCGGCCGGACCGGCGGCTCCAGCCTATCCCGAGATCGACGTCCATCGAATGACCCGCCCGCTTTTCGCCAGCCCGACAAGAACCTTTGCCGCCGAGCCGGCGGCGGGGGGCCACGAGCGGAAGGCAGGGCCGCAGCTGGCCCAGCTTGCCGGATGCGACGCCGCTGATGCCGCCGCCCGATGCGGCCGCCTCGATCGCGAGAATGCCGTGCTGCGGGAGCGCATGACCGCGCTTCAGGTGCAGATCGATTTGCTGACACACATGGTGGAGCACCTGCAGGCGCGTCAGGAGCTGGCGGTCACCCTTCCGCTCCCCGTCGCCCGGCTGTTTGGCCTCCTCTTCCAGCCGGTCCAGTCGACGGCCTTCCTGCGGGATATGGTCGATCTCGATGTCCTGACCGGGACCGCCCTCGTGCCGGGGGCGAAGGGGCGGTGGGAGCGCCGCATCCATTGGGGGAAGGTGGCGCGCAACGTCGCGCGCGACTTTTCTGGTCTCGTTTTCGGCCGCCGCGGGGTGGTCTACCGCGTGCGGCCGCAGCATCCCCCGCAGACCCGGCGGCGGCGCCTGCTTCACGTGATTCCGAACGTGTTCGTGGGCGGCTCAACCCAGCTGGTGGTGGACCTCATGGAGCGGCTCGGCCATCTCTATGAGATGGAGGTGGTGACCGCTGCCCTGCCGCGCAACGGCAGGCACGAGGGCATGGTGGTGCACCAGGTCCCGCTCGGCAGCCCGTCCGAATCGTTCGTGCCGGTGATCGCCAAGGCGCGCCCCGACCTCATCCACATGCACTATTGGGGCGAGAGCGACCGGCCCTGGTACGAGGCTGCGCTCGCCGCGATCCGGCCGGCGTCCGGCATGCTGCTCCAGAACGTGAACACGCCGGTGGAGCCGCTGCGCGATCCCCGCGTCCACAGCTATCTGTTCGTGTCGCAATATATCCGCGACACCTTCGCGCCCGACATCGTCAACGGGCGGGTGATCCATCCGGGCATCGACCTCGATCGTTTTACGCCCGGCCCGTTCGCTCCCGGAGCGGAGGACACGATCGGCATGGTCTACCGGCTCACCCGGGACAAGCTCGACGACAATTCCATCGACCCGCTCATCGATGTGGCGCTGCGCCGGCCGCGCACCCGCATCCTGGTGGTGGGCAACGGCGAGCTGCTCCCCGTCTTCCGCGACCGGGCTAGGGACGCCGGAGCGATGGGAAATTTCGAGTTCACGGGCACAGTGCCCTTCGCCGCGCTCCCCGATCTCTACCGTCAATTCCGGATTTTCGTCGCGCCGGTGGTGAAGGAGAGCTTCGGCCAGGTCACGCCTTTCGCCATGGCGATGGGGCAGGCCGTGGCCGGCTACAGGGTGGGGGCCCTTCCGGAGATTATCGGCAGTGGCGACACCCTCGGCGCCACACGCAAGGACCTTGCGGACATTCTGATCTCCTTGCTCGATGCGCCGGCGTGTCTCGACGTCCTCGGCGCCGCCAACATCGAACGGGCCCGCGCGTTCGGCCTTGATGGCATGGTCGCGGCTTACGGCGAAGCCTATGCGGAGGCGCTGAGCCACCTCGACCTCGTGGCGGGCGGGGTCTAGGCTGCGAACTGGGTCTTGAGATACCTAACTACCATCTCCCAGTGGCAGAATTGCTGCATTAGTCCATAATTTACCGTGTCCCCCTAGAAGGGGATGGCTATGATGCGCCGCACGCGTTAAGGTAGCAAGATAGGACAGGAACTCTTTCCGATCGAGCGATTGGAGGGCGGCTGTTTCCTAGCTGGCGCTTCAACGGTGCCGTTGTCGACGAGGCGGCGGCAGCAAGGGCGGGTACGCGGTGGGTGCGCGTTCATCGCGAGAGCGGGGGCGGCGATGGTATCTCTTGTTATCGGTGGCAGCGGCCTCATCGGTCGCGGCCTTTGTGAGCGTTTGTCGAAGAGTGAAATTGGCGTCATCGCGACGACGCGAACTCCGGGTGATCTTCCCGCCCATCCCAGGGTGCGGTGGGAGGTGCTCGATCTGTCTACCTTCGACGATTGGGCGCGGCTGCTGAAGGATGTGGACACGGTCTATCATCTGGCGTGGTCCACCATCCCCTCGATCGCCGCGCATGACCCGGCCCGCGACATTCTTGAGAACGTGGTCGGCACGGTGCGGATGCTGGAAGCCTCGCGGCGCGTTCCCGGCTTGCGCATCGTCTTCGCCTCGTCCGGCGGCAGCGTCTACGGGGCGTCGGAGCGCTTGCCCATCTGCGAGGAGCACCCCACCCGGCCGATGAGCGCCTACGGCGTCTCCAAGCTGATGGTGGAGCACTATATCGACAAGTATCGGGCGCTCTACGGCGTCGATGGCGTGGCGCTGCGTATCAGCAATTGCTACGGCGCCCGCCAGAACGAGAGGAAAGGGCTCGGAGCGGTCACCCTCTTCGCGCGGGCCGGGCTGCGCAACGAGCCTATCAAGCTCTTCGGCAACGGGGAGGTGGTGCGCGACTACGTGCACGTGGACGATGTCGTCGGCGCCCTGGTGGCTGCCGGGGTGCGGCACAATGTGAGCGGACCCATCAACATCGGTGCCGGCAAGGGGCATTCGCTCAATCAGGTGGTGGCGAAGCTGGAGGCCGCTCTCGGCCGTCGCCTTCAGATCGAGCGTGTGGCGGCCCGGGCTTTCGACGTGCGCGCGTCGGTGCTAGATGTTCGGCGGGCTCAGGAGCGGATCGGCTGGCGGCCGACCATCGGTCTCGATCTCGGCATTGAGATGATCCTTTCCAAGTTGCGCGCCGAGATGGATATTGAATGCGGGTCGCCCTTTTTGTCCATTGCTACTACCCGGAGCACTTTTACGGGACGGAAAGCTACACAAGGATCCTAGCGCGAGAGCTGCTTGCGCTCGGCCACGAGCCGGTGATCGTGACGGCGACTTTTCCGGGGGAGCCGGCTCAGGCAAGCCGCATCGAGCGCTACGTGCTCGACGACGTTCCTGTCCTGCGAATCGATCGGAATGTCCGGCCGAACCGCACGCTGCGTGAAACCTATGACCTGCCGGCGCTGCGCGCGCTCCATGCGCGGATCCTGCGTGGCATCCGTCCCGATGTGGTCCATGTCTGTCACCTGCTCAACCATACCACGGCGTTGCTGGACGTGACACGGCGGCTGGGCATCGTCACGGTGGCGACCTTCACGGATTTCTTCGGCTTCTGCTTCAACAACAGGCTCAGCGCCGTGGATGGCAGCCTCTGCTCCGGCCCGGATGCCGTGCGCTCGAACTGCATCGCATGCGCCTATTTTTCCGATCCCCGGACGGGGGCCTCGCTGTTCGGGCGAGCGCTCAGGGCGGCTGCGCCCGGCGTGATCGCGCGGATCCCGCGGCTCGCACCCATGTCCTGGCGCACCAACATCAAGGGTCTCGTGGCGCGGCCGGATCATCTCGCCGCGCGCTATCACACTTATGCGGGAGCCCTGACGCCGACGCGATTCCTGATGGAATCCTATCGGCGTAGCGGCATCGAAGTGCCCCTCGAGCTCAACCGCTTCGGCATCGACATTGATCGCGCGCCGAAGCCGCTCGCCCCCCCTGGACCGATCCGGCTCGGCTTCATCGGTCAGCTCGCCGCCCACAAGGGGCTGCATCTTCTGCTGGCGGCCATGCGGAGGGCGACGCCGGAAGCTTTCTCCCTCGCCGTCTTCGGCGACGAGACCATGGATCCCGCCTATGCGGCAAAGGTGAGGGGCCTCGCGGAGGGGCTCGACGTGTCGTTCCGGGGCACCTTCCCGGTGGAGCGGATCGCCCAGGTGCTCTCCGAGATCGACCTTCTGGTGATTCCCTCCACCTGGGTGGAAAACAGTCCCCTCATCCTGCTGCAGGCCCTCGCGACTCACACGCCCGTGCTGATCGCGGACGTCGAGGGAATGAGCGAATTCGTAGAGGAGGGGCAGAACGGCTTCAGCTTCGCCAAGGGATCGGTGGAGGAGCTCGCCGGCCGGCTGGAGCGGTTCGCCGCCCATCCTGGCCTCGCGCGGGACATGAGCGCCCGGACGCATTATGGACGCACTTCCCAGGATATGGTTAGGGATGTAGTCGCCTTTTATGATCGGAAGCATGCACAGCGATGAATAAAGAGATGGTCGTTGCAGAAAAAGAACCGCGCGGCAGGGACGAGGCGTGCGCCGATGGCGTCGACGGCGATCTGAACGCTTGGCTGGAGCGCAACCTTCCCCGTGGTGGCGTCTGGGCCCCGGAGGGTGAGATCGCGCCGCTGCCGCCCGCCGAGCTGATGCGCGTGACCTCCGGACTCACCGACCCTGCCCATTTCGCGAGCCACGGTGTCGACTTCATGCGGGCGCTGAGCGCACTCAGCCCCGTGCCGCTGCGCGATTTCCGCTCGATCCTCGATTTCGGCGTGGGCGTCGGCCGCCTCGCGCGGATGTTTCACGGCTTTCGCGGCCGTTACGTGGGCATGGATGTGGACCCCAGCAACATCGCATGGGTGGGGAGCCATCTCTCCCATGTGGAGGCGGTGCTGACCGCGCCCCGCATGCCGTTGCCGGCAGCGGATGACAGTTTCGACGCGGTCGTCTCCATATCGGTGTTCAGCCATCTGAGCGAGCGCGATCATCTCTTCTATCTCGGGGAGCTCGCCCGCGTGGCGCGGCCCGGCGCGACCCTGATGCTCTCCATCCACGGCGCGCGGGCGCTGCAGCGGGCCATCGACGAGGCGCCCATCTTCGAGATGCTCGCCATTCCGCGCCAAGTGGTCGATGCCACCGCCGTGGAGCTGTGCCGGGGGCGCGGCTACAGCTTCATCCGTCAGGATTGCCACCTGGACAGCGACGCCTACGACTATGGCATAACGTTCGTGTCCGAAGCCTATGTCCGCCGGGAATGGGCTGGGAGATTCGATGTCGTGGACGTGGCCATCGGGGCGCTGCATGATTTCCAGGACGTCGTGGTGTTGAAGGCGAGGTGACGATGGCCGGGCTGCCCGACGCGCCGCCCATCCGGGTCCTCATCCAGCGCAGCCGCGCTTTCGCGGTGCTGCCTTTCGTGCGTCCCGTGCTCCGCTGGCGCCGGCTCCCGCGCACCTATGGGACCGGGGCGACCGCTTCAGCGCGTTGGTTCGCCCTGCTGCGCTTGACTTTCGCGCTCATGGTGGTTCTGCCCACCGCCGTGGCGGCGCTCTATGCCGGCTTGGTGGCGAGCCCGCTCTACCTGTCGGAAGCCCGCGTCGCGATCCGCGAGGGCCTTTCCGGAAATGCCGATTCGAGCTTCAGCGACGAGGGCATAAAGGGGGCGGTGTCGAGCGCGCTCAGTGGCCTCTCCTCCATTCTCGGCGGTGGAGCAGCGTTCCTCTCCCATGCCCAAGCCCCCTTCCTGCTCACCAATTACGTGGCCAGCCTCGACTACGTGGCGCGCCTGGACCAGGAAGGGTGGATCCGCCCCTTCTTCACCCGCCCGGACATCGATCCGTTCCAGGCGCTGCGCGCTGACGCGAACCTGGAGCAGCTCAGGCGCTACTGGAACCGCCACGTTCGGGCCTCGGTCGACCGTCGCTCGGACATCGTGCTGCTGCGCGTCTGGGCCTTCACCCCAGAGGATGCCCGCACCATCGCGGACCGGATCCTGAAAGATGGCGAGCGGCTCCTCAACGATGTGGTGGTGCAGACCCGCGCTGATGCCGTCCGGCGTGCCAGGGAGCAGTTGGTCAGCGCCCAGCATCGTTTCGCCGAAGCCCTCGCCCACCAGCAGGAATGGCGGGTCCGCCAGCGCGCGGTAGACCCGGTCCAGGCGGCTCAGATGCTGAGCGAGAGCCTACTGCGGCTTGAGCATGAGCGCATCGCCGCCGACCGGGAGGTGCGCGCCCTGACCCGCCTCTCGGCTCCCGACGGACCGACGCTCGTGGTGCTGCGGGATCGATTGCGCGCCCTCAACAGCGAAATCGTCTCCCTCAAGGGCACGATCGCCCAAAGCGGCAGCAAGACGACGGCGGCCTCGGCGCTTACGTCGTTCGAGGAATCCGAGCTTGACGTGAGATTCGCCGAGATGCTGCAGTCCATCGCCGTGGCGGGCCTGCAGGAGGCGGATCGGCGGGCGCGCGGCCAGGCGGCCTTCGTCAACGTTTTCGTCCCCCCGAGCATGTCGACGAACCCCGCGCCCCCCGGCTGGTTCCAGACCAGCCTGTTCGTGTTCGTGCTGTCCGGCATCATCTGGATCAATGCCATGATCCTCGTCGCCGTGATCCGCGACCACCGCCGCTGATGGAAGGAGGTTCCGCCGTGATCATGGTCGGCCAAGAGGTGCGCCGTGCTGTTTAGCATCGACGAGGATGTGGGGACGCGGATCGTGGGTTGGGTCATGCCCGACCATCCTTCCGCCACGCCACGTGTGGCGGTGTTCATGGGTGGCGAGAAGCGCGTGGTGCTGCCCGCGACGGTCTTGCGCCCGCTGCTGCGCGAGCATGGCCTGCACGACACCGGCATCTGCGGCTTTTATATCGACGAGCACCAGATTCCCGACCTCTCCCAGTATCCGGACGTGGAGCTCTATGACGAAGCCACGAATATCAGGATCTACCGGCGCCGCCCCGAAACTGCCAAGGCCGATACCAAGTTGTTTCGGCTGGAGACACGCCTTTTTCCGCAGGCTGGCCTGAATGATCCTTTGCAGAATTTCTTTCATATGACCTTCACGCGCCTCGATCGTGTTCCAGAAGAGGCGGTGCGCTCTATCATTGGTATTGCTTTTTCGTCGTCTATCTTCTGTTCAGGGCGTATTTTCTTTCGCGCCTACGAGCCGCATCTGCGGCATCAGAACTTCAGGTGCTCGGTGCTTGTTCGGGATCCGTTCGAGGAACTGGCGGAAGAGCTGCTGGTGCTGCGCTGGGCGGTGAAGACGCCCAACCTCGCGTTTTCCGTGCTCAACGAGACTCACAAGCCGCTGGTCAACAGCCTTGGCAAGACCAGCCTTGATGAGATGGAGGATCTGGAGACCTGGCTCGGATCGCTGAATTCCAGCGAGCGCCGGCTGCTGGTCAGCCCTGTGGCCCGCCTCCTGACCTGCCGCAGCTCGGACGAGCAGCTCGAAGAGACGGCGGTTGAAGCCGCGCTCCAGACCCTTTCCGAGATGGATGTGGTGGGCCTGTCGAGTGATGTCGAGACCTATTGGGAGACCCTCGGCGCGGTGCTGGACGTCAATCTGCCGCCCCTGCCCGAATACAGCTGGTCGCGGCAGGTCCTGAAGCTGACGGAACTTGTGCGCGAATGGCCCTCGGCCCAGGATCTGCTTGCCGCCGACAGCCAGATCTTCACGGACATTTCCGAGGCGTTCCGGCGCGCTGACGAGGCCACCGAGGAGGCCCCGGTCGAGCCTGCCTGAGGGGAGCCTTTTGTGAATCGCGCACAGGCCACCCTTGGCTCAATGGCTGCGGGCGTAGATGCCTTCGATGCAAAGAGCCACCACGGCCCAGCAGGCGAACAGGGTGGCGAACACTGCCATGGTCTGGGAGAGGGGGTTGGGAAAGTTCTTTTCTGTGAGCATGGTCGGAGACATGAAGGTCAGGATGTAGACCTGCTTCTCCGCCTGCTGGAGCCGCGCGTCGAGCAGCTCGGTCTCTGCTTGCCGCAAGCGCTGCTCGGCGAGGCCGCGACGGACCTCCAGCTCCGCCGAGGCGAGCAGGTTCGAACTCGTCCCGGGCTGCTTGTCCGACCGGCCGAGCAGCTCGGTGTCGAGCGCTTCGATCTTCTCATCGAGCGAGCGCAGGCGCTCCTTGAGCGCGCGCACCACAGGCGAATCTTCCATAAGACGGGCCCGTGCCGTGCTGAGGTCGGTGTTCAGTGCCGCCCGTTGATCGCGCAGCTTGCCGATCATGGCGTAGGAAACGGCTGCGCTGAGCACCGGATTGACTGTGCCCTGGGCGTTGCGGAACGCTTCGACCTCGGTGCGCACCAGCGCGAGGTCGGTGAAGGCGGCGCGCTCCTCGGTTTCCGCCTGGAGCACACGGTCGCCGCGATTGCGAACGGTGAGCTCGTTGGCCACCGCCTCCAGCTGGCGCAGGATGGCGGCGCCGAGGAACGCCGCGCTCTCCGGGCTGAAGGCGTACACGTCGAGCGTGATCACCCCCGAGACGACCTCAAGGCTCGCCTTCACCTGCCGGTTCCAGTAATCGAGCAGCATTTCCTCGCTGGCCCCCTGGGCGAGGCCGAAGACGGGATCGCGCGCCGTGATGCCGAACAGGCGGCGCAGGTCGAGCTGCTTCTGCATGGCGTCGATGATGGCGTGGCTGCGGGTGTACTCCAGCACGAGGCGGGCTTCCTGGTAGTTGGACAGCGCCGGCAGGTTGCCCACCGCGCTGCCGCTGCCGGCCACGTCCTTGAGATTGCCGCGCACCACGAAGCGGGCCTCCGAACGGAACTGGGGAACCGCGACGAAGGCCAGATAGAGAAAGCTCGCGAGCGTCGGCAGAAGAACGCAGAGCCCGAAGGCGACCGCCGCGAGTTGGCGCCGGGTGATGGGTTTCGCGCGCCTGCGGTCGCCGGCATTCGTGCGCCCGTCCGCATGCGGTTGCGGGACGGGACCAGCCCTTCCTGCTGGTGCGGGCGCGGTGGCGGACTGGCGGGCGAAGGCTGGAACGACACGCCGGACGTGCTCCGCCACCGCCGGCAGCACGCCGCGCAGGCGGCCGAAGAGGCCGCTCTGCGGTGCCGCCGCACCTTCCTTCAGGCTCGTCTTCGCGATCTCGCTGGACGCACGCGCCGGGGAGACCATGCCGGCCCTATTGCGCCGCCACAGAGACCGTGCTGACCACGGGCTGGGCGACGGAGTTGAACAGTGAGGTGATCTTCTGCAGGTCCGCCAGAGGCGCATTGGCGACGTAGATCGCATCCTTTTTGCGGATCTGGAAGCTGCGGGCGAGGAACACGAAATTCGGGTCGCGCATGTTCCAGCGGTAGATCACGCGGACATAGCCGTTGCTCTCCAAGGGCTGGGAATCCGGCCGCAGGCGGGCGGCGAAGCGCGCCGGCTCGATGCGCATCAGATAGACGCCGGACGGATCGGCACGGGAATCGATCAGGCCGCCAACGCGGGCCACCGCTTCTTCCAGCGTGATGCCCACCGCATCGAACGGCACGATGGTCGGGTTTCCGGCGGCGCCGAACACGGTGTAGGTCTGCGGATCGCGGATCAGCACGATCTTGTCCAGCGGGCGGACGTAGACGTCCTCCTTCGGATCGTTGAGCAGCGCCTGCATGGGCACGGTCACGGTGGTGCCGCCGCGGCTCAGGCGCACGAACACCTCGTGGGCGGGAATCTTGATGCCGCCGGCGGCGGCGACCACGTCCAGCACCCGGTCGCCCCGCGGGGACAGCGGCACGACCGCGCCGGAGGTGGCTTCGCCGAGTACGGTGGCCGCGTTGCTGACGCTGCGCGTGACCACCACAACCACCTGCGGCTCGATGGCCTTGCCGCTCAGCTTCTCGACCACGGCGGCTTCGATCTGCGCCGTGGTGCGGCCAGCCACCGGGATGCGCCCGGCATAGGGCACGGTGATGGAGCCGTCCTGCGCCACCTGCTGCTCGGGGATGGCGGTGCTGCGCGAGCCGGTGCCGAGCCGGTCGATGATCGGGCCGGAGAACAAGCCGCCGGCCGCCGCTTCCCAGATGGTGACGGAAATGACGTCGCCCACGCCCACCACGTAGCGGGTGGGCGGGCGATAGTCGCCGAAGCGGCCGCCGAAGGTGGCGGGGCGCTCCTGCGCCAGAAGGGACAGCGTGCGGTCGTCCACGTCCACCAGCAGATAGCGCTGGTCGTCGGTGGGCTGCGTCATCTCGATCTCGACGCGGGATGGGCCGGAAGAGGGTAAGGCCGTGCAGCCGCAGGTTGCGGCCGCGATCAGCAGCGATGCGAAAAATTTCTTTGCTGACAACATTGACGCGCTACGGTCCCGCCGCTGGAGGAGCAGGGCTATCATACATCCCCTCGCCATGCACTGCGACCTAGCCACACAACGTTTAAGGGAGCGTTGCGGTACTGCAACACGTCAACGTTGTCCCGCAAAAATGCGCAGTTGGCAGGTGCAGTTGCAAGGTATCGCGGCGCCATCGGTGCCCTCGGCTACCGAACGTAAGGCGGTAACAAGGTAAGTCTGCCATGTCGGAGCATTTGGTCGCAGCAGGGTCTGGCCGCCCGCACCGGCCCCTCGCCATCATCAGCGGGGGGGCGAGTGGCATCGGCCTTTGCGTCGCGGAAATCCTTGGGAACAGAGGTTGCACGGTTGCGATTCTCGGTCGCGATCCGGCGCGACTTGCCCGGGCGCGGTCGAATCTGGAGGCGCAGCGAATCGTCGTGGTCGCCCACACGCTCGACGTGCGCGATTCTGCGGCATGCGCCGCGCTGGCGGACGCCCTCGTCGCGCACCACGGGCCGCCGCTCTGGGTTGTGGCGAGCGCAGGCATCGTCGAGCCGGGCTTCTTCCTGGAGCAGGACGTCGCCGCCACGGGGGCCCAGATGGAAACCAATTTTCTCGGCACCGCGAATCTCGTGCGTGCTGCAGCCCCGTTCATGGTGGCGGCGGGGCAGGGGCACATCGCCATGGTCTCCTCCGCCGCCGGGCTGTTCGGGGTCGCGGGCTATGCCGGCTATTGCGCGTCCAAGTTCGCGGTGCGCGGGTTCGCCGAGGCGCTGCGCATCGAGCTGGCCGCAGCCGGCGTCAGCGTGACGGTCTCTGTGCCATCGGATACGGACACGCCGCAGCTCGCCCAGGAGCGTCCGCGGCGTCCCGCCGCCATCGCGCCGTTTGCCGGCTCCGGCCAGCCGCTCGCGCCGCAGGTGGTGGCGGCGCATCTTGTCCGCACCGCCGAGCGCGGGGGCTTCATTTCCGCACCGACCGCGCAGCTTGCCGCCATCGCGCGCCTGCAGGGCCTCGTTTCCGGCGTTTTCGCGCGGGTGCAGATGCGGCTCCTGCGCCGGAACAAACGTTGAAGTCTCAGCGCCCCAGCGCATCCAGCAGCGGCTGGATGGCGGGTCCGTAGCGCCGCCAGCGGCCGACCGAGGTGGCATAGAGCGGCTCGCGCACCTGGGTGATGCTGGCCGTGCGCACCGGCCGCTCCGTCTCGTGGAATTTCAGGCAGGCCGGGTCCCATGCCTCCCCGCAGGTGGCGATGAGGCGCCGGGCGGAGCCCTCGATGTCGGCCACCACTGCCTCGTAGTCCATGGGCAGGATGGTGCCTTCCGGCAGCACCTCGTCCCAGTGCGCCATCAGCCCGGCATAGGCGGCATGGTGGCGGGCGAGCTCGGCGAAATCGTAGCTGTAGGGCAGGTCGTCGCGGAACAGCTTGGAGAAGCAGGAGATGGCCGTGTCCACCGGATCGCGCCGGCAATGGATGATGACGGCGCGCGGGAACAGGAGGTGGATGAGGCCGAGGTAGAAGTAGTTGTTGAGCATCTTGTCCGCCACCAGCCGCTTGCCGGGCGCGCGGGCGGGGAGGGCGTCGAGATAGGCGGAGGTGATCTCGGCCATCTCCGGCCGCTCGATGAGATGCATCAGCTCGGGATAATGGACCATGCCGCCGAAGGCCTGGTCGATGCGGTTCACCGCGCGGTGGAACAGGTCCATCTCGCCGCCACCCTGAATGGCGGGATGGCTGGCAAGAATCTGCTCCACCAGCGTGCTGCCCGAGCGCGGCATGCCGACGATGAAGATCGGCCGCGCGTCCGCATCCCCCATGCCGGCCCGCTCGGCGAGGAAGGCGGGGGTGAAAATGGCGCGGATGCGGTCGAAGGTGGCCAGCGCGGCGGGCTCGTCATAGGTCAGCTGCGCGCGCTTCAGCCGGGCGCCGGCGATGAACTGGTCCATGGCCTCGGCGTGGCGGCCGAGGTCGTCATAGGCCTTGCCGAGGGCATAATGGAGCGGGATGCGCTCGGCTTCGCCGGTCTCGGCTGAGAGTGCACTTTCCAGCGCTGTCACCATATCCTCGTCCGGCCGCACCTTGCGGGCCGCGACGAGGTTGATGCGGTTGTTGACCGATGCGGGATCGTTCGCCAGCGCCCGCTCGAACAGGGCGCAGGCGCCGCGCAGGTCGCCGGTTTCCATCAGCAGCAGGCCGAGTACGTTCAGCGCGTCGAGATCATCCGGGGCGAGGGCCAGCGCCCGGCGGGCGGCGTCCATCGCCTCGTCGCCGCGCTCCAGATCGCGCAGGATGCGGGCGAGGAGGACCAGCGTCGGCACATGGTGCGGGTTGGCGCGCAGCGCCCGCTGGCAGGCCGAGCGCGCGCCCTCCGCCTTGCGCTCGTTGAGCAGGCCCTGCGCCAGATAGAAGGCCGGCTCCGGCCGCTCGGGCGCCGCCGAAATGGCCAGCGCCAGCACCGCGAAGGCCTCCTCGCTGCGCTCCTGCGCGAACAGGGAGAGGGCGAGGGAATTGTAGGGTTCCACATAGTCCCGCCGCTGGGCGATGGCGGTGTGGAAGGCGGCGTCTGCCTCGCGGAAATCGCCCGTCTCGCGCAGCACGTTGCCGAGGTTGTTCCAGGCTTCCGGATAATGCCCGCGCTGGGCCAGCGCGGCACGGAAGGCGGCGATGGCCTCGCCCGGCAGGCCCTTGGCGCGCAATGCATTGCCGAGGTTGTTGTGGGCCTCGGCGAAGGTGGGGCGCAGGCCGATGGCCCGGCCGTAGCAGGCGAGGGCTTCTTCCAGCGCGCCGGTCTCGAACAATGCGATGCCGAGATTGTTGTGCCCGGCCGCATAGGCGGGATCGGCCGCGACCGCCGCGCGCCCGGCGGCGACGGCGCCGGCCCGGTCACCGGTCTGGCGGCGCATCTCGCACAGGTTGCTGTGGTAGGAGGCCCGGCCGGGATCGGCGTCGGCCGCCCGCGCCATGAAGCTGACGGCCTCTTCCGTGCGCCCAGTTTGCACGAGGATGACGCCGACGAGGTGCGCCGCCTCGCCCAATGCCGCCGCCTCGCCCAGCACGGCGCGCTGGACGATGGCCCGCGCCACCGCCTCCGCACCGCTCAGGTCGCCGGCGCGGTAGAGTTCCCACGCCCGCTCCAGCGTCGGCAGCGGCCCGCCGCGATCCGCGACCATGCTTCAGAACCGCAGCCGAAGCTGTGCGGAGGCCGTGCTGTTGGAATAGCCGTCGCCGAAGCTGCCGCGATATTCGAGGTAGCCGTCGATATTGGCCGTGAGCGCGAAGGAGAGGCCCGCCGCCGCCAGCGCCAGATCGCTCGGCCCGCCCGACAGGATGTTGAAGGCGATGGTGCTGTCGGACAGGAAGGCGGCGCCGAGGCTCGCGCCCGTGTCGAGATATTCGTGCTGCCAGCCCGCCTCCAGCCGCAGCGTCACCGGCAGGGTCGAGAGCGACAGCGGCTGGATGATGCGCAGGCCGAGGGTGGATTGCAGCGACTGGGTGGTGTCGGCGGCGACGTTCAGGTTGAACACGCCGGCCCCGCGCTCGGCGAAGGTGTCGGTGCCCAGCGCCGCATAGGCGAGGCGCAGATAGGGCTCAAGCTTGGCACCGGGTGCATAGGCATAGTCATAGCCCGCCTCGCCCACCACCGCGCCCGCATTGCCCGAAAAGTTCGAGCGTGCGGTGAGGAGGGTGCCGCCGAACGCGATGGAGCGGCTCATGTCGTAGGTCTGGTAGCCGTAGGTGCCGAACAGATTGGCGTAGAAGGCGCCCCACTGCTTTTCCGCATAGAGCGAGGCGGTCCACTGGTCCACCGAGCCCGAGGCGGGCGTGGTGAAGCCGAGATTGGCCGTCTGGTAGCTGAAGACGGCGCCGCCGCGTGCATCGTCGCCGAACGCCCGCTCGATGCCGCCGAGCACGCCGCCGCCGGAGCTGGAGACCGTGCCGTTGCCGGTGTCAGTGCTGCCCCAGTTGCCGAACGGTCGCAGCCACACGCCGTTCTGCGGCGCCGGTGCAGCCGCTGCAAGGGATGTCCAGGGGCTGGAGGCTCCGGACGCGGAACCGGTCGCGGCATAGGCGTTGCCGGAGAGGTTCACCTCGCCCGCGCCATAGGAGAGGAGCGCGCTGCCGCCGCTGGGCAGGGCGCCTGTGCCGCGGGTGGCGGCGAGCTGCTGGCTGATCTGCCCGTTGATGGTGCCGAAGGTCGCCATGCCGGCCGTCTTCGCATCGGCCAGAGGTGCGCCGGACATCTGGTTGAGGAGGTTCGCCACCTGCCCGTCGGTGCCGACATAGAAGCTGTCCAGCACCGGGCTCAGCGGCGAGGAGAGCGAGAGCCGCTGGTAGTTGAGATCGATGCCCGCCGCCAGCGAGCGACCCGCGAGGGAGAGGCCGGCGAGGGAGGTGGTGGCGTTGCGGGTGAGCACCAGCGTCGCCCCGTCCGCATCATAGGTGACGGCGGCGGAGAGCAGGCTGTTGGGGGTGGTCACGTCGGCGAAGGAGCCGGAGATGTCGGACGAAGAGACGAGATCGTAGCTCGTGGTCTTCGCGCGGATCCCGGTCGCCCCAAGCACGGCCACCGTGCCGTCGAGCTCCGCGTTCGTCGCGACGATGGGCGCGGCGGTCCATTGCGGGGAGAGATAGACGCCCAGTGTGCCGCCGGCGGCCTGGGTGTAGGACTTGGCTTCGATGGCGCTGTCGGCGGTGAGGATCAGCGTGCCCTGATCCTTCACGGCGAAGGTCCCGATGCCCACCGCCGTGCCGATGAAGGCGAGGCTCACCGGCGTGCCGTCGCCGCCGACGTTGACGCTCGCGAGGCTCTCCAGCGTGCCCGAATAGGCGAAGCTCGTGTCCGCCCCGGCCAGCACCGTGAGGCTGCCGAGCCCGCCGCCGAGCACGTCGCCGTTTAGCGTGCCGCCGCTCCAGGTGATGGCGTCGGCATAGGTGGAGGAGAGCGCAAGGTCGCCGAAAACAGTTCCATCCTGCAGCAGGACGCGGGTGGCGGAGCCCTCGCCGGTCAGGTCGATGGCGATGCCGGCGTTGTTGCCCTCGATGGCGTAGATGCCGCCGCGATTGGTGAGCGTGCCGATGTTGCTGCCGCCCGCCACCTTGATGGCGGTGGCGCTGCCCGTGGCGCCGGTGGTGGCGGTGATGCCGCCCGTATTCACGAGGCCGCCGGTGAGCGTCACCGCACCGGCGGTGGCGAGGGCGGTGTCCACCTTGAGGGTATCGAGGGTGGTCACCTGCGCCGCGCCCAGGGCCATGCCGTCGATCGTGGAGCCGATGCCGATGCCGATGGCGGTGGCGTCGGTGCCCGTCGCCTGTGCGGCGATGGCGCCGGTGTTGGCGAGCGCGCCCCCCACCGTGCCGGAGGCGATCTGGAGGCCCACGGCGACGGCCTTCGCGCTGGTGCTGGCCCCCGTGGCGCCGGCCGATGCGGTGGCGACCACGATGCCGGAATTGATGATGCTGCCGCCGACGCCGCCGGTGGCATCGAGGGCAAGGCCATAGGCGAAGGCGGAGGCATCCGCCGTGCCGCCGCTGGCGGTGGCGTTCGCGGTGGCGCTGCCGCCGATGGTGCCCGTATTGACGAGATCGCCGCCGATGCCCGCGCCGGCCGCGGTGAAGAGGCCGAAGGCGGAGGAGACGGCCGTCGCGTCCTTGGAAACCGTGCCGCCCTTGCCCGATGCCGTGACATTGGACAGCGCGGTCGCGCCGATGATGGAGGTGTTGGTGACGTCGCCGGAGATCTTCTGCGTGCCCGACAGCATGACGCCCATCGCCAGCGCCGAGCCGACGCCGTGGGCGGATGTCTTCACCTCTCCGGTGCCGCTGGAGACGGCGGAGACGGTGGTGGTGGCGCTCGCCTGGGAAAGCACCGTCGCGCTGTTGGAAAATCCTGCCAGTCCGTCCGTCGACGCGACGATGCCGCTGGCGAGCACGATGCCCGTGGCGTCCGCCTTCGCCTCGGCCTCGCCACTTCCCGCCGTCGTGCTCGCGACTGCGCCGAATGTGCCGGAAGCGACGGCGGTGATGGCGCCGGAATTCACCAGCGATCCGCTGACCTGGCCGGGCAAGGCGAGGATGCCCATGGCCAGCGACAGCCCGTCCGCGACGGAAGTGGCCTGCGCGCTCGCGCCGGCGGCCGAGCTGACGGTGGTGATGGTGAGCGCCTGATCGACCGAGATCACGCCGGAATTGGTGAGGTTGCCGGCAAGCCCGTCGAGGCTCGCATAGATGCCGTAGCTGGCGGCAATGGCGCCGTCGAGCCCGGGTACGGTGCTGAGCGCCGTGGACTGGCTGAGCGCCGAGGCCACCGCTGCGCCGTCGGAGGAACTTGCGTTCGCCGCGGCGACGTTGGTCAGCGCCACGGCGGAGGCGAGGGCGATGGTGCCGGAATTGGTGATGCCCGTGGTCGCGACTGTGCCGGTGGAGGGGCCGCCCGCCACCTCGGTGATGTTGAGGCCGAAGCTGTTGAAGGAGGAGACGCCGGAGCTTGCCGTCGCCGTCGCCGTCTTGCTGCCGCCGCCCGCGGTGGCGGAGAGGTTGGAGGCATAGGTGGAGGAGACGTCGATGACGCCGGAGTTTGTCACCTCGGCCACGTTCGGCGCGCTGATATAGACGCCCGCGGCGGAATTGGTGGCGAAGAGCAGGGCGCCGGACAGGAAGTTCGCGCCGGCGCTGTAGGTGACGTTGGCTTCCGCCTCCCGCTCCGACAAAGCGAGGCCGGACTGCGAGCCGGTGGCTTTCGAGGTCAGCTTGATGATGCCCGAATTGCGCACCGTGGCGCTGTAGTCGCTGGCGGCGTATCCGCTGGCGACCACGCTGATGCCGGCGAGGTGGGTGTAGAGATAGCCGCTCGCCGCCACCTCGGCCTTCTTCTTCGTCGGCGCTCCGTCGGAACTGGCTGTCGACTGGCTCTGGAGCGAGGCCGTGGCCGAGAGGTTCACCACGCCGCTGTTCACGATGGGGCCGGTGAGGGTGTCGACGGCCACATTGATGCCGGTGAGGGCGACGGCCGCGAAATTCTGCTGCGCGACGCGGGTCTTGTCGAGTGCGGAGGCGGACGCGCTCGTGGTGGTGTCGGCCACGCCGGTCACGTCGATGCTGCCGCTGTTGGTAAGGTCGCCCAGGCTGCCGTTGGCGAAGGAGACGCCATAGGCCGTCACCGAGCCGCCCACCGAGCCCATTTCCGGGTTGGTCTGCGGGGTCTTGGGATCATTGTAGTTGAGAAGGGCCGCGGTGTTGTAGGCGGCGACGCTCGCCTTCGAGACGCTCAGCGCCGAGCCTTCGACGGTAATGGTGCCGGTGTTCTGAAAGCTCGTGATCTGCGCCTCGGTGGTGCTGATCCCCGAGGCGAGTACGACCGCGCTCGATTCCACCAGCCGCGCCGGGTGGATGTTCAGGGTGGTGGCGACCGTGAAGTTGGTGGTGTGGGTGATGGAGGCCACCACATCGATGATGCCGGAGTTCGCCAGCGTGGCACCCGAGACGCCGGGCGGCATGTTGGCGCCGAGCTGGCTCATCTGGACGCCGATGGCGCGGGCGGTGGCGGCCGCCAGCAGCCAGGCAGCCGAGGATGTCACCAGTTTCTCGGTGATGGCCCCGCGCGCCCGGACGGATATGGTTCCGGCGTTGTCGATGCTGTTTGCCGCGGCGCTGCTCACCGACAACACCCCGATCGCCGAGACGTTCGTGGTGAGCGTCATCGAGCTATTGCCGGCGACCGGGCTGTAGACGGCGGTGACCTCGTTGGAGATGTCGAGAACGCCGCTGTTGGTGTTAACGATGCCGCCGGCGAAATACGTCGCGACGTGAATGCCTTGGGCATATTCGTTGACGGCGACGTCGCCGTTACCGATGACCGGAGCGGCATTGATGATGCGGTTCGCCTGGATGCTGCCGCTGTTCTCGATGCTGCCGGACAGCGGGGTGGGCGAGGGAGCCGGGTAAATCAGGATGCCCTTGGTTTCGGCACTGGTGCTGGGCTGGGTGCTGCCAGCGGCGACGCTCAGCTTGGTGAGGGATTGCGTGACGCTGATGGTACCGGCATTGAGGATGCCGTTCGTCAGCGAGGGGGCGTCCACGGTCAGCGCGAAGGACGAATTCTTCGCTGTCTCGGAATAGACGATGCCGCCCTGGTTGATGACGCTGCCGAAGGGCGCGCCGGGCGTCGAGGTGCTCACCACCACCGGGGCGGCCACCACCGTGCCCGAGGGGATCACATAGTCACCGGCACGGGCCACCGGGCCGGCCAGCGCGAGCGCCAGCAGAGAGGTCGAGGCGAGCAGGCTGGTCGCAAGCAGGCGGGACATGCGCACCTCTCCCGGAACGGCGGGGCAGCTTTGGTTGCAGGACGGACGAGTGAAAACCTTGCGGAAGTTACCTCCCGATTCGGCCCCAGCGCAACGCTTAGCTGGCGGTTGTCAGCCACCATTCCGAAGCGTTCGCCGCCTTGGTTAAGGTGTTGCAGTGCACACGGGAAATGCTGCTGCCGCGCACTTGATCGCCCCCCGCCGCACGGCGAGACTGGGACGTCGCCGCCGGGGCGGCCGGGCTCCCGTTTCATGCGTCTCCTGCTGGTCGAGGACAATCACGAGCTTGCCGACTGGCTCGCCAAGATTCTGCGGCGGGACAATTTCGTCGTGGACGTGCTCAATGACGGGGAGGCGGCGGATCAGGCGCTGGCGCTGGAGACCTACGATCTCGTCATCCTCGACCTCGGCCTGCCCGGCATGGGCGGGATGCAGCTTCTGAAGCGCCTGCGCAGCCGGGCGAATGCGGTGCCGGTCATCATCCTCACCGCCAATGCCAGCCTCGACGGGCGTGTGGCCGGGCTGGATGAAGGGGCGGACGATTATCTCGCGAAGCCCTTCGACATTGCCGAGCTGGAAGCGCGCATCCGCGTGCAGCTGCGCCGCTCGGCGCGCCGGCCGGACCCGCTCATCACCTGCGGCACGCTCGCCTTCGACACCAACACCCGCCTGTTCCGCCTCGGCCCCGAGCCTCTGGCGCTGACCCCGCGCGAGCATGCGGTGCTGGAGGCGCTGCTCATCAAGGCCGGGCAGACGGTGAGCAAGGCGCAGCTTTCGCAGAGCATCTTCGGCCTCGACGATCTCGCCGACCCCAGCGCCATCGAGATCTATGTCCACCGCCTGCGCAAGAAGCTGGAGGGGGCCGACGTGCGGATCGTGACCCTGCGCGGGCTCGGCTATCTGTTGCAGCATGCGCATGGATAGCCTGCGCCTCCAGCTCCTGCGCTGGCTGCTGCTGCCGCTGGCGGGGCTCGTGGCGGTGAACGTCTTCACCAGCTGGCGGCAGGCGAGCGCCACCGCCGATCTGGTCACCGACCGCACCCTCGATGCCTCGGTGCGGGCCATCGCCGAGGATGTGCGCATCGACCGGGGCGTCATCGACGCCATCGTGCCGCCCGTGGCGCTGGAGATGTTCGACACGGGGCATCGCGACCGGGTGTTCTACCGGGTGGACACATCGGCCGGGCGCCTGCTCACCGGCTATCCCGACCTGCCTCTGCCCGAGCCGCTGCCGAAGGCGAGCGCGCCGGTGCATTTCACCGGCAGCTATCGCGGCAGCGACCTCAGGCTCGCGGCCCTGTCCTATCCTTTGGTGGGCGCCACCGACGGGGCGCGGGTGACTGTCGTGGTGGGCGTCACCCTCGCCGGACATGCGGCCATGGTGCGGGAATTGTGGGTGGGCAATTTCGGCCAGCAGCTCATCCTGCTGGTGGCGGCTGGCGTGCTGGTCATCATCGGCCTCGGGCGGGGGCTGGCGCCGCTGATGCGCCTGCGCGAGGCGGTGATGGAGAAGGGGCGGGACGATCTCTCCCCCCTTCCGGACCATGCCGTGCAGAGCGAGCTGCGCCCGCTGGTGGCCGCGCTCAACACCTATATGGGCCGCGTCGCCGGGCAGATGGCGGCGCAGCGCCGCTTCGTCGCCAATGCTGCGCACCAGCTGCGCACGCCGCTGGCGCTGCTCTCCACGCAGGTGGCCTTCGCCCGCCGAACCGGGGAGGCGGCCGAGCGCGCCGAGGCTTTGGCGGGCGCCGAGGAGAGCACCCGCCGCCTCGCCCGCCTCGCCGCCCAGCTGCTCACCTTGTCCCGCGCCGAGCCGGGCAGCCGCCGCCCGCGCGACGAGGACATCGACCTCGCCCAGTCCGCCCGGCAGGTGCTGGAGGGGCTCGCCCATCTCGCGGTGGAACGGGACATCGACCTCGGCCTCGACGTGAACGCCCCCGCCGTCACGCGCGGCGATGGCGCCATGATGCGCGAGGCGGTGGTGAACCTCGTGGAGAACGCTTTGCGCTACACGCCCAGGGGCGGCACCGTCACCGTTACTGTGGAGGGGACGGCGGACGAGGCTGTACTGGTGGTGGAGGATTCCGGGCCGGGCATTCCGCCCGAGGAGCGCGACAAGGCGTTCGAGCGCTTCTACCGGGTGCCGGGCACGCCGGGCGAGGGCTCCGGCATCGGCCTCTCCATCGTGCGCGAGGTGGTGGACGGCGCGGGCGGCAGGCTCTTGCTCGGCACGGCGGCGGCCGGCGGGCTTAGGGTGGAGATGCGGCTGCCGGCGGCCTAACCGCCCTCGCACCCCGGACGCATGCAGCATCAGCGGAATGCGAGCCGGGGCCCAGCGCGAAAGACCGCCGAAGGCGCTTCTTGCCCTTGGCATCCTAGGGCATTGCCCCGCTGCGCGGGAGTCTTGCGCGGGACCCCGGATCAGCGCTCCGGCAGCGCCGTCGCTTGTCCGGGGAACGCAAACGGCAACGGCCCCGGAGGTTTGTCCGGGGCCGTCGTGCGTGAGGGGTCAAGCCCTCAGTTCTGCTCGCTGTAGGGCACCGGGCGCCACTTCACGAGGTGGTTCTCCACCAGCGTGATGAGGAATTCCATCACCAGCGCTACCACCGCGAGGATGATCATGGCCGCGAACACGCCGTTGGCGTTGAACGCGCCCTGCGCGGTGGCGATCAGGAGACCCACGCCCTGCTTGGCGCCGAGGAATTCGCCCACCACCGCGCCCACCAGCGCGAAGCCGAAGGAGACGTGGAGCGAGGCCAGGATCCAGCTCATGGCCGAGGGGATGATGACCGAAGTGGTGATCTGGAAGGGCGAGGCGCCGAGGATCTGGGCGTTGGCGATCATGGCACGGTCGGCCTCGCGCACGCCCTGGAAGGCATTGGCGAACACCACGAAGAACACCATCACCACCGCCAGCGCCACCTTGGACGCCATGCCGAGGCCCAGCGCGATGATGAAGATGGAGCCGAGCACCACGCGCGGGATGGAATTGGCGATCTTGATGTAGATGGAGAACACGTCCGCCAGCAGCTTGTTGCGGCCCAGCACGATGCCGCACACGATGCCGCCCACGGCGCCGATGAAGAAGCCGAGGATGGTTTCCTCCAGCGTCACCAGGATCTGCACCCAGAGCGGGCCCTGCGAGGTGCCTTCCGTCATCCACACCCAGATCTGCTCGGCGATGCCGGAGGGGCTGGCGAAGAAGAACGGGTCGATGAAGCCGGTGAGGGCGCCGATTTCCCAGATGCCGAGCACGGCGACGAGGATGGCGATGCGAAGCGAGATGACGAGGGCACGGCGGGCCTTCAGCCGGGCGCGGGCCTTGGCCTCGATCTCGGCTTCGGTGGGCACCGCGCGATGGGCGGCGAAGGGGGCGGAAGCGGCGTCTGCCTGCATGGTCATTGGTCGTTCCTCCCGTTCAGTGGCCGGTATCGAGGGTGCGCTGCTGGCCGATCTGCACTTCCTCGCGCAGATCATCCCAGATGGTGCGGCAGCGCTCGACGAAGGCTGCGTCGTAGCGGATTTCCGCCATCACCCGCGGGCGCGGCAGGTCGATGGTGTAGACGCTCTTCACCGTGGCCGGGCCGGCGGTGAGCACATACACCTTGTCGGCGAGCGCGACGGCCTCTTCGAGGTCATGGGTCACAAACACCACGGATGCGCCGGAGCCGGACCACAGGCTGAGCAACTCATCCTGCATGTTGGTGCGGGTCTGCACGTCGAGGGCCGAGAAGGGCTCGTCCATGAGCAGGATCTTCGGCTCGTTGATGAAGGTCTGCGCCAGCGCCACGCGCTTCCTCATGCCACCGGAAAGCTGGTGCGGATAATGGCTCTCGAAGCGGGCGAGGCCTACGCGGGCGATCCAGTCGCGCGCCTTATCGTAAGCGACGGACTTGGGCAGGCCGCGATAGAGCGGGCCGGCGGCCACGTTGTCGAGCACCGAGCGCCAGGGGAACAGCGCATCCGCCTGGAACACGAAGCCCACGTCCTTGTGGATGCCGTTGACCGGCTGGCCCATCACCCGCACCTCGCCGGCGCTGGGCTTGGCGAGGCCGGTGACGAGGTTGAGCGTGGTGGACTTGCCGCAGCCGGTGGGGCCGACCACGCAGGCGAACTCGCCGCGGTCCACGCTCATGTTGAAGTCCCGCAGCGCCGTCATGGACTTGCCGTCGGGCGTCAGGAACCGGCGGGTGACGTTGTCGAGCTCGATGGCCGGGCCGAGGCCGGCGGCGGCCATCGCGCCGGGGATCACCGCCGGGCGGGCGGGATCGAGGGTCTGAAGGGACATGCGTTTCCTCCCGCCGCCGGCGCGGGGCGCGGCGACCTCAATTCTTTCGGGGTGTGATGAGGGGCGCCGCGACGAGGCCGCAGCGCCGGGGTCAGCAGACGAGCGTCAGGTGCCGAGGCTCAGTTGCCGAGCGTCTTGGCGGCGTTGTCCACGTAGGTGGTGGTGTAAGTCTTGGACAGGTCGATGGCCTTGCCCTGCACGTTCTTGGAGAAGGCCTGCAGCACCTTCAGCACCGTCTCGGGACCACCGGCGGGCATGCGGCCGTCCGGCGTGAACTGCGCCTTACCCTCGGCCAGACCCTGAATGTAGAGGTCCTTGTCGCCGACGTAATAGTCCTTCGGCATCTTCTCCGCGATCTCCGCCGCCGAGTGGCTGGCGATGAAGCGCATGGTGCGCACGAAGGCGTTGGCGAGCTTCTGCGCCTCGGCGGGATGGCTCTCCAGCCAGCTCGCCTGCACGTAGAAGGAGGCGGCCGGATAGAGGCCGCCGAGGGCCGCCACCGTCTTCTCCGGCGTGCGCATGTCGATGAGGATCTTGGCAACGCCCATCTTCACCAGCTGGCCGATGGTCGGCTCGGTGGTCATGCCGGACTGGATCTGGTCCTGCTTCATGGCGGCGATGAAGGTGTTGCCCGCGCCCACCGGCAGCAGGGAATAGTCGCCCGGCTTCAGCCCGCCCTTGAAGGCGAGATAGCGGGTGAGGAAGTCCGTGGAGGAGCCGAGGCCGGTCACGCCCAGCGTGTGGCCCTTGAAGTCGGCCGGAGACTTGATCTGGTCGGCATATTTGGTCGCGACCATCTGCACTTCGCCGGGCGCCTGGCTGAACTGCACCACGGAGGTGATGAACTTGCCCTTGGCCTGAAGATCGATGGTGTGGTCGTAGAAGCCCACCACGCCCTGCACGGCGCCGGCGAGCAGTTCGTTTTCCGCCTCGACACCGGCGCGGGAGTTGATGAGCTCCACCTCGAGCCCTTCATCCTTGAAGTAGCCGAGCGCATTGGTGAGGGCGGCGGGCAGGTAGATCTGCTTTTCCATGCCACCGACGATGATGGTCAGCTTCTCGGCATGGGCGGCAACCGGGCCGAGCAGGCCGGCGGCGATGACGGCCGCGCCGGCGAGCGCCTTCAGGCGGCCGCGCGCAAGGGTGCGAGCAGAGGATTTCAGCATGTGATGCCCTTCCCGTGAGGGCGCCCTGCGCCCGCGTTTCCTGGTGGTGGACCTGCGGCGCTTATGAGATGGCCGGCTTCTCCACGCCAACACGGATAAACCCTTTCAGCTTTCAGTCGGCTTTCATTCCGGAAAGGAATGCCCAAGGAATTGGAATGCCCTTTCGTCAGCTTGCCGGTCGTGTCATGAGCAGCGAGGCTGTCAGGATCGGGCTGGAGAAACGCATCATGTCGCTGCCGTCGCGCGTCGTTGCCTCGCTCAAGGCGTCCATCGGCGATGTGGTGTTCGGCATGGAGGACGGCACCGTCTCCATCTTCGGCCTCGTCTTCGGCGTGGCCATGAGCACCAACGATCCCCGCGCGGTGCTGATCGCTGGCGCCACTGGTGCGGCGGCAGCAGCCGTCTCCATGATGGCGGGCAGCTATCTCGATGCGGAATCGGTGCGTGACGCCCGCCGCGCCCGGCGCAACGGGCCGGTGGATGCGACGGAGGCTGCGGCGCAGGTGGAGACCGTCGCGGCGGCCCTCACACGCGGCGGCATGGCGGCGGCGGACGTGGCGCAGGTGGCGGAAGCACTGAAGCGTGCGCCGCGCGCCACCCTCGGCCTGCGCTCCGAACTCGACGAGGCGGACGATGGCGCCAGCCCGACCTCGCATGCCTTCTGGATGTTCGTCTCGGACCTGTTCGCCGGTTTCACCCCGGTGCTGCCCTTCGCCTTCCTGCCTATGGATCAGGCGCGGATCGTCTCGCTGCTGCTGACGACGGCGCTGCTGGTGGCGCTGGGTGTCGGGCGCGGCATCGTGGGCAAGCGCTCCATCGTGCGCGCCACGGCGGAGACGCTGACCATCGCCGCTTCCGCTGCGGCAGCTGGTGTGCTGGTGGGGCGGTTGCTCTCGTAAGGCTCAGGCGGCGGCCGCGTCGCGGCCTCGACTCGTCCGCGGGCGGTTTCAGCGCCTTTGAACGTCCGCCATGCGCGCCTCGAACCGCGCCACCAGCCCGGACGGCATCCACTCCTTCACGACGCCGCCCTTCCCGAGCAGTCCCATCTCGATCAGAAGAGACCCGAAGCTTCGCCGGCCGGGCTCGTTCACCATCGGGCCACCCGACTCCTGCCAGGTCATCCGAAGTGTCGGCTCGCCCGCCTCTTCGTCGATCGTCCACGACAGGTCGACCTTGCCGCCGGGTACGGACAGCGCCCCATGTTTGGCCGCGTTCGTCGCCAGCTCGTGAAGGAGCAGGGAGAGCGAGAGCGTGGTCTTCGGACCGAGTTCGATGTCGGGGCCGGATGTCGCGATGCGGCCGTCGTCCCCATGAAGTTCGAGCATCGGTCGCACGACGCTCATCATGGAGGCGGCCATCCAGTCCTGCTGGAGCAACTGGTCGTGCGCGATGCCCATGGCCGCGATCCGCCGGCAGAGGGCCTCGACGGCATCGCGCTCCTGCACGCCCCGGAGCGTCTGGGTCGCAATGGCCTGAACCATGGCCAGCGTATTCTTCATCCGGTGCGTGATCTCGGCATTCAGGACGGCCTGCTGCTTCTGCGCTTCGTCACGCTCGCGCAGGGCCTGCCGGAGCTCCAGCTGCCGCATGACCTGACGGGCGAGCACCTTGAGGGTGTCCTGCTGAAGCTGGGAAAGCTGCCGGGGCCGGTAATCCAAGACGCACAGGGTGCCGATGGCATGGCCTTCGGTGGTCTTCAGCAACGCGCCTGCATAGAAGCGCAGGTTCGGCTCCCCCGTGACCAGGGGATTGCAGGCAAAGCGCGGGTCCAGGGTCGCGTCAGGAACGAGAAGAAACTCTTGTTCCAGGATCGCCTTGGCGCAGAACGAGCTGTCCAGGGGCGTCTCGCGGACCCCCAGGCCGACCTCGGCCTTGAAGAACTGACGATGGTCGGAGATGAAGTTCACGACGGCGATCGGCGTTTCGCAGATGCGCGAGGTCAATTCGGCGATTTCGTCGAAATCCCGCTCCCTCGGGCTGTCCAGCATGTTGAAGCTGGCTAGCGCCTTGAGCCGCTCACTCTCCCTCAACGCGGTATTCAAAGGCGTATCCCGAGCTTGCCGACAGGTTGATCCTCAATGGCATTTTCTCGCAGGGGAGCATAGCGCTTTTCACCCAAGTCCCCGAATGCGCGGGACGGGGCAGGGGCCAGCGACAGGCACGCGACAGGTACGCGAGAGGCCGCGACCTGGTGTCCCTCGCGTGTGAAGCGGCGGCGTCTGGCATCGAACTTGTTTGCGCCCTGGCGGAGCCAAGGGAGGAAGCCCGATGCAGCAAAAGCCGGACGCCGACGATTATCTCGCGCTCTTCGGGCGCTACAAGGCGGACTTCGGGGATGTCTACATGGACCCGGAGGACGAGCGCTTCCGCCTGCTGTTCGACCAGATCTGCCGCATGCTGACCCAGCCCTCGCCGTTCAATCTGGCCCTACCGGAGCAGTTCCGCGCCACGGCCTTCCGCTATCTGGAGGGCGATCCGCACACGGTGGCGCATATGACCACCATCGAGAACCGCCATTTCATGCTGAGCGACCTGTTCGACTACGTCCACCTCGTCAACACCATGGGCGGCCGCTGGGACCAGCGCGGGCGCTGAAGCCGACAAGGATCGGAGACCGGCCCGGAAGCGCAGGGCGCGCTTCCGGGCCGGAAGCCGCTACTTCACGGTCTCGATCTCGCCCACCCGCCAGCTCTTGTCGAAGAAGGACGGCAGCGGGCTGTAGAGACGCAGGATGGTGAACCAGCCCTTGCCGGGCATGGTCTGGATCCAGTTGGCGCGCGCGACGCCCTGGGGCTGGGTCGGCCCGAACCAGATGGT
The DNA here is from genome assembly GCF_023571765.1 of Xanthobacter aminoxidans. Lineage (GTDB taxonomy): Bacteria > Pseudomonadota > Alphaproteobacteria > Rhizobiales > Xanthobacteraceae > Xanthobacter > Xanthobacter aminoxidans. The sequence goes on along the minus strand of NZ_JAMJXC010000004.1, from coordinate 286,982 downwards.
GGTCGTGCCGTCCGCCGCCGCCTCGGCCGCTGGGGAGGGATAGCCCTGGCTGCCGGCGCGGGGATAGTTCTGGGGCGTCTGCAGCATCGAGCGGGTCTGGTTGTCGTAGAGCGTGAGCGACCAGAAGGCCGCCGCCGGGATGTGCGGCGGCAGCACCACCTTGTAGGTCTTCGCGCCGTCGAAGGGATTCCCCTCGGGATCGAGGAAGCTCATCAGATACTGCGAGCCGATGCCCGGTACGCGCATGATCATGCCGGGGGAATCAAGCGTGTAGCCGTAATAGAAGGCCGTGCGGGAATCGAGCGTCCGCGCGCCGGTCGGCGGCAGGGGCTTGAATACGCCCGCCTCGAAGACGGGCGGGGGCGTCTCGAAGAAGGCGCCGCCCTGCCACAGCATGCTGCCCCATCTGGAGTCCTTGTAATAGGCCCAGTCCGGGTGCTTCATCGCATAGCGCCAGTTGAGTGCCCGCCCGGTCGCCTGCCCGAAGGCCGCCGCGTCCGACAGGATTTTCTTCATCCGCCCATCGGGATTGAACGGCTTGCCGTGGACGATGCCGATGGCGGCGAGCTGGCCGGCCAGCTCCACGTCGTAGCTGGTCGCCGGCTGCATCTGGACGTTCTCGTTGATCAGCTCGAAGAAGCCGATGTCGCTGGGCGGGATCGTGTTGAACGACAGGCCGCTGCCCTCGATGAACCTGGTCTCGAGGATCTTGGGCTCGGGGGCGATGCGGACCTTCCCGTCCAGCGCCTGCGCGAGGCTCGAGCCGTAGGCGCCCGGCTGGTAGGGATAGACCTTCATGGTCTTCCTGATGTTCTCGATCGCGGGCTTGGGATCGTTGTCCTTCAGATAGGCCCGCGCCGCATAGAGCGCGAAGTTGGTCTTGGAGCGCCCGATGAAATAGCCGCCTTCCGGCAGGGGCCCATCATAGTCCGGCCCGACGATCAGGTACTTGCCGCCGAGCCCGCGATCCGGCCCCGGCCCGCCGATGTCGATGATCCACGAGAACCACATGTCGTTGATGGTGCCCACCGCGTCGGAGGGCTGCTCGACCACGACCGGGCCTTTGCTCAGGTCAAGTCCGGTCAGGTAGTAGACCGTGTCGGCGTTGGCCGTCAGGAACAGCGAATGGGAATCCATCAGCTTGGAGAAGATGACCACATCGCCGGGCTTGGCGCCGATGGTCTCGAAGCCCTTGACGATGGCGAGCGCCGAGGCGCCGCGAAAGCTGTTGTTGTAGGCGGCGAGCGCCTGATTGAAATCGAGGATGTCGTAGGTCTTCTCGGCCGTCTCGGCCGTCGGCACGCCGTCCTTGAAGGTCAGCGGCCCGAAGCCCGTGCTGATCGAGGCCGGCGCGCCGAGCTGCTCGACGACCTTGGCCGGCACCTCGGCCTGCGCCACCGCCGAGACAAGCAGCGCACCCGCTACCAGAGCACCCGCCACGGCCGAGGTGCGAAGCGAAGGTGGAAGGCTGTAATTGAACGGTCTGAGTTCCACGATCGGCTCCTCCCAATGCAGAGCCGCGGACATTAGTGGTCAAGGCAGTGCTTGAACATCTCCTGCCCGAGCAGCATGGCGCGTGCCGCAAAGGACGGCTGCCGGGGCCATCCGGGAGCCTGGATCAATCCTGCGGCACGGTAAGAATCTGGCCGGCGATGAAGGTTTCCGCGCGGCGCCATGCTTCGTCATTGTCGCCCCGGAAGGTGTAGAGCTTCTGGAACACCACGCGCCCCGCCTTCACCGAGACCACCTCCACCTTGGCCATCTGCACCAGCGTGCTCATCTTGTGGATGCCGCCGACCACGAGCAGGTCGGCGCCGGCCTGCTTCGCCGCCTCGGCCAGCTCCGGCACCGCGCCGGCCGTGAGCGTACAGGGGGCGGGATCGCAGTCCGGCGTCACCACGCGCAGGCGCCCGCCGGCGGCCAGGTCGGTGGCGAGGGCTGCCATGAAGGCCTTCAGTCGCGCCTGATGCTCGGCGGTCTGGTCGCGCGGCTCGCCGGATGAATCGCTGTAGGTGAAATCGATGATCGCCACGCCGCGTGCCTCCCCGCCAGCGGCGGCGCCGCTCGCGAGTGTGCCGAGAACGGCGAGGGCGGGCAGGAGCGGGAAGGGGCGCAGCGCCATGGTCGTTTCTCCGGTCTGATGGCCTGAGCGTGCCGCCGACGCCGCCCTCCGGCCAGAGACGGGTTCACGCCGGGGGCCGGGAAGATTTCCCGACGTGCGGCGGCGATCTTCCGCCGGCGCGCCCACGTCCCTAAGGTCCTGACCGGCATCGTGGCCGCCCGGTGCCCGCCTGCGAGTGAACCGATGACCCGTTCCCGGCTCGACCTCAAGCTCCGGCTGACCCTCCAGATCGCCGCGCTGATGGCGCTGTGCCTAGTCGGGGCGGTGGGCTGGCTGCTCCTTGATGGCGTGCGTGCGGGCGAGGTGCAGGTGGCCCGCATCGCCGATCTGATGGCCCGCGATCTCGCGTTCCAGCGCCAGCAGATGCAGTGGGTGCGCGGCGCGCCCGGCGTGTTTCCCGATCTCCAGCGCCTTGCGCCGGCCTTGATGGCGCCCGGCCTGTGCATCGCCTTCCGCCCTGCCGGCGCCGAGGGCTTGCAGCGCCTGTGCAGCGGTGCCGAGCCGGACGACGGGCGCACGCCGGAGCTGTTTCAGCGCCTTTATGACGGCTTGTTCGGAGCGCGGGGCACGGCTGAGCGCATGGTGGCGGTGGGCGGGGCGGCGGAAGGCGTTGTCACCGTCACCCTCGCCCCGGAAACGCAGGCGGGGCGGGCGTGGCGCGAGGTAAGCCGCCTCGCCGTATTGGTCGCGGCCATGCTGCTGGTGCTGTGCGCGCTGGTCTATCTCGCCTTGGCGCGGGCGCTCAGGCCCACCCGCATCATCGGCGAGGGGCTGGATCGCCTGACGCGCGGCGACCTCTCCGCCCGTATGCCGGCCTTCGATCTCGCCGAGCTGTCGGCGGTGGGGCAGGTGTTCAATGCGCTGGCGGCGAGGCTTCAGGCGGCGCTTGACGAGAGCCGCAACCTCACCCGCCGGCTGATCGCGGTGCAGGACGAGGAGCGGCGGGCGCTCGCACGCGAGCTGCACGACGAATTCGGCCAGAGCCTCGCCGCCATCGGCGCGGTGGCGGCCCTCGCCGGCCAGACGGCGGCGCGCGATTGCCCAGCCCTCGTTCCGGAATGTCAGAGCATCGGCCGCACCGCCCAATCCATGATGCATGCCCTGCGTGGCGCGCTGCTGCGCCTGCGGCCACCGGAGGTGGAGGAACTCGGCCTCGTCGCCAGCCTTGAGGGGCTAGTTTCAGGCTGGAACGGCCGGCTCGGCGCCATGACCCGCTTCAGCCTCGATGTCTCCGGCCGCCTCGACCCGCTGGAGCCGGCCTTCGCCGCCGGCCTCTACCGCATCGCGCAGGAGGCCATCACCAATGCCGCGAAGCACGCCGGTGCCTCCAACGTGCGGCTGCTCCTTGCGCGTGAGACGGGTCCGGCGGGCGATGTCGTCACGCTCACCGTGGAGGACGACGGCCGGGGCGCGCCGGCACCGGCGGCGGACGGGTTCGGCCTGCTCGGCATGCGCGAGCGCGTGGCAGCCATGGGGGGCGAACTTTCCATCGGGACCGCGCCCGCCGGTGGCCTGCTGCTGCGCGCGCGGCTCCCGCTCCCGGCCGGGGAGGCAGCATCATGACCCAACGCATCATGCTGGTGGACGACCACGCTGTGGTGCGTGAAGGCTACCGCGCCCTTCTGGATCGCCAGCCCGGCCTCGCCGTGGTGGCGGAGGCGGGGGAGGGGGCCGAGGCCTACCGGCTGTTCAAGCAGGCGCGGCCCGATCTGGTGGTGATGGACTTGTCTCTGCCCGGCTTCGGCGGCGTGGAGGCCATCCGGCGCATCCGGCAATGGGAGGGGACGGCGCGCATCCTCGTCTTCACCATGCACCAGAATGCCGCCTTCGCGGTGCAGGCCATCCGCGCCGGGGCGCTGGGCTACGTGACGAAGAGCAGCCCGCCCGAGGTGCTGATCGGCGCGGTGCGCGACGTGCTCGCCGGCCGCATGGCGCTGAGCCCGGACGTTGACCACGAGCTCGCGCTTTCCCGCCTCAAGGAGACCCCATCTGTCGCCGAGGTGCTGAGCCCGCGCGAGTTCGAGGTGCTGCGGCTGCTCCTCGCCGACAAGGGCACGGACGACATCGCCGAGACCTTGAACCTCAGCCCCAAGACGGTGGCCAACATCCGCTCCCAGATCCGCGCCAAGCTCGGCGTCCAGTCGGATATCGCACTGGCGCTCCTGGCCCTTCGGCAGGGGATTTCGGCCTGACGGTCAGGCGGCAGCGACCGCCACGGCCTCGATCTCGAACCGCCATTCGGGGCGGGCAAGCGCTGCGGCGATGATCAGGGTCGAGGCCGGCTTGTGGCCCTTGAGCAGCTCCGTGCGCAGCGCCCCGTAGCCGGCATAGTCGGCGGGATCGGTGAGATAGGCCGTGACCTTGGCGAGGTCGCCGAGCCCCATGCCGGCCGCCGCAAGCACGGCCTCCAGATTGGCGAAGGCGGCGCGCACCTGCCCCTCGAAATCCGCCGGCACTTGCCCGGAGGCATCGATACCCACCTGTCCCGAAATGTAGAGCGTGCGCACCGGGCCGCTTGCCAGCACGGCGGGGCTGTAGGGCAGAGCTGCGTCGGCGGGGGTGGCGAGCACGGGGGAGAGAGCGGGCATTCAGGCCTCCGGAGGGCGGGCGAGGGCGAGGATCGCGCGGGTGAGCGGATCGTCGCCATCGGCCAGGGGATCGAGTAGGGTGAAATGGTTGCGGCGCGCCGGCTCCATGCGCTGCACGGCGCCACCGCGCGCGCCCCACAGCTCGGCGAAATCGCGGCTCCAGCGCTTGAAGCCGTCCGTCTCCTCGCCCCCGACGGCGGCCAAGAGCGGCATCAGTCGCGCGCCGGGTGGAAGGTCGCCCAGACGCAGCAGCGGGCTCATCGCCGCCGCTTCCGGGGCCGAGAGGCGGAGGTCGGCATTGATGGAGGTGTGCCGCAGGGGGCGCAGGTCATACACGCCGGACAGTCCGGCGAGGGCGCAGATGAGGCCGTTGCCCCGTTCCGCCTGATCGAGCGCCAGCATGGCAGCGAGCTGCCCGCCCGCCGAATGGCCGGCCATCAGGATGCGGGAGGGGGCAAGGTTCTCCACCACCCAGCGCAACGCGAGCCGCATCTCGTCCACGATGTCGGCGACGCGCACGCCCGGCGCGAGGTCATAGCCCGGCGCCACCAGCGTCACCCCTGAGGCCAGGCAGGGGCCGGCGATGAAGGAGACATCGGATTTGTCCAGCGCCCGCCAGTAGCCGCCATGGATGAAGAACAGCACCGGCGCCCCTTCGCCCGCCGGGAAGACATCCAGCAGGCAGCGCGGCCCCGGCCCGTAACGCTGGTCGAGCCGCCAGCCGCCGGTGGCGCGCAGCGCGGCGCCGAGGCGGCGATGGCCGTCATAGACGCTCTCGCGCTCGGGATGCCGACGGCGCAGGGCGTATTCGGCTTCGAGCGCGGGATCGATGAGGGTATGCGGCATGGGATTTCCGAAAACTCACAGGCCGAGATAGGCGGCGCGCACGCCGTCGTCATGGAGCAGGTCGGCGCCTGCGCCGTCGCGCACGACGGCCCCCTCGGCGAGGACATAGCCGTGGGCGGCGCTGCGCAGAGCCATGCTCGCATTCTGCTCGGCGATGAGGAGGGACATGCCCTCGGCATTCAGGCGGCGGATGGTGGCGAAAATCTCCTGCACCACTTTTGGGGCGAGGCCCATGGAGGGCTCGTCCAACAGCAGGAGGCGCGGGCGGCCCATGAGGGCGCGGCCGATGGCGAGCATCTGCTGCTCGCCGCCGGAGAGCAGTCCCGCCGCCTGCCGCCGCCGCTCGGCGAGGCGCGGGAAGAGCGCGAACACCATGTCGCGGTCACTGGCGACGCCCTGCGCCCGGCGCGGCCACAGCCGGCGGAAGGCGCCCATCTCCAGATTCTCCTCCACCGTCATGGGCGCGAATACCCGGCGCCCCTCCGGCACCAGCGCCAGCCCGCGCGACAGCCGGGCCGAGGTGGAGAGGTTGGTGATGTCCGCCCCGTCGAAGAAAATGCGCCCCGCCGTGGGGCGGATGAGGCCGGCGAGGGTGCGCAGCAGGGTGGTCTTGCCCGCGCCGTTGGCGCCGATGAGGCAGACGGACTGGCCGTGCGCCACCTTCAGGGAAACCGCGTGCAGAATTTCGGTGCCGCCATAGCCGGCGACGAGGCCTTCCACCTCAAGCATCGGCCGCCTCCTCACCGAGATAGGCGGAGAGCACCTCCGGGTGGCGACGGACGTCTTCCGCCGTGCCCTCGGCGATGCGCCGGCCGTTGTTGAGCACCAGAATGTCGTGGGAGAGCGACATGACCATGCGCATGTTGTGCTCCACCAGCAGCACGGTCATGCCGTCGCGGTTCAGGTCGCGGATAGTCTCGGCCATCTTGTCCGCCTCGGCGTGGGGCAGGCCGGCGGCGGGCTCGTCCAGCAGCAGCAAGCGCGGCTCGGAGGCGAGGGCGCGCGCCAGCTCCAGCACCTTCATCTGCCCGAAGGCCAGTGACCCCGCCGGCGCATGGGCCTTGGCGGCGAGGCCGAAGCGCTCCAGCAGGGCCATGGCGGCGGCCTCCATCGCCCGCTCCTCAGCGCCCACGGACGGGAGGTGGAGGAGGCCGGACAGGGTGGTGGTGCGGCCGCGCAGATGGCGGCCCACCATCACGTTTTCCAGCACGCTCATCTCGCGGAAGATCTGCAGGTTCTGGAAGGTGCGGGCGATGCCCCGGCGGGCGCGCGCGTGGGTCGGCAGGCGGTCGATGCGCGCGCCGTCGAACTTGATAGTGCCGTCGGTGGGGCGGGTGACGCCGGCGATCATGTTGAACAGCGTGGACTTGCCGGCGCCGTTGGGGCCGATCACCGCCTTGATCTCCCCGGCCTTCACGCGGAAGGAGAGGTCGTCCACGGCGGTGACGCCGGCGAAGCGGCAGGTGAGGTTTTCCACCTCCAGAAGATCGTCGGTCCTGCGCGGCGTGTTCATGCCCGCCTCCTGCGCACAAGGCCGGTCAGTGCCGCGGGGATGCCTGCGAGGCCGCGCGGGAAGAGGATCAGCACCACCAGAAGGCCGAGGCCGAACAGCATCAGCTCGGCATCCTCATAATCGAGCAGGATCTGCGGCACGGCGGTGTAGATCAGCGCGCCCAGCATCGGCCCGTAGAAGGTGCCCGCCCCGCCGATGGCGACCATCACGAGGAGCATGATGGAGGGCGCGATGCCGAAGGTCTCCGGCGAGGCATACTGGTTGATGTGGACATAGAGGCTGCCGGCGATGCCGGCCATGCCAGCGCTGAGCACGAACACGGCGAGCTTGGTCCGGAAGCTGTCGATGCCCAGCGATTGCGCGCCCAGCTCGTTGGTCGCCACCGCGCGAATGCTGCGGCCGATGCGCGAGGCGAGAAGATTGGAGATGGCGAGCATCACGAAGAAGGCCACTGCCCACGCCAGCGGGAAGGCCTTCGCCTCGGTGTCCAGCGCATGGCCGAAGATCGAGAAAGGCTCGACTCCGAGGAGGCCGTTGGGCCCGCCGGTGAACCCCACCAATTGGGTGAAAAAGACGACGAGGATGGCGTTCCACCCCAGCGTCGCCATGGCGAGATAGTGCCCGCGCAGCCGCAACGCCGGAATGCCGATGAGAAGCGCACCAAGGCCGGCGACGACGGCGGCCGCCGGCAGCCCGGCCCAGGGTGGCACGCCGTAGCGCACATTCAGGATGCCGCTCGCATAGGCTCCCAGGCCGAAGAAGCCGGCGTGGGCGAGGGAGATCTGGCCGCCATAGCCCATCAGCAGGTTGAGGGAGGCGATCAGCACCAGATTGATGAGGGCGAGGTTGGCGAGCGAGATCCAGTAGGCATTGGGCACCACGAAGGGCACCGCCGCCAGCGCCAGCCACACCAAGGCGAGGCGGGCATGGCGGGAGAGGCCGCGCTGGGGCAGGCGGCTGTGGGTCATCGGTCCGGTCTTCGCCTCGATGCTCGCCATGGCCTCACACCTTCACGATGTCGGCCCGGCCGAGCAGGCCGGAGGGGCGCACGAACAGGATGAGCAGCAGCACGGCAAATGCGATGGCATCCTTGAAATCGGACGAGATGTAGAAGCTGCCGAACGCCTCCAGGAGCCCCAGCGCCAGCCCACCCACCACGGCGCCCGGCAGGCTGCCGAGCCCGCCCAGCATGGCGGCGCTGAAGCCCTTGAAGCCGAATATGGCGCCCTGGTCGTAGGAAGCGAGGGTGAGGGGCGTGACGATGGCCCCGGCGAGCGCTCCCGCCAGCGCCGCGATGCCGAAGGAGAGCAGCACGGTGCTTCCCACATTCACGCCCACGATGGCCGCCGCCTCCCGGTCCGCCGCCGCCGCGCGCAGCGCCTTGCCGAGGATGGTGCGCTCGAAGAAGGCGTGCATCACCACAAGGAAGGCGAGGGTGATGGCGATGATCCACAGCGTCTGGCTCTGGATGCTCACCCCGCCGAAGGAGAGCGCGGTGTTGCCGGAGAAGCCGGCATAGCCCACCGGCTTCTTGCCCAGCACCAACATCACGAGGCTGCGGCTGACGATGGAGAGTCCGATGGTGACGAGGGTGATGACGAGGGCATCCGGCCGCTTCAGGGGCTGCACCGTGAGGCGCTCGGAGAGGAGCCCCACCACGCCCACCAGCACCACCGCCGCCACCACCGCGAGACCCACGCTGGAAAAGGTGCCGATGAGGAGGGCTGTGACCATGCCGCCCATCACCACCCATTCGCCCTGCGCGAAATTCATCGCGCCCGTGCTCTTGAAGACCACGTTGAAGCCGAGCGCCACCAGCGCATAGACGGCGCCCGTGCCGATGCCGGATGACAGGACCTGGAGGAGGGCGGTTGTGGTCTGCATGGCTGTGAAGGGCGGCCTTTGGCAGCTCTCTGGGTGAATATCCCTCCGGGGAGGGGATGAAAGTCCCGGCCGCCGCGCTCCGGAAGGATCAGGGCTTCCCCCCGATGGGCGCGGACGGCCGGGACAGGTCCGGGTCAGGCACAAGGCCCGCCCGTTTCCTCGGAACGAGACGTCCGAGGGATCAGAAACTGCGCATGCGGTTGGTCTCGAACAGGGGCACCATCACCCCGAGTTCCGCGAGGCGGGCACGGGCGTTGCCGGCGAACGTCGCGAGCGCATCCTCCTCCGCCCCGCGCGGCGCGCCGCCGAGGCCGGCCTCGGCGGTGATCGCGTCGGCTTCCGCCTCGGCCGCGGCGTGCTCCGGTGCGAGCCAGGGGCAGTGATAGCCCTTCAGCACCACGTCCCGCACATAGTCTGACAGCTCGGTGGCGATGGTCTCGCGTGCCTCCTTGCTCCAGCCCTCCGCCTTCGCGGCGAGATAGAGCCAGCCGAAGGCGGCGTGGCGCTCCTTGTCGGCGATGACATGGTCGAGCACGGACTGCACGGCTGGGTTGGTCGCCGCCGCGCGCCAGGCCTTGGCCAGTTCCAGTTCCAGCCCATCCTCGAAGGCGGCGTGGGCCGCCACATAGGCGTCGAGCAACTGGCTCGCATCCATCACCCGGCGATGCAGGTGGCGATTGAACACCGCCTCATAGGCCTTGGCGGCGGGGCGGGCGAGGCGACCGCCGAAGCCCTCCGCGATCCGGTCGTAGCACTCGACGTGCCACGCCTCTTCGGTGTTGCGAGTGGTGAGATAGAATTTCGGGTCGATCTCCCGGCCCACCTCCATGCAGAAGCGAACGATGAGGGCCGGCGTCTCGGTCAGGCCGGTAGCCTCGGTCCAGACCCGCCGGCTCCAGGTGCGGCGGGCGGCGGCGCGCACCGCGTCCGGATAGCTCTCCGGCTTGAGCGCGCTCCAGTCCACGTCGCGGTGCGGGTTCCAGCGGCCGGCCTTGCCCGTGTCGTAGAGGGCGCGGATGTCCGGCAGCGTAACGTTCATCTCGAGCGGAAAGCGCCGCTCGACCAGCAGCCGCACCGGCGGCAGGGAGGGCTCGGCCCGCGTGGCGTGGAGCGGCATGTCAGATGGTCCCGAGCTTGGAATGCGTGAACGGGGGCAGCTCGATGCCCAGCGCCCGCATCTGCTCGCGGATGCGCTGCACGGTGGCGATGAACACCGGCTTCTCCACCTCTTCCACGGTGGAGCCGAGGCCCGCCTCGTAGGTGATGCGATCGGCTTCCACCTCGGCGTTGGAGGCCGGGTTCTCCGGCGCCAGCCACGCGCTGTGGTAGCCGTTCAGCTCCACCTTCTCCATCATGGTGATGACGGCATCCTCGATCATCTTCTTCTGCTCTGGGGTGAGCTGCTCGCAGATGGCTTCGAGGAAGTACCAGCCGAAGGCGCAGTGCCGGCTCTCGTCGCGCATGATGTAGCGCACGATCTGCTTGGCGACGGGATCATGGGTGACGTCGTTCAGGTGCTTGAACACGTCGAAGGCGATCTCTTCGGCCGTGCAGACGAGGGCGGCGATGATGCCCTCCAGCGGCACGTCCGCATTGAGCGCGGCGCGGCGCACGCCGTGGGTGGAGACCGAACCCTCGAACAGCTGCTGCACCGGCTTCTCGATATAGCCGCCGAGCTTCTCCGCCATGGCGTGGCACGCCTCGGCGTGGCGCGCCTCCTCCTGCGAGCGGATGGTAAAGAAGAGCTGCATGTCGGAGGGGCGGTTCTCCACCCCGAAACGCACCTGCAGCGCCGGGCTTTCGGAGATGGCGCCGTACTCGCTCCACGCCCGCCGGCTCCAGTAGAGCCGGGCGGCGTAGCGCTGCTCATCGGTGTACTTGGACGGATCGAGCTGGTCCCAGTCCACGTCGGTCTTGGGGTCCCACTGGTTCCGCGTCGCCGCGTGGAACAGCTCGCGGATGCGCGGCAGGTCCGAATTGAAGGTCAGCGGAAAGCGGTCCTCCGGGGCGTCCAGCAGCGTCTGGACCACCTCGAACGCCTGCTCGGCGGACATGTCTCGCGAAAGGGCCATGGCTGTTTCCTCCCGTTGATGGTTCCCGTCAGGCGTAGTCGGCGAGGTTGAAGCGGCCGTCCCGCCAGTTGACCAGCACGATGTCCTGCTTCGAGAGCCCCGAATGGCGCTCCGCCGAGAAGGTGAAGACGCCGGAGATGCCGGGGAAATCCTTGATCTGCTCCATGCCCTGGGTGAGCTTGGAGACATCGCCCCCCACCTTTTTCAGCGCCTCGCGGGCGAGCAGCGCCGCGTCGTAGGATTCCGCCGCATAGATGCTGGCGGGGCGCTTGAAGCGGGCCTCATAGGCCTTCATCAGCTTGAGGATGCCGGCCTTGAGCGGGTCGCTGTCCGGCAGTTGGTCGCCCACGGGCAGCTTGAGGCTGGCGAGGAGCAGGGTGTTGGCGGCGTCGCCGGCGAGCTTCATGTAGTCTGCCGAGACGAAGCCGTAGCTGTGGATCAGCGTCTTCTTATCGAGGCCCAATTGCTGCGCCTGCTTGAGGAAGACGACACCGGCGGGCGTCACCGTCCAGCAGATGATGGCCTCGGCGCCGGCATCGCGGATGCGGGTCAGCTGGGGCATCATGTCGGTGTCGGAGGGGGCGAAGGATTCATACATCACATCGAGGCCGCGCTTCGGCCCGACGATCTTCATCTGCCCCACCGCGCCCTGGCCGAAGCCCGACGTATCGGCGATGAGCGCCACCTTCTTGATCTTCTTCTTGTCGAGATAGTCGGCGATGCGCTCCAGCACGTCGCCATCGTCTACCGTGCTCTTGAACACATACTGGCGCTCCGCCACCGGCGTGACGATGGCGAGCGCGCCCTCCGACGAGATGAAGGGCACCTTGGCGGCATTGGTGATGGGCGCCATGGCGAGCGCGATGCCGCTCATGTTGCCGCCGCTCAGGATCACTTCCACCTTGTCCTGGCTGATGAGCCGGCGCGTGGCAGTGATGCCTTTCTGGGTCTGGCTCTCGGCGTCGTAATAGGTCCACTCGATCTTGCGGCCGCCCATGCCGCCGGCGGCATTGAACTCGTCCACCGCGAGTTCGAGGCCCGCTTTCATGTCCTCGCCGAGGAAGGCCGCCGGGCCGGTCACGGAGAGGATGGAGCCCACGCGCAGCGGCTCGGCGGCGCGGGCGGCGCTGCTCCAGAGGCCTGCCACGGTCCCGGTGCCGGTGGCCGTGAGGGCGGCGGCGGGCACCATCTTCAGGAAGCTGCGTCGTCCGAACTGCACTTCTGGCCTCCTCTGGAAGGGCGCTTTTTCGCGCCTTGTTCACGGTGCCCCGGACGCCATGCCCGGAGCGGAAACGGCGGCGGGCGCGGCGGTCAGTCGTCGTGGACGCCGCTGCGGTCCATCTCGGCCGGCGGCGCGCCGTCGCGCGAAAGGGGAACGCTGAGCGAATAGCGCACGAGATCGGCGCGGTGCACCGTGTGGCCGGACAGGGCAAGGCGGCCCGTGGCGTCGCGATAGCTCAGGGTGCGGATCAGCACCGGTGCGCCCTTGGAGAGGTGCAGATATTCCACCTCCTCCGGCCCGGCGACGCCGGCCTCGATGGTGAAGTCACCCGCCTTGAGATCGACGCTCTGCCACAGGCGGTGGAGCGGCGAGCCATGCACCGCCTCTTCCGTCCAGTCGGCGGTGAGGTCGGCCGGCAGATAGCGATAGTCGATGGCGAGCGGCACGCGCGCCGCGGCCCGCAGGCGCTTGATGAACAGGACCGGCGCGCCGACTTCGGTCTCGAGGCTCGCGGCGATGGTCTCGTCGGCCGCGATGCGCTCGAAGGCGAGCACGGTGGCCTGCATGGGCATGCCGGTAGCGGCCCACTGGTTCAGGAAGTCCATGCCCGGATTGAAGCGCTCTTCCAGCTTGCGCACGGAGACGAACGTGCCGAGGCCGCGGCTGCGGGTGAGCAGGCCCTCCTGCACCAGTTCCGCCACCGCCTGCCGCGCGGTGTCCCGGCTGACCGAGAACATGGCGCAGAGCTGCTCATCCGAAAAGAAGCGCCGGTCGCCCTGGTCCCACTTGAGGATCAGGCCGATGAGCCGCTGCTTGATCTGGGCGTAGAGCGGCAAAGGGGAGGCGCGATCGAGGGGCGGGAAAGGCCCTTCGGCGTCCAGTGCGGCAACGCTGGTCAACGTCTCGGACATGGGGCGTAACCCTGGCGCGAACATTGGCGCTGGAACCCGTCCGAAGCGTACTTCAGGCCGGCTTTATATGAATGTAGGATCAAGCATACATTTCACGCAACAGCTTTCTTCGCGCATGCTGGCGGAGCGCGCGCCGAAGCGCACACGACCAAGCCTCGCGTTGCCGCGTCTGGCGTGAAGACTAAGGCGTTTGGGGAGCAGGAGTGCCTGAATGGTACAGGTGGGTGGGCTCGAACCACCGACCTCCGGTTCCACAGACCGGCGCTCTAACCAACTGAGCTACACCTGCACGGCTCCGGCGCACCGGGGCGCCGAAGAGAGGGCGGAACCTACGCGGGGTGCTCCGCAATTTCAAGGGGGCGAAAGCCGCTGGCCACAGCGGCATTGCGCGCAGGGTGAAACCGTGCGCCGGTGCGGGCTTGCGCCGGGTTTGCCGCGGCACAGGCCCGCTGCTGGTCGTCAATTGGCGCGGGACGGGGCGTCTTCGTCCTGCACCAGCTCCTCCACCTTGGTCATGATGGAGACCCAGGTGCGATGCGCCTCCACCTTGCCGCCCATCTCGAAGCTCTCGGCCATGCGGTGGGCGAAGGCGACGCCCTCCGGGCCGTATTGCTCGGCGATGATGAAGGCGGTGCGCCAGACATCTTCCTCGGTCACCATGGGTCTCGTCCTTCCGTCGCCCGGGGGCAGCAAGCGCGAAGCGGAATTGTCACAAATCCAACACCAGCAGGTCGCCTTTGGCACGCGAGACGCAGGCCAGGAACCAGCCCTGTTCCTTCTCCTCGGGCTTGAGGCGCTTGTCGCGGTGGTCCACCTCGCCCTCCAGCACCTTCACCTTGCAGGTGCCGCAGGCGCCCTGCTCGCAGGAGGTGGGGATCTTCACGCCGGCTTCTTCCATGGCGGTGGAGACGGAGCGGTCGCCGGGGATCTTGATGACCTTGCCGGTGGAGGCGATCTTAACGTCGAACACCTTGTCCAGCAGCGGGGGCGGCGCCTTGCCGGTGAAGCGCTCCACATGGATGCGGTTGACGCCGAAGCCCTTCTGCTGCGCGCTGGCGATGATGGGGTCGAGCCACCAGTCCACGCCGCACAGGAAGAGGTGCGTGTCGTCCGGCCGGTCCGCGAGCAGGTTCGCGGGGTTGAGGCGCGGCTCGAGGGCCTCGAAATAGAAGCTCGTATTGGCGGCGAAGGCGGACGCCTCGATGGGGGACTTGAACGCGCCCGGCGAGCCGCCCGCGAAGAGGTAGTGGAACTCGAAGGGGATGTTCTTCGCCTTGAGATGATCGGCGATGGACAGGATGGGCGTCGCGCCGATGCCGCGGGCGAAGAGCAGCGCACGCTTGGTGTCGCGCGGCACGGCGAAGCGGTTGCGCGGGGTGCCGACGGCGAGTCGATCGCCCTCGTTCACCTGCTGGAACAGCGCCTTGGAGCCACCGCGGCTGTTGGCGTCCTTCCACACGCCGATCACGTAGCGATGGCGCTCGCTCTCGCTGTTGATGAGCGAATACTGCCGCACGAGGCCGCCGGGGATGCTCACATCCACATGGGAGCCGGCGGTGAAGGCGGGCAACTCGCCGCCCTCGGCGGGGATCAGTTCGAAAGAGGCCATGTTTTCGGCCTCGATCGTCTTCTTGGCCACGATCACCGGGCTCAGGGCATCGTCCGACATCGCATCCTCCAAACCATCCGCACAGGAACGCTGAGGGAGGAGGTGCAAACGGGAGGCCAATTTCGCTGCGGTGCGGGAGATGGTGTCCGCGTGGGGCGGTTCAGGCGAGCCGCGCGAGTGCCTCCGCGGCGAGCTTGCGGGTGAGGTCCGCGGCCGGCAGGCGCGGGCTCAGGGCGGCGGACTGGCCGCACCAGAGGTTGGTGAAATCGTCCCGGCCCTCGGCCTCGGCCTTGGCGCGCAGCGGGGCGAGGGCGCCGCCGGAGGTGGGGAAGGCCGACGCCTCCGGCGCGATGGGGCCGACCTCGCGCATGACGCGGTTCATGATGCCGCGCGCCGGGCGGCCGGTGAAGATGTTGGTGAGCGCAGTGCTTTCGTCGGTCGCCGCTTCAAGCGCGGCGCGGTGGACGGCGGGCACCTTCGCTTCCGGCGAGAACAGGAAGGCGGTGCCGATCTGCACCGCCGAGGCCCCCAGCGCCAGCGCCGCCACGATGCCCCGCGCATCGGCGATGCCGCCGGCGGCGATCACCGGCACCTTCACCGCATCCGCCACCTGCGGCACGAGGGAGAAGGTGCCCACCTGTCGCGCCACGTCCTGCCAGCTGATGGGGGTCTGAGAATAGTCGCCGCCGAGGAAGAGGGCGCGATGGCCGCCGGCCTCGAAGCCCATGGCGATGATGGCGTCGCAGCCGTGGTCCTCCAGCCAGCGGGCTTCGGCCACCGTGGTGGCGGAGGAGATGATCTTCGCTCCCGTCGCCTTCACCCGGTCCACGAGGTCTGGCGCCGGCAGGCCGAAATGGAAGCTCACCACCTCGGGGCGCACCTCCTCCACCACCGCGCAGAAGGTGGCGTCGAACGGTGCGCGGGAGGGGGAGGGCGTGGTGGCGGCTGGGTCCAGCCCGGCCTCGACATAATAGTCGGCCAGCCGCGCCCGCCAGCGCAGCGCCCGCGCCGGGTCGTCCTGCGGCGGGGTGTGGCAGAAGAAGTTGAGGTTCAGCGGCTTGCCCGGGAGCCCCGCCCGGATCTTCGCCACCGCCGCCTTCAGATCGTCCGGCCCATACATGGCGCAGGGCAGGGAGGCGAGGCCGCCGGCCGAGCCCACGGCAATGGCCAGTTCCGGCGAGCCGGGACCGGCCAGCGGGCCGAGCAGGATGGGATGATCGATGCCGAACAGATCGAGGATGCGCCGATCCGGCCAGCGGGTGGCGGCTTCGTCATCGAGGGTGTCTGTCATGGCGTTGTCTCCCGCGAGGTGGCCGCCATTATCGCGCTTCCACCAATCATTGAAATTGAAACATTCTGATATTATCGTTCACTTCTGATGATGGACTTGCGCGATTTCCGCTTCCTCGAAGCGGTGGCCGAGACCGGCAGCGTCACCCGCGCCGCCGGGCGCCTCGGCTGCGTGCAGTCCAACGTCACCACCCGCCTGCGCAAGCTGGAGGACCGGCTCGGCCAGAAGCTGGTGGAGCGCATCGACGGGCGCATGGTGCCCACGGCGGCGGGCGTGCTGGCGCTGGACTATGGCGCGCGCATCGTGCGTTTGTCGGAGGAGGCGGAGAAGCGGCTGCGCTCTGCCGCAGAGGCCTTTCCACCACTGCGCCTCGGCACCATGGAAACCACCGCCGCCGTCCGCCTGCCGCCGCTGCTGAAGGCGGTGCGGGCGAAGCTGCCGGACCTGCGCCTGTCCATCACCACCGGCACCAGCGGCGAGCTGGTTGCGGCCCTCGGGCGGGGCGACATCGATCTCGCCTTGGTGGCCGAGGAGGCGGCGGAAGCGCGCTTCGCCAGCGTGCCGCTGTTCGAGGAGGAATTGGTGGAGGTGCTGCCCGTCGGCGGCGTTTCGGAGGCGGCGGCCGTCGTGTTCCGGGCGGGCTGCTGCTATCGCGCACGCTTCGCCGAGACGTTCGGCGACTTGCCTGTGCTGGAGCTTGGGACGCTGGACGGCATCATGGGCTGCGTCGCCGCCGGGCTCGGACGCACGCTCCTGCCTGAAGCGGCGGTGGAGCGCTGGCGCCGGGCGGGGGAGGTGGAGACGCGGCCTCTCGACGGCACGCTCGGTCGCGTCCGCACGCTGGCGATGTTCCGGCCGTCGAACGCGTCGCGCCGCTCCATCGACGCGCTCATCGGCCTCGCTGCCGGCTGAAAGGTACCGCCCCGACATCAGCCTCGCGACATCGTGCGAGGGCCCGCGCGAGGCGGGATGTAACGTTTGGCGTCCGGAAGCCGAACATGCCCGTAGAAACCGCAGGCCCACTCCCGGCGTTTAAGCGGGAGGCGGATCGGGCCGCAAGGTTGGGCGAGGAACGATGAACAAACCCTGGAACCCGCACGCGGCAGCGCGTCCATCCCCATCGGACGCCAGCGAGACGGGCACGCGGGATGCCGCCATCGCTCGCTTTCTCAAGGTGCGGGGACAGACCGAAGCGCTGGCGGGGGATCTCCATCCCGAGGACCAGACCGTGCAATCCATGCCGGATTGCAGCCCCACCAAATGGCACCTCGCCCATGTCTCGTGGTTCTTCGAGACCTTCCTGCTGGTGCCGCACCTGCCGGGCTACGAAGTCGCCAACGCGGACTTCGCCTTCCTGTTCAATTCCTATTACGAGGCCGCCGGCCCCCGCCACGCCCGCTTCGCGCGCGGGCTCATCACCCGCCCCACGGTGGCCGAGGTGGCCGACTATCGCCGGCATGTCACCCACGCCATGACCGACCTTCTGGCCTATGCCGACGAGGAGGCGTATGCCCGCCTCGCGCCCCTGGTTGAGATCGGCATCAACCACGAGCAGCAGCATCAGGAGCTGATCCTGATGGACATCCTGAACCTGTTCGCCGCCAATCCCCTGCGCCCCGCCTATCGGCCGGGTCGCCCGGCGATGACGGCCGAGGCCCGGCCGCTCGCCTTCATCGACTATCCCGGCGGCATCTTCGAGATCGGCCATGCGGGGGAGGGCTTTTCCTACGACAATGAGGGCCCGCGCCACGAGGTGCTGCTGCGCCCCTTCCGCCTTGCCTCCCGCGCCGTGACCAACGGCGAGTGGCTCGCCTTCATCGCGGACGGCGGCTATCGCCGGCCGGACCTATGGCTGGCGGACGGCTGGGCGCGGGTGAAGGCAGGAGAGTATGAGGCGCCGCTCTATTGGGAAAGCCACGACGGGGACTGGCAGGCCTTTACGCTCAATGGCCTGAACCCGCTCGATCCCGCCGCGCCGGTGGTGCATGTGAGCTATTACGAGGCCGACGCCTTCGCCCGCTGGGCCGGCAAGCGCCTGCCAACGGAAGCGGAGTGGGAAGTGGCCGCGCGCGGACTTCCCGTAGCCGGCAACTTCCTCGACAGCGGCGCGTTGCGCCCGCTTCCCGCCGCGACCGATGATCTGCCCGCGCAGATGTTTGGCGATGTGTGGGAATGGACGCAGAGCCCCTATGTCGCGTATCCCGGCTACCGCCCCGCGCCCGGCGCGCTCGGCGAATACAACGGCAAGTTCATGTCGTCGCAGATGGTGCTGCGCGGCGGCTGCTGCGCCACGCCCGAGGGCCATGCCCGGGCCACCTACCGCAATTTCTTCTATCCCCACCAGCGCTGGGCCTTCGCCGGCCTGCGCCTTGCCGAGGATGCCTGATGCGCGCTTCGACCCTTCTCCGTGCCGAGCAGAGCCACGAGACGCCCGAGAGCGCGGCCTTCCGCGCCGACGTGATCGAGGGACTGTCCGCCAGCCCCAAGCAGCTTTCGCCCAAGTATTTCTATGACGAGGCCGGCTCGCGCCTGTTCGATCTCATCTGTCGTCTGCCCGAATACTATCCCACCCGCACCGAACTCGGTGTGCTCAAGGCCCATGCGGGCGACATCGCCGCCATCGCCGGGCCGGGCGCCAGCCTTGTGGAGTTCGGCTCGGGATCGAGCGTCAAGGTGCGCCTCCTGCTCGATGCGCTGGAGCGGCCGGCCGCCTATGTGCCCATCGACATTTCCGGCCCGCACATGCGCGCCGCCGTCGCCGCTCTGGCACGGGACTATCCCACCGTGGCCATGACGCCGGTGGAAGGCGACTTCACCCGGCCGCTGGCGCTGCCCCACCTCGGCGAGGGCGGGCGGCGCGTCGGCTTCTTTCCCGGCTCGACCATCGGCAATTTCACCCCGAGCGAGGCGGGCGTGTTCCTGACCCATGCGCGGCAGTCGCTGGGGGAGGGGGCGGCGCTGGTGCTCGGCTTCGACCTGCCGAAGGAGCGGGCGGTGCTGGAAGCCGCCTATGACGACCATCAGGGCGTCACCGCCGCCTTCAACCTCAATCTGCTGACGCGCATCAACCGCGAGCTGGGCGCCGATTTCGACCTCGCTGCCTTCCACCACCGCGCCTTGTTCAATGAAGCGGAGAGCCGGATCGAGATGCATCTGGAGAGCCGTGCGGCGCAGACGGTGCGGCTCGACGACGCGCGCTTCACCTTCGTCCCGGGCGAGACCATCCACACGGAGAATTCCTACAAATACGCCGCGCCGCGTTTGATGGGCATGGCGCAGGCGGCCGGATGGCGGCAGGGGGCGCTCTGGACCGATCCGCGCGGCTGGTTCGCCGTGGCGGTGCTGGAAGCGGTCTGAGCCGGGAAACAAACCGCCGCCGGCCTCGTTAGTCCTCCACCATGGCACGCTTCTGGGAAACCCAACTCCTCCGCCCCATCTGGCTCCACGACGGCTCGTGGATGGCGACGCTCGGCGATTGCGGCCGCGTGCTGCTCCAGCGCTTCTCAGAAGGCGAGCAAGGCCCGGAGCTGGACAGCGCCCTCAAGGCACTGATCGGCGCCGCCGAGGCGGGACGGCCGGAGGACGTGGCCTTCGCCGAGCAGCAGGTGCGGCGTTTCTTCGAGGTCCGCGCGCTGCTGTGAGGACATTCGCAAATGCGGCCATCATGTGACCGCGATCGGCGGTTATCCCATGCCCATGATCTGCGCCGAATGCGACCGCTGCCACCGCCGTTCCATCCTCTCCTCACGGTCCGAGGATGGGCGGCTTGAGGACACCAGCGAAATCCGGGGAAACACCTTGCGCTGCGACCTGTGCGGCAGCCGGCGCGTGCGCCTTGTGCGCGTGGCCTCGCCGTTCGAGGCGGTGGCCTTCATCAACGGGCGACTCGCCGCGGATCGATCCGGCGGCTGATCGAAGCGATTTAAGAGAGCGTCATGCCCGATTGCGCGCTGCCCATGCCGTAGCCACGGCTGGACGAGCCGAAGGCGTGCAGGGAGCCGCTGGAATAGAGGGCGCCGTTCTGGATGCTCCGGCCGTCGGCATCGAGGGCATAGACCCCGACCCAGGTGCAATGGTCGCCTTCATCATCCGCGATGGAGAAGGCAAGGTCGCGATCGAAACAGATCGTTTCGCTCTGCAGGAGGAGGTTCCCCTCCTCGTTTACCATCGCCATGACCAGATAGGCGTTGGGGGTGCCGCTGGATGTCATTCTCGTCCCTTTCCGCCCCCGGATCGGTCCGTCCGTAGTACAGAATTGGTAATTCGGCACCGCGACACTAGGAACCTTACGCCTTAGACGGTCGTCGCGCTACTGTGGCGTTCTGGATTCGAGGGGGTGGGGCTTTTCGAAGCACATGGGATCGGTTGTCGTCTCTAATATTGTCCTCCTCGTGGTTGCGGCGCTGGTTGTTGTTGGAACGCTTTCCAGCCTGCTCGCCGCCCGTTTCGGCGCGCCCATCCTGCTGGTGTTCCTCGCCGTGGGCGTCGCGGCCGGCGAGGGCGGGCCGGGCGGCATCCATTTCGATGACTACTGGGCTACCTACATGGTGGGGTCCGCCGCGCTGGCGGTGATCCTGTTCGACGGCGGCCTCCGGATGCGCGTCGCCTCCATGCGCGGCGCCATCCTGCCCGCCGTGGGCCTTTCGACGGTGGGCGTCGCCTTCACCGCCGTGCTGGTGGCTCTGGTCGCCGCGCCGCTGCTGGGGCTCGGCTGGATGGAGGCGTTGCTGGTGGGCGCCATCGTCGCCTCCACCGACGCCGCGGCCGTACTGTTCCTCGTGCGGGCCCAGGGGCTGCACCTCGGCCGGCGTGTGGGCTCGGTGATCGAGATCGAGTCGGCCACCAACGATCCCGCCGCCGTGTTCCTAACCGTGCTGCTGGTGGAGCTGCTGACCAGCCAGATGGCCGACCCTGGCCTTGCAGTGGTATTCGGCGCCTTGCGCGAGATGGTGGTCGGCGCGGTACTGGGAGTCGCCGGCGGCTATGCGCTGGTGGCGCTGCTCAATCGCGTGGACTTGCCCGGCGGCCTTCATCCGGTGATGGTGGTGGGCGTGGCGGTGCTGCTGTTCGCGCTCACCTCGCTGCTGCACGGCTCGGGCTTCCTCGCCGTCTATCTCGCCGGGCTGGTGGTGGGAAACCGGCCGGTGCGGGCCATCGCCTCCATCACATCGTTTCTCGATACCATCACCTGGCTCTGCCAGATCGTGATGTTCGTGATGCTGGGCATGCTGGTATCCCCCAACAAGATCATGCAGTACGCGCTGCCGGCGCTGGGGGTGGCGGCGTTCCTCATTCTCGTCGGGCGGCCGGCAGCGGTGTTCGCCTGCCTCGCGCCGTTTCATTTCTCGCTGAAGGAGAAGCTGTTCGTCTCCTGGGCAGGCTTGCGCGGCGCGGTCTCCATCTTCCTCGCGACCATCCCCATGCTGGCGCACCTGCCCATGGCCGAGGTCTATTTCAACGTCGCCTTCGCGGTGGTGGTCGTCTCGCTGATCCTGCACGGATGGACCATGGGCTATGCGGCGCGGCGGCTCGACGTGGCGCTGTCCGATCCCGATCCCGGCGTGCGGCGCTTCGAGATCGACCTGCCGGGGCAGACGGAAATGGAGCTGGTGGCCTATCCCGTCATGGCCGGCACGCCGGCGGTGGGACAGGCGCAACTGCCCTCCTGGGCGCGCCTGGTCATGGTGGTGCGGGCCAACGAGACGCTGACGCCGGAGGCGGCCGGCACGCTCAAGGCCGGCGATTACGGCTACCTGCTGGCGCCGCCCAAGCGCGTCCACCAGCTCGACCGCATGTTCCGTCCCGAGGAGACCACGCCACTCGACGACAGCGCCGCCTTCCCCTTCGTCGGCGAGGTGCGGCTCGGCGATCTCGCCAGCTTCTACGGCCTCGCCGTGCCCGACAGCGAACTCGGCCTCACCATCGCCGACGCCTTTGCCGACCGCTCCGACGACCAGCCGGCACCGGGCATGCGCATCGCCTATGGGCATGCGGTGATCGAGGTGCGCGGCGTGACGGACGGGCGGGTGAGCTATGCCGTGCTGCGGCTGGAGGCGGGCCGGCTGAAGCGCTCCATCGCCCGTGTCCGCCGCCTGCTCGGCTTTCCCCCGGAGCAGGACGAGGACGACGAATAGGGGCCAAGTCGCGCCACCAAAGTCGCGCAGCCGTCATGTTCATGCCGCGAGCGCGGGCGAAACAGGTCCGCCGTTGAAGTCGTCCGTACACGGAGATCCACTGGATGCGACTGTTCATGCGCCGCCGCGGCGAGGCCGGGCCCGCCCTCGATGCCTCGCGGACCCTCGCGGACCTGGTGCGCACCACCCTGTCGCTGGAGGAGGAGGCGACCGTCTCCGTCTCCGAGATTTCCTGCGGTGATCCGGCCTGCGGCGGAGCCGAGACGGTGGTGCTGGTGATGCGCCCCGGCCGCCGCACCGAGGCTGCCAAGGTGCTGATGCCCATGGGGCAGGTGACGCCGGAGGCCTTGCTTGCGGCCCTGAAACCGCTGATGCCGGGCGAGGCGGCGGTCTCAACCGGACTTCCGCAGGAAGACGGAAGGGTCTAAAGGGCGCGGGCCAGACCCTTTGTCCGCTCCCTTTACATCGCGAATTTCCCATGTCCCACCCGCAATTTACGCCCCGTCCGCTCAATCCCATCTATGCCGGGCTGCCCACCACCATCTTCGAGGTGATGTCCGGGCTCGCCCGCACCCATGAGGCGGTGAACCTCGGCCAGGGCTTTCCGGACGATCCCGGCCCCGAGGACGTGCGCCGCAAGGCGGCCGAGGCGGTGGTGGACGGCTGGAACCAGTATCCGCCCATGATGGGCCTGCCCGAGCTGCGCCGCGCCGCCGCCGCGCACTATCGCCACTGGCAGGGGCTGGAACTTGATCCCGAGGCGGAGATCATGGTCACGTCGGGCGCCACCGAGGCGCTGGCCGGCGCGCTCTTCTCGCTCATCGAGCCGGGCGACGAGGTGGTGCTGTTCCAGCCGCTCTATGACGCCTATCTGCCGCTGGTGCAGAGGGCTGGGGGCATCCCCCGCCTCGTGCGGCTGGAGCCGCCCTCCTGGGCCATGACGCCGGAGAAGCTGGACCAGGTGTTCTCCGAGCGCACCAAGCTCGTCCTGTTCAACAATCCCCAGAACCCTACCGGCGTCGTCTACGACCGCGCGCAGATGCAGCTCCTTGCCGACTATTGCGTGCGCTTCAACGCCTATGCGGTGTGCGACGAGGTGTGGGAGCACGTGGTGTTCGACGGCCTCACGTTCGAGCCGCTGATGGCTTTGCCGGGGATGCGCGAGCGCACGGTGAAGATCTCCTCCGCCGGCAAGATCTTCGGCATGACCGGCTGGAAGGTGGGCCTCGTCTTCGCCGCGCCCCATCTCATGAAGGTGCTGTCCAAGGCGCACCAGTTCCTCACCTTCACCACGCCGCCGAACCTGCAGGCGGCGGTGGCCTATGGGCTCGGCAAGCCGGACGATTACTTCACCACCATGCGCGCCGGCCTCCAGCGCTCCCGCGACCGCCTCGCGGCGGGGCTGAAGGGGCTGGGCTTCGAGGTGCTGCCCTCGCGCGGCACCTATTTCCTCTCCATCGACCTTGCTGCCCACGCCAACGCCTTCGACGACGAGGCCTTCTGCCTCGATCTGGTCAAGACCCGGAAGGTCGCGGCGATCCCGGTTTCCGCCTTCTACGCGGAGGATGCGGTGAAGAGCGTGGTGCGCTTCTGCTTCGCCAAGCACGATGCGACCATCGACCGGGCGCTGGCGCATCTGGCCGACCTCACGCGCAAGTTCTGACCCAGGGTCAAGTCAAGCGCGGCAATCAAGCGTGGTCTTGGCTGTTCACGAATGCGTCATTACGTTCTCGTTCATCGCGCAAGGCGTGACAAAAGCTTAATTGGACCAGAGCGCTGAATTGTTGTTGCATCGCGGCGCGGACGGGTCTGACGCTGCGGAGTATCGAGGACGTTCATGCCAGCCGAGAATGCACCTGGTAGCGCGAAGAGCGGCGGATCGGCCGGCCGTAAGGTTGTCCTCGCAGTCCTGCTTCTGGCCGTCCTCGGCGGCGGTGCGTGGGTCTGGGACAAGAAGCCGTGGCTCGGCACGGGCGCCCAGAAGGCAGCGCCGCAGCCGCGCGTGATCGCGGTGCTTGCCGGCAAGGCGGAGCGCACCTCCCTGCCGGTGCGGGTCGAGGCGCTGGGCACGGTGGAATCCATGGTCACGGTGCCGGTGCGCTCGCGCGTCGCTGCCGCCGTGGAGAAGGTGGGCTTCGCCGACGGCGCGACCGTGAAGGAGGGCGACCTCCTCTATCAGCTCGACCCGCGGGTGATCGACGCGCAGATCCTCCAGGCCGAGGCGACCCTCAACCGCGACAAGGTTCAGCTGGAAAAGAACCTGCGCGACGTGGAGCGCTACGCGGGCCTCGCCACCCGCAACGCCGTTTCCCAGGTGCAGGTGGACGATGCCCGCACCACTGCCGACGTCCAGAAGGCGACCGTGGCGCAGGACGAGGCCAACCTGACGGCGCTCAAGGTGCAGCGCGGCTATTACGAGATCCGCTCCCCCGCCACCGGCCGCATCGGCGTGTCCGCGGTGCGCCCCGGCACGGTGATCCGGGTGGACGACACGCTGGCGACGGTGCGCCAGCTCGCGCCCATCTATGTCGCCTTCGGCCTGCCCGAGCGCTACATCGCCGGCCTCAGGGCTGCGAAGGATGCCAAGGTGTCCTTCACCTTCCAGGGCACGGGCGAGACCGTCTCGGGCGGTACCGTGGCAGTCATCGACAACACCATCGAGCCGCAGACCGGCACCCTCACCGCCCGCGCCATTTTCCCCAATGCCGACGAGCGCCTGTGGCCCGGTGCCCTCGGCGCGGTGACGGTGACGCTGCGCATCGAGGACAACGTGGTCGCGGTGCCCAGCGAGGCGGTGCAGAACGGGCAGGACGGCCCGTTCGTCTTCATCGTGGACGATGGCATCGCCCATGTGCGGCCTGTCACCGTCGCGCGCACGGTGGACGGGCGCACCGTCATTGCGAAGGGGCTCGACGGCGGCGAGACGGTGGTGACGGACGGTCAGCTCTCCCTGCGCGAGGGCGGCCGCGTGAACGTGCGCACCCGCGCCGCCGCACCCGCCACCGGGAGCTGAGCCCATGTTCTCCGAACTGTGCATCCGCCGCCCGGTGATGACGACGCTGCTGATGCTGTCGCTCGTGGTGGCGGGCCTGTTCGCCTATCGCCAGCTTCCCGTCGCGGCGCTGCCGCGGGTGGACTTCCCCACCATCAACATCTCCGCCAGCCTGCCCGGTGCGAGCCCGGAGACTATGTCCACCTCGGTGGCGACGCCCATCGAGCGCCAGCTCGCCACCATCGCCGGCATCTCCTCGCTCACCTCATCGTCCACCCAGGGCTCCACCTCCATCACGGTGCAGTTCGACCTGAACCGCAGCATCGACGCGGCGGCCCTCGACGTGCAGTCCGCCCTCTCCGTCGCCCAGCGCCAGCTGCCGGACGAGATGACCACCCCGCCGAGCTTCCGGAAGGTGAATCCCGCCGACGCGCCGGTGATCCTGCTTGCCATCTCCTCGGACACTCTGCCGCTGTCGGCGGTGAACGAATATGCCGACACGCTGATCGGCCAGCAGATCTCCCAGCTGCCCGGCGTGGCGCAGGTGCAGATCTACGGCTCGCAGAAATATGCGGTGCGCATCCGCGTCGATCCCGCCGCCGCCGGGGCGCGCAACATCTCTCCGGACGACATCCAGCGGGCGGTGGAGGCTGCGGCCTCCAATACGCCGCTCGGCATCGTCTCCGGGCCCAAGCAGGCGCAGACCATCGACATGGGCACGCCCAAGGCGGACGCCTCCCAGTTCCGCCGGGTGGTGGTGAAGGCGCGCGACGGCTCGGTGGTGCGGCTCGAGGAGATCGCGGTCGTCTCGGACGGCGTGGAGAACGAGCGCGTCGCCAGCTGGTTTAACGATCGCCGCTCGGTGGTGCTGGCCGTGGTCCGCCAGCCCGACGCCAACACCGTGCAGGTGGTGAATGAGGTGCGCGATCGCCTGCCCCAGTTCCGCGCCCAGCTGCCCGGCTCGGTGGGGATCGAGGTGCTGAACGACCGCTCCGTCTCCGTGCGCGATGCGGTGGCGGACGTGCAGAAGACCCTGTTCGAGGCCATCGTCCTCGTGGTGCTGGTGATCTTCCTGTTCCTGCGAAATGTGCGCGCGACGATCATCCCCTCGCTGGCGCTGCCCTTGTCCATCATCGCCACCTTCGCGGCCATGTGGGGCTTCGGCTATTCCATCAACAACATGACGCTGCTGGCGCTCACCCTGTGCGTCGGCTTCGTGGTGGACGATGCCATCGTCGTGCTGGAGAACATCTATCGCCACGTGGAGGCGGGGGAGAGCCCGTTCCGCGCCGCCCTGCGCGGCTCGCGCGAGATCGGCTTCACCATCATCTCCATGACGCTGTCGCTGGTGGCGGTGTTCATCCCCGTGCTGTTCATGGGCGGCGTGGTGGGCCGGGTGTTCCGCGAGTTCGCGGTGACCATCTCGGTGGCCATCCTCGTCTCCGGCTTCGTCTCCCTCACGCTCACGCCCATGCTGTGCGCCCGCGTGATGAAGCCGGTGGACCACACGAAGAAGCCCGGCTGGTTCTTCCGCGTTACCGAGCGGATGTTCGACAGCTGGCTGAACGCCTATCGGGTGAGTCTCGATTTCGTGCTGCGGCACAAGCCCTTCATGCTGGTGGTGACGTTCGCCACCATCGGCCTGTCGGTCTATCTCTACATCGTCATCCCCAAGGGCTTCTTCCCGCAGGAGGACAACGGCTTCATCACCGGCACGGTTGAAGCGGCGACGGACAGCTCCTTCGCCGCCATGGTGGAGCGCCAGAAGCAGGTGGCGGACGTGGTGCGCGCCGATCCGGCCGTGGACTATATCGTCTCCACCGCCGGCGCCACCGGCAGCAGCCGCACCACCAACACGGGCCGCCTGTTCATCGCCCTGAAGCCCAAGGGCAACGGGCCGGGCGAGCGCGTGGGCTCGGCCAATGACGTGATCCAGAGCCTGCGGAAGCGCGTCGCGCAGGTGCCTGGCGTCAACGTCTTCTTCCAGCCCGTGCAGAACATCAACGTGGGCGGCGTCGCCTCCAAGAGCCAGTACCAGTACACGCTCCAGAGCCCGGATACCGAGACGCTCTACACCTTTGCCCAGCAGATGGAGCAGCGCCTCGCGACGCTTCCGGGCCTCAGGGACGTGACCTCCGACCTCCAGATCACCAATCCCCAGCTCACCATCGATCTGGACAAGGACAAGGCGGCGGCGCTCGGCATCACCGAGCAGCAGCTGCGGGATGCGCTCTACACCCAGTTCGGCACCCGCCAGATCGCGACGCTGTACACGCCCACCAACCAGTTCGCGATCATCGCCGAGGTGCAGCCCATCTTCCAGCGCGACCCGAGCGACCTCGGCCGCGTCTATCTGCGCACCACCTCCGGCAATGTGGTGCCGCTGGAGACGGTGGCGAACATCAAGCGCACGGTGGGCCCGCTCTCGGTGCAGCACCAGCAGCAGCAGCCGTCCGTCACCATCTCCTTCAACCTCGCGCCGGGCACCTCGCTGGGGCAGGCAGTGGAGGAGATCAATGCGGCGGCCGCCGAGGCGCGGGTGCCGGACAGCGTCATCACCGGCTTCCAGGGCACCGCGCAGGTGTTCCAGGATTCGCTCTCCAACCAGCCGCTGCTGATCCTGGCCGCCGTGGTGGTGATCTACATCGTGCTGGGCGTGCTCTATGAGAGCTTTATCCACCCCATCACCATCCTCTCGGGCCTGCCCTCCGCCGGCATCGGCGCGCTCCTGACCCTGATGGCAGCGGGGATGGAGCTGTCGGTGATCGCCATCATCGGCATCATCATGCTGGTGGGCATCGTGAAGAAGAACGCCATCATGATGATCGACGTGGCGCTGGAACGTCGGCGCGCCGGGGCGGCGGCGCAGGACGCCATCCGCGAGGCGGCGCTGCTGCGGTTCCGGCCCATCATGATGACCACGCTCGCCGCCATCTTCGGCGTGCTGCCCATCGCGCTCGGCGCCGGCGCCGGCTCCGAGCTGCGCCAGCCTTTGGGTGTCGCGGTGGTGGGCGGCCTTCTGGTGTCGCAGCTGCTCACGCTCTTCATCACGCCGGTGGTCTACCTCTATCTCGACCGGCTGGACGCCATCGTGCACCACGCCGTTTCCGGGCGGCACGAGGAGAAGGCCTCTCCCGCGCATCCCGTGCCGCCGGAGCGGATGGCGGCGGAGTAGGGGGCTTCTGCGACCACCACGCGTATGCCTGTAGGTGCTACCTCCAGGTGTTGCACCTGCGCCCCATGACAAAATGATTAAGGAACCGTGACCATTCCTCGCCTTGCGAGGAATTGCCCCAACGTCGCCGCTTTGTTATCCCGCCTGAGGCGAGGTTTGCGCGCGGGCGGCCGCGCGCCATGATCCGGGGGCGGGCATGAATCTGAAGTATCGGCCGGATATCGATGGCTTGCGCGCCGTCGCGGTCGTGGTGGCGCTGCTGTTTCACGCCCACATTCCCCCGTTTCGCGGCGGCTTCATCGGCGTCGATATCTTCTTCGTCCTGTCTGGCTACCTGATTACCTCCATTCTCTATAATGACATGATGAAGGGCGAGTTCTCGCTCGTCGATTTCTATGACCGCCGCATCCGGCGCATCTTCCCGGCGCTGTTCGTCGTGCTGCCGGTGACGACCTTTATTGCGGCTTTCCTGCTGATGCCGCGGCAGATGGTGCTGTTCGCGCAATCCATCGTTCCCTCGGCCCTGTTCTACGCCAACATCCACTTCCAGGGCCTGATGAACTATTTCGGCCCCCAGGCCGACGAGACGCCGCTGCTCCATCTGTGGTCGCTGGCGGTGGAGGAGCAGTATTACATCTTCTTCCCGCTGCTCATGTTCGCCTTCCTCAAGACCGGCGGGCGGATCGTGCTCGGCCCGCGGCGGATGGCGATCCTCGGCTTCCTCACCATCGCCGTCGTATCCGGTGTCTATGCCGAGTTGAGCGCACGCACCCAGCCCACCGCCTCCTTCTTCCTGCTGCAGAGCCGCGCCTGGGAACTGCTGGTCGGCGCGCTGCTCGCGCTGGTGCACATGCCGAAGGTGTCGGAGAAGACGGCGAACTGGATCGGCGTGGCGGGGCTCCTCGCCATCGTGGTCCCGGTCTTCGCCTACAGCCACGACATGACCTTCCCGGGCCTGTCCGCCGCGCCCATCGTGTTCGGCACGGCGGCGGTGATCTATGCCGGCACCATCAATCCGGCGGGCTACGCCAACTTCCTGCTCAGCCGCCCGAAGGTGGTCTATGTGGGGCGCATCTCCTATGCGCTCTATCTCTGGCACTGGCCGCTGCTGGTGTTCGGCAAGACCTATATGGGCCGCGCGCTGACCTATTTCGAAGCCGGCGGCATGCTCATCGTCGCCTTCATCTTCGCCTCGCTGTCGCTGAAATATGTGGAGACGCCGCTGCGCCACGCCGGTTCGCTGGGCGGCAAGCGCCGGGGCCGCTTCGCGGCGGGCATCATGGCCATGGCCATGACACTGGCCGTGGGCGTGCTGTTCGAACGGCTGGGCGGCGGCTTCTATCCCATCTCTCCGCTCGGCGCGCGCGCCGAGGCGGCCATGGAGGACAGGAGCCCCTTCAGCCGCTCCTGCAACAACTCGCCCAAGGGCTTCAGCGCCGCCGCGCTGAACCCGGCTTCAGCCTGCTCGGTGGGGCCGGGCGCGGCCAAGGGCGAATATGACGTGGTGGTGTGGGGCGATTCCCACGCCGGCGCCTCCTTCATCGGCATCGCCGAGCAGGTGGCTGCCCTCGGCCACACGGCCCGGCTCCAGACCATGGCCGGCTGCCCGCCCCTGATTGGCGGACAGGCCCATCGCGACGACATGCCGAGCTGGACCTGCACCGCCTTCAACGCCGAGGTGCTGCAGGAAATCCGCCGCATCAAGCCCAAGGTCGCCGTGCTGGTGGGCCGCTGGGCCATGTGGACCAGCAAGGCCGGCCCCGCCTTCACCCTCACGTCCGACGAGGTGCCGGGCGGTGGCGTGCGCTCCAGGGAGGTGAGCCAGAAGGTGTTCGCCCACATGCTGGACCGCACCCTGAAGGAGCTTTCCGACCTCGGCATCCACGTGGTTCTTGTGGGCCAGACGCCGGAATTCGGCCGCTCCCCCGGCCGCTGCGTGGCCGAGAAGGAGTTCTACAATCGCAGCAAGCTCGGCAACTGCCTCGAGCTGCCGAGCGCGGCGGCGGACAAGGTGCTCGGCATCGGCAACGAGATGATCGCCAAGGCGGCGACGAGCTTCCCCGGTACCACCACCTTCCTGCTGTCGGACGTGTTCTGCCGCGACGGGACCTGCCGTGCCGGCGACGGCGAGAAGTTCTTCTATGTGGACGCCGACCACCTCTCCGCCACCGGCGCCCACCACATGAGCCAGGACCCGGCACTGCGCGCGGCCCTACTCAAGGCGCTCGGCGAGGGCGGCAACACCAGCGCCGCGCTGGCCCCGGCGACGGTCAAGGACTGACCGGGGCGACCGGCCGTCCCGCCGGTTCCCGCCTACCCCCTACCGCCCCGCTTTTCGTGAGCTGGAGCGTGGCCGCGCGGAGCGGCGGCGAACGTTGCGTCAGCCCCGGACGGGCGGCGCGGCGGGCTTCCGCGCGATTTGCCCCAGCCGGATTTTGTCGGTAAGCGGTCCCCGCGGGGGCGTGCGCGTAGGGCGCGCCGATCAAGGACACCAGGATGAGTCTGGCCTACCGGTCCGACATCGACGGCCTTCGGGCCATCGCCGTCGGCAGCGTGGTTCTGTTCCATGCACGCATTCCGCCCTTTACCGGGGGCTATATCGGCGTCGACGTCTTCTTCGTCATCTCCGGCTTTCTCATCACGTCCATCCTCCATCAGGAGATGACGGCGGGCACCTATTCGCTGGTGGATTTCTACGACCGCCGCATCCGCCGCATCTTCCCCGCGCTGTTCCTGATGATGGCGGTGACGACGCTGTTCGCCGCGCTCATCCTGATGCCGCGACAGATGCAGGGCTATGTGGGCACGCTGGTGCCCTCGGCCCTGTTCTTCGCCAACATCCATTTCGAGAGCCTGCTCAACTATTTCGGCCCCGCCGCCGACGAGGTGCCACTGCTGCACCTGTGGTCGCTGGCGGTGGAGGAGCAGTTCTACATCTTCTTCCCGCTCGTCCTGTTCGTGCTGATGAAGCTGGGCGGCCGCCGGCTCGCGGTCGGCGTGTTGGCCCTCATCGCAGTGGCTTCGCTCGCCTATGCCGAGAGCATTGTGGAGACCGAGCAGTCGGCCGCCTTCTTCCTGCTGCAGAGCCGGGCGTGGGAGTTGCTGGCGGGATCGCTCCTCGCCATGGTCACGCTGCCGCGCCTGCCGGAAAAGGCCGCGTCATGGCTCGGCATCGCCGGGGCGCTCGCCATCGTCGTCCCGGTGTTCGCCTTCGGCAAGGAAACCGTCTTCCCCGGGCTGTGGGCCCTGCCGCCGGTGCTGGGCGCGGTGGCGATCATCATGTCCGGCGGCTTCGCGCCGAACGGCGTCGTCGCCCGCGTGCTCAGCCTGAAGGGCATGGTCTATGTGGGCCGCATCTCCTACGCGCTCTATCTGTGGCACTGGCCCATGCTGGTGCTCATCGCGATCTGGAAGGGGCGGCACACCACCTATATCGAATCCGGCATCGTCATCCTCGCCGCCGGCGTCATCTCCGGCCTGTCGCTGAAATATGTGGAGGCGCCGCTCCGGCGCGGCAGCGCGCTGGGCGGGCGACGGCTGATGCGCATTGGCGCCGGGGCCTGCGCCATCCTGCTCACGGTGGGTGTCGCCCTTGCGCTTCAGAAGGTCGGCCGGGGCGTGTTCCCCATCTCGGCGCTCGGCGCGGCGGCCGAGGCGGCGGCCGACGACCGCAGCGCCTTCCAGCGCCGGTGCAACAACAACGCGCGGTTCTGGACCCCCGACCAGATGCAGCCCATCGCCCTGTGCGCGGCGGGGCCGGGCGCGGCCAAGGGCAGCTACGACGTGCTGGTGTGGGGCGATTCCCATGCGGGCGCGACCTTCCTCGGCCTCGCGGAAGTCGTGGAAAAAATGGGTCTCACCGCGCGGCTCCAGACCATGGCGGGGTGCCCGCCGCTCGTGGGCGGCATCGCCCGGCAGGAGCACAACAACGGCAACGTCTGCGCCAGCTACGTCGCCGCCGTGATGGACGAGATCCGCCGCGTCAAGCCCAAGGTGGTGGTGCTGGTGGGGCGTTGGTCCATCTGGACGACGCGGTCGAATGCGGGATTCTCCCTCGTCAGCAGCGAGATTCCGGGCGGCATGACGCGCGACCGGGCCACCAGCAAGCAGGTGTTCGCCCACATGGTGGAGCGCACCGTCGCCGAGCTGCGCCAGATCGGCCCGCAGGTGATCGTGCTGGGCCAGTCGCCGGAATATAAGCCCGCCCCGGCCGGCTGCGTCGCGACGCGCGAGTTCAACGGGACGGGCGGCACTGAGGCCTGCATGAGCCAGCCGCGCGCGAGCGCGCTGGACATCGTCGGTTTCGGCAACGAGGTCCTCGCGGCCACGGCCAGCCGGCATCCCGGCGTCTCGGCCTTCCGCATGGCGGACATCTTCTGCCGGGACGACCGCTGCACGGCCGGGGAGGGCACGCGCTTCTTCTATGTGGACGGGGACCACCTCTCCGTCACCGGCGCGCGCCATGCCGCCGAAGACAAGGCGCTGCGCCAGACGCTCATGCAGGCACTCGCCGCCGGTGGGGCGACCACCGCGACGGCGAACGACTGACGAGAGAAAAGGCTGTGGGCCGTTGGGCCCCGGCTCAGTCCTTGTCGAGAAGGCCGGCAAGCTTCAGGGCGACGCCCTGGGAGCCTTCCACCTTCAGGCGGCCGGTGGAAAAGGCCATCATCGGGCCGATGCGACCGGTGATGAGCTTGTCCAGCGTGTCGGTGGAGAGCTTCAGCACCGCATCCGCCTCGCCCGTGCCCTCGCCCACCTCGACACTGCCGCCGGTGGCATCGAGCAGGATGGCCTCGCCGGTATCGCTGAGGTCGAAGCGCACCTTGTAGCCCAGCTCGGAGAGGGCTTCGGCGCGGTCGCGTATGGCTTCGACGAGGGAGGAGAGATCGGCCATCGGTGATCCTTGTAAATATTATTGCGGGCTCTTGCCGCCATCATGCCCGGCCTTGTGCCGGAAGTCGGTTGCCGACTTCCGTCCCCAAGAGCGGAGCCCGCAAACATGCGGGTTCCGGGCATCCACGTCGAGCCGCTGGAGCCCAAACCCGCAAGCGGTCCCCGGCCTCGCCACGTGGATGGCCGGGACAAGCCCGGCCATGACGGTGACGCCACCGAAGAGGCGCGACACTCAGAACATCGCCTCGTCCAGCGCCATCATGGCGCCCTTGCCGGCCTTGATGGAACCCCACAGGGCCGCCACGTCCGGCAGGAGCTTCTCCATGAAGAAGCGCGCGGTGACGATCTTGGCGTCGTAGAAGGCGGCGTCGTCCGGGTTAGAGACGCGCTTCTCATAGGCCACTTCCGCCATGCGCACCCACATGTAGCCCAGCGCCACGAGGCCGAACAGCCGCAGATATTCGGTGGCGGCGGCGCCGGCCTCCTCCGGGTCCTTCAGGCCCTTTTCGGCGATGTGGGCGGTGGCGAGCTGGAGCGCGCCGAAGGCCTTGGAGAGGGGGGTAATCAGCGGGCCGAGATTCTCGTCGTCCAGCTTCGCATCCATGTAGTTCAGCACGGGATGGAAGAAGGAGCGCAAATAACGGCCCATGTGCGCCGGCAGCTTGCGGCCCACGAGGTCCAGCGCCTGCACGCCGTTGGTGCCCTCGTAGATCATGGCGATGCGGGCATCGCGCACATATTGCTCCATGCCATGGTCGCGGATGTAGCCGTGCCCGCCATAGACCTGCATGCCCATGGAGGTGGCCTCGAAGCCCAGATCCGTGAACAGGGCCTTCACGATGGGCGTCATCAGCGCCGTGAAGTCCTCGGCGCGCTTGCGCTCCTCCGGGTCTTCCGCCCGCTCCATCAGGTCCAGCGCGCGGGCGACCCAGCCGGCGAGCGCCCGGCAGCCCTCGTTGTAGGCGCGCATGGTCATCAGCGTGCGGCGCACGTCCGGGTGGACGATGATGGGATCGGCCGGCTTGTCGGGGTGCTTGGCGCCGGTCAGCGAACGGCCCTGCAGGCGCTCCTTGGCATAGACGACGGCGGCCTGATAGGCGGCTTCGCCAAGGCCGAGGCCCTGCGTGCCCACGGAGAGGCGCTCCGAATTCATCATGGCGAACATGGCGCGCATGCCCTTGTGGGGCTCGCCCACGAGCCAGCCGGTGGCCTCGTCGAACGACATCTGGCAGGTGGACGAGCCGTGGATGCCCATCTTGTGCTCGATGCCGGTGCACAGCACGCCGTTGCGCGGGCCGACGGAGCCATCCTCCTTCGGCAGGAACTTCGGGACGAGGAACAGGGAGATGCCCTTGATGCCCTTGGGCGCGTCCGGCAGGCGGGCGAGCACCAGGTGGACGATGTTCTCCGTCATGTCCTGCTCGCCGGCGGAGATGAAGATCTTGTTGCCGGTGACCTTGTAGGACCCATCCGGCTGCGGCTCCGCCTTGGTGCGCACGAGACCGAGATCGGTGCCGCATTGTGGCTCGGTGAGGCACATGGAGCCGGACCACACGCCATCCACCATTTTCGGCAGGAAGCGGTCCTTCAGCTCCTCGGAGGCATAGGCTTTGAGCGCCTGATAGGCGCCGTGGGTGAGGCCGGGGCAGATGCCGAAGGCGAGATTGCCCGAGCAGAGCATCTCCTCGACGAGCTTGTTCACGCTCGCCGGCAGGCCTTGGCCGCCATATTGCGGATCGCAGGCGATGCCGTTCCAGCCGCCCTCGCGGAAGGCGGTGTAGGCCTCCTTGAAGCCCTTGGGCGTGCGCACCACGCCGTTCTCATAGGTGCAGCCCTCAAGGTCGCCGGACTGGTTGAGCGGCGCGAGCACCTCGGTGACGAACTTGCCCGCCTCCTCCAGCACCGCATCGATGAGATCGGGCGAAAGCTCCTCCAGCCCCTTGAGCTTGCTCAGCTCCTCGCTGCCGTGCAACTCGTGGAGGACGAAGCGCATGTCGCGCAGCGGGGGGGTATAGACCTGCATGGCGTTGGCTCCCGTTTTTGGCTCGCCTCCGTCCCTCGTGGGGGAGGGGGCGTCTGATTCCCTCGGTGCCGTCATGCCCGGGCTTGTCCCGGGCATCCACGTCGGGCCGCTTGCGCTCCCTTCGGAACGTGGCGCCCTGCCTCTCCATGTGGATGGCCGGGACAAGCCCGGCCATGACGGCTTGATCTTCGGTTAGGCCGCGGCGCCCCTCAGTTCCTGAGCGGCCGGCCGGTTTCGAGCACGTGCTCGATGCGGTCCAGCGTGGCCGTGGTGCGGATGAGCTTCATGAAGCCTTCCCGCTCCAGCTCCAGCACCCGCGCGGCCGGGACTGGGGCGATGTGGTCGGCGTCGCCGCCGGTGAGCACCTCGGCGAGGGCCGCGGAGACCACCTTGTCGTGACGGGTCGCGAGGCCTTTCTTGGCGAAGCCTTCTACCGCCATGTCCATGGCCGCCTTGCCGGAGGGACCTGGCAGGAAGAACTCCACGGGCTTGGGCGGCGCGTATCCTTCCACCATCGCCAAGGCCTTGGCCTTGGCATCAGCAAGGAGCCGGTCGCGGTTCATGGTGATGCCGTCGCCCTCGCGCAGGAACTTCAGCTCCTTCGCCTCGGCGGCGGACTTGGCGACGGTGGCGGTGGAGACGGTCTCGAACACCTTCGAGGGGGCCGGCATGGGCCCCTTCGGGAATTTCGGATCGGCCGCCCAGCGCTCCAGCATGGCCGTGCAGCCACCCCAGGCCGGCAGGACCCCGACTCCGCATTCGACAAGCCCGATGTAGCTCTCGGCATGGGCCTGAACCGCACCGACATGCAGGAGAATCTCGCATCCACCGCCGAGGGCGAGGCCCGAAGGCGCGGCCACCACCGGGAAGGGCGCGTACTTCACGTCCTGATAGGTCTTCTGCCCCGTGGCCACCAGTTTCTCGACTTCGCCGAAGGCACCGATGTTGCAGGCAAACAGAGCGAGGCCGAGATTGGCGCCGACGGAGAAGTTCGAGCCCTCGTTATAGATGACGAGCGCCTTGTACTTGTCCTTCACCAGCTTCAGCGCCTTGGCGAGCATCGTGATGATGCCCTCGTCCAGCGAATTGCTCTTGGAGGTGAATTCCAGGCACACGACGCCGTCGCCGATATCCCACAGCGCGGCCGAGCCGTTCCTGGCCAGCGGCTGGGACTTCAGCTTGATGTCGGCGAGCAGCAGTACGCCCTCGGGGCGCACGATGTCGCGGTAGGTGCCATCCAGCGTAAGGTATTGACGTTGGCCGTTTTCCACCCGGTAGAAGGGCTTGTCGGCGGCGAGGGCCAGCAGCGGCGGCACCTCTTCCCCGTCCGCCTTCAACAGCTCGATCAGGCGGGCCGCGCCGATCTTGTCGATCAGCTCGAACGGACCGGATTTCCAATTATATCCCAAGCGCATGGCATCATCGATGGAGACGATGTCATCGGCTGCCTCGGGCACCAGCCGCGCGGCATAGGCGAGGGTGCGCACCATCACCGCGCGGGCATAGCGCCCGCCTTCGCCGGGGGCGGAGAGGAGGGCGAAGAGATCCCGGCCGCCGCCATCCTCCAGCTCCGCCACCTGGGCCTTCGCCTGCGGGCGATAGGCGCCGGTGGAGAGGTCGATGGCTTCCTTCAGCTTCTGCCCGCCCTCGCGGTTGAGGCGATAGAAGCCGCCCTTGCCCTTGCGGCCGGTGTAGCCGGTCGAGATCATCTTCTCGATCTGCGGCTCATCGCGAAGCGTGGCGTGGAAAGGGTCCGTGGCCGGAAGTGCGCGCTTCAGCGAACCCTGGACGTGGGGCATCAGGTCGAGGCCCACGAGGTCGATGAGGCCGAACACGCCGGTCTTGGGGAAGCCGAAGGGCCGGCCCATCACCGCGTCCGCATCCTCGACCTTCATGCCCAGCGCGAAGGCCTCGCCCACCGCCAGCTGCAGCCAGTAGGTGCCGAGCCGGTTGGCGATGAAGCCGGGGGTGTCCTTGCACATCACCACCGTCTTGCCGAGCTTCACGTCGGCGAAGCGGGCGACGGCGGCCACCGTGTCCGCATTCGTCTCCGGCCCGGAGACGATCTCCAGCAGCCGCATATAGCGGGGCGGATTGAAGAAATGGGTGATGAGGAAGTCGCGGCGGAAGCTCTCGGGCAGCCCCGCCGTGAGGTCCGCCAGCGGAATGGTCGAGGTGTTGGACGACACCGCCGAGCCGGGCCGGCGGGCGGCCTCGATCTTCGCGTAGAGCGCCTGCTTGAGGTCGAGCCGCTCGATGATGGCTTCGATGATGAGGTCGCAATCGGCGATGTCGGCGAGGTTGTCCTCGATGTTGCCCGGCTTCACCAGCTTCGCCGCGGCCTTGGACATGAAGGGCGCGGGATCGGCCTTCAGCAGCTTCTCCACCGCCTTTTCGGCGACGGCGTTGCGGTTGGCCGCCCCCTCGGGAACGATGTCGAGGAGCAGCACTTCCACGCCCGCATTGGCCACATGGGCGGCGATTCCTGCGCCCATGACGCCGGCGCCGATGACGGCGACTTTCCTGATTTCAAAAGACATCCGGCCCTCCTCAGACGCGCTCGAGGATGGTGGCGATGCCCTGTCCGCCGCCGATGCACTGGGTGGCGAGGGCGTACTTGGCGCCTTCCCGCTTCAGGAGCGAGGCCGCCTTGCCGACGATGCGCGCGCCGGTGGCGCCGAGGGGATGGCCCAGCGCGATGGCGCCGCCGTCGAGGTTCAGCACCTCGTCCTTGATGCCGAGTTCCCGCTGGCAGGCGAGGGCCTGGGAGGCGAAGGCCTCGTTCAGCTCCACCACCTCGATCTCGGACACGTCGATGCCGGCACGGGCCAGCGCCCTCTTGGTCGCGGCGACGGGGCCGATGCCCATGATCTCCGGCGCGCAACCGGCCACCGCCACGCTGCGGATGCGGGCGAGGGGGGTAAGGCCGTTCTTCAGCGCGTAGTCCTCGGTGCACACCAGCACGGCGGAGGCGCCGTCGGTGAGGGGAGAGGCGGTGCCGGCCGTCACCGTGCCATTCTCGTCGAAGGAGGGCTTGAGGGCGGCGAGGGCTTCGGCCGTCGCGTCGCGGCGGATGCAGCCGTCCTGATCCACGGTCTTGTTGACCTTGCCGTTGGCCTTGATGGCGACGATCTCGTCCTTGAAGCGGCCTTCCGCCTCGGCCTTCGTCGCCTTCTGGTGGCTCTTGAGGGCGAAGGCGTCCTGATCGGCGCGGGTGATCTGCCACTTGGCCGCGACGTTCTCGGCGGTCTCGCCCATGCCCATGTAGGCCTGCGGCATGGACTTGTAGAGCGCGGGGTTGGGCATGGGGTTGAAGCCGGTCATGGGCACGCGGCTCATGCTCTCGATGCCGGCGCAGATGAACACTTCGCCCGCGCCGAGCTGGATCTGTCCGGCCGCGTTGTGGACCGACTGCATGGAGGAGCCGCAGAAGCGGTTCAGCGTCACGCCGGCGACGCTCTCGGGCAGGCCGGCGATCATGCCGATGAGGCGGGCGACGTTGAAGCCCTGCTCGGCCTCGGGGAAGGCGCAGCCGACGATCAGGTCCTCGATGTCGTCCACCTTCACGCCGGTGCGGGCCACGAGATCGGCCACCACCTGGGCCGCGAGATCATCGGGGCGCACGCGCGCCAGATCACCCTTCCTGGCGAGGGTGAAGGGCGAGCGGGCATAGCCTGCAATCACGACGTTGCGCATCGGCGCGTTCATTGGGATCTCCTGCCTGTCCATTGTTGTCGGCCGCCACTTTTCGAGCGGCGGGTTTCGATCATTTGCGCCACCGCTTGGTGCGGCGGTTGGGGGCGTGATGGGGCGATCCACGCGAATGAAAAATCCGCCCGGGAAAGCCCCACGAAAAACTCGGAATGGCCTGCGCTCGACCCGGCCCCGTGGGCCGGCCGGCGTCGGCCTAGCCGGCGGCCTTCTGGTCGCCGGTCTGGCTGGCGAGGGCAGACAGGGCCTGCTCCTCGATATCCTTGAGCTCGATAATGGTTTCCTCGAGGGCGAGGCGCTGGTCCTCCAGCATCTCGAGGCGGTCCTGAACCTGCTTCAGAAGCAGGCGAATCTGCTCGCTCTGGCTCGGGTCGAGGTCGTAGAGGTCGAGATAGTCCTTGATCTCGCGCAGCGAGAAGCCGAGGCGCTTGCCGCGCAGGATCAGCGCCATGCGGGCGCGATCGCGCTTGGTGTAGACGCGCATGGTGCCGGCGCGACGCGGGGTGATGAGCCCCTTGTCCTCGTAGAATCGGATGGTGCGCGGCGTGACCGAGAGGTCCCGCGCCAGCTGCGTGACGGTGAAGAACGTGTCGGTCAAAGCGGACGCGCCGCCACGTTTGCCAGAGGATGCCACCGGTTCACCTATACGTCACCCAGTCGCCCCGAAGATACATGCTTTGACCTTCTCCGCAAGACCCGTTTGGCAGATGACGCGGTGGTGGCGTCTTCACAAGCGGTGGAGCCAGGGAGCGCCACAAGCCGGTGGATAGCGTCCCTGCGGCCGGCGAGTTTTCTGGACAGCAGCGCTTCCGTTTCGCCACTGTTGCATCGGCGCAACGCTTGCCGATTTCCCCAGCGTCTTGGCCCACTACGCTGCAGGAAGCCGGTTGACGGATCATTCGCGAGCGGCATGCTGGGTGACGTATAGGGCACCGATAAAACGTATAGTGCACCGCAGCGTGCCGGGCCCGGAGGAATTCAGCCTAGGAGGGGGTCTTCATGACGATGCACAAGTGGGCCAGGGCCAATCGCGATTGGCCACGCCGCGTGGCTCCGGTGCTTGCCATTTCCGCCGTTGCGATTCCCGCCGTCTTGGCGAACGGCGCCGCCCATGCCGGCGGATTCGGGCTGCGCGAGCAGAGCTCCTACTATCAGGGCACATCCTTCGCTGGCACGGCGGCCGGCGGCGACGGCCTCGCCGCCATGACCTGGAACCCCGCGGCCATCAGCTTCAATCCGGGGCTGAACGTGGAAGGCAATGTCACCTATATTGCGCCGCACGCCTCCATTGACGTGTTCTCGGCGACTGCGCCTATCACCGGCGCCAGCCTCGGGAATGCCGGCGTCAGCGATATCGTGGACAACGGCACGCTGCCGACCTTCTTCGCCACCTATGCCTGGGACAAGTGGGCGATCGGCTTCGGCTTGACCTCGCCCTTCGGCCTCGTCACCGACGCGCCGTGCAGCTGGTCCGGCCGGTATTACGGCTGCACCAGCAGCATCTTCGACATGAACGCCCAGCTCTCGGTGGCCTACAAGCTCACTGACTGGATGACCATCGGCGGCGGTCTCAACATCAATTACATCAACGCCAAGCTCACCAACGCGCAGTTCGCGGGCTTCGCGCCGCCGTCCAACAATCTCTATGCCCAGGTCAACGGCGACGATATCGGCTACGGCATCAATCTCGGCGTGCTGTTCACGCTGGCGCCCGGAACCACGCTCGGCATCGGCTACAAGTCGCAGATCTCGCAGACCCTCAACGGCATGCTGGACGTGTCCGTCGCCAATATCGTGCCCGTCAAGAGCGTGAATGCGACGGCCGGCCTGACGCTGCCCGACCAGATCACCGCCTCGTTCCGCTCCAAGCTCAATGCCCAATGGACTGTGCTCGGCACGGTGGAGTGGACCAATTGGTCGACGGTCCAGGAGCTGACGGTGAAGGCCTTCGGCCTGCCGGTCAGCACGCTCGACCTCCAGTGGAACGACGGCTGGTTCTTCTCCGGCGGCGTCGAGTATCAGTGGGACCCCAAGCTCGCCCTGCGCGCCGGCATTGGCTACGAGCTGACGCCCGTGCCTGATGCCACCCGCTCTCCGCGCCTGCCTGACACCAACCGCTTCTGGCTCTCGGGCGGCTTGACCTACAACTTCACGTCGCAGTTCTCGGCGGACTTCGCCTACACCCACATCTTCGGCGAGACGAGCCCGATCATGCTCACCCCCGCCGATCCGGCCAACGCCCTGCGCGGAACGCTGGTCGGCCAGGTGAGCAACGGCTACGTGGACATTGTCTCGGTGGGCCTGCGCTACAAGTTCGACGCGCCGCAGGCGGCGGCCCTCATCACCAAGTAGGGCCTAGCGCGATCCCCGGCGGCGTCCGCGCCGCCGGTTTCCGCTTCAGTCGACCCGGCACAAACCGCCTTTCTGGCGCAATCGCGCGCCAGCATTCTTGAATCACGGCGTTGCTGATCCAACGTCGGAGATGACGCCGCCGGCTTGCCCAAGAAAACAGAAGAGCGCCGGCGCAGGAGGGACATCATGCTCCATCGCACCGATGCGGCGGCCATCGCCATCTCGCCCGTGCCCGAGCTTCTGGAAGGCAGCGTCGCGGCGCATGGCGCGAAGCCGGCCCTGAGCTTCCTCGGCCGCAAGTGGACCTATGCCGAGGTCGGCGCCACGGTGGACAAGGTGGCGGCAGGGCTTCAGGCCATGGGCGTGCGCAAGGGCACCCATGTGGGCCTGTGCCTGCCCAACACGCCCTATTCCGTCATTTTCTTCTTCGCGGTGATGAAGGCCGGCGGCACGGTGGTGAACTTCAGCCCGCTCTATGTGGAGCGCGAGCTGAGGCACCAGATCCGCGATTCCGGCACGACCATCATGGTGGTCCCCGACCTCAAGCTGATCCACTCCCGCGTCCTCGCGGTGGCCCATGAGTCGGGGCTGAAATCCATCGTCGTCTGCCCCATGTCCGGCATCCTGCCGTTTCCCAAGGGGCTGCTCTTCAACCTGTTCAAGCGCAAGGAGAAGGCGGTCTACAGCACCGGCGACGGGATGCATGTGGACTACGCTTCGCTCCTCAAGCACGGCGACCGCCCCGAACCGGTGAAGGTGGACCCGGCCAAAGACCTCGCGGTGCTGCAATATACCGGCGGCACCACGGGCGTGCCCAAGGGCGCCATGCTCACCCACGCCAACGTCTCGGCCAATGCCCGCCAGCTGGTCCAGCATGCGGAGTGCGAGCGGATCGGGGTGAAAAGGGTGCTGGGCGTGCTGCCCCTGTTCCACGTCTTCGCCATGCAGACGGTGATGCTCATCCCGATTTGCCTCGGTGCCGAGATCATCCTGGTGCCGCGCTTCAACCTCATGTCGCTGCTCGACGACATCGAGCGCGAGAAGCCCACTATGTTCCCCGGCGTGCCGACCATCTACGCCGCCATCAACAATGTGGGGGACATCGAGAAGCGCGACCTCTCCTCCCTCACGCTTTCCATCTCCGGCGGCGCGCCGCTGCCGCTCGATGTGCGCACGCGATTCCAGGAACTCACCGGCTGCCCGCTGGTGGAGGGCTACGGCCTCTCCGAAAGCTCGCCGGTGGTGAGCGCCAACCCGCCGCTCGGTCTCGTCAAGGACGGCTCGGTGGGCACCGCTCTGCCCGAGACGGTGATCGAGATTCGCGACCTCGCCGATTCAGCCCGCATGATGCCGGTGGGCCAGAAAGGCGAGGTGTGCGTGCGCGGTCCGCAGGTCATGGCCGGCTACTGGAATCGCCCGGACGAAACCACCGCCGTCTTCGTGGACGGGGCGCTGCGCACCGGCGATGTCGGCTATCTCGACGAGGACGGCTACCTGTTCCTCGTGGACCGCATCAAGGACGTGATTCTCTGCGGCGGCTACAACGTCTATCCCCGGATGATCGAGGAGGCGCTCTACCTCCATCCGGCGGTGGCCGAGGCGGTGGCCATCGGCATTCCCGACAGCTATCGCGGCCAGGCGCCCAAGGCCTTCGTCACCCTGCGCAAGGACGCGCAGGCGACTCCGGCCGAGCTGATGGACTTCCTCTCCGCCCAGATTTCCAAGATCGAGATGCCCAAGGCCGTCGAGATTCGCGAGAGCCTGCCCAAGAGCGTCGTGGGCAAGCTCTCCAAGAAGGAACTGGTGGAAGAAGAGCGCCAGCGCGCCGCCGGAGGGTAAAATGGGGCGGGCGCCACCCCGCGTCCCGCTGCGGCCGTTGCCGTATTCAGGTGCCCCGTCGCCGGCACGCCGGAGCATGGCGGCGAGAGGGCAGGGCACACCCCCGCGGGGCGCCACCCTTGCCTATCAGCCCCACCTCGTGTATGTGCCCGACCCATTCCGCACGCGGACACAGGCCATATCGGCCATCCGGTGCCTATCGCCATTGGCGAAGGTACGTCCGCGGAGGCTCAACCGGAGAATACCAAAGTGGCTCTTCCCGATTATTCGATGCGTCAGCTCCTCGAAGCTGGCGTGCACTTCGGCCATCAGGCCCACCGTTGGAACCCCAAGATGGCTCCGTACATCTTCGGCGTTCGCAACAACATCCACATTCTCGACCTGTCGCAGACCGTGCCGGCGCTCCACCGCGCCCTGCAGGCCGTGTCCGACACCGTGGCCCAGGGCGGCCGCGTGCTGTTCGTCGGCACCAAGCGCCAGGCGCAGGAGCAGGTGGCGGACGCCGCCCGCCGCTCCGCCCAGTATTATGTGAACTCCCGCTGGCTCGGCGGCATGCTCACCAACTGGAAGACCATCTCCAACTCCATCGCCCGGCTGAAGAAGCTGGAGGAGATGCTGGCCGCCCCCGAGGCGTCTTCCGGCTACACCAAGAAGGAGCGCCTGACGCTCTCCCGTGAAAAGGAGAAGCTGGACAAGGCGCTCGGCGGCATCCGCGACATGGGCGGCCTGCCGGACCTGCTGTTCGTGATCGACACGAACAAGGAAGACATCGCCGTGAAGGAGGCCCAGCGCCTCGGCATCCCGGTGGCGGCCATCCTCGACACCAATTGCGATCCCGACGGCATCGCCTATCCGGTCCCGGGCAACGATGACGCCGGCCGCGCCATCCAGCTCTATTGCGACCTGATCGCCCGCGCCGCCATCGACGGCATCGGCCGCGGTCACAGCGATCTCGGCTACGACGTGGGCGCCGAAGAGGCTCCGCTCGTCGAGGACCTGCCGGTCGAGACCAGCGTGTGGTCGTCCTTCGAGCCCCTGTCGGGTCCGCGCGGCGTTGCCGACGACCTGAAGAAGCTCACCGGCGTGAGCCCCGAGATCGAGCAGAAGCTCAACGATCTCGGCGTGTTCCACTTCGGCCAGATTGCCGGCCTCGACGCCGTCG
Organism: Xanthobacter aminoxidans; assembly: GCF_023571765.1. GTDB lineage: Bacteria > Pseudomonadota > Alphaproteobacteria > Rhizobiales > Xanthobacteraceae > Xanthobacter > Xanthobacter aminoxidans. Next base: position 242,643 of record NZ_JAMJXC010000004.1, on the reverse strand, counting down.
ATGCGCACCGCATCGGCGAGGAAGTGGGTCTGCCCGGCCGCGTGGACGGCTGGATTGCCCAGGCCAAGGAGATGTCTGCCGAGGTCGAGTGACACCCGTCACCGTCCTTGTCGCAGATCTGAAAACGAATCGAGAGTAATGGGGCGCACCGCGCCCCCACGGCCGGCTCGGGCGCACCGTGGCCGGCCGTGGCGCGAGAAGAAGGGATTGAACATGGCTGCGATCACCGCCGGGCTCGTGAAGGAACTGCGCGACAAGACCGGCGCAGGCATGATGGACTGCAAGTCCGCGCTCACCGAGACGAACGGCGACGTCGAGGCTGCCATCGACTGGCTGCGCAAGAAGGGTCTCGCCAAGGCCGCCAAGAAGGCCGGCCGCGTGGCCGCCGAGGGCCTGGTCGCGGTTGAGTCCTCCGGCCACTACGCCGCCGCCGTCGAGGTGAATGCCGAGACCGACTTCGTGGCGCGCAACCCCGACTTCCAGGCGTTCGTGCGTGAGGTGGCCAAGGTCGCCCTCAACACGGACGGCTCCCTGGAGGCCGTTGCCGCCGCCAAGTTCCCGGGCGAGGACGTCACCGTCGCCGACCGCCTCACGGCGCTCATCGCCACCATCGGCGAGAACATGACGCTCCGCCGTTCGGTGAAGCTCACGGTCTCCAAGGGCGTGATTGCATCCTACGTGCACGGCGCCGTGGTCGAGGGCCAGGGCCGCATCGGCGTGCTCGTGGCGCTCGAGTCCGAGGGCGACGTGGAGAAGCTCTCCACCCTCGGCCGGCAGATCGCCATGCACGTGGCGGCCCTCAACCCGCTGGCGCTCGACGCCTCCGGCATCGACGAGGCCACCATCGCCCGCGAGAAGGCCATCCTGCTCGAGAAGCACCAGGGCAAGCCCGCCAACGTGCAGGACAAGATCGCCGAAAGCGGCATGAAGAGCTTCTTCAAGGAGAACACCCTCCTCGACCAGCCCTTCGTGCATGACGGCTCCAAGTCCGTCGCGCAGGTGCTGAAGGAGGCCGAGGGCCAGGTCGGCGCTCCGGTCAAGCTCACCGCGTTCGTGCGCTACGCGCTCGGCGAGGGCATCGAGAAGGAAGAGACCGACTTCGCGGCCGAGGTGGCCGCCGCCGCCGGCCAGTCCTGATCGCAGGCGGGGAGGGGGCTCCCATGACCGCCATCTCCGACGACTCGGACTATCCGGAACCCCCGGCGCCCTTCGCGGCGCCGGGACTGCCTTATCCCCGCATTCTGGTGAAGGTCTCGGGCGAGGCCCTGATGGGGGCCGAGCCCTTCGGCCTGCATCCCCCCACCGTCGCCCGCATCGCCCGTGACCTCGTCGCCGCCCGTGCGGCGGGGTGCGAGGTGGCAGTGGTCGTCGGCGGCGGCAACATCCTGCGCGGCGCGCGGGTGGCGGACGAGAATCTCGATCGCGCCACCGCGGACCACATGGGAATGCTCGCGACCGTCATGAACGGCCTCGCGCTGGAACGGGCCATCGAGGCCGCCGGCGCGCCCGCGCGCACGCTTTCCGCCATCCCCATGCCGACGGTGTGCGAGCCCTACGCCCGCCAGCCGGCCATGCGGCATCTGCGGCGCGGCCGCATCGTGGTGCTGACCGGCGGAACGGGAAATCCCTATTTCACCACCGACACCGGCGCCGTGCTCCGCGCGGCCGAGCTCGATTGCGACGCGGTGCTGAAGGCGACCAATGTGGACGGCGTCTATTCCGCCGATCCCAAGCTCGACCCCTCGGCCACCCGCTACGACCGCATCACCCACGACGAGGCGCTCTCGCGCGACCTCAAGGTGATGGATGCGGCCGCGTTCGCGCTTGCCCGCGAAGCGGCGTTGCCGATAATCGTGTTTTCCATCCGCGAGCCGGGCGCCATCGCCACGGCGGCGATGGGAGTGGGGCGCGTCACGGTCGTCGCGCCCTGATCCGGCGAGACGGATCGCGGCTTGAGTTTTCCGGAAGGACAGGGGGCGCTGTCGACGGATGCAGGCAGAAGGCTGGGGCCCGGGCATCGCCCTGGTCGCGCCGCGTGCGGCATGGCCACTGAATTGCCGTGCCGTCCTGTCATGTCCGGGCAAGCCGCAACCTCGACCAGGGCTCCTCCCGCCGCGCCTTTCCCGCCAGGAACCGCGCGTTCGCATGGAATCAGAAACGTTTCCGTGCGAATGAAGCGTGCCCGCGATCTTGAAGACAGAGGATAGTCATGACCACCGGGACCTTCGACATGGCCGATCTCAAGCGCCGCATGCATGGCGCGGTCGGCGTGCTCAGGGACGAGCTGGGCGGCCTGCGCACCGGCCGTGCCTCGGCCAGCCTTCTCGAGCCGATCACGATCGAGGCCTATGGCGCGCGGATGCCGCTGAACCAGGTTGCCACCGTGTCCGTGCCCGAGGCCCGCATGCTCTCCGTGCAGGTGTGGGACCGCGGCATGGTGAACGCCGTCGAGAAGGCGATCCGCGATTCGAATCTCGGCCTCAATCCGGCGACGGAAGGCCAGGTGCTGCGCCTGCGCATCCCCGAACTCAACCAGGAGCGCCGGCAGGAACTCGTCAAGGTTGCGCACAAGTATGCCGAGGCCGCCCGGGTCGCGGTACGTCATGTGCGTCGCGACGGGATGGACCTGCTGAAGAAGCTGGAAAAGGACAGCGAGATGGGTTCCGATGAACTCGACCGCCTGTCCAAGGACGTCCAGAAGGCGACCGACGAGACCATCGCCGAGATCGATCAGACGCTCGCCCAGAAGGAAAAGGAAATCCTGTCCGTCTGAGCGGGGACAGCGGCGGCGGTTTGAGAGCCAACGCGGTTTGAGGACGAAGGTGTGAGCCCTGAGCAAGCCATGACCCTGCGCGCCGCGAGCGAAGCCGCTGTTCCCGGCCGGACGTCGTCGGCCGCCCCCGTGGCGGCCGGTCAGCCGACGCCCGCCGCGGCGCCCCGGTGCGTCCCGGTGCACGTCGGTGTCATCATGGACGGCAACGGTCGCTGGGCCACGTCCCGCAAGCTGCCGCGTGTGGAAGGGCATCGCCGGGGCGTCGAAGCGCTGCGCCGGTGCGTGCGCGCCGCTCGCGAAATCGGCATCCGCTTCCTCACCATCTACAGCTTCTCCTCGGAGAACTGGTCGCGTCCCGTCACCGAGGTGACGGAGCTGATGCGCCTGCTGAAGTTCTTCCTGCGGCACGATCTCGCCGAGCTCAATTCCGCCAACGTGCGGGTGAAGGTGATCGGCGAGCGGGCGGGCCTTGCCCCCGACATCCGCCAGCTTCTGGACGATGCCGAGGCATTGACCTGCACCAACACCGGGTTGACGCTGGTCGTCGCCTTCAATTACGGCGCGCGGCAGGAGATTGCCTCGGCCGTGGCGCGCATCGCGGCGGATGTGGCGGCCGGGCGGGTGAAGCCCGAGGACGTGGATGTGGAGATGATCTCCCAGCGGCTCGAAACCGCCGGCATCCCTGATCCCGACCTCATCGTGCGCACCTCCGGCGAGCAGCGGCTGTCGAATTTCCTGCTGTGGCAGGCCGCCTATTCGGAATTCGTGTTCCTGCCCATCTACTGGCCTGACTTCGACAAGGCCGCCCTCATCGCGGCCATCGACGAATATGCCCGGCGCGACCGGCGGTTCGGCGGCGTGACGCCTCGCCCCGGACCCTGACCCACGTGCATTTCGGCTCCGATCTCGGACATCGCACCCTTTCCGCCCTCGTGCTCGTGCCGGTGGTGCTCGCCACCGCTTGGTATGGCGGCATCCCCTTCGCTGTGCTGTGGGTGGCGGCCGGCCTCCTCGTTCTCAATGAATGGGCGGTGATCGCGCGCCTCGATCATCGCCCGGTCTATCTCGGCCTTGGCGGCCTCGGCATCGTTGCCGGCGGTGTGCTGGCGGTGATGGCCGAGCCCACCTGGGCCTTCAGCGTCGCCGTGCTGGGGGCTGCAGCCTGCAGCCTCGCCGTGCCGCGGCAGAGCGCGTGGGCCATGCTCGGGGTGCTCGCGGCGGCCAGCGCGGCCCTTCCGGTGGTGGTCTTGCGCGGCACCTCGCCGCTGGGCCTTTCCGCTGTGCTCTATCTGTGCGCCATCGTCTGGGCGACGGACATCTTCGCCTATTTCACCGGCCGTGCGCTGGGTGGCCCGAAGCTGTGGCCGCGGGTTTCGCCGAACAAGACGTGGTCGGGCGCCATCGGCGGAACGCTGCTCGGAACCCTCTGCGGCCTCGCGGTCGCCTACGCCTCCGGCGCGCCGGCCTTGCTGCCGCTCACCGGCCTTTCCCTCCTGCTCAGCATCGTCAGCCAGGCCGGCGACCTCGCGGAATCGGCGGTGAAGCGCCTGTTCGGCGTGAAGGATGCGAGCCGGCTCATTCCCGGCCATGGCGGCCTGCTCGACCGGCTGGACGGCTTCGCCGCCGCCGCACTGGTGGCGGTCGTCGTCGCGGTGCTGCGCAATGCGGGCGATCCGGCGGCCGGTCTGCTTTTGTGGTAGGACGCTCCCCATGAAACGTCTCTCCGTGCTCGGGGCCACGGGCTCCATTGGCCACAGTGTCCGCAAGGTCCTCGCGGATGCGCCGGACCTCTACCGGGTCGAGGCCGTGGCCGGCGGACGCGACGCCGCAGCCCTTGCCGAGACCGCGCGAGCCCTGGACGCCCGCTTCGCGGCGCTGGCGGACCCCTCCGGTGGCGCGGCGCTGAAGGATGCTCTTTCCGGCAGCGGCATCGCGTGCGGCGCCGGCCCCGAGGCGGTACTGGAAGCCGCGCGGCGGGATACCGACGTGGTGGTGAGCGCCATCGTCGGTTGTGCCGGCCTTGCCCCCACGGTCGCCGCGTTCGCGCCCGGCCGGCGCATCGCTCTTGCCAACAAGGAATGCCTCGTCGCCGCCGGCGCATTCTTCATGGCCGAGGCGGCGCGGCTGGAAACCGAAATCCTCCCGGTGGATTCCGAGCACAACGCCATCTTCCAGGCGCTGGCGGCCGGTCCCCACAAGGCGGTGGAGAAGATCACGCTCACGGCCTCCGGCGGTCCCTTCCGCCTCAAGAGCCGGGAGGAGATCGCCCGCGCTTTGCCGCAGGACGCGCTGAAGCATCCCAACTGGAACATGGGCGCCAAGGTCACCATCGATTCCGCGACGCTCATGAACAAGGGGCTGGAGCTGATCGAGGCCCAGCACCTGTTCTCCGTCACCGCTGACCAGCTCGACGCGGTGGTGCATGCTGAGTCGGTGGTGCACGGCCTCGTCTCCTTCATCGACGGATCGGTGACCGCAGGGCTGGCACTGCCCGACATGTGCGTGCCCATCGCCCATTGCCTCGCCTATCCCGAGCGGGTGGCCACCTCCTGCCGCAAGCTCGACCTCGTGGCCCTCGGCCGCCTCAGCTTCGAAGCGCCGGACGTCAGCCGATTCCCGGCGCTCGCTCTTGCCCGCGCGGTGCTGAAGCAGGGCGGCATGGCCGCCACCGTCCTCAATGCGGCGAACGAGATCGCCGTTGCGGCCTATCTGGACGGGCGGATCGGCTTTTACGGCATAACCGATATCGTCGGAGCGACCCTCGACCGCATCAATGGTGGTCCGGCACCTTCGAGCATCGCCGATGCGCTGGAGGCAGACCAGCTTGCGCGCCGCACAGCCTCCGGACTCCTGCCCAAGTTTGCCGCAAAGGCGTCCTAAGAGCGGTCTTCGGCCGCGCGGGGCCGGTGTCCCGAGGCTGGCGAGCGCGGGATAAGTGTGTAGGGTTAGCCCGCCTGCGGGCGCCCGGGAGAAGAGGAACGATGATGGACGTGATTTCCGGTCTCGGTGCGAACCTTGGCACGCTGTCCTCCACTCTTCTTGGTTACGTCATCCCTTTCCTGTTCGTCCTGACGCTGGTGGTGTTCTTCCACGAGCTCGGCCATTTCTGGGTGGCGCGCCGCGCCGGCGTCCGGGTGGTCACCTTCTCGCTGGGCTTCGGACCGGAGATCGTCGGCTTCAACGACCGGCACGGCACCCGCTGGCGCATCGCCGCGGTGCCCCTCGGCGGCTATGTGCGTTTCTTCGGCGATGAAGACGCTGCGTCCACGCCCGATGCCGCGCGCCTCTCCCAGATGACCGCCGCCGAGCGCAACGAAAGCTTCTTCTACAAGCCGGTCGCCTGGCGCGCGGCCATCGTCGCCGCCGGCCCCGTCGCCAATTTCCTGCTGGCGATCGCGATCTTCGCCATCGTCTTCATGGTGTTCGGCAAGCAGGTGACGGCACCGCGCGTGGACCAGATCAACCCCGGCAGCGCCGCGGAAATGGCCGGGTTCAAGCCCGGCGATCTCGTTCTGGAGATCGACGGCGCCAAGGTGGACAGCTTCTCCGACATGCAGCGCATCGTCGGCTCTCACGCCGGCCAGCCGCTCGCCTTCACCGTCGAGCGCGGCGATCGGCAGGTCACGCTGACGGCCACGCCCGAGCTGAAGGAGGTCAAGGACCCCTTCGGCAACAGTCATCGCACCGGCCTTTTGGGAATCTCGCGCTCGCTGGCGGCGGGTGACGTGACGACTCAGCGTTTCGGCCCGGTCGAGGCCGTCGGCATGGGCGTGCAGGAAACCTGGTTCGTGGTGGCCCGCACCTTCGACTACCTCGGCGGCCTCGTGGCCGGGCGCGAGTCGGCCGATCAGCTCGGCGGACCCATCCGCATCGCCCAGGTCTCCGGGCAGGTCGCGACATTTGGTATCGGGGCACTCCTTTCCCTGGCGGCGGTGCTGTCTGTGTCTATCGGATTGCTTAACCTCTTTCCCATCCCGCTGTTGGATGGCGGACACCTTCTGTTCTACGCTTTCGAGGCGATCCGTGGCCGCCCGCTGAGTGCGCGGACGCAGGACATCGGCTTCCGTATCGGCCTTGCGCTGGTGCTCATGCTGATGATCTTCGCCACCTGGAACGACGTGCTGCATATTGCTGCAATGTAAGGGATTTTGATTTGTCGCACCGGGGTCGTGGCGAGCGCGCAACGGTCCCCGGAAAAGGGCAGTCTTCAGCCGCGGCTTGGTTTGCACCTGCGGTAAAAGCCTGTACAAGCGGCAACGCAGGGTGAGAATCCGTCCCTGTGCCCGGTGCGTTTGTCCGGGGAAGGCGGCGGGTTCGAGAACAACGAAATTTCAAGGTTGCGCACCATATGACTGCTAAGCTCCGGGTCCTGAGAAATCTGGCCGCCGCCTTTGGTCTCGCCGCCTGCGTTGCGGCGGGTTCGGTGGCCGGTTCTCTCGTCGTGGCGTCCCCCGCCGCAGCCCAGTCCAGCTCCATCGTGGTTGAGGGCAACCGCCGTGTGGATGCGGATACCATCCGCTCCTATTTCGGCTCCGGTCCCTATACGGCCGCCAAGATCGACGAGGCCTGGAAGGCGCTCTACGCCACGGGCCTGTTCTCCGACGTGCAGATCAATCAGTCCGGTGGCCGCATCGTGGTGCGGGTGGCCGAGAACGAGGTGATCAACCGCGTCGTCTTCGAGGGCAACAAGAAGATCAAGGACGAGGTGCTGGAGGGCGAGGTTCAGTCCAAGCCCCGTGGGCCGTTCAACAAGTCGGTCGTTCAGGCTGACACCCAGCGCATCATCGAGATCTATCGCCGGTCGGGCCGCAGCGACGTGCGCGTGAACCCGGTCACCATCGACCGCGGCAACGGCCGCGTCGATCTGGTCTTCGAGATCAAGGAAGGCGACAAGACCGGCATCAAGGACATCAAGTTCGTCGGCAACAAGGCCTTCTCGGACTGGAAGCTGAAGGACGTCATCTCCACGACCCAGACCAACTGGCTGTCGTTCCTGAAGTCCACCGACGCCTATGATCCGGACCGGGTGAACTCGGACCAGGAGTTGCTGCGCCGCTTCTACCTGAAGAACGGCTATGCCGACTTCCGCATCATCGGCGCGACCGCCGAGCTCGATCCCGCCGGCGGCGGCTATGTCCTCACGTTCACGTTGGAGGAGGGCGACCAGTACCGCTTCGGTAAGGTCGACGTGATCTCCAACATCCGCGATCTCTCCGCGGACTCCCTGAAGCGCGTGGTGCGTGCGCAGGATGGCCAGATCTACAACGCCGAACTGGTCGAGAAGTCGGTCGAGAACCTGACCATTGAGGCGTCCAAGTCTGGCTACGCCTTCGCCCAGGTGCGTCCGCGCGGCGATCGCGACTTCCAGGCCAAGCTCATCAACGTCGCGTTCGTGCTTGAGGAAGGCCCGCGGGTCTACATCGAGCGCATCGAGATCCGCGGCAACACCCGCACCCGCGATTACGTCATCCGTCGCGAGTTCGATATCGGCGAGGGCGACGCCTACAACCGCGTGCTGGTCGATCGGGCCGAGCGCCGGCTGCGCAACCTCGGCTACTTCAAGAACGTGAAGATCACCACCGAGCCCGGCTCCGCGCCGGATCGTGTGATCCTCGCGGTGGACGTGGAAGACCAGCCCACGGGCGAGTTCTCCATCTCCGGCGGCTACTCGACTGCGGACGGCATCATCGGCGAGGTCTCGCTGGGCGAGAAGAACTTCCTCGGCCGCGGCCAGTACGTGAAGGTCTCCGGCACGCTGGGCCAGTACTCGCAGGGTGCGGAATTCTCCTTCACCGAGCCCTACTTCCTCGGCTATCGCCTCGCGGCCGGTTTCGACCTCTACTGGAAGAACACCGAGACCACGAGCTACACGCCTTACGGCACCAACATGGTCGGTGGCGGCCTGCGCTTCGGCCTGCCCATCACTGACGAGATCACGCTGGCCCTGCGCTACAACCTCTATCAGCGCTCGATCAACCTCTGCAGCAACTACGGCGATGTCGGCACGCTGCCCTACAGCTACTGCGCCACGTCCATCTCCTGGGCCATTCGTGATGCAGCTGCTCAGGGTGCGACCATCACCTCGGCGCTGGGCTACACGCTGTCGTTCAATTCGCTCGACAACAACCAGAGCCCGACCCAGGGCATCTACGCCGAGCTGAAGCAGGACCTGGCGGGCGTGGGCGGCGACGTGAACTTCATCCGCACCACGGGTGACTTCCGGCACTACACCCCGCTGCCGTACGACAGCGTGCTCATCCTGCGCGCACAGGCTGGCTATGTCTCGTCCTGGGGCAATCAGGACCTGGACGTGCTGGACAACTTCTACATGGGTCCGAACCTCGTCCGCGGTTTCGCGCCGTCCGGTATCGGCCCCCGCGATATCGCGCCCTGCGCGGCATCGAACGCCGGCACGCCGCTCTCCTACAATTGCTACAACAACCAGCTGAACGCGCTTGGCGGCACGACCTACTGGGGTGTCTCCGCGGAAATCCAGTTCCCCTTCGCCTTCCTTCCCAAGGATATCGGCATGAAGGGCGCGATCTTCGCGGACGCTGGCTCGCTGTTCGACTACGGCGGCCCGACGAAGTTCCCCGGCGTGTACAACTGGGACGGCAGCAACTTCTACGGCAAGCCGAACCTGGTGAACTGCCCGAGCATTGGCAAGACTTGGGGCTACAACAACGTCTGCGTCTATGACGACGACGCGATCCGCTCCTCGGTCGGTGTCAGCTTGATCTGGCAGTCGCCCTTCGGTCCGCTGCGCTTCGATTATGCCTGGGTGCTCTCGCAGGCCCAGTTCGACCAGACCCAGGCGTTCCGCTTCTCCGGCGGTACCCGCTTCTGATCTGGCTCTACGGAAGAGCTGCGGCGGCTTTCGCTTCCGAAGCTCCAACGGGATGAGACCTCTTCCCTGCCTCTCCGGTGCGTTGCATCGGGGAGGCAGTGTCGTTATGGGAGAGGCGCATTTCCACCACGCGAGCAAGCTCCTGCAGCACCGCCTCTCCTGCGAGACCTTCCGCCGCGCGCTGTCTTCCGCGTCACGGTGCCGTGGTCGTCGTTCCGCCTTGCTGATCCCGCGCCAGCCAACCCCACGATCATCCGTAAGGGCGAATGCCGCACCGCCGGGTGATGCCGGCAGCTGGGCGCCTTCCCGATGGAATGTCTTGCTCAAAGCTGCCCCCGCTGCGGTTGAGGCCGACCTGCGGCTGGGATTTGCGCGTGCTTGGGGCTTGCCCGGAGGCCTCCTTGGCGCGTACGTGAAACCTCCTGTTCCGTCCTCCGGCGTCTGGGCGTATCCGTCATGAGTCACGACCTCTTCTTCCCGCTTCCGGAGCCGCTGACCCTCGCGGAAGTGGCAACCCTCTCGGGAGCGCGGCTTGCCGCTTCGAGCCCCGCGGAGGAGGCTGAGCTTGGTGCCCGGCGCATCAGCGGCCTCGGCACGCTGGAAACCGCCGGCCCCGACGAACTCGCCTTCTGCGATTCCTTCCTGTTCGCGGAGAAGCTCGGCAGCGTGCGCGCCGGCGCGCTCATCACCTCCGATCGCTTTGCCCCCAAGGCTCCGGCCGGCCTGCCCCTGCTGATTGCCCCGCGTCCGGCTGCCGCCTTCCTTGCCGTGTCGCGGCGCATGTTTCCGGCCGCGCTCCGCCCGCTGCCGATCTTCGGCCATGAGGGTGTCGCGCCCGGCGCTCAGGTCCATCCGAAGGCGCGGCTGGAGGATGGGGTGACGGTCGATCCGGGCGCCGTCATCGGCCCCGCCGCCGAGATCGGCGCGGGCACTGTCATCTGCGCCGGTGCCATTGTCGGTCCGAACGTGCGCATCGGCCGCAACTGCGCCATCGGGCCCGGTGCAAGCGTGATCCACGCTTATCTGGGCAACGGCGTCATCATCCATGCCGGCGCGCGCATCGGCTCCGACGGCTTCGGCTACCAGCCGAGCCCTGCTGGCCATGTGAAGGTGCCCCAGCTCGGCCGGGTTGTGGTCCAGGACAATGCCGAGATCGGCGCCAACACCACCATCGATCGCGGCGCCATCACCGACACGGTGATCGGCGAGGGCACCAAGATCGACAATCTGGTGCAGATTGCCCACAACGTGGTGATCGGCCGCCATTGCATCGTGGTGTCCCAGACCGGCATCTCGGGCTCCACCACGCTCGGTGATTTCGTGATGCTCGGCGGGCAGGTGGGGGTGGTCGGCCATGTCACCATCGGCACCGGCGCGCAGATCGCTGCTTCCAGCAACGTGAAGGGCGACGTGCCCCCCGGCGTGCGCTGGGGCGGTTCGCCGGCTAAGCCTGTGCGTGAGTGGTTCCGCGAGGTGGCGACGCTCAGGCGCATCGCCGCCGCCGGCGCCCGCCGGGGCAAGGACGACGAGGAAGGGGAAGGACCGCAGGAATGAACGACACCACGCGCGCAGCCGGCGAAGCCGGCGCGGCCCAGGCCGAAGCCCCCAAGGTGCTCGGCAGCGCGGACATCCAGAGGGTGCTCGCCTGCCTGCCGCACCGCTATCCCATCCTGATGGTGGATCGCGTGGAGCAGATCGACGGCGATCTCTCCTGCATCGGCGTCAAGAACGTCACCGCCAACGAGCCGCACTTCCTCGGCCACTTCCCGGGCAATCCGGTGATGCCGGGTGTGCTCATCATCGAGGGCATGGCGCAGACCGCGGGCGTCGTCTGCGTGCTGGGCAAGGAAAACAAGGAGAAGCCCTCGCTGGTCTATTTCATGACCATCGACGAGGCGAAGTTCCGCCGGCCCGTGGTGCCGGGAGATGTGCTCGAATACCACATGACCCGCATCAGCCGCCGCCGCAACATGTGGTGGTACCGAGGCGAGGCCAAGGTGCGCGGCGAGCTGGTGGCCGAGGCCAAAGTCGGCGCGATGATCGTGGAGAACAGCTAGTGGCGAAGATCGATCCCACCGCCCGGGTGGAGAACCCGGCGGGGCTCGCGGATGATGTCGAGATCGGTCCCTATGCCATCCTCGGTCCCGATGTGGTGCTCGAAGCGGGCGTGAAGCTGCACGCCCATGTGGTCATCCAGGGCGTCACCACCATCGGTGCGCGCACCCAGGTCTTCCCCTTCGCCTCTCTGGGGTCCGCGCCCCAGTCGGTGCATTACAAGGGCGAGCCGACGAAGCTCGTCATCGGCACGGATTGCATGCTTCGCGAGCACGCGACCGCCAGCACGGGCACGGTGAGCGGCGGCGGCATCACGCGCATCGGCAATGGCGTGATGATGATGACGGGCTCCCATGTGGGCCACGACTGCACGGTGGGCAACGGCGTCATTTTCGCCAACAATGCCGTGCTCGGCGGCCATGTGAGCGTCGGTGACTTCACCTTCCTCGGCGGCCAGTGCGCGGTGCACCAGTTCACCCGCATCGGCGCCCAGTGCATGATTTCCGGCCTCACCGGCGTGCGCGAGGACGTGATCCCCTTCGCCAACGTGCTCGGGCAGGCCGGCAAGCTGGTCGGCCTCAACGTGGTGGGCATGAAGCGGCGCGGCTTCACCAAGTCCGACCTGCATGCGGCCCGTGCGGTCTATCGCGACCTCTTCTTTGGCGAGGGCACGTTCGACCAGCGCCTCGATAAGGTGCGGCAGATGGTCGGGGAATCGGCGTTCGCGGCGGCCGTGGTGGCCTTCATCGATGCCGACCGCAAGCGCCCGATCTGCCATCCCGCGCGGGGCGTCATCAAGGAGGATTGAGCCGTGGGCCTGCCGGGGGAAGACGGGCAGGGGCGTGCCGGGGCGGCGCGCCGCCCGGATGCGTCCGGCCCCTGTGCGGCGCAGAAGCGGACCCCGCTCGGCATTGTCGCCGGCAGCGGCGCCTTTCCTGCGGCGGTTGCGGAAGCGGCCGGGGCGGAGGGCCGCGAGGTCGTGCTGCTCCTCATCCAGGGATTTGCCGATCCGGCGCTGGAGCGCTATCCGCACCGCTGGTTCCGGCTTGGCTCGCTTGGCTCCGTCACGGCCTGGGCGCGAGCGCGCGGGGTGCGCGAGGTGGTGATGGTGGGTGCGCTCACCCGCCCGCGTTTGCGCGACCTCGGCTTCGATTTCACCATGCTGCGGTTGCTGCCGCGCATCGCCCGCCTGTTCCGCGGCGGCGACAATCATCTCCTCTCGGGCGTGCTGGGCCTGGTTTCGGAACAGGGCTTCACCTTGGTCGGCGCGCACGAGGTGGCCCCGCGCCTGCTGCTGCCGCAGGGCGTGCTGGGCGCGCGCACCCCCAGCGAGACCCAGCAGGCGGATATCGGGCGTGGTCTGGATGTCATCCGCGCCCTCGGCCCATTCGACGTGGGGCAGGGGGTGATCGTGGTGGACGGGCTGGTGGCAGCGGTCGAGGCGGCCGAGGGGACCGACCAGATGCTGGCGCGCTACGGCGAGATGCGCCGTTCCGGCCGTCTGCGCTTCGCCGCCGGCAAGGGCGTGCTGGTGAAGGCGCCGAAGCCGGGGCAGGACCGCCGGGTGGATCTGCCCTCCCTCGGCCCGCAGACCGTGACGCGCGCGGCGGAGGTCGGCCTTGCCGGCATCGCCTTCGAGGCGGGCGGGGCCATCGTGCCGGATGCGCAGGCGCTGGTGGAGGCCGCAGATGCGGCCGGCCTGTTCGTCGCCGGCATCGGAGGGCATACCGCGTGACCCCGCAGAACGGTACGCGCTCCCCGAAGGTCTTCATCGTTGCGGGTGAGGAGTCCGGGGACCAGCTCGGCGGCGCGCTGATGGAAGCGCTGGTCGAGGCCGCGCCGGGCGCATCCTTCCGGGGGGTCGGCGGCCGGCGCATGGGCGCGTCCGGGCTCGAAAGCCTCTATCCCATGGAGGACCTGACCGCCATCGGCATCGCCGCCGTGGTCGGGAAGCTCCCCACCATCCTTCGGCGCTTGAAGGAGACGGTCGAGGCGGTGCTGGCCGACGCGCCGGACGTACTGGTGCTGGTGGATGCGCCGGACTTCACCCACCGCGTTGCGGCGCGGGTGCGGGCGCGCAACCCGAACATTCCCATCGTCAAATATGTGTCGCCCACCGTGTGGATCTGGCGGTCCGGGCGGGCGGCGGCCATGCGGCCCTATGTGGACGCGCTGCTGGCCCTGCTGCCGTTCGAGCCGGAGGTCCATCGCAAGCTGGGTGGGCCGCCCACCTTCTATGTGGGCCATCCCCTGCTGCAGCGGCTGGGCGAATTGCGCCCGTCGCCCGCCGAGGCCGAGCGGCGGCAGGCGAAGCCACCGCTGGTGCTGGTGTTGCCGGGCAGCCGGCGGCGGGAGATTTCGCGCATTGGCGCGGATTTCGGCGCGGCTCTGGCTGAGGTCGGTCGCGCCCACGAGATGGAACTTGTGCTGCCCACCCTGCCAAGGCTGGAGGGGCTGGTGCGCGAGACCATCGCCAGCTGGCCGCTGAAGCCGCGCATCGTGACGCGCGAGGCGGAGAAGCTGGAAGCCTTCCGTTCCGCCCACGCCGCGCTCGCCGCCTCCGGCACGGTGACGCTGGAACTGGCACTCGCCGGCATTCCCCACGTTGCCGCCTACCGCATCGGCTGGCTGGAGGCGCAGATCGGCCGGCGGGTGCTGAAGGGCACGACGGTGATCCTCGCCAATCTGGTGGCGGGGGAGAATGTGGTGCCGGAGTTCCTGCAGGAATATTGCACGGTGCCGGCGCTCGTCGGTGCCCTCGGCAGTCTTCTGGAGGACAGCCCGGCGCGGCAGCGGCAGGAGGCGGCGTTCGCCAGCTTCGACGACATCTTCGGCATTGCCGGCCCAAGCCCCAGCGCGCGCGCGGCCGAGGTGGTGCTGCGCCTCGCGCGGGACGGCCGCCCCGGCACCCTGCCGTCACCGGGCTGAAGCGCTGGTGCGGCCACACTGATCCTCAAACGAAAAACGCGGCCCGAAGGCCGCGTTTTCCTTATTCAGACGACCTCCAGCGCTCACTTGCGCTTGGAGATCACTTGCGCTTGGACATGGCCACGTAGTCGCGCTGGGCGGCACCGGTGTAGAGCTGGCGGGGACGGCCGATGCGCTGGCTCGGGTCCTCGATCATTTCCTTCCACTGGCCGATCCAGCCCACGGTGCGGGCGAGGGCGAACAGCACGGTGAACATGGTGGTGGGGAAGCCCATCGCCTTGAGGGTGATGCCCGAATAGAAGTCGATGTTCGGGTAGAGCTTCTTCTCGATGAAGTAGTCGTCGTGAAGCGCGATGCGCTCCAGCTCCACGGCCACGTCGAGCAGCGGATCGTCCTTGATGCCGAGCTCGGTCAGCACTTCGTGGCAGGTCTGCTGCATGATCTTGGCGCGCGGGTCGTAGTTCTTGTAGACCCGGTGGCCGAAGCCCATCAGGCGGAAAGGATCGTTCTTGTCCTTCGAGCGCTTGATGTATTCGGGGATGCGGTCCACGGAGCCGATCTCGGCCAGCATCTTGAGGGCCGCCTCGTTGGCGCCACCGTGGGCGGGGCCCCACAGGCAGGCGATGCCGGCGGCGATGCAGGCGAAGGGGTTGGCGCCGGAAGAGCCGGCGAGGCGCACCGTGGAGGTGGACGCGTTCTGCTCGTGATCGGCGTGGAGGATAAAGATCTTATCCATCGCCTTCGAGAGAATGGGGTTGACCTTGTATTCCTCGCACGGGACAGCGAAGCACATGCGCAGGAAGTTCGACGTATAGTCGATATCGTTCTTCGGATAAACGAACGGCTGGCCGATGGAATACTTGTAGGCCATGGCCGCCAGCGTCGGCATCTTCGCGATCATGCGGATCGATGCGATCAGGCGCTGGGTGGGGTCGGAAATGTCGGTGGAGTCGTGATAGAAGGCCGAGAGCGCGCCGACCGACGCCACCATGATGGCCATCGGGTGGGCGTCGCGGCGGAAGCCCTGGAAGAAGCGGGTCATCTGCTCGTGGACCATCGTGTGATTGGTCACGGACTTGTCGAATTCCGCCTTCTGCGCCGCAGTGGGGAGTTCGCCGTAGAGCAGGAGGTAACAGGTCTCGAGGAAGTCACCGTTCTCGGCAAGCTGCTCGATGGGGTAGCCGCGATAGAGCAGCACGCCTTCGTCGCCGTCGATGTAGGTGATCTTGCTTTCGCAGGAAGCGGTCGAGGTAAAGCCGGGGTCGTAGGTGAACATCCCCGTCTGGCCGTAGAGCTTGGAGATGTCGACCACGTCGGGTCCGATGGAGCCTTCGTGGATCGGAAGGTCCCAGCTCTTCTCCCCCAAGCTTAGCTTGGCCGCTTTTGCCCCGGTGTTGGTGGTGGCGTCCATGGATCCCTCATCCTTTGGGCGGACAGACCCCGTTTTCGGCGGAGGGCCGGAGGTGGCGGTCCGGTCTCCGAGCGGCAAGTCCGTCTCCGCTCCGGCATCTTCGCGAATGCGAAGCCGCCGTCCTGCAGTCCTAAACCCTCCCCAATCCTGCCGCAAGCATGACCATGCTTCATTGGCGGGCAGCGAGGCGTTTCTCTGCAATGGCAAGGTCTTCCGGCGTGTTCACGTTGAAGAATGGGTCATCCGGAAGGCCATCCCACGACACCGTTACGGCATTGAGGGCATCGAGGAGAAGCCCGACTTTCAGCCGTCCCGCCTCAAGGCTTTGCCGCAGCGCGGCGCGAGCCGCTGCCGGCCACAGGGCGATGACGGGATGGCGCTGTCCACCCGATGCCGCGCACACAACGGTGCCGGTCTCCCGGTGCCGCTCCGTCAGCCGGGCGACGAGATCCTGCGGCAGGAACGGCGTGTCGGCGGCGACGGTGACGAGGCTTGAGGCGGGCGCGATCTGCGCCAGATGGTCAAGGCCCGCCAGAACCCCGGCGAGCGGCCCCGGATAGCCTGCGATGGTATCCGGCAGCACCGGGAGGCCGAATCTCTCATAGGTCCCGGCGGGGGCGTTGGCGTTGATGAGGAGGGGGCCGGCCTGCGACCTCAGGCGTTCGATGACGTACGCGATGAGGGGCCGGCCTCCCAGCGCCACCAGCGGCTTTTCCGCGGCCCCCAGCGCCGGCGCGTTGATCCGCCGGCCGAGGCCCCCGGCGAGGATCAGGGCGGGGGGAGCCGGGGAGGGTGGGGGGCTGGTCGGCTGCTCGGGCATCGCGGCTCAGGACGCCACCGTTCCGGGCGGCGCAGGGGAGGACAAACGAAAACGCCCGGCACGAGGGCCGGGCGTTCGGTTCAGGTCTGCGGCCCCGGTCAGTCCACGACGGCGCGGCGCGCGTTGAGGCCGAGGCGGCGGGGCACCGCCGAGAGCTTGGCGCCGATGACCCGCCAGGTGGCGAAGTCATTGAGGCGCGAAGGCTCGAAGGCGCCGATGATCGCCGCGGCCACGAACGGCAGGCTCTGCACCAGCAGAGCGATGCCGTAGAGGTTGATCTCGCGGATATGGCGCCAGTCGTTGGAGGTCTTCACGATGGTGGAGCCCGGCAGGTTGTTCGCCACCAGCATGTAGGTCCCCGCCGCGATCAGCAGGCCACCGATGATGGCTTCCGGCAGGGCCGGGAAGGAGCGCGCCGCGCCGGCGAGCCAGTTGTTGCCCTTGGCGGTGCGGGCGAAGGCGAGATCCTTGTAGCGGAACCCGTCGAACACCGCCTTGGCCACCGTGAACTGCACCGCGCTGGCCGCCACCGCCGCGCCGAGCATGCGCATCGGCGTGGTCTCCACCCTGAGGCGGTACAGGCTGATAAAGTGCAGCACATACACCAGGAAGGTGATGAGGATGGGCAGCGTCAGCACATGGGCCGGCACGGAGATGGAGAAGTAGGCGACGAAGGGCACGAACAGCAGCGAGGCAACGGCCATGAAGGCGCCCACCGATTCCGAGCCGAGCCAGGAAATCCAGCCGAGCACGAAGTGCCGCTTCTGCGCCGTGGTCAGGCGGGAATTGCCCGGCAGGAACCGGCGCCAGTGCTTCTTAATGATCTGGAATCCGCCGTAGGCCCAGCGGTGACGCTGCTTCTTGAAGGCCTCGAACGAGTCGGGCAGCAGGCCATAGCCATAGCGCTTGCGGGTGTAGTGGGTCTTCCAGCCGTTCTCGGCGATGGACAGGCCGAGGTCGGTGTCCTCGCAGATGGTGTCGGACGACCAGTTGCCGGCCTCCACCATGGCCGCGCGGCGGATGAGGCACATGGTGCCGTGGACGACGATGGCGTCGTCCTCGTTGCGTTGCACCATGCCGATGTCGAAGAAGCCGGCATATTCGGCGTTCATCGCCTCGTGCAGCGGGCTGCGATGGGCATCGCGGTGATCCTGCGGCGCCTGGACGAGACCGACGGTCGGATCGTCGAAGGCGGGCACGAGGTCCTTCAGCCAGTCGGGCGTCACCACATAGTCGGCGTCGATGACGCCGATGATCTCGGCATCGGGGGCCGTCGCATCGAGGGCGATGCGCAGGGCACCGGCCTTGAAGCCCGCCACCTTCTCGGCGTTGATGAACTTGATGTGGTCGCCGAGCGTGGCGCAGTGGGCGCGCACCGGCTCCACCATCGCCGGGTCCGGCGTGTTGTTGACGATGATGATCGCCTCGTAGTTGGGATACTCCAGCCGGGCGAGGGCATCGATGGTCTGGATCAGCATCTCCGGCGGCTCGCGATAGGCGGGCACGTGGATGGAGACCTTGGGGAAGCGCGAGGGCGCGGCGTGCTTCTGCTCTTCGACGAGGCGCTTGGGGCCGCTGCCGAAGGCCACCGCCGCCAGTTCCTCGATGCGATAGAGCAGGACGAACACCAGCGGCACCAGCATCACGACGCTGAGGGCAAGGGTGAGGTAGTCACCGCCGCTGACGTAATGGTTGAGCCAGTAGTCCACCACCAGCGCCAGCCATGCTGCGACGCCGTTGGCCGAGGCGGCCAGCACAAGGCCCTGCGTCACGGTGAGGTCACGCATGCGCAGCAGCGGCAGGGTGAAGAGCACGCCCAAGAGCAGCGCCAGGATGGCGGTCTGGTTGTAGGTCTTCTCGAAGATCGGGCCGGTGAGGGGGAACTTCAGGGTGCGGTCCGCATCGAACACGCCCCAGTACTGACCCACCGAGCCTTCGTTCTGCTTCTTGGGCAGGTCGAACGCCTCGATGATGTTGTACTCGATGCCCAGCGCATCGGCGCGGGCGACGAAATTGCGGATGATCTTGGCCTGCTCCATGGGATCAGGCACGGAGGCGCCACGGTTGTAGCCGTGCGAGGGCCAGCCGAACTCGCCGATCACGACGCGCTTGCCGGGATAAGCGGCGCGCAGGCGGTTGTAGGCGTTGATGGTGTAGTCGACCACCTGATCGGCTGGCACGTCTTCCCAGTAGGGCAGGATGTGGGCGAGGATGAAGTCGACGGACGCGACCAGCTCGGGCGCATCCGGCTCCAGCCAGGTGTTCCAGATTTCACCGGTGCTCACCGGCACGTTGACCTGACGCTTCACCTTGCGGATGACGGCGGCGAGCTCGGACTTCGACATATCGCCGCGCAGGACCGTCTCGTTGCCGACGATCACCGCGTTCACATTGCGGTTCTGGCGGGCGACCTTGACGACCCCGTCGATCTCGATGTCGTTGCGTTCCTTGACGGTGACCTTCTTGCCGGTCGCCTTGTCGACCACTTCAATCGGCTTGCCCGTATCCTTGTCGACTTCCCGGTTAAGATAGGCGCCGGCGGTCACGCGCAGGCCCTGCTCGGCCGCGATGGGGGCGATCAGCTCTTTGCCGTTGGTGGACGAATAAGTGCGCACGCCGCGGCTGTAGGGCGCGACCACCGCCATGTCCGAGCGCACCTGCGCCTCGGTGGTGGGGGCGTCGCCTTCCGGGCTCATGTTCCGCGCGAAGGGCGCGAAGGACAGGCTCTGGAAGCGGTCCGTGATGTTCGGAGCGCTCGCCTCGGGACGCATGGAAAGCCACATCGCGGCGTGGAACGAGGTCACAACCGCAATGACCGCTGCCGCAGCAGCAAGACCGGGACGCATGGCGAGGCCCACCCATAGGGGAAGTCGGAACCCAACGCTGGCTTAAGGCACAGGTTCCAGAGGACGTTTCCGGGAATTACGCGAACGTACCAGGGCACCCTTTCGACCTGCCCCAAGGTCGGCATTGCAGCATTAATGGTAAATTTACGCTGCAATGCATCGAGACACTAACACTCTCACGCAGAGAGATAAATCCCGATCATGGCGCCTCTTCGACGACGCTGCGTCAGCCGAGTGTCTGCGCAATGATCTGATTATTGCGCAGCGCCGGCAGGGGCGGCCGGCGCGGCCGGCGCTGCGCCTGCCGCAGGGGCCGGTGCGGCGGCGACAAAGTCAGGGTTCACCCAGCACTGCTGCGCACGGGCCGCGACCTTCTCGCCGGCCTTGGTGTCGATCTTGCCCTGCCGAACGAGGCAGCGCACCGCCACCTTCAGATGCTCGGTGGGGCAGCCGAAGCGCTCGTAGAATTCCAGATGCCGCCGCGCGGTGTCCACGTCGTCGTTCCAGATCAGTGCGGCGATCCGCCGCCCGGTGAAGACGCACTCGGGCAGGCCGGCCGCGCCGGGCAGCTTCGCCGCCTCGTTGAACTCCTCAACCGAGCGGCGCTGCTCGGCCACGGCGGCCTTCTGCTCGGCGGTCAGCTCCGCCGGCGGCTTCTGGTCGGTCGGCTGGGTCTGGGCCGAGGCCGGCGAGAGGCACGCGAAAACGATTGCGGCCGCGAGCAGCGGGAGGCGGTAGGGGTGCATGAGGATCATGATCTCGAGAAAATGGTCGGCGGGCGCCGCGCCCGACACCCTAGGAGAAGGGAGAGAATTTGTCAGCATGACGGCGCGTCCTTCAGCACATGTCGTATGGAGAGCGTGGCTTTCGCCTACCGTCCGCCATGGTCGAGGCGGAGGCTTCACACCGCCCGCCCAAGGCTCTATGTGGCGCGGGGAACACCTTCACCTCTGGAGACGAGATGCCTTCCTCCATGCGGCTGCCTCTGGTGCTGGCGCTCCTGGTCTGCGGCGTCATCGCCGGCCTGTGGACCTATCTCGGACGTCCGGTGGACATGCCCCCGTCGCCCCTGGCCGCGGGGGAGAAGCTGCCCTGCGTTTCCTATGCCCCGTTCCGTGATGGCCAGTCGCCGTTCCAGAAGGGGTTGGTGATTCCCGAGGCGCAGATCGAGGAGGATTTCGTCCGCCTCGCGCAGATCACGTCCTGCGTGCGCACCTATTCCATCGAGATGGGCCTCGACAAGGCGCCGGCGCTGGCCCGCAAGCACGGCCTCACCATGCTGCTCGGCATCTGGCTGGGGCCGGACGCGAACCGCAACCGCATCGAGCTCGAGACCGGCATCCGCCTCGCGAAAGAAAATCCGGACGTGGTTAAGGCCGTCGTCGTCGGCAACGAGGTGCTGCTGCGCGGTGAGATGTCGGCGACCGAACTTGCCAACGTGCTCGCCCGCGTGAAGCGCGAGGTGGGCGCCGTGCCCGTCACCTATGCCGACGTGTGGGAGTTCTGGGAGCGCAACAAGGGCCTGACCGAGAACGTGGATTTCGTCACCATCCACATCCTGCCTTACTGGGAGGACCTTCCGGTCTCCGCCGAGGACGCCGGCCCGCATGTGGACGAGATCCGCCAGCGCATGGCCGAGGCCTTTCCCGGCAAGGAAATTCTCATCGGCGAAACCGGCTGGCCCAGCTCCGGCCGCATGCGCGAGGATGCGCTGCCCTCGCCCGCCAATCAGGCGCGGGTGATGCACGACGTGGTGGCGCTGGCCAAGCGCCAAGGCTACCGGGTCAACGTCATCGAGGCCTTCGACCAGCCGTGGAAGCGGCGCAGCGAGGGCACGGTGGGCGGCCACTGGGGCGTGATCGACGCCGACACGCGCCTGCCCAAGTTCGCCTGGGGCCAGCCGGTGGAGGATTTCCCGGGCTGGCGCATGCATATCGCCGTCGGTCTGCTGTCTGTCGTCGCGGTGTTCGGTTCGGCCCTCGCTGCCGCCCGCCGCCGCGAGGAGCCGGTGCGGCCGATGGAATGGTACGCCATCGCCGCCATCGCCCTGTTCGGCGGGGCGACGCTCGGCGCTGCGCTCTCGGCGCTGCCGCTGGAAAGCCTCGGCTTCGTCGGCTGGCTGCGCAACGGGCTCATCCTTGCCGCCGCCGTCGCGGCCATGGTGACGATGCCGGCCGTGATCATGCGCGGGCAGGGGCTCGCCCCCTTCTCGGTGGCGCTTGATTCCCGCCGCTGGACGGCGACCTCGGGTGCCGCCGTCGCCGCCGCCGCGGTGCTGGCGCTGGCCACGATCGCGGTGGGATCGGTGGCGTTCGAGCTGGTGTTCGATCCGCGCTACAAGGATTTCCCGGTGTTCCCGCTCACCGCGCTGGTGGCGGCGGTCGCGGCGCCCCTGCTCGTGCGGCGGGCCGATCGCGACGGCGCGGGTCTTGCAGAGCTGATCGCCATGTGGGGCCTGCTGGTCGCCGGCCTCTATGTGCCGCTCAACGAGACCCTTGCCAACTGGCAGGCGGCCTGGTTCGGCGCGCTCTGCCTCGTCATGGCCTTCACGCTGTGGCGGGTCCAGGCCGTGCAAAGGAGAGGATGAGCATCATCGCCGCCAGCGCGCCGGCGACCTCGTTGTGAAAGACGAGGGCGAAGCTCGCGAACACCATGCCCACCGAGAAGGTGGCGAGGCCCGGTGCCAGAAGCTGGATCAGCGCCACCACCAGCGCCACGCCGCCGAACACGTTCCACGCCGACAGCGCCAGCACCGCCGCGCGGCCGTAGCAGCCGGCGCTTTCCAGCCCCGCCTCGCAGGCGAGGGAGACGAGGGTCGGCTCCACCACCATGTAGCGCATGTAGAGCGCCCAGCCGACGGCGCCCATGCCGAGCGGAATCATCCAGTTGAGCGTGCGCGGTCCCGGGCGGAAGAGCGGGCGCTCGGAATAGGGCAGGGTGTTCATCTGACGATATCTCCGGCAGGCCGGGGTGTTCATAGTGACATGGAGACCGCCCGGTCCAGCGAAAAGGGGTGATGTCCCGCGGAAGGCTTCACAAACGCCGCAGGGATCACTAGACGCAGCGGGAGGGACCTGCCCCTTCGTCGTCGCGCGAAGCGGCCGGCCCCCAGCCATCCCCAGACCCCGTGCCCTGCTTCCGCGCCGGAGGCGGGCGCCCATCCCGCCTGACCCACCGGGAGGAGCCCATGCGCGACGATGCTGATCCGGCCGCCGCCGAGGCTGCCGACCCGGCCGGTGCCGCGCTCGCGCCTCTCACGGTGCGCGACGAGGAGGGCAATCTCTCGGACGCCTTCCGCAGCCGGGTCGAGGAGGCCATCTCCGCCCGCGACGTGGACGCGTTGAAGGCGCTCGCGAGCGATCTGCACGAAGCCGATATGGGCGACCTCATCGAGGAGCTGGACGCCGACGAGCGGCGCCGGCTCATCGAGATGCTGGGGCCGGCCTTCGACTTCACCGCCCTGACCGAGCTGGACGAGACCGTCCGCCTCTCCATCCTGCGCAGCCTCTCGCCGCTCACCGTCGCCCGCGGAATGCGCGACCTTGATTCGGACGATGCGGTCTACATCCTCGAAGATCTCGACGAGGATGAGATGGCGGCGGTTCTGGAGCACCTTCCGGCGCCGGAGCGGGTCGCCCTGCAGCGCTCCCTCGACTATCCGGAAGAAAGCGCCGGCCGGCGCATGCAGACGGAGTTCATCGCCGTCCCGCCGTTCTGGACCGTCGGCCGCACCATCGACTACATGCGCGAGACCGCGGACCTGCCGGACACCTTCTATGAGGTGTTCATCGTCGACCCCGCCTATCGGCTCGTCGGTTCCGTTCCCCTCGACCGGCTGCTGCGCACCCGCCGCCCGGTGCTGATGAGCGCGGTGAAGGCCGAGCAGGCCAAGGTGGTGAAGGCGTCCGAGGACCAGGAGGACGTGGCGCGCATGTTCGAGCGCTACAACCTCGTCTCCGCCCCTGTCGTGGACGATGCCGGACGGCTCGTCGGCGTCATGACCATCGACGACGTGGTGGACGTGATCCAGGAAGAGGCGGACGAGGACCTGCGCGCTCTCGGCGGCGTGCGCAGCGACGAGGAATTGTCGGACACGGTGGCCTTCACCGCCCGTAGCCGGCTGCCCTGGCTGGTGGTGAATCTGGGCACCGCCTTCGTCTCGGCCTCCATCATCAGCCTGTTCGAGGGCACCATCGAGAAGATGGTGGCGCTCGCCATCCTCATGCCCATCGTCGCCTCCATGGGCGGCAATGCCGGTACCCAGACCATGACGGTGGCGGTGCGCGCCCTCGCCACCAAGGAATTGTCGAGCCACAACGCCCGCCGCATCGTGTTGCGCGAGGTGCTGGTGGGGCTGGTGAACGGCACGACGCTCGCGTGCCTGCTCGGCCTCATCGCCGGCTTCTGGTTCGCCAACGTCCATCTCGGCGTGGTGATTTCCTCGGCGCTGATCCTGAACATGGTCGCCGCCGGCCTGTTCGGCATCCTCATTCCCATCGTCATCGCGAAGCTCAAGCTGGATCCCGCGGTGGCCTCGGGGGTGTTCGTCACCATGGTGACGGACACGGTGGGATTCTTCGCCTTCCTCGGCCTCGCCACATGGTGGTTCGCCACTTGATCGGCCCGGCTTGCATTCGCCTGCGATCTCCTCAACAAGGGGGCGCCCGACGCGGGGCGTCGGCGGGATGTGGTGAAGGGTGAGCAGGATGCGGAAGACGGCGCAGAAGTTGGCGGCGATGGCAGTGGCCGCAGGGCTCCTCTCGACGGCTCCCGCTCTTGCCGACAAGGCCGCCGCCGAACGCTGCGCGGCCAAGCTTTCCAACGACGCCCGCGCGATCTACGTGGCCAGCGCGCCCCTGCTGGTGAAGGGCGCCGATGGTCGTGCGGTCGTCACCGAGCAGACCCGCTCGCTGGTACTCTCCGGCAAGGTGAGCCACCTCACCGCCGCTCAATCGGCTCAGGCGGCCGCCGACTGTCTGGTCCTGCGCTGAGGCATCTCGGAACCGGGCGCGGCGCCGTGTTCGGTTGCCTCGCCCGCGCGGCTTCACTATAGACGAAACGGGCTGCCCGGCAGGGGCTGTCCGGCATTCTGACGGGTTCGAACCATGGTCGCTCGCATCTACAAGCCGTCGCGCAACGCCATGCAGTCCGGCGTGGCGAAGACCAAGCACTGGGTGCTCGATTACGAGCCGGAGCATGCGCGCCGCGTGGAGCCCCTGATGGGCTACACCTCTTCGGCCGACATGCGCAGCCAGATCCACCTGTCCTTCGAGACGAA
Source organism: Xanthobacter aminoxidans (assembly GCF_023571765.1). Taxonomy (GTDB): domain Bacteria; phylum Pseudomonadota; class Alphaproteobacteria; order Rhizobiales; family Xanthobacteraceae; genus Xanthobacter; species Xanthobacter aminoxidans. The sequence continues at coordinate 217,685 of NZ_JAMJXC010000004.1, read as the reverse complement.
GGAAGAAGCGGTGGCCTACTGCGAGAAGCGGGGCATCCCTTACCGCGTGTACGAGCCGCATGAGGCCGGGCGCCGCCGCATGGCGTATTCCGACAATTTCGCCTTCAATCGCACCGGCCAGTGGACCCACTGAGCCGGCCGCGTCCCGATCCCCACCGGGAAAGGCGCTTCCGCTGTGCGACCGCCCGCCGTAAAAGGCGGATCGGGGCCCCGTAGCTCAGCTGGATAGAGCAAGTGCCTTCTAAGCACTAGGTCGCAGGTTCGAGCCCTGCCGGGGTCGCCATGCTCATATTTTTCTCCTTATAATCCAAATTGTTAGTGGTTAAGGTGTCTAGCCTCGGGTGCGGGTTGGACACTTTCTCGTTCCCCCCCATTCCGTAGGCCGACGCCATGGCCTGTTCGGCGAGGGGCACTTGGCTGGGCGTCACGTTCCGCTTCGGCGTGGACATCCGCTGGCTGGGGCGCGCGTCGGGCAAGGTGACGGCGGTCGAGACCGGAACGGGTGACATTGCCGGCGATCTCTTCATCGGCGCGCCTGCCGGCTCAGGCCGCGAGCGCCTGCCGTGCCAGCGCCGCCCAATAGGCCGGACCGATGGCGAGCGCGTCGTCGTTGAAATCGTAGGCGGGATTGTGCAGCGGCTTCGAGGGGCGCGCGCCATCCACACCGAGCCAGACATAGGCGCCGGGACACGCCTGAAGCATGTAGGCGAAGTCCTCCGCCGCCATGGACGGTTCCACGTCGCCCACCCTGCGCGTGATGGCGGGCACATGAGCCCCGGCCGCCAGTGCCACGGGCACCGCATCGGCCCAGTTCACGGTGGCCGGATAGCCTTCAAAGTAGTCCAGCTCCGCCTGTGCGCCGTGGCTCGCGGCGATGCCCGGCACCATGCGGGCCATGAGGTCGGCGATGGTCCGGCGCTCCGTCTCCCCGAGGCATCGTACCGTGCCGCGCAGGGTGACAAGATCGGGGACGACGTTCCAGGCGTCGCCGCCGTGAATCTGCGTCACGCTCACCACCGCCGGGGCGAGGGGAGAGAGGCGGCGGCTGACGATGGTTTGAAGCGCGAGAACAATTTCAGCCGCCGCCGTGCACGGATCGATGCCCAGATGCGGCATGGCGGCATGGGTGCCCGCGCCGCGCACGCGGATTTCGAACGTGTCCATGGAGGCCATGATGGCGCCGGGCCGCGTCGCCAGCGTGCCGAGCGGCAGCCCCGGCCAATTGTGCAGGCCCCACACGCTCTTGCAGGGAAAGGCGGTGAACAGGCCGTCCTCGACCATCCGCCGCCCACCGCCCGCGCATTCTTCGGCCGGCTGGAAGATGAAATGTACCGTGCCGGTGAAATCCCGATCCGCCGCCAGCAGATGCGCCGCGCCGAGCAGCATGGCCACATGCCCGTCATGGCCGCAGGCATGCATGGTGCCGGGCGTGCGCGAGGCATAAGCGACGCCGCTCGCCTCGAGGATCGGCAGAGCGTCCATGTCCGCCCGAAGGCCGATGGCCGGGCCGCCGCCGCGATGGAGCGTGCCCACCACCCCGGTGCCGGCGAGGCCGGTGGTCACCTTGAGGCCGAGGGCTGCCAGCTCGCGCGCCACCACGTCTGCGGTGCGGGTCTCCTCGAACGCGAGTTCGGGAAAGGCATGCAGGTCATGCCTGAGGGCGACGAGGCGGGCTGCGAGGTCCGGGGGGACATGGGTGGTCATGGCGAGCTCGGGGTGGGGGGATATGGCGACAAGGCCCGTGCTCATGCACGGGCCTTGCCGGTGATCGGGATGCGCGGCGGATCAGACCGGCGGGTGCATGAAGAACTGCGCGATGAGCGCCGCACCGAGGAAGGTGCCGGCATTGGCCATCAGCGACACCACCACGATGCGCCAGCCGAGGCGGCGGAAGGTCGGAACGTCCTTGGCGATGGACAGGCCCGCGAAGGCGAGGATGGGGGTTGCGAGGGCGAGGAAGTTGATCTTGCCCGTGAGCGCCGCCACATCAACCGCGACCGGCCCGCCCGGATAGGTCAGCGCCATGCCGATGGCCGAGACCCACACCACCGCCGGCAGGCGACGTCCGGTGACCCCGTAGAGGCCGTAGCCCGCCATCACCACGCCGAGGATGATGGCCATGCCTGCCACCACGTTGCCGTCCACCGGGGTCTTGTAGGTGATGGCGTTGCCGATGAGGCCATAGGTGCCGATCAGCACCCAGCCGGCGATGATGGCGAGGACGCTGAGCTTCATCTCCGCGTGCGGCGCCTCGACCGGAGCGGCATCGGCGGGGATGGCGGCTTTGCGGCTGCGGCCGAGGATGGGCTCCAGCTTGCTGTAGGCCCAGAGCGTGAAGGGCAGCGAGAGGAACAGGGTGAAATAGGTGCCGATGGTGGTGGTGATGAGGTTGCTGGCCGCCGCGAAGGTGGCCACGTCCTTCGCCATCTCCGGCGTCTGCTGCGCGGCGATGGCGCCGGAGGCGGCGGCCATCATGCTGCCGGAGCCGACCCCCGCACCCATGGCCAGCGCCAGCGGGTTGAAGATGTTCAGGCTGGCGATGAAGCTCGCGAGGATGGCGATGAACACCGCGCCGAACACGGTGCCGGTGATGTATTCCGCCAGCACGCCGCGTCCCTCCGGGCTATCCATGCCGAAGCGCTCGCCGATGATGGCGAGGCTTGGCTCGCGCCCCACCGAGAAGGTGGCGCCGATGGCTTCGCGCTTGATGCCGAGCAGCAGCGCCACCGGCAGGCCGAACACCATGGTGCCGAAGAAGTGGCCGAACTCCTGGAACACCAGCGACCAGCCGGCCGACAGGATCTTCGGCACCGAGCCGCCCACCAGAAGGCCGAGCTTGGCGATGAAGATGAGCAGCGTCGGCTGCAGGAAGGCGGAGGCGAGCCGCTGCTCGCTGACCGACATCTTCAGCACACCTGGCATGCGGGGGGCGGCAAGGCCCAGGGCGGCGCCGCACAGCAGCGCCCACAACAGCGGCAGCAGCACGATCTTGTTGGAGCCGAGGGGAATGGTGACGTTGCCGATGGTCTCGGCGATGACCACCGCCGCGAGCGCGAACAGGAACAGGCGCACCGGCCCTGCGATGCCCAGCCCTTCGTGCCCTGCATCCGCAGGCGCAAATCCGTTGTCCTGTAGTCCTAAGCCCTTGCTCATGGTGATCCCCTGTGCCTGCGCGGCCGTGTCTGGAAAGGTCGGTGTTTTTCTTGGATGTTTTTCTTGGATCTCGCGGGCCACGGCGGCGGGGGCCGCCGTGGCATGGTGTCGGTGAGGGCACCGGGACGTCGGGCGGGCGTCAGCCCACGTAGCCGAAGGCGACGCCGGGCGTGCGCGCGGTTTCCACCCACACGCTCTTGGTCTGGGTGTAGGCCATCAGCGCCTCGCGGCCGGACGAGCGGCCGAAGCCGGAGCGGCCGAAGCCGCCGAAGGGCGAGGCCACGTTGATGGTCTTGTAGCCGTTGACCCAGAAGGTGCCGGCCCGCACCTCGGCGGCCACCCGGTGGGCGCGGCCCACATCCTGCGTCCACACCGCGCCGGCCAGGCCGTAGGGGGTCGCATTGGCGATGGCGATGGCCTCTTCTTCCGTGTCGAAGGGCAGCACCGCCAGCACCGGGCCGAACACCTCCTCGCGGGCGATGTCGGCGGCCGGCGTCACCCCGTCCACGATGGTGGGGGCATAGAAGAAGCCGCCGGTCTCGCGCAGCGTATCGGGGCAGGCGCCGCCGGCCGCGAGCTGGCCGCCCGCCGCCACCGCCGCATCCACCATGCCGGAGATCTTGTCCAGTTGGCGCCGGTTGTTGATGGGGCCGATCTGGGTCGCCGGATCGGTGGGCAGGCCGGTGGGAATGCGGCGCGCGGCCTCGGAGAGGCGGGCGACGAACTCGCCATGGAGGGCGCGCTGCACCAGCAGGCGCGAGCCGGCGACACAGCTCTGCCCGGCGCCGCCGAAGATGGCGGCCTGTGCACCGAGAAGGGCGCGGGAGATGTCAGCGTCCGCGAACACGATGTTGGCGGACTTGCCACCCAGCTCCAGCACGCTCGGCACGATGTTGCGGGCCGCCTCGGCGGCGATGCGCGACCCGGCTTCCGCCGAGCCGACGAACACCACGAGGCCGGTCTGGCCATGGGCCACGGCCGCAGCACCGGTGGTGGGGCCGTTGCCGGCGAGCACGCTGACGAGGCCGGCCGGCACGCCTTCGGCGCGGGCGCACAGCATGCCGAGGGCGAGCGAGGTCAGGGGGGTCAGCTCGGACGGCTTCAGCACCACCGCGTTTCCGGCGCAGATGGCGGGCGCGATCTGCCAGCCGGCGGTGAATATGGGCGCGTTCCAGGGCGTGATCTGCACCACGGTGCCGATGGGCTCGTGGCGGGTATAGTTGAGGTGGGAGGTGGGAACCGGGATCACCTCGCCGTGGAGCTTGTCGCACCAGCCCGCATAATACTCGAACATCTCCGCCACCTTGGCGACCTCGCCGCGGGTGTCGCGGATGGGCTTGCCGGCGGAGAGGGTCTCCAGCTCCGCCAGCGCCTCGGCGTTCTGGCGCACCAGGCGGGCAATCTCCCACATGGCACGGCCGCGCGCGGCGGCGGTCATCTTCCACCACGCCGCCTGTCCGGCGCGGGCCGCGTCCATGGCGGCGTCGACGACGCTTTGACCGGCATCGGCATAGCTGGCGATGACGCGGCCGTCGGCGGGATTGGTGAGATCGAGCGCGGCGCCGGTGCCGGGCATGACCTCGCCGGCGACAACGCTGCCGATGCGCCCGTCAGGCAGGAAGCCGGCGAGAAGTGCGGCGACGCGCGGGGCTGCCGGAGAGTGGGGAGTGTCGAGCATCAGACGGCGTCCTTCGTGCGGTAGTCGGCCATGCGGGTGAAGTCGGCCGTGTCGGGAATGGTGTCGCGGGTGGCGCCCCAGATGTCGCCGGCATGGGCGCAAAGCGGCAGGTCCACGGCGCTTTCGGAAGCCAGCTCCAGGGCGAGGCGCACGTCCTTGCGCATCAGCCCGGCGGAGAAGCCGCTGTCGAAGCTGTTGGTGAGGATCCAGCGCGGGAACATCACCTCGCTGACGGCACTGCGGCCGCTGGCGGTGTTCACCACGGCGATGGCTTCCTGCGCGGAGAGGCCGGCGCCCTCGGCGAGCCGCATGGCCTCGCCCATGGTCACGAGATGGGCAGCCACCAGCAGGTTGTTGACGAGCTTGGCGATGTTGCCGGCGCCCGAAGGGCCGACGTGGATCGCCTTGGCGGACATGGCGGAGAGCACCGGAAGCGCGAGAGCGAAGTCGGCCTCGGAACCGCCCACCATCATGGTCAGCGTGCCCTGCGCGGCACCGGACGGACCGCCGCTCACCGGGGCATCGAGCAGGCCGTGGCCGACGGTGGCGAGGCGCTCGGCGAGGCGGCGGCTGGTGCCGGGATCGGAGGTCGAGGTGTCGATGACCACGACCTTGCGGTCGCGCCGGTCAAGAAGTCCGCCGGGCGTCGTCACCACAGCTTCCACGTCGCGCGCCAGAGGGAGGGAGCAGACGATGGCGTCGCTGGTGGCCAGCAGATCGGCGAGGGTGGTGAAGCGGATGCCAGCGTCAGCGGCCGCCTGCGCGCGCGCATCGCTGATGTCGGTGGCGCTCACCCTGAAGCCCTTGCCGGCAAGGGTCGCGGCCATGCCGAAGCCCATGTTGCCGAGGCCGATGACGCCGATTGTCTCGATGGTCATGAGAATGTCCGTGGTTAATTTCCACGAGCATCCTCGCGAGGGATCGTTGCCACAAGAATGACTTTTCGCACTCTACGTGCGGAAAAAGGCAACGCTCGTCCGATCGTGCGTTCCGCGGAGATTGCGAGGCCCGCCCTTGCCCGCGATCTTGGCTCTACGGCACGTTCTGGAAAGCGTGCATGTGCTGGGCGAGATGGTTGAGCAGCCGCCGGGAGGCTTCCGGCAGGCGGCGGCCGGCGCGCAGCAGCAGGTGGCTGCGGGCTTCGGACAGGAGGGCATCACGCAGCGCGATGGCGCGCATGGCGCCGGATGCCACCTCGTCCGCCACCACGAAGTGGGGCAGGAACCCCACGCCCAGCCCCTGCGCGATGAACCGGCGGTGCAGGTCGAAGGAGGCGGTCTCCAGCCGTCCGCCGAGATGGAAGCCTTCGTTCGCCTCCACCCGGCCGATCATCTGGCGCAGGCCGTGGTCGGGCGGAAACAGCGCCACCGGCTCGGCGGCGAAGGTGCGCAGGGGCACCGGCGCCCCGCCGGACTTCAGCGGATGGTCCGGCGGCACGATGGCGAACAGCGGCTGGCGGGCCGTGACCACGCTGCGCACATCCGGGTGGGCCTGCGGATTGTAGGCCATGCCGATATCCGCATCGCCCTGCGCGATGGCCGCGAGGATGCCGTCCGTGGTGCCGAGGGTGATCTTGTATCCAACGCCGCCATAATGCTCGGAAAAGCTGGCGAGGCCATGCTCCATCAGGTCGGCGACGAAGCCGCCGCCGCACCAGATGCGCACGGTGCCCTGCTGCACGCCCCGAAGGCGGCTCAGCCGGTCCTCCAGCAACAGGCGTTCGTCGGCCTCGCGCTGGGCATGTTCGGCGACGATGCGGCCGGCCTCCGTCGGCACGACGCCACGCGGCAGACGCTCGATCAGCGGCTGGCCTACCTCGGCCTCCAGATCGATGATCTGCCGGCTCACCGCCGAGGCGGCAACGTTCAGTGTCTCCGCTGCGGCCCGGACGGAGCCGGCGCGGATGACGGCAAGGAGATATCTGAGGGCCCTATCCTGCATCGTCGCACAGTGAGGCATGCCGACGCTTAAAACGAATTGAATGATGGTCGCGCACGGGGCCGTGTCACGCGGACACCGGTTCCCCGCGCCCTTGCTGCCGTTCTGCCTTTGGCGGTCCGTTCAGCGCGCGGGCCGCGCCGCTGACTTTCTCCTCGAAGATGCGCTCGCACGGCCACCTGCAGCACCGTGCGGTGTCGGGTCAGGTCGTGGTCGTCGGTCGAGACGCAGGCGGATCCGATGCGCATCAGGAGGGGCGCGAGTGCTGCCAAAATCAGCACTTTTGTGAACGATCGGAGAGCGCCAGGAGCTGCCGTCGGTATCTGCCCGATTGCGGACATGCAGGCTGGCGACATGCAGCCGGTGTCGGCGGTAGGCGGCGATGCACTCCACAGCCTATGCGCGAGTTTCCGGTTGAAACCTCAATACATACCCGCCAAGATACCCTTAAAGGTTACGCGCGGAAGAACACCTGTTTCGTAGGGGAAACCATCTTAATTTCGTACGATAAATTCTTCTTTGGTTTGGAGAAATCCATGCACAAGAAAATTATGCTGAATTGGCAGGCTAATAATTATTTTGGATGGGGATTGCTTGGTTTGAATATTTTTCAACGCTGGGCGGTCGATCCAGATGTGCAACCATTGATGGGCCGCCCAATCGGACCGGCCGATGTTCAGGCCATGGATCCTTTGCGCATGTTCGCAATGGGTCCCGCCGTGATTAAATCCAATACCTTTCTAGCCGGCTTAATCGCGGACAAGACCGGCGCCGCCGCAAAGGACATCATCGTCGTGAATGGGTTCGGCAATCGGTTCGGCGCGGCGGCGGCGCCTCACTTCAAAGGACGGCGAACAATCGCTCGGTGCGTGTTGGAGGATACGCGTGTAGACAACGCTCGTCAGCTGTTAGCTAGCCACGACGATGTGCTGTGTGCTTCGAGCTGGAGTGCAGATATTTTAAGGGCGACGAGTGGAAAGCCAGTGACGATGATCTATGAGGGGATAGATAGCTCACAGTTTTTCCCGGGACCCAAGTCCGGAGTTCTCGACCCAAGTAAATTTTACGTCTTCTCTGGTGGAAAGATCGAGTTTCGAAAAGGACACGATCTGGTATTGTTGGCATTCCGCGAATTTGCGGCACGCCACAAAGAGGCCGTTCTGGTCGCTGCCTGGCATTCTCCCTGGCCAAAGGGCTCTGTGGGCTTTCAGGGCAAGCTGAAATCCCCGCTTCGAATGGATGCCAGAGGCGTGCTGGATGTGAAGCGATGGGTTACTGAGAACGGGGTCGATGAGAGACAGTTTCTAGAATTGCCACCGACACCCAACCCATTGATCCCATCAATTTTACGCGAAATGGACTGCGCAGTACAGGTGTCGCGATGCGAGGCCGCCACAAATCTCCCCGCGAAGGAAGCGATGGCTTGCGGGATTCCGGTGATACTCGCCAATAACACGGGCGCCCGTGACTTGGTTGGCAACAAAAATTGTGTCGCTCTGAGCGCTCAGGCTCCCGTCGCGTCGAACTCAGTCGGCACAGAAGGTTGGGGAGAAAGCAGTGTAGAGGAAATTGTCGCTGCCCTAGAGATGTTGTTTACCGATAGTGAATTCCGAAAGAAAATTGGAGCCCGTGGGGCTCAGTGGATCATGGATGAGGGGCGCACTTGGGGCCACCATGCCGCTGCCCTGAAGTCATATCTTCTCACTTAAATTATTGTGTTTGATGACGAATTGAAGGTGAAGTTTTTTCAAATTATCCACCGCCACTGTTGCTGTTGACGTTGCCCCCAATTTTTATCCAGCGTCACGTTCGTTCTGGCGGGTGGATTTGGCCTGTTCGGCCGGGTGAGCGGGCAGAATACCGTTGGCGGATCCCGGCCGGCCGCCTTCGCCGGGTGGCGAACAGGCTACTTTTTGGCGCTGGCGCCAGCGTTGTACTGGTAGTTGCCCTCAAGCTGGTCGAGAACGACGGTATTGGGTGGGTTGGAGTCGGCGGTGGCCGTCAGAACCATCTCGTTGTCCAGCTTGCGTGATCTGAACTGCCATCCGGTCGGCAAGGTCAGTCGCTCGCCCAGGGTGGGCAGGTTTTCGATGGTGTTCTTGGGGTCGATCTTCAGGGACAGACTGAACATGGTGTAGACGGCGCCCTCGGGCGTGATCAGCTCGTACACCGTTTCGCCCGCATTGAAGATCATGGAGCTGGTCCGTTTCGAGACCATCGGCCTGTAGGGCGGCATGGATCCGGAAACGAACTTTTCCAAGCTCGGGACTTCGAACACGCCGTCCAGGTTCAAGGGAATCCCGGCGATCACTCTCTGCTTGCAGCCTTCCCAGGACATTCCGGTGACGGTGTTCGCCACCAGACGCCGCGGGCCGTTGAAGAAGACCCCGTCGCCCCCGTAATCCTTCCTCAGGGTCTCCGCATCCAGAGCGCGGAAGCGCACGTCCATCGCGTCATTGGGCTCGGGAAGCGCGTTGCCGAGCGAGTTGAAATAGTTGCCGATCCCGCCACCGTCGGGCTGGCGGAACATGAACAGAATTTCGTAAAAGGCCCGGCCGCGCCAGTTCTCAGCCTTGATCGGGCAGGGATCGGTCAAATTGACCATCGGTTTGGATTGCGCCTGTGCCGTGGGGGGACAGGCGATCGCAGCGGCCAGCGCTGCAGCCGCGAAGACGCCAGGCAACACGCCGTGAATTCGCTTCATGATCGGTCCTTTCGGCTGGCCGTTAGGGAGCCCGCGACTTCCACGGTGGATTCGTAGCAGACCTGAACACTCTTGGCAGGTTTATAGACCCCTCGTTCCCGATGGTCGGTCCATTTTTACGACAATACCGCCGTCGATCCCTTGCTGCGGATCAAGACGCTCAGCGTTCCGTTTCGCGCCAACACTGGTCCAGGCGCCGATTTTCAAGCTGAACATCGATGGTGTTGAGCCGCACAATTCCGGCTTGCTGCTCGAGTCTCACAGCGGCGCCACGATACCTCTGGGCGACAGCCTCTTGCCTGACCTCTTCAAGGACGGCGTGGCGTGGTCGCGCGCGGCGGTCGAAAGCCGTGAACGAGGCAGGGCGGCCGCGGAGGCCGGGTTCGCCGCCCATGCTACCGCTGCCTTGCGTGTGGCACATCCGTGCCCTGCATATTGTGCAGTGCAACAATTATTCTTCTGAGGCTACGCTCTTTATGCCGCAGTGCAGCAAGGGTTCAGGAGATGCAGACCGTCGTCGCAATCATGCTGATCGGCTCCGTGGTCATGGTCGCCATCGCCGCGCTGGACCAGCCCAACGGCTGACCGCGCAGCGGGACCGACTGGAGCTTACATGCGGCCGGCGATGGTGCCGTCTGTTGCGTGAAGCGCGCGCTCGGGCACCTTCTCGGCAGCGGCGCGCAGGCGGGGGAGGATGTCCTCGGCGCGGTCGGCCGTGAGCATCTCCACCGGTGTGTCCGAGCGAATGAAGCCGGCGCCGCGCATGTGATCCACCAGCGTCACGAACGGATCCCAGAAGCCCGCCGTGTTGAGAATGAGGATCGGCTTCTTGTGCCGGCCGAGCTGGGCCCAGGTGAGCTGCTCCACCAGTTCCTCCAGCGTGCCGACGCCGCCGGGCAGGGCCACGAAGGCATCCGCCCGCTCGAACATCAGCCGCTTGCGCTCGTGCATGTCCTCCACGACGATCATCTCCGCCTCGTGGGCAAAAGCGCGCTCGCGGGTCATGAGGAAGCGGGGGATGATGCCGGTGACGGCGCCGCCGGCCAGCGCCACCGCGCTCGCCACTTCGCCCATCAGCCCGATGCCGCCGCCGCCATAGACGAGGCGCACGCCCTCGGCGGCAAGGATGCGCCCGAAACGACGGGCTTCTTCGGCAAACACCGGATCGCCGCCGGTGGCGGAGCCGCAATACACACAGACGCTGTCGATTCTGGCCATGCGCGCACTTTACCAAACTTGGCGGCCGGTAGGGCAGGCCGCCCGAGGGCGAATAGAGCGCGAATAGTGCGCACCCGCGACGACGGCGTGACGCGGGCGGGGGCAAAGAGCTTGTTCGATGGTCATCCATCGTCTATCGTCGATAAACGATGAATGCGCCCGCCTTCCCAACCCCGGACCCCGCCGCTGCCGATGAAACCGGCACCGCAAGGGCCGATCTCGCGGCAAGGCTCCGCGCGCTCGCCCATCCGGCACGGCTCGCCATGCTGGAGACTTTGGCGGGGCAGGAGCGGTGCGTGTGCGGCGAGATCGTGAAGGCGCTGCCCCTTGCGCAGTCCACCGTCTCGCAACATCTGAAGGTTCTCCTCGATGCCGGGCTGATCCGCGGCCGCACCGAGGGGCAGCGATCCAGCTACTGCCTCGACACGGCGGCGCTCGATGCGCTGGCTGAAGAGATAGATGCGCTGTTCAAGGCGCTCCGCCGTCCGTCGGGCTGCTGTGCACCCGGCGCACCGGACCAAAGTTAGGCCATCATGTCCCAATCCAAGAAGCCCGCAGCCCGGCGGGCCGCCGTTTCCTCCGACGCCATGTTCTCCACCCTGCGCGGCCTGTGGCCCTATCTGTGGCCGGTCGACAGGGCGGATCTGCGCGCGCGCGTGGTCGTCACCTTCGTCCTGCTCTTCGCCTCCAAGGGCGCCACCATGGCGGTGCCCTTCCTGTTCAAATGGGCGACCGACGCCCTGACCGCCGAGGTGGCCGCCGGCAAGGCGGCAACGCCGGATGTCGGCTTCTGGGCCCTCGTCATCGGCGCCCCGGTGGCGCTGACGCTGGCCTACGGGCTCGGGCGCATCCTGATGGCCGGCGTCACACAGCTGCGCGACGGCCTGTTCGCCAAGGTGGCGCTCTATGCCGTGCGCCGGCTCGCCATGGAGACGTTCGAGCACATGCACGCCTTGTCCCTGCGCTTCCATCTGGAGCGCAAGACGGGCGGGCTGACGCGCGTTCTGGAGCGGGCGCGCTCGGGCATCGAGACCATTGTGCGGATGCTGGCGCTGCAACTGGCGCCGACCATCGTCGAATTGGTGATGGTGCTCGGCGTGCTGCTGTTCGCGTTCGACTGGCGGTATGTGGCGGTCGTCTCGGCGACGGTGGTGCTCTATTCGCTCTTCACCTATGTCGCCAGCGAGTGGCGCCTCGCCATCCGCAAGGAGATGAACGAGAGCGACACCGATGCCAACACCAAGGCCATCGACAGCCTGCTCAACTACGAGACGGTGAAGTACTTCGGCTCCGAGCGCTGGGAGACGGCCCGCTACGACCGCTCCATGGCGCGCTACGAGAAGGCGACGGTGAACACCTATACCTCGCTGGCCTGGCTGAACGCCGGACAGGCGCTCATCTTCTCCATCGGCCTCGCGGCGGTGATGGTGATGTGCGTGCTGGACATCCGCGCCGGGCGGCAGACGGTGGGCTCCTTCGTCATGGTCAACGCCATGATGATCCAGTTCTACATCCCGTTGAATTTCCTCGGCTTCATCTATCGCGAGATCAAGCAGGCCATCGTCGATATCGAGGCCATGTTCGCCGTGCTGCAGGTGGCTCCGGAAGTCACCGACCGGCCCGGCGCGCCGGACCTCGTGGTCTCCGGCGGCACGGTGCGGTTCGAGGATGTGCGCTTCTCCTATGATACCGGCCGGGAAATCCTGAAGGGCATCACCTTCGAGGTGCCGGCGGGGCGCACGGTGGCCATCGTCGGGCCTTCGGGGGCGGGCAAGTCCACGCTCTCGCGCCTGCTGTTCCGCTTCTATGATGTCTCCGGCGGCCGCATCACCATCGACGGGCAGGATCTCAGGGACATCTCGCAGGAGAGCCTGCGCGCCGCCATCGGCATGGTTCCGCAGGACACGGTGCTGTTCAACGACACCATCGCCTACAACATCCGCTACGGCCGCCCGGCGGCGTCGGAGGCTGAGGTGGAAGAGGCGGCGCGCCTTGCCCGCATCGACGGCTTCATCCGCGCCACGCCCAAAGGCTTCAAGACCGAGGTGGGCGAGCGCGGACTGAAGCTCTCCGGCGGCGAGAAGCAGCGCGTGGCCATCGCCCGCACGCTGCTGAAGGCGCCGCCCATCCTGGTGCTGGACGAGGCAACGTCGGCGCTGGACAGCCATACGGAAAAGGAAATCCAGGACGCGCTCGACCGCGTGTCCGAGGGGCGCACCACGCTGGTCATCGCCCACCGGCTCTCCACGGTGGTGAGCGCGGACGAAATCCTCGTCCTCGCCGATGGCAAGGTGGCCGAGCGCGGATGCCATGCGGAGCTGCTGGCCAAGGGCGGGCTTTATGCCGCCCTGTGGAACCGCCAGCGGGAGGCGGAGGACGCCGCCGCGGTCCTCGCCCGCGCGCAGGCCGAGGAGGCGCTTGATATCCTCCCCGCCCGCCATCCCGACGAGGAGGGCATGGACGAGGAGCGGGTGAGCGCGGTGGGCTGAGCCGCGCCTCCCTCACACTCAGCGCGGCTGGTTGAACGCCCAGAGCACGCCGAACGGGTCGCGCACCTGCGCATAGCGGGCACCCCAGAACATGTCTTCCGGCGGCATCACCGGCGTCGCTCCGGCTTCCACCGCGCGGGCGAAGGCGGCATCCGTGTCGCCCACATGGAGCGAGAGGTTGAAGCCGCCGAGCTTTTCCACGGGGCCGGAGCAGTATTCCGGGTAGGGGTCGGCCAGCATCACCGACGAGCCGTTGATGTAGAGATGGACGTGCATGGTGCGCCCGCTCTCGTCCGGCGGCATGGCGAAGGCGAGTTCGGCCCCCAGCGCCTTGCGGTAGAAATCGGCGGCCTTCATGGCGCCCTCTACCGTCAGATAGGCCGTGACTCCGCCCTTCACCGGGGGCATGGCGGCGGGATTGATGGACGGCATGGTGGTCTCGGCAGTGTCGGACATGCGTTCCTCCTCCGGCGCCGGAGCGCGCCTGTTGTGATGACGGGCGGGCGGCGCCGATCCCGACAGCCTGCCCGCATTTTTCCTCAGGCCTGTGACTGGATGAGATCGATCTGCGCGCGGATGTGCTCCGCCTCCGCCGGGGTGTTTGCCAGCGCGATGGCCCGGTCGAAGGCGTTACGCGCCTCCTGATGGCGGCCCAGCTCCAGCAGGAAGGCGCCGCGGGCGCCGAAGAAATGGAAATAGCCGGAGAGCTGCGGCGCCAGCGGCTCGATCATGGCGAGCGCCGCTTCTGCGCCCTTCACCTTGCTCACCGCCACCGCCCGGTTGAGCGTCACCACCGGGGAGGGCTGGAGAAACTCGAGCGCCGTATAGAGCGCGTCGATCTGCGCCCAGTCGGTCTCCTCCGGGGTCGCCGCGCGGGCATGCAGGCCCGCGACTGCCGCCTGGATCTGGTAGGCACCGGGGCGGCGGTGGCGCATGGCCTTGTCGATGAGCGCCAGCCCTTCAGCGATGCGCTCACGATCCCATCTCGTGCGGTCCTGCCGGTCGAGCAGAATGGCCCGGCCGTCCGCATCGAAGCGGGCGGCGGCGCGGGCGTGCTGGAGCAGCATAAGAGCCACCAGCCCCATGATCTCCGGCTCGGTGGGGAAGAGGCGCAGCAGCAGCCGGCCGAGGCGGATGGCGTCTTCGCACAGACCGGCCCGGCTGGGCTCGCCGCCGGCCGAATAGCCTTCGTTGAACACCAGATAGACCATGGCGGCCACCGTCCCCAGCCGCTCAGCGCGCTCCACCGGGCCTGGGGCTTCGAACGGCACGTCGGCGCGGGCGATGCGGCCCTTGGCGCGCGTAATGCGCTGCTCCATGGCCGCCTCGCTGACGAGGAAGGCGCGGGCGATCTCCTTCACCGTGAGACCGGAGACGATGCGCAGGGCGAGCGCGATCTGCTGCGTCGCCGGCAGCTCCGGATGGCAGCAGATGAAGAGCAGGCGCAGCACGTCGTCGCGATAGTGGGAATTGTCCAGCCGCTCGGCCAGGGGCGCCTCGGCGTCGTCGAGGTCGGAGAGCTGGTCGTCCGGGGGCAGGGGATCGTGCTTCGCCCGCTTGCGCACGCCGTCGAGGGCGGCGTTGCGGCCGACGAGGATGAGCCAGGCGGCGGGATCGCGCGGCGGGCCGTCCACCGGCCAGGTGCGCAGCGCGCGCAGGCAGGCTTCCTGAAACGCCTCCTCTGCGGTGTCGAGATCACGAAAATAGCGCAGCAGCGCGGCCACCGCCTGCGGCCGGGCGGCGGTGAGGGTGCCGTTGATCCAGTCCGGGTCGGTGAGGGCAGGGGTGGTCATGTGCCGGTCTTCTGGTCCGTGCGCTGGTCGGGGAAGAAGGCGCGAACCGGGCGAATCTCATAGGTTCCGCCGGGATTGACCGTCGCGAGGTCCCTGGCGATGGCGAGCACGTCGTCGAGGTCGGCGGCATCCACGAGGTAGAACCCCAGCAACTGCTCCTTGGTCTCGGCGAAGGGACCGTCGATGACGAGGGGCCCCTCCTGCGTCTTGCGCAGGGTGGTGGCGGCGGTGGTCGGCAGGAGGCGGAGCGATGCTCCCATCTTTCCGGCCTTGGTGAGCCGCTCCTGGACCGCCGCGATCTTGGCCATCACGGCGTCGTCCTGCTCCTGGCTCCAGGAACAGACCACGTCTTCTTCATGGTAGCAGAGGATGGCGTACATCATGGCTGGGACTCCCTGGCGTCACGACGAGGACGCACGAGTATGACGACGGCCGACAAAGCGGGGCAAAATCTGCGCGGGGACAGGCGAGAGCTGAGCTGCACGCGCGCTTGACGGCGCCGATGCCCGCTTATAGGCCGGACACATGACCTCGCGCGCCTTCATCGCCGGCTGTGCCGGCCCGAACCTTTCGGCCACCGAGCGCAGCTTCTTCCGGGATGCGGAGCCCTGGGGCTTCATCCTGTTCGCCCGCAACGTGGCGGACCCCGACCAGGTGCGCGCGCTGGTCGCCGACCTGCGCGAGGCGGTGGGCTGGGTGGCGCCGGTCCTCATCGACCAGGAAGGCGGCCGCGTGCAGCGCCTGCGCCCGCCGCACTGGACCGATGATCCCCCCGCCGAGGCGTTCGGCAACCTGTACCTCTCCGATCCGACAGCGGCGCTGGAGGCGGTGCGGCTCAATTCGCGGGCCATCGCGGCGGACCTCTACGCCCTCGGCATCGACGTGGACTGCCTGCCCTGCGCGGACCTGCGCCATCCCGATGGCCACGGCATCATCGGCAATCGCGCCTATGGCACCGAGCCCATCGCGGTGGCGGCGCTGGCGCGGGCGGCGGCGGTGGGGCTGATGGAAGGCGGGGTGCTGCCCGTCCTGAAGCACATCCCCGGCCATGGTCGCGCGCCGGTGGACAGCCACGAGAAGCTTCCCGTCGTCACCGCCAAGCGGGGCGAGCTGGAAGGCATGGACTTCGCCGCCTTCCGCGACCTGTCCGACCTGCCCCTCGGCATGACCGCCCATGTGGTCTATGCCGACATCGACCCGGATCGGCCCGCCACCACCTCGCCGGTGGTGCTGTCCGAGGTGGTGCGCGGTTCCATCGGCTTCGACGGCATGCTGATGAGCGACGATCTCTCCATGGGCGCGCTCGCAGGTACCATGGAAACCCGTGGCCGCGATGCGCTGGCGGCGGGTTGCGACATGCTCCTCCACTGCAACGGCAAGATGGAGGAGATGGAGAAGGTGGCCGCCTCCGCGCCCGTGCTGACCGGCGAGGCCTATGCCCGTGCCGCCAAGGCGCTGGCCCTCCGGGTGACGCCTGATCCGGTGGATGCGAAGGAATTGCGTGCCGTCGTGGCGGCCCAGCTCAAGATGGTGGGCTGACCTGTGACGGGGTCGACCTCAGGCGAGTCCGGTCCGGACGCCTTCGAGATCGGCACCGATCGCGCTCCGGCCACGTCCGACGAGACGTTCGTGGTGGACGTGGACGGCTTCGAGGGGCCGCTCGATCTGCTCCTCGCGCTGGCGCGGACGCAGAAGGTCGATCTCTCCAGAATTTCCATCCTCGCCCTTGCCGACCAGTACCTCGCCTTCATCGAGGAGGCCCGGCGCGGCCGGCTGGAGCTGGCTGCCGACTATCTGGTGATGGCAGCGTGGCTCGCCTATCTGAAATCCCGCCTGCTGCTGCCGGCTCCACCGCAGGAGGAGGGGCCGAGCGCGGAGGAGATGGCTGCCGCATTCGCCCGGCGCCTGAGGCATCTGGAGCGCATCCGCCGCGCCGCCGCGCAATTGATGGCTCGCCCGCAGATGGGCCGCGACGCCTTCGCCCGCGCCCTGCCGCCGCCGTCCAAAGAGCCGCTCTATACGGTCTACACGGCCACCATCTACGACCTGCTCTCCGCCTATGCTCGCCAGCGCCAGACCAAGGCGCTGTCGCACGTCACGCTCAAGACCCGTACCGTCTGGTCCCTCGCCGAGGCCCGCGCCCGGCTGGAGCGGCTGCTCGGGGCAGAGGTGGTGGGCGAATGGATGCGGCTGGACCAATTCCTGCTAGATTACATGACGACGCCCGAGCAGCGGGCGACTGCGCTCGCGTCGAGCTTCTCGGCCAGCCTGGAGATGGTGCGGGAGGGGATGCTGGATATCCGCCAGGATGCCCCCTTCGCCCCCCTGTGGCTGCGTCCGCGACCCGCGGTGGAGCCGGAGCCGCTGCTGCCGTTCGACGCGCCCGATGCGGCGCCCGGAGAGGAGAGATGACCCGTCCCGTTCCGCGCATCGACCTGTTCGACGTGCGTCCGGAGGAGGAGCGCGCCTATGCCTTTGCGCGCGATCTGAGGGCCATCGAGGCGCTGCTGTTCACCTCGCCGCTGCCGGTGGACGCCAAGGCCATGAAGCCGCACCTCTCCGCCGACGCCGACATCGCCGCTCTGATGGAGGCCCTGACCGCCGATTACGCCCGGCGCGGCGTCAACATCGTGCGGGCCGCCGGCGGCTGGATGCTGCGCACGGCGCCGGACCTCGCCCGCGTGGTGGCCGGGCCGGTGCCGGAGGCGCGCAAGCTCTCGCGTGCGGCCATCGAAGTGCTGGCCATCGTCGCCTACCACCAGCCGGTCACGCGCGCCGAAATCGAGGAGATACGCGGTGTCTCCACCTCCAAGGGCACGCTGGACGTGCTGCTGGAGACGGGGTGGGTGCGCCTGCGCGGCCGCCGCAAGGCGCCGGGCCGGCCCGTGACCTATGGCACGACACCGGCCTTCCTCGTCCAGTTCGGTCTCGATGCGGTGCAGGATTTGCCCGGCCTCGACGAACTGAAGGGCGCCGGCCTCATCGACGGGCGCATCCCCGCCGGCTTCGCCATTCCGCTGCCGTCCGACGATCCGGGCCTGCGCGAGGACGAGGAGGCGCTGGAGCCGGACATGCTGGATTTCCACCTCTCGCCCCCGCCGGAGGACGAGGAGCCGGGCGCGGCCGCGCCCGAAGATGATGGCGACGCGTGAGGAGGCGGTTCTGGCTGACGAGATCGAGACCCTGGGCATGACCCGCAGCCGCACCCCTGCCGCCTTCGCCAAGGGCCTCTCCTTCGAGGCCGTTGAACTCGCCTATGGCGACGTCGCCGCCGTGTGCAGGGTGAGCCTCGCCGTGGAGCCGGGGGAGGTGCTGTGTCTGCTCGGCCAGTCCGGCTGCGGCAAGACCTCGCTGCTGCGCCTCGCGGCGGGCATCGAGCAGCCGGACGCGGGCCGAATCCTCATCGACGGCGAGGTGGTGGCGGGGCAGGGGGCGTTCGTGCCGCCGGAGCGGCGCGGGGTGGGGCTGGTGTTCCAGGACTATGCCCTGTTCCCGCACCTCACCAACCTTGAGAACGTGATGTTCGGCCTCAACGGCCTGAAGCGCACCGAGGCGATGCGGGAGGCGCGGCTGGCGCTGGCGCGGGTGGACCTTGCCGACCTCGCCGATGTTTATCCCCACGAATTGTCCGGCGGACAGCAGCAGCGCGTGGCGCTGGCCCGCGCCATGGCGCCGCGGCCGGGCATCCTCCTTCTGGACGAGCCCTTCTCCGGCCTCGATCGCCGCCTGCGCGACCAGGTGCGGGCGGACACGCTCGCAGTGCTGCGCGAGGCCAAGGCGACGGTCATCATCGTCACCCACGATCCCGAGGAGGCGATGCGCCTCGCCGACCGCATCGCCTTGCTGCGGAAGGGCCAACTGGTGCAGCTCGGCGCGCCCGCCGAACTCTACCGACACCCGGCGGACCTCGGTGTGGCGCGATTCTTCTGCGAGCTGAACGAGATCGAGGCCAGAATCGTCGGCGGCATGGCGGACACGCCCATCGGCCGGTTCGCGGCGCCGGAGCTGCCCGAGGGACCGGCCATCGTCGCCATCCGCCCGCAGGGCATTGCGCTCGCGCCGGCCGGGCGCGGCGTGCCGGGGCGGGTGCTTGAGCGGCGCTTTCTGGGCGAGCTTGATCTCGTGGAAGTGATCGCGGACGGTCTGGAGCGCCCGCTGGTGCTGCGCCTCCGGGACGCGGGAAACGTGAAGAAGGGCGACGAGACGGGGCTTCTGGTCGATCCCGGTGAAGTCCTTGTTTTCGCCGCGGGCGGAGCCTAGTGTCGCCGTCCGAATGGCTCTGCGGCCTGCCGCTGGGGCACAAAGAATATCCTTGGAGGATGGTTAGATGGGTTCGATGAGCATCTGGCACTGGATCGTGGTGCTGGCCGTGGTGCTCCTCCTGTTCGGTCGCGGCAAGATCTCCGATCTGATGGGCGACGTGGCGAAGGGCATCAAGTCCTTCAAGAAGGGCATGGCCGACGACGACGAGCCGGTGAAGGCTCCCCCGGCCGCTCCCGAGGCGCCGCGCCCGCTGCCGCACCAGACGTCGAGCGCCCCCGAAGCCGAGAAGAAGCCCGTCTGACGGACCTCTGCCTCTAACTCTTGAAGAGGGCGGCGGCACCACCGCCGGACAGACGGGCTCATGTTCGATATCGGCTGGTCCGAGCTGATGCTGATCGGCATTGTCGCGCTGATTGTCATCGGTCCCAAGGAGCTGCCTACGGTGCTGCGCACCGTGGGACGCACCGTCACGAAGCTGCGCCGCATGGCCGGCGAGTTCCAGGGGCAGTTCCAGGAGGCGCTGCGCGAAGCGGACCTTGCCGACATGCGCAAGGAAATCAGCGACGTCACCGAGACCGCGCGCTCCACCCTCGCCACCTCCGACATGTTCGATCCGCTGCGCTCCATCCGCGAGGAGATTCGCTCCACGGTGGAGGGCGCGAACCCGACCCCGCCGGCTCCCGCGACCCCGGCGGCATTGCCGGACCTGCCCCCACCCGTGGAACTGCCCGACCCCATGGCCGCCATCCGCGCCGAAATCCGCCGCTCCGTGGAGGCCGCCGTGCCCCCCGCGCCGGTTGTGCCGCCTGCCGTAGCCGTTGAGCCGGCTCCCGAGAGCCTGCCCGCCGCGGGCGAGACCAAGAGCGCGTGATGAGCGATCAGGACGAGATCGACGCCTCCAAGGCCCCGCTCATCGAGCACCTGATCGAGCTGCGCTCGCGCCTCATCAAGTCGCTGGTGGCGTTCCTTGTGGCCTTCATCGCCTGCTTCATGCTGGCGAAGCAGATCTACAACATCCTGTTGTGGCCCTATGAATTCGCCTCCGGCTTCGGCACCGGGGTGAAGCTCATCTATACGGCGCCGCAGGAGTTTTTGTTCACCCAGATCAAGCTCGGCATGTTCGGTGCTGCCTTCATCTCCTTCCCGGTGGTGGCGACGCAGGTCTACATGTTCGTGGCGCCAGGGCTCTACAAGCACGAGAAGGCGGCCTTCCGACCCTATCTCATCGCCACGCCCATCTGTTTCCTCATCGGCGCGGCCTTCGTCTATTTCGTCGCCATGCCGCTGGCCATGACCTACTTCCTCGGCATGCAGCAGGTGGGCGGCGACGGGAAGGCCGAGATTTCCCTGCTGCCGCGGGTCTCCGAATACCTTTCGCTGATCACGACGCTGATTCTGGCCTTCGGCATCTGCTTCCAGCTTCCGGTCATCCTCACCCTGCTCGGGCAGATCGGCGTGGTGACGCGGGATATGCTGGTGAAGGCGCGGCGCTATGCCATCGTCGGCGTGTTCGTGCTCGCAGCCGTGCTCACGCCGCCGGACGTCATCAGCCAGCTCTCCCTTGCCCTGCCGACGCTGCTTCTCTACGAGGTGTCCGTCTATCTGGTGGGCGTCGTCGAGAAGCGTCGGCTGATAGCGGAAGCGGCGCGCAACGCAGCCGACGCCGCGACAGCGGACTGACGGCGGGGCCTTCCCGGATTATTGGAATTCTTGGGCGCGGACGGGTTCTCTCCCCTAAACGCCGTCATGCCCCGGCTTGTCCGGGGCATCCACCGCGCCGCCGGGCGCGGTCGCCGGACGCTGGCGCTGTCGGCCCGACGTGGATGCCCGGCACAAGGCCGGGCATGACGGTGGTGAGGAGGCCGTCCCGCCTTCATGAGGCGGAGCTTGCCATGCACGACATCAAATGGATCCGCGAGGAACCGGCCGGCCTCATCGACGCGCTGGCGCGCCGCGGCAACAATTCCGTTGACGCCAAGGCGGCGGCGGAAGCCCTGGTTGCCAAGCTCCTCGACCTCGACACCCGCCGTCGCGAGACGCTGACCAAGCTCGAAACCCTGCTCGCCCGCCGCAACGCCGCCTCCAAGGAGATCGGGCAGGCGAAGGCGAAGAAGGACGAGGCCACAGCTTCGGCCCTCATGGCCGAAGTGGCGAAGCTGAAGGAAGACGTGCCGGCGCTGGAGGCCGAGGCCAAAAGCATCGAGGCCGAACTCAACGGCGAACTCGCCGCCATCCCCAACGCTCCCCTCGCCGAGGTGCCGCAGGGCGCCGACGAGCACGACAACGTGGAGAAGAGCCGCTTCGGCGCGCCCCGCACCTACAGCTTCACCCCGAAGCAGCATTTCGAGGTGGGCGAAGGCCTCGGCCAGATGGATTTCGAAACCGCCGCTAAACTCTCCGGCGCGCGCTTCGTGGTGAACAAGGGGCCGCTGGCGCGGCTGGAGCGGGCGCTGGGGCAGTTCTTCCTCGATGTGCACACGGGCGAGCACGGGTACATGGAGGTTAACCCGCCGATCTTGGTGCGGGATGATGCGATGTTCGGGACGGCGCAGTTGCCGAAGTTCGCCAACGATCAATTCCTGGCCACGCGGCAGCTAGAGATCGATGAATTGGCTCAAGTCGGAAAGAAGTTTTACGATAGTTTTGGTTATCCGGGGCCAGATAACGAATATTATGAACGGTATTTCCCGAGCTGGGACAAGAACCCTGATTCTGAGCATTACGTTCATAGTCCAAAAGGGCTTTTGGAGTTCGATCGCCTCCGCTCCGAGTTGATGCGCCTCTGGCTCATCCCCACCGCCGAAGTCCCGCTGACGAACCTCGTGCGCGAGTCCATCCTCTCCGAGGAAGAGCTCCCCATGCGGCTCGCCGCCTGCACGCCCTGCTTCCGGGCCGAGGCGGGCGCGGCGGGGCGGGATACGCGGGGGATGATCCGCCAGCACCAGTTCACCAAGGTGGAGCTGGTCTCCATCACCACGCCGGAGAAGTCCGCCGAGGAGCACGAGCGCATGCTCGCCTGCGCCGAGGCGGTGCTGAAGAAGCTGGACCTCGCCTATCGCGTGGTCACGCTTTGCACCGGCGACATGGGCTTCGCCTCGCAGAAGACCTACGACATCGAGGTCTGGCTGCCGGGGCAGAACGCCTATCGCGAAATCTCCTCCTGCTCCGTCTGCGGCGATTTCCAGGCCCGGCGCATGAATGCCCGCTACCGCCCGGCGGAGGGGAAAGGCCCGCGCTACGTCCACACGCTCAACGGCTCGGGTGTGGCGGTCGGCCGCGCCCTTGTCGCGGTGCTGGAGACGTACCAGCAGGAGAACGGGTCGGTTCAGGTACCGGACGCGCTGCTGCCCTATATGGGCGGGCTAAAGATGATCGAGAAGCTGAAGTAGGGGCAGGGGCCTTCACGGCCGTCTCCGCCCCATGACGTTGTCATGCCCCGGCTTGTCCGGGGCATCCACCCCGCCGCCGGAGCGATCTCGGCATATCGGCTCCCGGCCTAACCGTGGATCCCCCGGACGAGCCGGGGGATGACGGCCCGGGAACGGCGAGAGCCGACAGTGCCGGCCAAAGGAACACGCCATGCGCATTCTGGTCACCAATGACGACGGCATCCACGCGCCGGGCCTCGACAGCTGCGCGGCCATCGCGCGCACCTTCACGGACGACGTGTGGGTGGTGGCGCCGGAGTTCGACCAGTCGGGCGTCGCCCACTCGCTCTCCCTCTCCGATCCGCTGCGGCTGCGGCAGGTGGAGGAGCGGCGCTATGCGGTGAAGGGCACGCCCACCGATTGCGTCATCATGGCGGTGCGGCATCTTCTCATCGACAATCCCCCCGACCTCGTGCTCTCCGGCGTCAATCGCGGCCAGAACATCGCCGAGGACGTAAGCTATTCCGGTACCGTCGCCGGCGCCATCGAGGGGACGATTCTCGGCATTCCCTCCATCGCGCTGTCGCAGGCCTTCGGGATGCGCACGCGAGAAAATCCGAATTTCGTCACCGCCGAGACCCACGCGCCGCGCATCATCCAGATGCTGCTGGACGAAGGCATTCCCCCCGGCATCGTCATGAACGTGAACTTCCCGGACCGCGCGCCGGAGGAGATCACCGGCATCGCCGCCACCGCCCAGGGCAAGCGCGACCAGCGCCTGATGCGCATCGACGAGCGCCGCGACGGCCGCAACAACCCCTATTACTGGATCGCCTTCGAGCGCCGCATCTACGAGACCTCCCCCGGTACGGACCTGCGCGCGCTGGACGAAGGCCGCATCTCGGTCACGCCGCTGCGCCTCGACCAGACCGACGAGCCCTGGATGACCCGCCTCGCGCTGCTGTTCGACGGCAAGTAGGGGGCGGGGAGGCGGCAGCCCGCCCTGCCTTTTCAACAGCTGCGTGAACCAACAGGCCCCGCGTTTGCATTCGACGGGGCGGCAGCTATAGTCCCGCCGCTTCGCCGGACCCCGGCGGAATGCGGATTCCCTTCACAGACGAACGAGGATCGAGATGTTCATCACGCCCGCTTTCGCCCAAGGCGCCACGGGAGCCGGCGGCGGGGCTGACATGCTCATTCAGCTCGCCCCGTTCCTGCTGATCTTCGTGGTCATGTACTTCCTGATCCTGCGGCCGCAGCAGAAGCGGGCCAAGGTGCATCAGGAGATGGTCAACTCCCTGCGCCGCGGCGACGTGGTCGTCACCGGTGGTGGCCTGGTCGGCAAGGTGACCAAGGTGATCGAGGGCGGCGAGGAGGTCGAGCTGCAGATCGCGGACAACGTCCGCATCCGGCAGATGCGCTCGCAGATCGTCACCGTCCGCGCCAAGGGCGAACCGGCCAAGGACGAGGCCTCGGCCGGTTGATCCGGCCGCCTCACGCTTTCTGAAAGACCGCGCGCGACATGCTGCACTTCTCCCGTCTCAAGACCGCGGCGATCCTCATCACCATCGCCATCGGGTTCCTGTTCGCGCTGCCCAACGTGCTCTCCCCGGGCATGCTCGACCGCCTGCCGTCGTGGCTGGCGTCGAGCCGGGTCACGCTGGGCCTCGACCTGCAGGGCGGCTCGCACATCCTCCTCGAGGTGGACGGGCCGGCGCTCCGCAAGGAGCGCACCGAGCAGTTGCGCGACGAAGTGCGCCGCGTGCTGCGGGACCAGAAGATCGGCTATTCGAACCTCGCGCTGCGCGACACCAGCGTGACGCTCCGCCTGCGTGACCCCAACGACACGCAGAAGGCCGTCACCGAGCTGAAGAAGCTCGCCGCGCCTGTGACCAACGCGCTGTTCGGCAATTCTTCCGGCGAGATGGACATGACCGTCTCGTCCGGCGCCGATGGCGTCGTAACGCTGCAACTGACCGACGCCGGCCTCTCCGCCAAGATGCGCTCGGCGGTGGAGCAGTCCATCGAGATCATCCGCCGCCGTATCGACCAGCTCGGCACGGTGGAGCCCAACATCCAGCGCCAGGGCCTCGACCGCATCCTGGTGCAGGTGCCCGGCCTGCAGGACCCCCAGCGCCTGAAGAACCTGCTCGGCCAGACCGCCAAGCTCTCCTTCCGCATGGTGGACCAGTCCATGTCGCCGCAGCAGGCGCTGGAAGGCCGCGCACCGCCGGAATCGGAAGTGCTGAAGGGCCAGGACGGCCAGCCCTATCTGGTGGAAAAGCAGGTGCGCGTCTCCGGTGAGGATCTGGTGGATGCCCAGCCGGGCTTCGACCAGAACTCGCGCGAGCCCATCGTCTCCTTCCGCTTCAACAACAATGGCGCCAAGCGCTTCGCCACCGTCTCACAGGAAGCGGTCGGCCGGCCGTTCGCCATCGTGCTCGACAATCAGGTGATCTCCGCCCCGGTGATCCGCGAGCCCATCCTCGGTGGCGCGGGCCAGATTTCCGGCGCGTTCACCGTGCAGCAGGCCAACGACCTCGCCATCCTGCTGCGCGCCGGCGCCCTGCCGGCGCCGCTCAAGGTGGTGGAGGAGCGCACGGTCGGCCCGAGCCTCGGTGCCGACTCGATCCATGCGGGCAAGACCGCGGCCTATGTGGCCGGCGGCCTCGTCACCGTGTTCATGCTCGCCGTCTACGGTCTGTTCGGCCTGTTCGCGCTCATCGCTCTGGCCGTGCACATCATCCTGATGTTCTCGCTTCAATCGGTGCTCGGCGCCACGCTGACCCTTCCGGGCATCGCCGGCGTCGTTCTCACCATCGGCATGGCGGTGGACTCCAACGTCGTCATCTTCGAGCGCATGCGCGACGAGGCGCGGGAAGGCCGGTCGGCCATCTCGGCCATCGACAAGGGCTTCGTGAACGCGCTGGGCACCATCCTCGACGCCAACATCACCTCGCTCGCCACGGCGGTCATCCTGTTCCTCATGGGCGGGTCGGGTCCGGTGCGCGGCTTTGCCGTCACCTACATCCTCGGCCTTCTGACCACCATGTTCACCGCCTACACCCTGACGCGGCTCATGATCGCCTATTGGGTGAAGTGGCGGCGGCCGGCGAAGCTGCCCATCTGAAGGTGCGCCGCACATGCCATTGATCGATTACATCCCGGCGCAGACCAACATCCACTTCATGCGCCTGCGGCACTGGACGTTCCCGTTCTCCGCGGCGCTGTCCATCGTTGCGTGCCTGTTGTTCGCCATCCACGGCTTCAACCTCGGCATCGACTTCAAGGGTGGCACGCTCATCGAGGCGCAGACCAGCCAGCAGCAGGCCGACATCGGCGCGCTGCGCGAGCACCTGACCGACCTCGACGTGGGCGACGTGCAGATCCAGGAGTTCGGCTCGCCGCGGGACGTGCTGATCCGCATCGGCGCCTTCGGCACCACGGACGAGGCCCAGCAGGCCATCCTTGCCAAGGTGAACGGCGTGCTCGGCACCGATTACACGGTCCGGCGCGTCGAGACGGTCGGCCCGAGCGTGTCCGGCGAGCTGGTGCGCCAGTCCATCCTCGCGCTGGTCCTCGGCGCAGTGGCGGTGCTCGCCTATCTCTGGTTCCGCTTCGAGTGGCAGTTCGCCGTCGGCGCCATCGTGACGACGCTGCACGATATCTTCGTCACGCTGATGATCTATTCGGCGTTCGGCGTGGATTTCGACCTCACGTCCATCGCCGCCATCCTCACCATCATGGGCTATTCGCTCAACGATACGGTGGTGGTGTACGACCGCATCCGCGAGATGCTGCGCCGCTACAAGAAGCTTCCGCTGCCCGAGCTGCTCGACATCGCGGTGAACGCGACCTTCTCGCGAACCATCATCGTCTCCACCACCACCTTCTTCGCCACCCTCGCGCTCTATTTCTTCGGCGGCGAGGTGCTGCGCGGCTTCTCGCTGGCGATGACGGTGGGCGTGGTGATCGGCACCTATTCCACCATCTTCGTCGCCGCCCCCATCCTCATCCATCTCGGCCTGCGCGCCTCCACGGTCAGCCTGCCGACCAAGGACGCGGCGGATCCGGAAGTGAAGGAGCTGGACGAGCTGGTGAAGCTGGAGGCGAAGGACGCCGCTGCCGGAGTCCCGCCTGAGGCCGCGCCTGCGACCGGTGTGTCGTCCAAGAGCGGCAAGGGCAAGAACGGAAAACCCAACGGCAAGGCCGGTCCCGCGCGTCCGGCCAAGGCCTGAGGCGCGGACGTGGCCGCCCCGGACGGCGCGCCCTTCCTGCCGCGGCAGGTCGCCATCGACGGTTATGGCGACACCTTCTTCCACTTCGCCGGCATGTCCCATGCCGGCTCCATCCTCGCGCTGCCGTCCGGCATCCGCGGCTGGGCGCCGTTGCGCGTGGCCGAGATCGATGCCGCTTCGCTCGCGCCCGTGGTGGCGGATGCCGGGGCCGTCGAGCTGCTCCTCATCGGCACGGGCAAGGACCCGGCGCACCTCAAGGAGCCGCTCAAGCAGATCCTGCGCGAGGCCGGCATCCGGTTCGAGCTGATGCCCACGCCGTCCGCCGCCGCCACCTACAACGTGCTCCTCGCCGAGGGCCGGCGGGTGGGCGCGGCGCTGATCGCGGTCTGAGCCATGGAAAACCCGGCGCTCGGAGACAAGGCGCTCGACGAAGCCTATGCCTATTGCGCCGCGCAGGTGCAGGCGCAGGATCGCGACCGCTTCCTCGCTGCTTTGTTCGCCCCGCAGGACAAGCGCAAGCACCTCCTCGCCCTCTACGCCTACAATCTCGATGTCGCCCGCGTGCGCGAGGTGGTGCGCGAGGCGCTGCCCGGCGAGGTGCGACTCGCCTGGTGGCGGGAGGTGATCGAGGGGGAGGGCAGGGGCGATGTGGCCGGGCATCCCATTGCCGCCGCGCTCATCGACACCATCGCGCGCTTTCGCCTGCCGCGCCAAAGCCTGATCGCCATGGCCGATGCGCGGGTCTTCGATCTGTATGACGATCCCATGCCCACCATCGGCGATCTCGAAGGCTATGCCGGCGAGACCGCCTCGGCGCTGCTCCAGCTCTCTGCGCTCATCCTGCTGCCGGACGTAGGCCGCTCCGGCGATCTCGCTGGGCACGGCGGCGTCGCCATCGCCATGGCCGGCCTGATGCGCGCCTTCCCCATCCATGCCGCGCGCGGGCAATGCTATATCCCGCTGGATGTCCTCGCCCGCCATGGCGTGGGGCGCGAGGAAGCGGTGTCGGGCAAAGTCACGCCCGGCCTGCTGGCGGCGCTCGCCGACCTGCGCGCGGTGGCCGCGCGGCACCTCGATGCGGCGCGCGATGCGGCCGGGCAGACCTATGCCGCGACGTCCATCGCCGCGCCTTTCCTGCCGCTGGCGCTCGTGGCCGGGGATCTCAAGGCGCTGGCCAAGGTGCGCGACCCGTTCCGCCAGCCCGCCGGCCTCTCCCCCTTCCGCCGTCAGTTCGCCATGTGGTGGGCCGCCCAGCAAGCCGTGCGCGGATGCATCTGGTTCTGAGAGGGGCCTTGTCGTCCCCTCACGCTGTCATGCCCCGGTTCATCCGGGGCATCCACGCCGCCGCCTGAAGGGCTGCCGGTCAACTGAGAGCCGCCCCAGCCATTCCGTGGATCACCCGGACACGCCGGGCGATGACGGCTCTGGAAAGGAAGGGCGGGGAGCCCAGGGGGCCGGCCGTCCCGCGCCCGCTCTTCAGCCTTCCCACAACGGCAGGTCGCCCCGCGCCCAGCCTTCCTTCGTCTCCGCCACATAGTCCCCATACCGGCCCGCCGCGATGGCGGCACGGGCGCCGGCCATGAGCTGCTGGTAGTAGTGGATATTGGCCCATGAGATCAGCATGGCCCCCAGCATTTCCTCGCAGCGTACGAGGTGGTGGAGATAGGCGCGGGAATAGTCGCGCAAAGCCGGGCAGTCGCTCTCCTCGTCCAGCGGACGCGGGTCTTCCGCGTGGCGGGCGTTCTTCAGATTGATGCGGCCGAAGCGGGTGAAAGCCAGCGCATGGCGGCCCGAGCGTGTGGGCATCACGCAGTCGAACAAGTCGATGCCGCGCGCGACGCTCTCCAGCAGATCGTCCGGCGTGCCGACGCCCATGAGGTAGCGGGGCTTGGTCGTCGGCAGGTGCGGCGCCACCGTCTCGATCATGGCGAGCATGACCTCCTGCGGCTCGCCCACGGCAAGGCCACCGATGGAATAGCCGGGGAAGTCCATGTCCGCGAGCGCGCGGGCCGACTCGACCCGCAGCGCCGGCACGGCGCCGCCCTGAACAATGCCGAAGAGCGCGCGGCCCTTGGGCTGCGTCTCGAACGCGCGCTTGGAGCGCTCCGCCCAGCGGAGCGACAGGCGCATGGCGCGCTCGGCTTCCTCGTCGGTGCAGGGCAGGCGCACGCACTCGTCGAGCTGCATCTGGATGTCGGCCCCGAGCAGGCCCTGGATCTCCACCGAGCGTTCCGGGCTCATCTCGTGGTAGGCGCCGTCCACATGGGAGCGGAAGGTGACGCCCTGTTCGCTCATCTTGCGGAGCGACGACAGGCTCATCACCTGGAAGCCGCCGGAATCGGTGAGGATCGGCCCGTCCCAGCGCATGAATTTGTGCAGGCCGCCCAGCTTCGCCACCCGCTCGGCGCCGGGGCGCAGCATGAGGTGATAGGTGTTGCCGAGCACGATATCCGCGCCCGCCGCCTTCACCTGGTCGAAATAGAGCCCCTTCACCGTCGCGGCCGTCCCTACCGGCATGAAGGCCGGCGTGCGGATGCGCCCGCGCGGGGTGGAGACGAAGCCGGTGCGGGCGGCGCCGTCGGTGGCGGAGAGGGTGAAGGAAAAGGTGTCGGCAGGCGTGTCGGACGTCATGCGCCGCCTTGTGGCAGAAGCAGGCACGCATCGCCATAGGAATAGAAGCGGTAATTTTCCGCAATCGCATGGGCATAGGCGCGCTTCTGCGCCTCATGGCCGATGAAGGCCGCCACCAGCATCACCAGCGTCGAGCGCGGCAGGTGGAAGTTGGTGAGCATTCCGTCCACCGCGCGGAAGCGGTAGCCGGGGGTGATGAAAATGTCCGTCTCCCCCAGGAAGGGCCGGATGGCGCCGCCCTCTCCCGCCGCGCTCTCGATCAGCCGGGTGGAGGTGGAGCCGATGGTGAAGATGCGCCCGCCCTTCGCCTTCACCGCATTGAGGGCGTCGGCCGTCTCGCGCGTCACCTCTCCCCACTCGGCGTGCATGGTGTGGCCGGAGGTGTCGTCCGCCTTCACCGGCAGGAAGGTGCCGGCGCCCACATGCAGCGTCACCTTGTGCAGCGCTGCTCCGGCGGCGGCCATGCGGGCGAGGAGATCGGGCGTGAAATGCAGGCTCGCGGTCGGCGCCGCCACCGAGCCGGCGACACGGGCGAACAGGGTCTGGTAGTCGTCCTTGTCCCGCGCATCCTCGTGGCGGCGGGCGGCGATATAGGGCGGGATGGGCATGTGCCCCACGGCCGCTACCGCCTCGTCTAGCACGTCACCGGCGAAATCGAAGGCGAGGACGATGGAGCCGTCGTCCTCCTTGGCCGCCACGGTCGCATCGAGCGTGCCCAGCAGGCAGGCGCCGCCCTCGCCGCCGAAGCGGATGCGGTCGCCGACCCGCAGGCGCTTGCCCGGCTTGGCGAAGGCGCGCCAGCGGTCCGGCGCGAGACGCTTGATGAGGTTCGCCTCCACCGCCACGTCCGAGCCGCCCTCGCGCGAGCGGACGCCCTCCAGCGCGGCGGGGATGACGCGGGTGTCGTTCACCACCACCGCATCGCCGGGCCGCAGGAAGTCCGGCAGGTCGCGCACGATGCGGTCCTCCAGCTCCGGCGTGGCGCCGGGGCGGACGACGAGCATCCGCGCCGTGTCGCGCGGCTCGGCCGGGCGCAGGGCGATGCGCTCCTCGGGGAGGTGGAAATCGAAGGCGTCGACACGCATGGAAGGGGAAGGTCTCAGAAGATGGCGATGGCGCCCTGGTAGATGGCCCAACTCATCAGCGCTGTCACCATCAGTCCGAGGATCGTCGCGCCGAAGCCAGCGAGGATGACGAGGCCGTCCCGCTCCACGAGGCCGAGGCCGAAGATGCACACGGCAAATCCCGGCGGCAGATTGCCGAGGAAGGGGATGGGCAGCAGCAGGATGAAGCCCAGCACCACCACCGTCGCGCCCACGATCCGCCGGGCCGTGGGGCCGGCGAACTCTTCGAAGCGGGGACGGGAGACGCGCTCGAACCGCTCGATCCACGGCCGGGAGCGGGTGACGATCGATTCCAGCATGGCACGGGAGAAGGTGCGGCGGGCAATCCACGCCGGCAGCCACAATTCCTGCCGGCCCAGCATCATCTGCAGGCCGATGAGGCCCAGGATGATGCCGCACACCACCGGGATGCCCGGCGGCATGGGGATGCAGTTGGGTATGCCGAAGATGAGGAAGAGAATGCCGAAGGCGCGATTGCGCAGCGCGTTCACCAGATCGCCGATGGCGACCTGATCCCCCTCCTGCGCGGCGAGCACGGCGGCCAGGAGTTCGGAGGTTCGTGGCGTGCGGTGATCCAAGGCGCCCTCATGGAATGGACGCTTCAGCTACAACCGGAAAACGGCAGCGGGAGGGCACTGGGGCGCAAAAATTCCGCTGGGTCAGGCCCTGCGCTGTTCCCATCACGCCGCACATGGAATTGAGCGGACATGCACGCCCCACCCCCGCGGGGACGTGCATGTCCTCACCGCCCGATCGAAACCATAAAGACCGTTGACTGATACGGAAAGTCCCTGACGCAGGGAGATTGCTCCACATCAGTTCAAAAGGAACATTCCGTCCACGGACCGCAGCTCGGCGGGCTTGATGAGGCCGGAATGGGCGACGCGCACGGAATGGAGCGGCCCCTCGATCTCGCGTCGCCAGAATTCCAGGAACTTGTTCAGCTCCGGAAAGCGCGGGCACAGGTCGTAGTCCTGCCAGAGGAAGGTCTGGAGCAGGCCGGGGTGGTCGGGCATGCGATAGAGGATCTCGGCCGTGGCCAGGCCGTAGCCTTCCATCTGCAGGACGAAGTCACGCGACACCTTGGCAGCCATGGGTCACACCTCCAATCCGCGGCCCCGCCGCCAGCAGGGCTGGGGAAGACGGGACCGGACACTTCATTGTCGGCTACACACTTTGCCGGGGCCAAGGCTAAAGATTGGTTTCCGTCTGCAAAAACAATGCTCTAGCAGCCTTCGATCCGGATTGCTGACAGCACCGGGCCGCGCCCGGGCTCGCGCTGTGCGTAGCCGGCGAGCCGCCCGGCTTCCGCTCAAACTGAAGGGAGACGGGCTGCTGGCACTCAGTTCCCTTGAGTGCTAAATTTTTTGAGCCGACCCCTTGCGGCTCCAATTTGCCGCCCTTAGATCGCGGTCGGGCCGGGTAGAGGGGTTCCCGGCGCCTTCAAAACAGGCAACCCCGATGGACAACATCGAACCGGAGGTTTCCCTATGGGTTTCCGTCCCCTGCACGACCGCGTGGTCGTCAAGCGCATCGAGGCCGAGCAGAAGTCGGCCGGCGGCATCATCATCCCCGACACCGCCAAGGAGAAGCCGCAGCAGGGCGAAGTCGTCGCGGTCGGTCCCGGCGCCCGTAACGAGAAGGGCGAACTGGTGGTGCTCGACGTCAAGGCCGGCGACATCGTGCTGTTCGGAAAGTGGTCCGGCACCGAAGTGAAGATCGACGGCCAGGATCTCCTCATCATGAAGGAGAGCGACATCCTCGGCGTCATCGAGAACGCGGCCGGCGCCAAGAAAGCGGCCTGAACTCAGGCAGCCTGATTTTCAGTCGCAGGGCCGAGGCAGCCCCAGGCGCCCGGTCCCGCGGCATTCGCCATCTCGTTTAATCGTCCCAATCTGAAGGAGCACGCCACATGGCTGCCAAGGACGTGAAATTCTCCGTAGACGCGCGCGACAAGGTTCTGCGCGGCGTCGACATTCTCGCCAACGCCGTGAAGGTCACGCTCGGCCCCAAGGGCCGCAACGTCGTGATCGAGAAGAGCTTCGGCGCCCCCCGCATCACCAAGGACGGTGTGTCGGTGGCGAAGGAGATCGAGCTCGAGGACAAGTTCGAGAACCTCGGCGCCCAACTCGTGCGTGAGGTCGCCTCCAAGACCAACGACCTCGCTGGCGACGGCACCACCACCGCCACCGTGCTGGCCCAGGCCATCGTGAAGGAAGGCGCCAAGGCGGTTGCCGCCGGCATGAACCCGATGGACCTGAAGCGCGGCATCGACGTCGCGGTGGACGCCATCGTGAAGGACCTCGCCGCCAACTCGCGCAAGGTGACCTCCAACGACGAGATCGCCCAGGTCGGCACCATCTCCGCCAACGGCGACGCCGAGGTCGGCAAGTTCCTCGCCGAGGCGATGAAGAAGGTCGGCAACGAGGGTGTCATCACCGTCGAGGAAGCCAAGACCGCCGAGACCGAGCTCGATGTCGTGGAAGGCATGCAGTTCGACCGTGGCTATCTCTCTCCGTACTTCATCACCAATGCGGAGAAGATGCGCGTTGAGTTCGAGGAGCCCTATATCCTCATCAACGAGAAGAAGCTCGCCGGCCTGCAGGAGCTGCTGCCCGTGCTTGAGGCGGTGGTGCAGTCGGCCCGTCCGCTGCTGATCATCGCCGAGGACGTGGAAGGCGAGGCGCTCGCCACCCTCGTGGTGAACAAGCTGCGCGGCGGCCTGAAGGTGGCTGCGGTCAAGGCCCCCGGCTTCGGCGATCGCCGCAAGGCCATGCTGCAGGACATCGCGATCCTGACCGGCGGCACCGTGATCTCCGAGGAAGTCGGCATCAAGCTCGACAGCGTGAACCTCTCCATGCTCGGCCGCGCCAAGAAGGTGGTGATCGAGAAGGAGAACACCACGATCGTCGACGGCGCCGGCGAGAAGGCCGACATCGAGGCGCGCATCGCCCAGATCCGCGCCCAGATCGAGACCACCACCTCCGACTATGACCGCGAAAAGGCCCAGGAGCGCCTCGCCAAGCTCGCCGGCGGCGTCGCCGTGGTGCGCGTGGGCGGCTCGACCGAGGTCGAGGTCAAGGAGAAGAAGGACCGCGTTGACGACGCCCTGCACGCCACCCGCGCTGCGGTGGAAGAAGGCATCGTCCCCGGCGGCGGCGTGGCCCTGCTGCGCTCCATCAAGGTGCTCGACGGCCTCAAGGTCGACAACGCCGACCAGAAGACCGGCATCGAGATCGTCCGCCGCGCCATCCAGGCTCCGGCGCGCCAGATCGTCCAGAACGCCGGCGACGACGGCTCCGTCGTGGTGGGCAAGATCCTCGAGTCCAACGACTACACCTTCGGCTACAACGCCCAGACCGGCGAATATGTGGACATGGTGAAGGCGGGCATCATCGACCCCACCAAGGTCGTGCGCACCGCCCTGCAGGACGCGGCTTCCGTGTCCGGCCTGCTCATCACCACCGAGGCCCTCATTGCCGAGCTGCCCAAGAAGGCCGGCCCGGCCGCCCCGGCCATGCCGGGCGGCGGGATGGACTTCTGAGGTAAAGCAAGCCTCTGACGTCGCCCGAGATTTTGGGCGGTTATTTCAACGGAACGGCCGGGCATTTTGCCCGGCCGTTCTCGTTTTGGGGCTGGTGAAGTGCATTCCCTAGCGTCATGAATTTCCCCTGCGCCAGATTGAAATAACTCTATATCACAGGGCTTTGCCGACAATGTTGGGGGGCACGGGTTAGCTTCTGCAGCGAATGGGAGTATAAGGTCGCGAGCCAGCTATTCCCGGCGGAGGGATCGCCAGCCTGTCCGTTTTGATTATTGGTGATGCGCGATGCCTGTTCGCTTGATCTCGCGCACGTCTGCCGGGCGTGCTGTTTTCCGTGCTTCTTCGCTGGCGCCCAGGGGCGCGGCTGTGCTTTCGCTGGGCCTGTTGCTGGCCGTGACCTCAGGGCCTGCCGCCGTTCTGGCGCAGCCGGCTCCTCCCGCCGAGACGCACCAGCACGCGGCGCCTGCTGCCGCGGTGGCGCCCGCCCCGGCTGCGATTCCGTCCACGACCGCTTCCTCCACGGCCGCCCCCTCGACGACCGCGCCTTCCGAGGCGGCCCCTTCCGCCGCCGCTCCTTCTGCCGCCGCTCCAGCCGAGTTTGCGCCCGCTCCGTGGGCACCCAAGCCGGTTGAGTCTGCCCCCTCCGTGCCGGCGTCCGACAGCGTCGCCGACGCACGTCTGCCCCATGACCTGTCCCCCTGGGGCATGTTCATGGCCGCCGATATGGTGGTGAAGGCGGTGATGCTGGGCCTCGCCTTCGCCTCCGTCCTCACCTGGAGCGTGTGGTTCGCGAAATCCCTCGAGCTGCTGTTCGCCCGCCGTGCCGTCTCCCGCACGCTGAAGGCGCTGCGCGGCGCCGTCACCCTATCCGATGCCGCAGCCGAGATGCCCAAGGCGAGCAGCCCCGCCACCGCCACCGTGCGTGCCGCTCTGGCCGAGTGGCACGCCTCCGCCGGCCTGCCGGTGGACGGCATCAAGGAGCGCGTCGCCGTCGCCCTTTCGCGCATCGAGGCCAAGGCCGGCCGGCGCATGACGGCGGGCACCGGCGTGCTTGCCACCATCGGCGCCACGGCGCCCTTCGTCGGCCTGTTCGGCACGGTATGGGGCATCATGAATGCCTTCATCGGCATCTCGAAGGCGCAGACCACCAACCTCGCGGTGGTCGCCCCCGGCATCGCCGAAGCGCTGCTCGCCACCGCCATCGGCCTGGTGGCGGCCATCCCGGCGGTGGTGATCTACAACGTGTTCGCCCGGGCCATCGCCGCCTACAAGGCGAACCTCGCCGACACGTCCGCCGAGGTGATGCGCCATCTCTCCCGCGACCTCGACCGCGCGGCGGCCGAGGTGGAGGCCCCGCGCCTGCGCACCGCCGCGGAGTGAGCCCACATGGCCGCCAAGCTCGACCACGGCGGGGACGACCTCGCCGAGAACCACGAGATCAACGTCACGCCGTTCATCGACGTGATGCTGGTGCTGCTCATCATCTTCATGGTGGCGGCGCCCCTCGCCACGGTGGACGTGAAGGTGGACCTGCCCGCCTCCAACGCCCAGCCCCAGCCCCGCCCGGACAAGCCGCTGTTCCTCTCCGTCAAGAAGGACCTCACGCTGGCGCTGGGCGATGATCCCGTCACCCGCACCGGCCTCGGCGCCATGCTGGACGGGCGCACCAATGCCGACCGCCAGCAGCGCGTGTTCGTGCGCGCCGACAAGACGGTGCCCTATGGCGACGTGATGGAGGTGATGAACCTCCTGCGTACCGCCGGCTATCTCAAGGTCGCTCTCGTCGGCCTCGAAGGCGGCGAACCCGCGCCGGCGACGCAGCCCCCGTCCGCTGTCACCCCGGCCTCTGCCGTCCCGCCCGCCTCTGCCGGAGCCCCCGGAGCGGCCCGGTGAGCGCGGTTCACCACCACCACCACTGGCACGACTTCGACCGCTACCACCTGCGCAACATGATCCTGCGGCTCGCCGCGGGCGTGCTGCTGGTGGTCGCGCTCCATGCCGCCGCCGTCTATGTGGCGCTGAACTGGAACAAGGATGCGCCGGGCGAGCAGTCGCCGCCCGCCGCCATCATGATCGAGCTGGCGCCCATGGCGGTCAGCCAGCCGTCCCAGGAAGAAGTGGCGCCCGGCCCGCAGATGATCCAGGCGCCGGAACCCGTGCCCGACGCCAAGGAGGAGCCGGAGGAGGCCGAGCCGCCGCCGCCCGAGCCGCAGGTGACAGAGACGGTCGAGAAGATGCCGGAGACCCCGCCCGCACCGGCGGAGGCCGAGGTGGTGCTGCCCAAGCCCGAACCCAAGAAGGTGGAGGAGGAGAAGCCCCGGCCCAAGGAGGTGGAGAAGCCGAAGAAGGAGGCAAAGCCCACCCGTCGGCGGACCGCTCCCACCACCACCGCCGCGCCGCGCTCGGAGGCGCCCACCGCTCAGACCACCGCCGCCCCCTCGCCGGGTGCCGCGGCCGCCCGCTCGGCTGCGCTGGCGGACTGGAAATCGCGCGCCTTCGCCCATCTCAACCGCTTCAAGCGTCCGCAGGGCTCGAACGTGGGGCGGCCGGGGATCAGCATCTCGATTTCCGGCTCGGGCGCGGTGACCGGCGTGTCTCTGGCGAGCTCCTCCGGCAATTCGGTGCTGGACCAGGAGGCGGTGGCCATGGCCCGGCGCGCCTCGCCCTTTCCCGCCCCGCCCGACGGCAAGGGCATGAGCTTCGGTGTGGCGATCAACTTCCGCAACTGAAGGAGACACCGGGCGCTCCATCATGGCCGGGACAAGACCGGCCATGACGGAGGGGAGGGGGCGAGGAGGGCCGCCCGCCAGTTGGCCTTCCTTCGTGCCGGTTCGCCCTGCTCCCGCCTGCCGTCCGCCCCCGCCAGCCCGACCTTTCCCACGACCCCGAGCCCACACGCCGCACCAGCCGGCTTTGGACTTCACCTTCGCCCTGTGATAAGCGCAGGGTCCGCTCCGGCCGGGCGCCTGCCGCCCTTGTCCGGAGCCTCCACGCCATCACCGGAGACCTGCCCATGGCCTCGCAGGACGCGAACCGCTCCTCCGTCACGGAGGAAATGAACCGCTTCTTCACCGCCTCTCTCGCCGAGACCGATCCCGAGATCGCCGGCGCGGTGCAAGCGGAGCTGGGTCGCCAGCGGGACGAGATCGAGCTGATCGCCTCCGAGAACATCGTCTCGCGCGCCGTGCTCGAAGCGCAGGGCTCCGTGCTCACCAACAAGTATGCCGAGGGCTATCCGGGCAAGCGCTACTACGGCGGCTGCCAGTTCGTGGACGTGGCCGAGAATCTCGCCATCGAGCGCGCCAAGAAGCTGTTCGGCTGCGCGTTCGCCAACGTGCAGCCCAATTCCGGCAGTCAGGCGAACCAGGGCGTGTTCTTCGCGCTGCTCCAGCCGGGCGACACCTTCCTCGGCCTCAACCTCGCGGCCGGCGGGCACCTGACCCATGGCTCGCCGGTGAACATGTCCGGCAAGTGGTTCAAGCCGGTGCCCTACACCGTGCGCGAGGACGACCAGCGCATCGACTACGAGGCGGTGGCGCAGCTCGCCGACCAGCACAAGCCGAAGCTCATCGTCGCCGGCGGCTCCGCCTATCCGCGCGTCATCGACTTCGCCAAGATGCGCGCCATCGCCGATTCCGTCGGCGCGCTGCTGATGGTGGACATGGCGCACTTTGCGGGCCTCGTGGCCGGCGGCGCCCATCCGAGCCCGTTCCCGCACGCCCATGTGGTGACCACCACCACCCACAAGACCCTGCGCGGCCCGCGCGGCGGCATGATCCTCACCAATGACGAGGACATCGCCAAGAAGATCAATTCGGCCATCTTCCCCGGCATCCAGGGCGGCCCGCTGATGCATGTCATCGCCGCCAAGGCGGTGGCCTTCGGCGAGGCGCTGCGGCCCGAGTTCAAGCTCTATGCGAAGAACGTGGTGGAGAACGCCAAGGCGCTCGCCGAGACCCTGAAGGGCCACGGCTTCGCCATCGTCTCCGGCGGCACCGATACCCACCTCATGCTGGTGGACCTGCGTCCCAAGCGCCTCACCGGCAAGGTCTCCGAGGCCGCGCTGGGTCGCGCCCACATCACCTGCAACAAGAACGGCATCCCGTTCGATCCCGAAAAGCCGTTCGTGACCTCCGGCGTGCGCTTGGGCACCCCGGCGGGCACCTCCCGCGGCTTCGGGGTGGCGGAGTTCCAGCAGGTGGGCAACCTCATCGCCGAGGTGCTCGACGTGCTCTCCCAGAAGGGCTCGGACGAGGACAGCCTCGTCGAGGCAGCCGTGCGCGAGAAGGTCTCGACGCTGCTCGCCCGCTTCCCCATCTATCCCTGAGGATTGACGACCGGGAAGGCGTGAAGGATGCGGTGCCCCTATTGCGGCGGCCTTGAGACGCAGGTGCGCGATTCCCGGCCGACGGAAGACAACACCGCTATCCGGCGCCGCCGCATCTGTCCCGATTGCGGCGGCCGCTTCACCACGTTCGAGCGGGTGCAACTGCGCGAGCTGATGGTGCTCAAGCGCTCCGGACGGCGCGTGCCGTTCGAGCGTGAGAAGCTGGAGAAGTCCGTCAGCGTCGCCCTGCGCAAGCGCCCGGTGGACAATGAGCGCGTGGAGCGGATGCTCAACGGCATCGTGCGCCAGCTGGAAAGCGTCGGCGAGGGCGACATCACCTCCGAGACCATCGGCGAGATGGTCATGGAGGGGCTGAAGCAGATCGACGACGTGGCCTACGTCCGCTTCGCCTCGGTCTATCGCAACTTCCGCGAGGCGAAGGATTTCGAGAACGCCCTCGCCGAACTCTCCCACGAGGGTGAGCCCCGCGCCGACGATGCCGAGCCGGCGGTCGAAAAGGCGCGTGCCCGGCCCACGACCCCGCGGAGCGGGGAATGAGCGGCCGTCCGGTGCCATCCGCGCCCGTTCTGTCGCCGCGCGAGGACGAGCTGTTCATGGCCGAGGCGCTGAAGGTCGGCCAGACCGGCCTCGGCCGCACCTGGCCCAATCCCTCGGTTGGTGCCGTGGTGGTGCAGCATGTGGACGGCGTGCCGCGCGTCGTCTCCAGCGCCGCCACCGCCCCCACCGGCCGCCCCCATGCCGAGCCGCAGGCGCTCGCCGCCGCCGGTGAGCTGGCGCGCGGCTCGACGCTCTATGTCACCCTGGAGCCCTGCTCCCACCACGGCCGCACGCCGCCCTGCGCCGATGCCGTCATCAATGCCGGTGTCGCCCGCGTGGTCGCCGCCATCGAGGACCCCGACCACCGGGTGAAGGGCAGGGGCGTCGCCCGCCTGCGCGCCGCCGGCATCTGGGTCACGGTGGGCGTCGGGGCGGAGCAGGCCCTGTCCGATCACGCCGGCCATATCCGCCGCGTCACCGAGGGCCGGCCGCATGTGCTGGTGAAGATGGCGGTCTCCGCCGACGGCAAGGCCGCCCATGCCGGGCCGAAGCCGGCCGTCGTGACCGGCGCCGAAGCACGGGCGCGGGCGCATCTCATGCGCGCCCATACGGATGCCATTCTCGTCGGCCTCGGCACCGTGCTCGCCGACGATCCCATGCTGACATGCCGGCTGGAGGGCTATGAAAACCGCTCGCCGGTGCGCCTGGTGCTGGATGCCGAGCTGGACATTCCGCTCACGGCCGCGCTGGTGCGCACCGCCTGCGACGTGCCCTTGTGGGTGATCGCCGCCGAGGATGCGCCCGCCCACCGTGCCGCCGCCCTCAACGAGCGCGGCGTCGAGGTGCTCCGCGCGCCGCGCGGGGCGGATGGGCACATCAATATTCCGGCCGTGGTCAAGCTGCTGGGCCTGCTCGGCCTCACCCGCCTGATGGTGGAGGGCGGGCCGACCACCGCCGCCCGCTTCCTGGACGCGGGGGTGGTGGACGAGGTGGCGGTGTTCCGCAGCCCCGTCATTCTGGGGCCGGACGCTTACCCCGCTTTGGCCGGCCGTCCGCTCATCCGGCTGACCCAGCCGGTGGGATTTGCCGAGGTGGAGCGCGCCGAGCTTGGCGCCGACCACCTCGTGCGCTTGTGGAGACGCTGAGATGTTCACCGGCATCGTGACCGACATGGGCGACCTCGTGAAGGTCGAGCGGAAGGGCGAGGTGAAGACGCTCACCGTCGCCACCGACTTCGATGCAGCCGGCATCGACATCGGCGCCTCCATCGCCCATGCGGGCGTGTGCCTCACCGTCACCTCGGTGACGTCGGGCGGCCCCCGCGCCACCCTCTTCACCGTGGATGCCGCGCCCGAGACGCTGGCCATCACCACGGTCGCGGGCTGGGACGAGGGCCGGCGCATCAATCTGGAGCGCTCGCTCAAGATGGGTGACGAACTGGGCGGGCACATGGTGTCCGGCCATGTGGACTGCACGGCGAAAGTGGTGTCGCGGGAGGATCTCGGCACCACCACGCGCTTCGTGTTCGAGGTGCCGGAGAGACTGGCGCGCTTCGTCGCGGCCAAGGGCTCGGTGGCGCTCGACGGCACCTCGCTGACGGTCAACGAGGTGAACGGCAACACCTTCTCCTGCCTTCTCATTCCCCACACCCTCTCCGTCACCACCTGGGGTGGGGTGAAGGCCGGGGACACGGTGAATTTCGAGGCCGACCTGATGGCCCGTTATGCCGCCCGGCTTGCGGAGTTCCCCCGGGCCAGCTAGGCCTTCGGCCCAATTCCGGCGCGGTGCGCCGTCCAGATTTCGGAGAATGCCCATGGTCACGACGCGCAGGGAAACCGCCGTCGAAGCCGATGCCGCGCTTGAAGGCGCCCGCGTCGTCATCGTCGAAGGCCGCTATTACGAGGCGCTGGCCGACGAACTCCTCGCCGGCGCCCGCGCCGCGCTGGAGGCTGCCGGCGTCACGGTGGCGGTCATCACCGTGCCCGGCGCGCTGGAGATTCCCGTCGCTGCCGAGATCGCCCTTGCCGCATACGAAGAGGGCGGCGAGCCGGTGGACGCGGTGGTGGGCCTCGGCGTGGTCATCCGCGGCGAGACCTTCCATTTCGACATCGTGGCCGCCGAATCCGCGCGCGGACTGATGGAATTGGGCATGGCCCACGCCCTGCCGGTGGGCAACGGCATCCTCACCGTGGACACCGAGGCGCAGGCCTGGGAGCGCGCCCGCGTCTCCGAGGGCAACAAGGGCGGCGGCGCCGCCGAGGCCGCGCTCAGCCTGCTGCGGCTGAAACGCCGGCTGGAAGCGTGATCGTCATGAGCGACCAAGCCAAAAGCCAGTCGAGCAGCCAGGCCGAGAAGACCGCGCCGCAGAAGCCCATGAAGAAGAGCGCGGCCCGCCTCGGCGCGGTGCAGGCGCTCTACCAGATGGACCTCGCCGCCACGCCCCTCAACGACGTGCTCGCCGAGTTCGAGAGCCACTGGCTCGGCCAGGAAGTGGAAGGCATCGAATTCCCCGAAGCCGACCGCCGGCTGTTCCGCTCGGTGGTGGAGGGCGTGCTGAACGCCCAGCGCCAGATCGATCCGCTGGTGGACGGCACCCTCTCCAAGGGCTGGCCGCTGAAGCGGGTGGAAGCGGTGCTGCGCGCCGTGCTGCGCGCCGGCGCCTTCGAGCTGATGGCCAAGGACCCGCCCGCCCGCGTCGTCATCACCGAATATGTGAATGTGGCCGGCGCCTTCCTCGATCGCGACGAGACCGGCATGGTGAATGCCGTGCTCGACGCGCTGGCGCACGAGCTGCGGCCCGACGAATTCCGGGGCGCCTGAGATGGAGGGCGGCGGCTCGGGCGAGGATCGCTTCATCGCCCGCTACTTCCGCCCCATCGCCGGGTCGCAGGGCGCGCTCGGCCTTCTGGACGATGCCGCGCTGCTGTCGCCGCCCGAAGGCTGCGACCTTGTGCTGACTAAGGATGCAGTGGTCGCG
This sequence comes from Xanthobacter aminoxidans, assembly GCF_023571765.1. Classification (GTDB taxonomy): domain Bacteria; phylum Pseudomonadota; class Alphaproteobacteria; order Rhizobiales; family Xanthobacteraceae; genus Xanthobacter; species Xanthobacter aminoxidans. The sequence goes on along the minus strand of NZ_JAMJXC010000004.1, from coordinate 175,682 downwards.
GGGGTGCATTTCTTCCCCGACGATCCGCCCGCCGCCATCGCCCGCAAGGCGTTGCGGGTGAACCTCTCCGACCTCGCCGCCAAGGGCGCCGCGCCGATCGGCGCCTTGATGGCCATCGCCCTGCCCAAGGGCACGCCCGATGCGTGGATGGAAGCCTTCGCCGCCGGCCTCGGGGCCGATGCGGAGGCCTTCTCCTGCCCCATCCTCGGCGGGGACACGGTCTCCACCCCCGGCCCGGTGACGATCACCATCACGGCGCTGGGGGCGGTGCCCAAGGGCGAGTTCGTGCCGCGCAGCGGGGCGCAGGCGGGCATGGCCATCTTCGTGTCCGGCACCATCGGCGATGCCGCCTTGGGCCTCCGGCTGCGGCAGGACGGCGATGCGCCGGCTTTCGCCGGACTGTCCGGCGAGCAGCGCGCGCATCTCCTCGACCGCTATCTGAACCCCCAGCCGCGCCTTGCCCTTGCCCGCGTCCTGCGCCGGCATGCGGCGTCCGCCATGGACGTGTCGGACGGGCTCGCCGGCGACCTCGCCAAGATGCTCGCCGCCTCCGGCTGCGGCGGCAAGGTGGAGGCGCGGCGCGTGCCCCTCTCGGCGGCGGCTGCCGCTGCGGTGAAGGCCGATCCGGGCCTGCTCGCGGTGGCCCTGTCGGGCGGCGACGATTACGAGATCCTCGCCTGCGTGCCCCATGCGGCCGTTCCCGCTTTCACGCTCGAGGCGGCGCAGGCGGGTGTACCCGTGGCGCTGATCGGCGAGACGCGGGAAGGTTCCGGCCTCGACGTGACCGACGCCGGTGGCCATCCGCTCGATCTCGGCAGTGGCAGCTACAGCCACTTCTGAAGGCTGCCCTCAGCCGAGCGCCACCAGCACCGCCCCGGCCGCGATGAGCGCGACGCCCAGCGCTGCCGCCGCCGACAGCTTTTCGCCCAGGAAGATCACCCCGAACACCGCCACCAGCACCACGCTGAGCTTGTCCACCGGCGCCACGCGGGCGGCATCGCCCATCTTCAGCGCGCGGAAGTAGCACAGCCACGACGCGCCGGTGGCGAGCCCGGACAGCAGCAGGAACGTCCAGGTGCGTCCCGACACGCTCGTGACTGGCTGCCATGCGCCGCGCGAGAGGGCGATGGCCGCCACCAGTGCGAGGATGACGACCGTTCGAATGAGCGTCGCGAAGTCGGAATCCACGCCCGCCACGCCCACCTTGGCGAAGATGGCCGTGAGCGCGGCGAAGGCGGCCGAGAGGACGGCCCAGAACACCCAGTTGGCGAGAAGCGACCGCGTCATGCCGGCTCCATCCTGTTGCTCCCGGCAGCATACGGGTGCGACCGGCAGAGGATAGCGGGGGCATGGTCGCGGCGGATGGTGTTTGGATAACGAGCCGCTCTTCTCTGCGCGACAATCAGGGCTACCTTAAGGGAGAACGAATCCCCCGCTCAGTGAACGGCGCTCCGAGCCTCATGTCCGATCCCGGCTTCATCCACCTGCACGTCCATTCCTCCTATTCGCTGCTGGAGGGCGCGCTCTCCGTCGGCAAGCTGGCGGATCTGGCGAAGGCGGACTACCAGCCGGCCATCGCGCTGACCGACACCGGCAATCTCTTCGGCGCGCTTGAGTTTTCCGAGAAGATGTCGGGTTCGGGCATCCAGCCCATTCCCGGCGTGTCGCTGGCGCTCGATCTGCCGGATGCGGCCGGGCCGCGCGGCGGCCTGCGGCCGAAGAAGCCCCGCGTGGTGCTGCTGGCCAAGGATGACGCGGGCTGGCGCAACCTGATGCGCCTCGTCTCCCGCTCCTTCCTCGAAACCGCGAGCGAGGACGAGCCGCGCATCCTGCCCGAATGGCTGGCCGAGGCGAACACCGGCCTCATCTGCCTCACGGGCGGCCCGTCCGGACCGCTGGACCGCGCCATCGTCGGCGGCCATCCGGAGATGGCGGCCGACCGGCTGGATCTGCTCGCTTCCCTGTTCGGCGACCGGCTCTATGTGGAGGTGCAGCGCCACGGTGCGGATCCCGAGCGGTTGGCCGAGCCGGCGCTGCTTGAGCTTGCCTATGCTAAGGGCATTCCGCTGGTGGCGGCCAACGAACCCTTCTTCGCGGCAAAATCCGACTTCGAGGCCCATGACGGCCTCCTCGCCATCGCCGAGGGGCGTCTGCTCTCGGAAGGCGACCGGCGGCGGCTGACGGCGGAGCACCGCTTCAAGACCCGCGCCGAGATGCTGGAGTTGTTCGCGGACCTGCCCGAGGCGACCGCCAACACGGTGGAGATCGCCAAGCGCTGCGCCTACCGCGTGCGCACGGTGAAGCCCATCCTGCCGCGCTTCACCACGGCGGATGAGAAGGCCGAGGGCTCCGACCCGCTGGAGGCAGAGGCCGCAGAATTGAAGCGGCAGGCGGAGGAGGGGCTCGCGGCTCGCCTCGCCAAGCACGGGCCGGCGCCGGGACTGGACGAGGCCGCCTATCACGAGCGCCTCGCCTACGAGGTCTCCGTCATCACCAAGATGAAGTTCCCCGGCTACTTCCTCATCGTGTCGGACTTCATCAAGTGGGCCAAGGCGCACGACATCCCGGTGGGGCCGGGGCGTGGCTCGGGCGCGGGCTCGCTGGTGGCCTATTCGCTCCAGATCACGGACCTTGATCCGCTCCGGTTCGGCCTGCTCTTCGAGCGCTTCCTGAACCCGGACCGCGTGTCCATGCCCGACTTCGACGTGGACTTCTGTCAGGAGCGCCGCGACGAGGTGATCCGCTACGTGCAGGAGCGCTACGGCCGCGCGCAGGTGGCGCAGATCATCACCTTCGGTACGCTCCAGGCGCGCGGCGTGCTGCGCGACGTGGGGCGCGTGCTGGAAATGCCCTATGGGCAGGTGGACAAGCTGTGCAAGCTCGTCCCGCAGAACCCGGCCAATCCCGTCACCCTGAAGCAGGCAATCGAGGACGAGCCGCGCCTTCAGGCGGCGCGCGATCAGGAAGAGGTAGTCAAGCGCGCTTTCGACATCGCGGTAAAGCTGGAGGGGCTGAACCGCCACGCCTCCACCCACGCCGCGGGCATCGTGATCGGCGATCGCCAGCTCCACGAGCTGGTGCCGCTCTATCGCGATCCCAGGTCCGACATGCCGGTCACCCAGTACAACATGAAATGGGTGGAGCAGGCCGGCCTCGTGAAGTTCGACTTCCTCGGCCTCAAGACGCTCACCACCATCGAGAAGGCGGTGAAGCTGGTGCACCAGCGGTGCATCGACCTCGATATCTCCAAGATCCCGCTCGACGATCCCAAGACCTACCACATGCTCGGCAAGGGCGAGACGGTGGGCGTGTTCCAGGTGGAAAGCGCGGGTATGCGCCGCGCGCTGGTGGACATGAAGGCCGACCGCATCGAGGACATCGTCGCCCTCGTCGCCCTCTACCGGCCAGGCCCCATGGCCAACATCCCGGTCTATTGCGACTGCAAGCACGGCCGGGCGACGCCGGACTACCTCCACCCCATGCTGGAGCCGTACCTGAAGGAGACATTCGGCGTCATCATCTATCAGGAACAGGTGATGCAGATCGCCCAGGCCATGGCGGGCTATTCGCTGGGCGAAGCCGATCTGCTGCGCCGCGCCATGGGCAAGAAGATCCGCGCCGAGATGGAGAAGCAGCGCGAGCGCTTCGTCTCCGGCGCCGCCGGGCGGGGCATCGAGAAGGCGCAGGCCGACACCATCTTCGACCTCTTGGCGAAGTTCGCCGACTACGGCTTCAACAAGTCCCACGCGGCGGCCTATGCGCTGGTCGCCTACCAGACCGCATGGCTCAAGGCGAACTACCCCACCGAGTTCCTCGCCGCCTCCATGACGCTCGATAAAGGCAACACCGACAAGCTCGCGGAATTCCGGCAGGAGGCGCAGCGGCTCGGCATCGAGGTGGTGCCGCCGAACATCAACCTGTCCGCCCGCGAGTTCGGCGTGAAGGACGGCAAGATCATCTACGCCATGGCCGCCATCAAGGGCGTCGGCGAGGCGGCGGTGGACGCGCTGGTGGCGGCGCGGGGCGACCGGCCGTTCCGCTCGTTCGGCGACTTCGCCGCGCGCCTGCCGGTGAAGCTCGTCAACAAGCGCACGCTGGAAAGCCTGATGGCCGCCGGCTGCTTCGATGTGCTGGAGAAGAACCGCGCCCGCGCCTTCGCCGCCATCGAGCCCATCGTGGCCGAGGCGCAACGGGTGGAGGCTAACGCCCAGTCCGGCCAGAACGACATGTTCGGCTCCGGCCCGGCCGCGGCGGCCTCCCTCCCCATTCCCGAGGCGTCGCCCTGGCTGCCCTCGGAGCGGCTGCAGCGGGAATATGATTCCATCGGCTTCTTTCTCACCGGCCATCCGCTGGACGACTATGCCGAGGCGCTGAAGAAGATGCGGGTGCAGTCCTTTGCCGACTTCTCCCGCGCGGTGCGCTCCGGCGCGGCGGCAGGGCGGCTGGCGGCGACGGTGGTTTCCAAGCAGGAGCGGCGCACCAAGTCCGGCACGCGCATGGGCATCGTCGGGCTCTCGGACCCCTCGGGGCACTACGAGGCGGTGATCTTCTCCGAGGGCCTCGCGCACTACCGCGACCTGCTGGAGCCCGGCACTCCGCTGCTCATGATGGTCGCCGCCGAGATGAACGGCGAGGATGTGCGTGTGCGCATCAATTCCTGCGAGAAGCTCGACCCCGTCACGGCGAAGCACCAGAAGGGCCTTCGCATCTTCCTGCGCTCGCCCGAGCCCATCGAGGGCATCGCGCGCCGCCTGTCGGACGGAAAGACGGGGGGCAGCGGGGCCGGCGAGGTGAGCCTGATCCTGCTGGTCGACGACGCCCATGCCGAGGTGGAGGTAAGTTTGCCCGGCAAATATTCCGTGTCGCCGCAGATTGCCGGGGCCATCAAGGCCATTCCCGGTGTCGTGGCGGTTGAAGCCGCGTGACGGTGCGTCTATCAGACCTTCCGTAAGCGGCGGGAGCGGGCGGCCCTGTCGTTCAAGGAGCCTTCCGTGACGACATACAAGCGCGCCGTTCTGGTGCTGGGCATGCACCGCAGCGGCACATCGGCGCTCACCCGCATCATCAACCTGATGGGCTTTTCGGCCCCGAAGACCCTCATGGCCGCCACCGAAGCCAATGAGGCCGGCTTCTGGGAGAGCGAGGTCTTCATGGACCTCGACGAACGCATCCTGAAGGCCTGCGGCCACAAATGGTCCTCCCGCAAGGTGATGGGCGGGGATGTAATGGCGGCGGCCCGCAGCTCGGGCCTTCTCGATGAGGTGCGCCGCGCGCTCGCCGACGAATACGGCGATGCGCCCGACATCGTTCTCAAGGATCCCCGCATTTCCCGTCTCATGGCCATCTATGACCCGGTGCTGAAGAAGGCGGGCTACCGCATCGTGCCGTTTCTCGCCCTGCGCAACCCCGTGGAGGTGGCCGCCTCCCTCACCAAGCGGGACGGCTTCGACCTCGGCAAGGGGCTCGGCATCTGGCTGCGCTACACGCTCGATTCCGAGATCGCGACGCGCGGCATGCCGCGCACCGTGATCTCGTTCGACGGTCTGATGTCCGACTGGCGCGGCACCATGGACCGCGCCGGGCGCCAGCTGGGCGAACACTGGCCTGAGCTTCCGCCGGAAAGCCTCGCCGAGATCGACGGCACGCTGAAGCCGAGCCTCCGCCACCACGCGCTGCCGCCGCCCTCCCGCACCACCTGGCGGGGCCTGCTCGCCGCGCAGACATTCGACGCCATGCAGCGGCTGATGGTCGATCCGCAGGATCGCGCGGCCTGCCGCCGCCTCGATCTGGTCCGGGCGGTGTTCCGGCCCCTCTGACTTTCCGGTGCGCGGACGGTGGCGTTTCGCGCTATGAAGCCGCAAACGCATCGAACATCCGCGAGCATCTGGGGGCACCATGGTTTCGGACCGGGACGTGGCACGGCGTGTCGCCATCGCGTGCATCGTCATCGCGCTCGCATGGCTGTCGTGGAAGATCTACGACGTCATCCTCCAGGTGTTCGCCGCGTGCCTCGTCTCCCTGGCGCTCCATGCGCTTGCCGAGCCCTTCGCCAAGTGGACGCGCTTTCCCGAGCGGTATGCGGTGATCCCCGTGGGGATCCTCGTTTTCGGCGGGCTCGGGCTCGCGCTCTATCTGTTCGGCTCCACCATCCAGGTGCAGGTGACGCAGCTGGTGAATGAGCTGCCCTCGGCGTGGGCCGAATTCGAGCAGCGTTTCCATCTGGAAGGTCTCGGCGACGATCTCCTCAAGCGGGCGGAGGCGGCGGCGCCCTCCAGCGACACGCTTCTCTCGGTCGTGCAGGGCTTCACCTCCAACCTGTTCCAGGTGGTTCTGGGCGTGTTCCTGGTGGTGGTGGGCGGCATCTATTTCGCCGTCTCTCCGGAGCTTTACCGCCGCATGTTCCTGTCGCTGTGGCGCCCCTCCGAGCGTCCGACGGCGGCGCGGCAGCTCGCGATGGTGTCGGAGGACCTGCGTCATTTCCTCAAGGCGCAGCTCATCGCCATGGTGGTGGTGGGCGTGCTCACCTTCATCGGCCTCACCATCGTGGGCGTGCCTTCCTCGCTGGCCTTGGCCCTGTTCGCCGGCCTCGCCGAATTCGTGCCGATGATCGGCCCGGTGATGGCGGCCGCCCCGGCGGTGCTGATCGCGCTGACCATGGGCGCGGACACCGGGCTTTGGACGCTTCTCGTGTTCGTCGGTGTGCAGCAGGCGGAGAGCAACATCATCACGCCGCTGCTGCAGCAGCGCATGGTGTCCCTGCCGCCGGCGGTGACGCTGTTCGCGGTGGTGGCGTTCGGCAGCATCTTCGGCGCGCTGGGCGTGGTGCTGGCGACCCCGCTGACCGTGGTCGCCTTCGCGGCCTTCAAGGCCCACAGTGAGCAGGTCGCCGAGGAGGACGCAGCGGCCTGAGGTCGCCGCCGTCCCTGCTCAGTTTGGCAGTACCAGCCGCCCCGCCGCCCGATCATAGCGCCACATGGCGCCGGCGCAGATGCGCGTGCCGCCGAGATGGCGCTCGACCCCATTGTTGGCCGCGTGGTCGAAGGCTCCCTTGAGCGCCGCCGATCCAGCGGCCGTGAGGGAGACCTCGGCCGCAGCATAGGCCCGATAGCTGCGCTCCGCGGCGCCGTCCTCGCCGGGCGTGAAGCTCAGGCTCGGCGCTTCGCTGGAGCGGAAGGGCAGGCCGGTGACGAGCGGCTCATGGGCGAAGGCGAGGCCATCGAGGCGCAGGAAGAAGGGCAGGTCGGCCAGGAACTGCGCCTGATCCATGGAATGGACCGCCGCATAGAGATGCGCCACCTTCATCGGCCCGCCGGCCAGATGCCGCAGCATCCGCTCCTCGGTCAGCGACAGGCCGCTGCCCGGCGCCGGCAGCTCGCAGACGAGGCGGGAGAGGGCGGGCGACAGGTAGGGCAGCGCCTCGTGCGGGCGTTCGAGGAAGGTGGAAAGCGGGCGCGGCGTCGGCGCGGTGAACGCCTCCCACGCCTGTCGCGCGGTCTCCATCTGGACATGGGTCACGGGAGTGCGCTGCGCTTCAAGGGCGCGCAGGTCCTCAAGCTCCATCACGGCGAGGTAGTGGGAGGCCTGGACGAGGCTCACCCCCATGCGCTCGGGCTCATGGGCGAGGTAGTCGAGGATCTGGATCAGCTGGAGCTGGTCGTAGAGATCGTGTTCGAACCACAGCTCCACTTCGCCATAGGCCGAATGCACCTCCATCTGCGCGTCGCGATGGGCGAAATCGGCCCGGACCTCGTCGAACGGCAGGCCGAGGGCGGAAGAGAGGAAGTCGGCCCTGACGTCGGAGACGTCGTCGAGCAGGGTGGCGGCGGGCACCGGCCCATCATGCAGCATGTCCCGCCACGGGATGATATGGCCCTTGATCCCGGCCTCGCGCAGGCGCTCGGCCGCGCTGTCGCCGTTGGTCACGATGAGCTTCGGCATGCTGATGCCCTCGGGTTGTCGGCGCAGCGGTCTCGCCGCAGCCGTCTCGTTCATCCCCCCGTCGGCCGGCTCTCGCGACCGTCAGCCCCAGCTTCACCCGCGACCGCGATAGGGCGCAACCCCCGTATCGGGAAGCCAGGCGCCCTCCGGCAGCTTACCCGTTTGCCAGAACACGTCGATGGGAATGCCGCCGCGCGGATACCAGTAGCCGGCAATGCGCAGGAAGCGCGGCTCCAGCAGCGTCACCAGCCGCTTGCCGACCGCAACCGTGCAATCCTCGTGGAACGCGCCATGGTTGCGGAAGCTGCCCAGATAGAGCTTCAGCGACTTGGATTCCACGAGGTGCAGGTTCGGCACGTAGTCGATGACGAGGTGCGCGAAGTCCGGCTGGCCCGTCACCGGGCAGAGCGATGTGAACTCGGGGCAGGTGAAGCGCGCCACGTAATCGGCATCGGGATGGGGATTGGGCACGCGGTCGAGCACCGCCTCCTCGGGGGACGGGGGCAGGGCGCTCTGGGCGCCGAGCTGCAACGGGCGGTCGGTCATCACGCTTCCTTGGGAATGGATCGGCGGCATAGCTTTCGGGCCGGCAATGTTCAACCGCCGTCGGGCGGTTTTGCGACCGATCACCTCTTTGCGATCAAGCCCCTTCGCATCAGCGAAGGTTCGCGCTAGAAGCACGGCGCCTGGAGGGCGCCTCGCCTTCCACTCCCGGGGGCGGGCGAGGTTGAAGGGTGAGGGGGTCCGTCACGGCCCCGTGGGCAGCCATCAGGCCGCCGCCGCTCGCCGCCGCGGGACGCCCCCACGCGGGACACCAAGGAAGGGACCTTCATGACCGCCATCGTGGATATCATCGGCCGCGAGATTCTCGACAGCCGCGGCAATCCCACCGTCGAGGTGGACGTGGTGCTGGAAGACGGCTCCCTCGGCCGCGCTGCGGTTCCCTCGGGCGCCTCGACCGGCGCCCACGAGGCGGTGGAGCTGCGCGACGGCGACAAGAGCCGCTATCTCGGCAAGGGCGTGTCCAAGGCCGTGGACGCGGTGAACGGCGAGATCTTCGACGCCGTCGGCGGCTACGAGGCCGAGGACCAGGCCCACATCGACGCCGTGCTGCTCGGTCTCGACGGCACCCCCAACAAGGCCCGCCTCGGCGCCAACGCCATCCTCGGCGTGTCGCTGGCGGTGGCCAAGGCCGCCGCGCAGGCGAGCGGCCTGTCGCTCTACCGCTACGTGGGCGGCGTGAACGCCCGCGTGCTGCCGGTGCCGATGATGAACATCGTCAATGGCGGCGCCCATGCGGACAACCCCATCGACTTCCAGGAATTCATGATCCTGCCCGCCGGCGCCTCCTCCTTTGCTGAAGGCCTGCGCTGGGGCGCGGAGATCTTCCACACGCTGAAGAGCGGCCTGAAGAGCGCCGGCCACAACACCAACGTGGGCGACGAGGGCGGCTTCGCCCCCAACCTCGCCTCCGCCGAGGCGGCGCTGGACTTCGTGATGGGCGCCATCGACAAGGCCGGCTTCAAGCCGGGCGAGGACGTGTTCATCGGCCTCGACTGCGCCTCCACCGAGTTCTTCAAGGACGGCGCCTATCACTATGAGGGCGAGGGCAAGGTGCGCGACATCGAGGCCCAGGTGAAGTATCTGGCCCAGCTCGTCGCCGGCTATCCCATCGTCACCATCGAGGACGGCATGGCCGAGGATGACTGGGCCGGCTGGAAGCTCCTCACCGACACCATCGGTTCCAAGTGCCAGCTGGTGGGCGACGACCTGTTCGTCACCAACGTCGAGCGCCTGTCGCGCGGCATCAAGGACGGCGTGGGCAACGCCATCCTCGTGAAGGTGAACCAGATCGGCTCCCTGACCGAGACGCTGGACGCGGTGGAAATGGCCCACAAGGCCGGCTATCGCGCCGTGATGTCCCACCGCTCCGGCGAGACCGAGGATTCCACCATCGCCGACCTCGCGGTGGCGACGAACTGCGGGCAGATCAAGACCGGCTCGCTCGCCCGCTCGGACCGCACCGCCAAGTACAACCAGCTGCTGCGCATCGAGCAGGAACTGGGCGATTCGGCCCGCTACGCCGGCAAGGCCGCGATCAAGTCGCTGGCCTGATCCCTCCCTGCTGCGCGCGTGCGCGGCAGGGACGGAAATAGGAAAGGCCGCCGCGGGCTTGGGCTCGCGGCGGCCTTTCCTTTTTTATCGTTCTCTCAGTCGTCACCGCGCACGGCGATGGGATCGCTGTCGGGGAAGCTCTCCTCCAGCGCCTCGTCCAGCCGCGCGCTGATCTCGGCCTGTTCGTCGCGCACATCGGCGGCGCGCTTGAGGGCGACGAGCTGGGTGAGCAGCGCATCGCGCCGCTGCGCCAGATCCGTCATGGAGCGGCCGGCGGCCTCGGCTTCCACGCCGGCCACCAGCGCGGCCTGAAGCTCCGGCGTCATGGCCGGGGCGCCGAGGTCGTCCCACCACGTTTCCACCGCCGGCAGCAGGTGGTGCATGAACTGTCCGAGCCCGCCCGCGCCGCCGCCGAGATGGAAGGTCATGTGCTGGCCCATGAGCGCCCAGCGCAGGCCGGGGCCCTCGGATACGGCGGCATCCACATCCTCCACCGAGGCGACGCCCTCCGCCACCAGATGGATGGCCTCGCGCCACAGGGCCGCCTGCAGGCGGTTCGCTACATGGCCGGGCACTTCCTTGCGGATCTCGATGGGGTGCTTGCCGAGCCAGCGGTAGAAGGCCATGGCCCGGGCGATGGCGTCGCGGCTCGCATGGGCACCGCCCACCACCTCCACCAGCGGGATCAGATGGGGCGGGTTGAAGGGATGGCCGATGAGGCAGCGCTCGCGGTGGCGGCAGCCCTCGGAGATGCGGCTCGCCAGCAGGCCGGAGGACGACGAGGCGATCACCACCTCCGGCGGCAATACCGCGTCGAGGGCGGGAAACAGCTTCTGCTTCACTTCGTAGCGCTCGGGCGCATTCTCCTGCACGAAATCGGCGCCCTCCACCGCGGCCACCGGGTCCGGCTCGAAGCGCCACGTGGTGGGGTCGATCCAGTCCTCGCCGCCGAGCTGGGACAGTACCGGCCAGGCCCCGGAAATCAGCGCCTGCGTCGCCTCCCGCGCGCCGGGGGCGGGATCGCTCACCACCACTTCCAGCCCGCGCGAGAGGAAGAGCGCGGCCCAGCTGGCCCCGATGGTGCCGGCCCCGATCACGGAGACGCGGCGGATGGGGGGATTGAGATGGGACATGGTGCAGCTCCGGAGCGGCAGGGGAGATGCACAGTTCTAGCAGCATGCGGGTGTGCGCTGCACCGCTCTAGAGGTATGCCAGGATTGTCCCGACGTTTGCCCTCAGCGGGGCAATTGCGTGACGAGCGCCTCCACGCCCATCCAGATGATCTGAACGCCGATGGCGAACAGGATGAAGGCGAACAGGCGCACCAGCACGTTGGTGCCGGTCTTGCCCAGCACGCGCTCCAGCGTGGGCGCCTCGCGGAACGAGAAATAGACCGTCAGCGACACCGCCAGGAGCCCGGCCAGCGCGCCGAGCACGCTGGAAAGCTGAAAGAGGGGATCGGTCTTCCAGGTGGGTGTGTGGCCGGCCGCGAGTGCCACCGTCGCGGCGATGGAGCCGGGGCCGACCGTCAACGGCAGCGTGAGGGGATAGAAGGCCTGGTCCTGCGCGTGCGCCTCATCCAGTTCCACGCCCTTCGCCTTGCCGGGGGCGTTCTCGTCCTCGTGCAGGATGTTCCAGCCCACCACCGCCACCACCAGCCCGCCGGCGACCCGCAGCACCGGCAGCGAAATGCCGAAGAACAGGAGGATCTGCGCCCCGATGGCCAGCGACCCGAACAGCAGCAGGAAGCCGTAGATCGCCACGCTGCGCGCGATGCGCTCGCGCACCTGCGGCGAGCAGCGGCGCACGAAGGTGAGGAAGATGGGCGCCGTCCCGAGCGGGTTCACGATAGGAAAGAGCGCCGCGAACACGGTGATGAAGATGTTGACCGCGTTGGTCAGATGCATCCGGCCCCCCTGCGCGGTGCCTTGCCCCGGCTCTAGTCCTCGATGCGCTCCCAGCCATGGGGCGAGAGGCGCTCCTGCGGCAGGAAGCGGCGCTTGTAGTCCATCTTCCGCGACCCCTGCACCCAATAGCCCAGATAGACGTAAGGCAGGCCCATCTGCCGCGCCCGCGTCACGTGGTCGAGGATCAGGTAGGTGCCCAGCGAGCGGTCCTGCGCCAGCGGGTTGTAGAAGGAATAGACCATGGAGAGGCCATCGGAGAGGATGTCGGTGAGGGCCACCGCCATCAGGTCTCCGGTGCCGCGCTCGAGGATGCGGCTGTCCGGCCCGCGCTTGCGGTATTCCACAAGCCGGGTGTGGACGTGGGTGTCCTCCACCATCATGGCGTAGTCGAGCACGCTCATGTCCGCCATGCCGCCCGTGCCGTGGCGGGAGGTTACGTAGGTGCGGAAGAGGCTGTATTGCTCGGAGGTGGGCGTGGGCGGCTTCACCTGCCCGACGATGTCGGCGTTGTGCGCCTGCACCCGCCGGAAGCTGCGGCTCTCCTGGAAATCCGCCACGCAGATGCGCACCGACACGCAGGCCTTGCAGCCCTCGCAGGCGGGGCGATAGGCGATGGACTGACTGCGACGGAATCCACCCTGTGTCAGCACGTCGTTGAGCGCGGCCGCGCGGTCGCCGACGAGGTGGGTGAACACCTTCCGCTCCTCCCTGCCCGGGAGGTAGGGGCAGGGGGAGGGCGCCGTCAGATAGAATTGTGGTGTGTCGCGGGGGTGCTCACTCACGGGGATCTGGCCTCTGAACCAGGATCATCGCGCCTGCGTGCAGGCCCGTCAAAGGCGCAGTCGCCGGGAGGGTGAAATTTCAGCGGATGCGGCGCAGCGCCTCGGCCCGATCTGCGCTGTTGATGACCACCGTGCCGCAGAGAAAATCGTGCAGCAGCCGGCGCCGGTCGTTGAACAGGCCCACCAGCAGCACGAACGGGGTCAGCACCGAAACCGACACCCAGAAGCACACCGCGCGCACCCCGCCGAGCAGCGCGTAGCAGGGCGCGCCGTACCAAGTGCGCAGCTCGATCTCCATGAGTCGCATGCCGAGGGTGGCGGAGGCGGGCGAGCCGAGGGTGAAGGCGTAATAGGCGACGGCCCACACGATGAAGACCGGTCCAGTCAGCCAGAACAGCAGCCAGCCGAGGCCCAGCGTGACGATGCCGAACACGAACACGAACACGCCGAACAGCACCACCGGCCCGATGACCATCAGCGCATCCACGAGGAAGGCGATGATGCGGCGGGAGAGGACGCCCTCGAACAGTTCCGGCTGCGTCACCGGATCGAACGCGTGCGGCCGATAGGCGATATCGGTGTCGGCAGGCTCGCGGGACGTGTCGCCGGTGGTGCTCATGGCAATGCAACTCCTTCAGCACGCAAACGTGGTGACGACGCGCGGGCGACGCAAGGGGACGCAATGACCGGGAGAGCAGGGACCGGGAGAGCAGGAGGGGGAGAGGATAGGCTGGCCGGCGGGGAGCGGGCGGGGAGGCCTCCCGCGACGCTCACCCACCGGCCAAACCCCACGGACCCAGGAGATGCGGCGGACCTGAGCACTCCGTAGGGTTGTCTGGCAGCGAAAGGGCCTCTGGACCGGCATGGCCGGCCGCGCACCTTCCGCCTCGCATCTGGAAGCCGCGAAGACTAGCACAACGGGGCGAAAGGAAAAGCCGGTGATTCGGCTGTCCCCACCTCAGCCGCCGGTGTACTGGCGCACCGTCTCGAGGAAGCGCGCCACCGAAATGGGCTTGGAGAGATAGGCCTCGCAGCCGCCGGCGCGGATGCGCTCCTCGTCGCCCTTCATGGCGAAGGCGGTGACGGCCACCACGGGGATGGCGCGCAGTTCGGGATCAGCCTTCAGCTTGCGGGTGACATCGAGGCCGGAAATCTCCGGCAGCTGGATGTCCATGATGATGAGGTCCGGCCGGTTGGCGCGGGCCAGCTCCACCGCCTCCACGCCGGAGCGTGTCTCCACCGTGCGATAGCCGTGCGCCTCCAGGAGATCGTGGAAGAGCTTCATGTTGAGCTCGTTGTCCTCCACGATCATCACCGTCTTGGTCATCGCGTCCCCCGAAACCCGGCCCGACTTCGCCGCATCCTGCCACCCTTCGCAGCACGCGGCGAACGTGCTGGAATGCCGCCGACAGCTAGACCCCAATCCTTGCGGAAGCGCAAATGCCCATTCAGGACAAACCAAGGGGCCTCAAGGCCCAGCGTGATGCGGCGCAGGAAGTGGCGGTTTCCGCCCTCTCCTTCATCGCCGCCGATGGCGAGCGCCTCGTGCGATTCCTCGCCGAGACCGGCCTCACCCCCGCCAACCTGCGCGAGGCGGCGGGCCGGCGCGATTTCGGCGCCGGCGTGCTCGCCTTCGTGCTCAATGACGAGCCCCTTCTCCTTGCCTTCGCCGCCGAAAAGGGTCTCGATCCGCGCCATGTGGCCGCTGCCCACGAGATCCTCTCGCCGCCCATCGATCCGGACGCGGTCGTCCGCCGTCCCATGTAGCCGGCGGCACCGCCTCCTGACGCCATGACCGCGCCCGGCCTCTGCCGCGACTGCCTCTCGGACGTTCCCGCCGCTGCCGGGGCGCGCGGCCTGCGGTGCGTCGCCTGCGGCAGTCCGCGGGTGGTGCGGCATGGCGAACTGCACAGCCTCAGCGTCGCCCATGTGGATTGCGACGCCTTCTATGCGGCGGTGGAAAAACGGGACAATCCGGACCTCGCGCACGTCCCGCTCATCATCGGCGGCGGCAAGCGCGGGGTGGTCTCCACCGCCTGCTACATCGCCCGCATTCATGGCGTGCGCTCGGCCATGCCCATGTTCAAGGCGCTGGCCCTGTGCCCGGATGCGGTGGTGCTGAAGCCCAACATGGAGAAATACGTGAAGGTCGGCCGCGAGGTCCGCGCCCGCATGAAGGCGCTGACCCCGCTGGTGGAGCCGCTCTCCATCGACGAGGCCTTCCTTGATCTCTCGGGCACGCAGACCCTGCATCAGGCAAGCCCCGCGCGGACGCTCGCGCGCTTCGCCCGCGACGTGGAGCGGGAGGTGGGCATCACCGTCTCGGTGGGGCTCGCGGCCAACAAGTTCCTCGCCAAGATCGCCTCCGATCTCGACAAGCCGCGCGGCTTCTCGGTGATCGGCCAGAGCGAGGCGGCCGCGTTTCTGGCCCCGCGCCCCGTCACCTTCATCTGGGGGGTGGGGGCGGCCTTCGGCGGCAAGCTGGCGCGGGATGGCTTTGCCACCATCGGCGATCTCCAGCGCGCCGAACCGGCCGACCTCGCCCGCCGTTACGGCGCGGAGGGCCTGCGGCTCTCGCGCCTCGCCTTCGGCCTCGACACCCGCAAGGTGGAGCCGGAGCGGGAGGCGAAGAGCGTGTCCGCCGAGACGACATTCGACCGTGACATCGGCGCCCTGCGCCCGCTGGAGCAGACGCTCTATGCGCTCTCCGAGGAAGTGAGCGACCGCCTGAAGCGCGCCGGCATCGCCGGGCGATCCGTGACCCTGAAGCTGAAGAGCGCCGATTTCCGCCTGCGCACCCGCTCGCGCACGCTGGAGGCGCCGACCTGCCTCGCCGCCCGCATCAATGCGGCAGCCCATGAGCTGCTGGTGAAGGAGACGGACGGGACCCTTTTCCGTCTGATCGGCGTCGGCGTCTCGGACCTTTGCCCCATCGCCGATGCCGACCCGGCCGATCTCGTGGACACCACCAGCCAGCGCCTCAAGGCGACCGAAACGGCCATGGATGCGCTGCGGGCGAAGTTCGGCCGGGGCGCGGTCTCGCGCGGCATCCTCCTCGACGCCACCACCGATCGCCGCGACAGAAAGCGGTGACGGCTCTCACTCCGCTGACACCGCGCAGGCGGAACGCGGAAGGCACCCGGGCGCTTTCCTCTTCAGGAGGACACGCCATGAACCACGTGATCGGCATCATCCGAGAGGCAGAGAGCGGGTTTCGACTGAGTTTTCCCGATTTTCCCGGGCTTCAGGCGGATGGCGACGGTGGAGCGGCAGCGGCGGTTCAGCGGTCCACCGACGACTTGTAGACCCAGCCGCGCTTGTCGCCGGTCGAGACCTCGCACCAGCTCTTGCACGAATAGAGCTTCACCTTCGTGCCCCCCTCCAGCGTGCCAATGGCCGAGGCCGAGCGGCGCGGGCCGGAGCGGAGCGTGACCGCCGAGCGGATGCGGGCGGATGTGGCGGAGTCGTCGTCGGACGCCGCGGTGTCGGCAGAGGCCATCTTCACAGGTCGGGGTGCAGGCAGCGGCGCGGCGGCGTCGGGCGGGGTGCGTTCGGCCACCGTCTCCACGGCGCTCGCCGGGAGGGTTTCCTCATCCGTGTCGGTGACGGGCTCAAGGAAGGCAGGTCGGGAAAAGTCGGCGGCCGTCGGCCCGGCCTCGGCCGGGATGGGGGCGGCAGTCTCCCCGCCAGCGCCGAGAATGGAGGCCACCTTGATGGCGGACTGGCCGTGCCCTGCGTCTGCGATGCGCTTGGGTTGAGCTGGCGTCACAGGTTTCGGCGCCGTCGTTGCGGCTGCGCTGGCAGGGGCAGCGAGGGGGGGAGCTGGTGTCGGCTGGGTTGGAACGGCTGCGGCCTGTGAGGTGTCGGAGCGCGGAGAAACAAGATTGTAAGCCAGCAAACCACCCATGCCGAAGATGAGCACCGCGGCGGAAACGCCGAGCACCCGCCAGAGGATGAGCCCGTCGCGGCGTTTGGAATTGCGGCGGGGGCGGCTGCCAGCACCGATGCGTGCCGGAATGGTGGGGCGCTGGTTCTGCGCGGTTTCTGTGCGATAGCGCATCGGGTATTCGGGGCGTGTGGCCTCGAAATCATCCCGGCTGCGTGCCGCAAGTCCAGGGCGAGCCATCGAATTCACCTCCCAACGGAGCCTCCCGTGCCAGCACTGGCGGGTGGCGGCGTTGAAGACACTCACGGCCGAACCATCCCATGACCCGATGGTCCCTGCCGAACTCCTTGTATTGGCCGTGCTTTTCGCACTCGCGGCCATCGCCGACGCATTCGTCGCCGAGCGGCGTGCATCCTCACGCCATTCTGTAGTTGCGACCAAGTACAGCGTACGAAGTATTGCCGCAAGGTACTACCGCAAACAGAGGGGCAGACCTTCATCGCCAATTGCGGCCGTTATTTGCCCTTGCGGCATAACTTGCTGCGTTGCGGCGGCGCTGTCCAGCCCAAGCCTGTCATTTTTGCGCAAACGGATACTGGCTGCGCCCGTGCCGCAAAGGCGGGCGTGCGGAAAGCCTGACGCTGCGTCATCATGCTCCAGCACCGCGAGGGGGCAGACATGTTCGACCCGACCACACTCACCGGCCTGCACACCTGGATCAGCCTGATCGCCATCGTTCTCGGGATTCCGGTCACACTCGCCCTGATGCGGGGCGAACGGGCCGGGGCGGGGATCACCGCCGCCTTTCTCGCCCTCGCCTTCCTTACGAGCGCGACCGGCTTTCTCTTTCCGTTCTCGGGTGTGAAGCCGTCGCACGTGGTGGGCGCCATCGCGCTCCTGGTGGTGCTGGTGGCCGCCTATGCGCTCTACGGTGCTAGCCGTGCCGGCGTGTGGCGCCCGGTCTATGCGGCTGCCGCCGTGGCGAGCCTCTATTTTCTGGTGTTCGTCGCCGTCGCGCAGGCCTTCGCCAAGGTGCCGGCGCTGGCGGCTTTGGCGCCCACCCAGTCGGAGCCGCCGTTCGCTATCGCGCAGGGCGTGGTGCTGCTGGCCTTCGTGATCGTGGGAACGCTGGCCGCGCGCGCCCGGCCAGCCTCCGCGCCGGCCTGAGGGCTCATTTGCCCGGCACCCGCCACCACGTTTCCGGCAGGGTGCCATAGAGGGACGCCCGCTCCGGCCGGGCGATGCGTGTCCAACGCGCGAGCCATTGCCCGGGCGTGTGGAACAGCGGCACCGCATAGGCGCCGGAGATCAGCACCCGGTCCAGCGCCCGCGCGGCGGCGACATATGCCTCCTCGTCCCGCGCGGCGATGAGGGCCGCGATGGTGGCGTCTATGGCCGGTGCCTTCGCGCCCATATAGTTGCGGCTGCCCGGCGTGTCGGCGGCGGCGGCGCCGAAATAGAAGGCCTGCTCGTTGCCCGGCGACAGGGATTGCGACCACGCGTAGGGCATCATGTCGAAATCATAGGCCTGCCGGCGGGTGTCGAACTGCACCGCATCCACGTTGCGCACATTGAGCGTGATGCCCGCCCGCTTCAGCTGCGCTTGCCAGGCGAGGGCGAGGCGCTCCTGGTCGCGTGTGACCACCATGAGTTCCAGCGCAAACGGCCGACCATTCGCCGCATCCACCAGCGCACCCTTGCGCAGCACGAAGCCGGCCTGTTCCAGAAGGTCGAGCGCCGCCTTGAGCCGGGTGCGGTCGCGGCCCGATCCGTCGGAGACCGGCGGCCGATAGGTGCCGGCGAGCACATCGGGCACCACCGAGCCGGGGAACGGAGCGAGCAGCGCGCGTTCACGGGCATCCGCCGGCCGCCCGAGGCTGGACAGCGCCGAGCCTTCGAAGAAGCTGCCCGTGCGGCGGTAGAGGCCGTGATAGAAGCTGCGGTCCAGCCATTCGAAATCGAACAGCTCGATGAGCGCCCGCCGCACCCGGATGTCCGCCAGCAGCGGGCGGCGCGTGTTGAAGACGAAGGCGGAATAGGGCTTGGGAATGCCGGTGGGGATGGTCTCCTTCACCACCTCGCCGCTGCGGACGGCGGGGAAATCGTAGGCCGTTTCCCATCGGCCGGGATCGCTTTCGAACCGGGCGTCGATCAGACCTTTTCGGAACGCCTCGAACTCGCTGTTGGCATCGCGGAAATAGACGGTGTCGAGCCGGTCGAAATTGTACAGGCCGCGATTGAAGGCGACGTTCCGTCCCCAATAGTCGGGATTGCGCTCCAGCGTCAGCGCCGCGCCGGCATTGACGTTGGTGACCCTGTAGGGGCCGGAGCCGAGGAGCGGGGCAAGGGTGGTCTCCTCGAACCGCGCCCGGTCGGTCGCCTGCTCGCTGAAGACCGGCATCAGACCCATGATGAGCGGCAGCTCGGGGTCGGGCTCGGCGAAGGTGAAGCGCACGGTATGGGCGTCCGGCGCCTCCGCCTTGGTGATCTTGCCGTAATAGAGCCGGTGGTTCGGCCGTCCCATGTCCCGCATGAGGGCGAACGAGAACAGCACGTCCGCGCTGGTCAGCGCACTGCCGTCGGAGAAGCGGGCGGCCGGGTCCAGGCCGAATTCGACGAAGGACCGCTTTTCATCCGTGGAAACGGTGCGGGCGATCAGGGGATAGAGGGTGAAGGGCTCGTCGAGCGAACGCGCCATCAGGCTCTCCGTCACCGTGCCGCGCAGGACGGCGGGCGACGTGCCCTTCACGATGAACGGGTTCAGGCTGTCGAAGGTGCCGAGCAGGGAGAGTGTGAGCCGCCCGCCCTTGGGCGCGTTGGGATTGGCATAGGCGAGGGAGGTAAAGCCGGGGGGCAGGGCCGGCTTTCCACGCATCGCGATGGCGGACGCCTGGTCAAGCGCCTGGGCAACCGCCGGTTTGGTGGCGCCGAAAACCAGCAGCAGGAGCGCGACGACCGCGGGAGCCGTCCTCGTCAGGCGCGCGACGTTTCCGCAGCCGGTCATCATGGCGCCTCCGATGCTGCTTGGCTTCATATGAAGCCAAGCCTAGCAAAGGCGGCTCCATGATTCGCGTGCCATCATATGGGGCTCGCGGGCGGCCGCGTATCAGCATTTCCCTTGGGTTGCAGAATGCGCCGTCAGTTGGCCGCATTCCTCCGCAATCTAGCGCCCGCCGCCAGATGTGAAGATGACGGCCGGTTTGTCACCTTCTCGCCTCAATTGGGCAGGAGAGAGCCGGTGTCCGAGAGGGGGCGCGGGGTGCTCCGGCGCGCGTGTGCGCCTGCGCATGCGGGAGCCCGGCGGCAGAGACCACAGGAAAGGCCACGATGACGAAGACCCATTCCACCGCGCGGCTCACGGCGTCCGTCGCCGCCACGCTGATCACCGTGGCGCTCGCCGGTCCGGCCTTTGCCCAGACCCAGCCCTCCACGGCCAAGCCGGCTGCGCCCGCCGCCAAGCCCGCCGCGCCTGCCGCCAAGCCGGCCGCTCCCGCCGCCGCGGCCCCGGCTCCGGCCGGTGCCCCCCAGCAGGGCCAGGCGCCGCAGGGCGAGCCCGACGTGAAGTTCTCCGCCTCGCCGTGGCAAAAGATCTGCCAGGAAGTGCCCGAGCGGAAGAAGCAGGTCTGCGTGCTGACCCAGGTGCTCGGTGTTGAGAGCCAGGCGATCGCCAAGGTCGACATCATCGAGATGCAGGATGAGCCGAAGAAGCACATCAACATCTCCGTGCCGCTCGGCATGCGCCTCCAGCCCGGCCTGCGCATCACCCTCGACAAGGACCCGGTCAACATCCCGTTCGTGCTGTGCCAGCCCATCCAGGGCGGTGGCGCGACCTGCATCGGCGATCTCGAGGTCGACGGCACCTTCGTCGCCAAGCTGCGCAAGGCCAATGCGGTCTACCTGCAGATGGTGAACGGCACCGGCCGCACCCTCAGCCTGCCCATCTCCAACGCCGACTTCGGCAAGGCCTATGACGGTCCCGGCATGGACGCGAAGGTCGCCATGGAGCTGGAGCGCAAGCGCATGGAAGAAGCCCGCGCCGCCGCCCAGCAGCAGGAAGAGCAGGGCAAGGCCGCCCTCCTCAAGAAGGGCCAGGAACTCGAGAAGGCCAAAACCGGCCAGTGATTTCCGGCCGGACCAACTCGGCCGGTGTCTGGCTGAAACGAAAAAACCCCCGGCACCGCCGGGGGTTTTTGTTTGCCGGCCCTCCTTGCGAAGGGCCGGGTCTCACGTCGGGGCAGACGGGTCAGGTCAGTGCGGTTCCAGCACGGGCTCAGGCGCCGCGGGAAGGAACATGTCGAGCAGGCGGCCGGTCGCAAGACGCTGGGCCTGGAGCACGGCGCCCGCCATGCCCTGGGCATCCGCCGCCGCTTCCTGTGCCAGAGAGAGTGCGGTGGGGAAGGGCGCGACCAGTTCGGCCGTGACCTCGTCGTGCTCGAACTTCAGCTCGGCGTCGTATTTGCGCGCGATCTGCTGCATGCGCCGGTTATGGGCGAGGCAGCTCATGAACAGCGAGCGGATGCCGCGATTGCGCGCGGAGAGGATCACCCGGTCGAGCAGCAGCGTTCCGAGGCCGTGGTTCTGATACGCGGTCTCGACGCTGAAGGCGGCTTCCGCCTCACCAGGCAGCACGTCACCCATGGGATAGAGCTCGGCGGCGGCACGCAGCTCGCCGTCGACGAAGCAGCCATGTACGATGGCTCCGGTGCGGAACACCCGCGACGCATAGCGTTCGATGAATTCAGGGGATACTGCGGAGCCGAACCTGAACCGGCGGCTCTCCGTGTCGAGCCTGAGGAGATGGTCCCGGAACTGTCCGGCCTCTCCGGTCCAAAGCTTCCGGATAATCCCCGGTGCGACCTCATCGGTCATAGTGGTCTCCAGACTGGCGTCTAAAACCTCCGGTTTCCTCCCGGTCGCCCCCGGTTTGTTCGTGCCTCAAACTATGTGCAGCGCAGCAAAGGTCAATAGGGCTGACGTTGACCAATACGGCAAAGCCATGCCGATTTGGTGGCCAGACCGATCAGCATTTTGATATCGCTCAATTTAAATGAGCCATGCGTCCGCTGCAGCTCTGCTGCGCTGCAACAGGCGCGTGCACGCACACGCCCGCCGCAATCGGTGCCGCCGGTGTCAGCGCACCAGAATCGCCCGGAAGTCGTTGACGTTGGTCAGCGTCGGCCCGGTCATCACCAGCCGGTCGAGGGCGGAGAAGAAGCTGTAGCCGTCATTGTTGGCGAGGTAATCGTCGGGCTTCAGCTCCCGCGCAGCGGCGTCGGCCAGAAGCGCCGCGTCGAACCAGGCGCCGGCATTGTCCTCGGTGCCGTCCACGCCGTCCGTGTCGCAGGAAATGGCGGAGATGCCCTCCCGGCCCTTGAGGGCGATGGCGAGGGCAAGGAGGAATTCCACACTGCGCCCGCCGCGTCCCTTGCCCCGCACTGTCACCGTGGTCTCGCCGCCGGAGAGCAGCACGCAGGGCGCGGCCGCCGGCAGGCCGTGTTCGGAGGCGGAGCGGGCGATGCCGGCGAAGACGTTGCCCGCCTCCCGTGCCTCGCCCTCGATGGCGTCGCCGAGGATGAGCGGGGTGAGGCCGAGCGCCTTCGCCTTTTCCTCGGCCGCCTTCAGCGCCATGAGCGGCGTCGCGATCATGTGCACCTCCTGGCCGGGGATGGCGTCGCCCGAAACCGTGTTGGCGCGGATGACCTGCTCCAGCTTGTCGGTGATCTCGATACCCCACGTGCGCATCAGGCCGAGCACGGCCTCCGGATCGGACGCCTCGGGAATGGTGGGACCGGAGCCGATGGCGGCGGGGTCGTCGCCCGGCACGTCGGAGATGAGGTAGGTGACGGCCCGTGCCGGCGCGATGGCGGCGGCGAGGCGCCCGCCCTTGATGGCGGACATGGACTTGCGCACCCGGTTCATCACGCCGATGGGCGCGCCGGACTTGAGGAGCGCGGAATTGAGCGCCTGTTTGTCGGCGAGCGTCAGCCCCTCGGCCGGAAGGGTGAGCAGAGAGGAGGCGCCGCCGGACATGAGGCACACCACGAGATCGTCCGGCCCCGCGCTGCGCGCCAGCTCCAGGATGCGGCGGGCGGCGTCGAGCCCGGCCTGATCCGGCACAGGGTGGGCGGCCTCGACGATCTCGATGTGCTTCGTCTCGCAGCCATGGCCGTAGCGGGTGACGATGAGGCCCTCGCAGGGGCGGCCCCATTCCTCCTCGAAGGCGCGGGCCATGCGGGCGGAGGCCTTGCCGGCGCCGATGACGATGGTGCGGCCGCCTTTCGCAGCGTCGGGCGGGGCGGGGAGGCGGTCCTTGAACTTGCCTTCCGGCAGAGCAGCGGCAAGGGCGGTTTCGAAGAGCGCGAGCAGGATCTCCCTGTCGGAGGCCGTGGCCGTGCCGGTTGCCGTCGTGCCGGTTGCCTTTTCCATGGGGCGCTCTCCCGTCCGCTTGTGCGAAAGTCTTATAGGGTCCGTGGCCTGTAGCGGCTCGCCGGGCGCCGATCAATAAGCGCGGCGGGAAAGGCTGCTTTCCCGGGGCGGGCAGAAACGCCGGGCGCGTGCATCCGCCGGCCCGAGCGCCTATATGCGGGCCATGACCGCCCCCGCCGACACCGCGCCCCATCTCGTCTTCGATCGCCCGCTGTTGCGCCGACGCCTCGCCCGTGCCGCCGGGCAGGGGCCGGAGACCTTCCTGCTGGAGCGCGCGGCGGAGGATGTGGCGGATCGGCTTTCGGCCGTGAAGCGGACCTTCGCGAGCGCCGTGGACCTCGGCACGCCGACCGCGGCGCTCGCCACCGCCCTATCCGGGCACCCGGCCGTGGAGCGCCTGATCCGCGCCGCGCCGCTGGTCGGAGATCTTGTCCTGCCCGCCGTGGTGGCGGATGAGGAGGCTCTGCCGTTCGCCCCCGGAAGCCTCGATCTTGTGGTTTCGGCGCTGGCGCTCCAGTCGGTGAACGACCTGCCGGGCGTGCTGGCGCAGGTGCGGCGGGCGCTGAAGCCGGACGGGCTGTTCATGGCCGCGCTGCTGGGCGGGAGCAGCCTCACCGAACTGCGGCAGGCCTTCGCCATTGCCGAGAGCGAGACCACGGGCGGCCTCTCGCCCCGCGTCGCGCCGTTCGCCGACGTGCGCGATCTCGGCGCCCTGCTGCAGCGGGCGGGGTTCGCCCTGCCGGTGACGGACGTGGATCGCGTGGTGGTGCGCTATTCCTCGCCCTTCACCCTGTTTTCGGACTTGCGGCGCATGGGTGGGGCCAACTCGCTGAACGAACGCCGCCGTGTGCCGCTGCGCCGGGCGACGCTGCTGCGCGCGGCGGAAGTCTATGCCGAGCGCTTCGCGGACCCCGACGGCAAGGTCCGCGCGACGTTCGAGATCGTGTTCCTCTCGGGCTGGGCGCCGCACGAGAGCCAGCAGAAGCCGCTGCGCCCCGGCACCGCGCGCATGCGCCTCGCCGACGCCCTCAAGGTGCCGGAGCAGCCGCTGCGGCCCGGCGACGAGCCCGGCTGAAGCTCTGGCCTGCATTGCCTTGCTTCTCGCCCTTTGCCTCGCCCATCCGCTCCCTCTAAATGGCGGCGGATGCGATTGGGAGGCTGGAATGAGCGGTGGGGCAGGGACGGGCGCGGGAGGGGCCACGGCGGCGCGCGAGGAGCCCGTGACGATCGACGGCTTCAGGCATGTGCTGCCGATCACGACCCGATGGATGGACGTGGACGTCTACGGACACGTGAACAACGTGGTCTATTATTCCTACTTCGACACGGTGGTGAACGAGCATCTCGTTTCGGCCGGACTGCTGGACCCGCAGTCGAGCCCGGTCATCGGCCTCGTGGTGGAGACGCGCTGCATCTATTTCCGCAGCCTCACCTATCCGGCCCCGGTCAAGGCTGCCATGCGGGTGACGAAGCTTGGCTCGTCCTCGGTGCGCTACCAGATCGCCCTGTTCCAGGGCGACGACCCGAGCGCGGCGGCGCAGGGGCATTTCGTCCATGTCTATGTGGAGCGGGCGACCCAGCGGCCGGTGCCGATCCCTGCGCCGGTGCGGGCGCTGCTTGAGACACTGGTGGTCTGAAACGCAAACGGCCCGCGTCCGAGGGGACACGGGCCGTCTTGTGTCGCCGGATGGCGCGATCAGCAGATGTACTGCGCGCCGTTGACGGTCATGGTCGAGCCGGTGATGAAGCCGGCGTCGTCGGCGGTGAGGAAGACCACCGCGCGGGCGATGTCCTCCGGCTCGCCGAGGCGGCCGACGGGGATGGTCGCCACGATCTTGGCCAGCGCTTCAGCCGGCACCGCACGCACCATCTCGGTGGCGATGTAGCCGGGGGCGATGGCGTTCACCGTGATTCCGAGCTTCGCGGTTTCCTGAGCGAGGGCCTTCACGAAGCCGATCTCGCCGGCCTTGGCGGCCGAATAATTGGTCTGGCCGAACTGGCCCTTCTGGCCGTTGATCGACGAGATGCAGACGATGCGGCCGAACTTGCGGTCACGCATGCCCTCGATGACGTTGCGCGTCATGTTGAAGGCGGAGTTGAGGTTGGTGTTGATCACCGCGTTCCACTGCTCAAGCGACATCTTGTGGAACTGGCCGTCGCGGGTGATGCCGGCGTTGTTGACGAGGACCTCGATGGGACCGACTTCGGCCTCCACCTTGGCGATCCCCGCCTTGCAGGCCTCGAAATCGGACACGTCCCACTTGTAAGCGGGAATGCCGGTCTTTTCGGTGAAGGCCTTGGCGGCCTCTTCATTGCCCGCGAAATTGGCGACGACGGTCTTTCCGGCAGCCTTCAGTGCCACCGAGATTGCCTCGCCGATACCGCGCGTGCCGCCCGTGACCAATGCGACGCGTCCCATGGTTTCCCTCCTTCACTTCACTCTATTGGCTCGACCTGGAGACTCCCCCACCCAGCCCAAGCGGGTCGAGCCACGCTCGGGCGGTGTGTAGCAAGTCGGTATTTCCGTTCGGAAACGGAGGGCCGCGATCGAAGGTCGCGGCCCTGTTCCGGACGGTGGGGCCTGGGGCGTGGCCTCCCGTCCGGTTGCCTGAAACCGACGCGCTCAGTCGCGCGCGAGGCAACTCAATCGCGTGCGAGGCACATGGCGATGCCCATGCCGCCGCCGATGCAGAGGGTGGCGAGGCCCTTCTTGGCATCGCGCTTCTGCATCTCGTGCAGCAGGGTCACGAGGATGCGGGTGCCCGAGGCGCCGATCGGATGGCCGATGGCGATGGCGCCGCCGTTCACGTTGACCTTGGAGGTATCCCAGCCGAGGCCCTTGTTGACGGCGATGGCCTGGGCGGCGAACGCCTCGTTGGCCTCGATCAGGTCGAGATCATCCTTGGACCAGCCGGCCTTCTCCAGCGCCAGCTTGGAGGCCGGGATCGGGCCCGTGCCCATGACGGACGGATCGACGCCGGCCTGCGCCCACGAGACGATGCGGGCGAGGGGCGTCTTGCCCTCGGCCTTGGCGCGGGCGGCGCTCATGAGCACCACAGCGGCGGCGCCGTCATTGATGCCGGAGGCGTTGCCGGCGGTCACGGTGCCGTCCTTGGCGAAGGCGGGCTTCAGCTTGGTCATCGCGTCGATGGTGGCGCCGTGGCGGATGTACTCGTCCTGATCCACCACCACGTCGCCCTTGCGGCTGGAGATGGTGACGGGGACGATCTCGTCCTTGAACTTGCCGCCCTTCTGGGCCGCCTCCGCCTTGTTCTGGGAGGCGACGGCGAACTCGTCCTGCTCGGCGCGGGTGATCTGGAATTCCTTGGCCACGTTCTCCGCGGTCACACCCATGTGGTAGCCGTTGAAGGCATCCCACAGGCCGTCCTTGATCATGGTGTCGGCGAAGTCGGCATTGCCCATGCGCACGCCGTTGCGCAGATGCGCGGCGTGGGTGGACTGGCTCATGGATTCCTGGCCGCCGGCCACCACGACCTCGCTGTCGCCGTTGGCGATGGCCTGGGCGCCGAGCGCGACGGAGCGCAGGCCCGAGCCGCACACCATCTGTACCTCATAGGCGGGCGCCTCGATGGGCACGCCGGCCTTGATCGAGGCCTGGCGGGCGGGGTTCTGGCCCTGGGCGGCGGTGAGCACCTGGCCCAGAATCACCTCGCTCACGGCGGCCGGCGCCACGCCGGCGCGCTCGAGGGCGGCCTTGATGGCGATGGCACCGAGCTCATGCGCGGGCAGCGTGCCGAGCGCGCCGTTGAACGACCCGACAGGGGTACGCGCGGCGGCGACGATGACGACCTCGTCCTTCATGGAAGTCTCTCCTGGGAAGATCGGGCGGGTGGCTCCGCGCCTCTTTGCCGAATGGCGAGTGGGAAGGCTTGACCTCTATCGTGTCCGGGCCGGACCATGTGTCAATGACCCATCGCATGGCAAGGGGGCCGGTCAAAAGCAGCTATTCAACCTTGGTCGGCCGCAGGCCCGGCGCGCTTCGGCAAAGGTCGGAGTCTGCGCTGCGAAAGGAGGGATGGGCAGCGCACACAAAGTGGTAGCTCTGCACTTGGAAACGCCTTAACCTGCCGTTCCGCCCAAGGAAACGGATGACCGGACGATGGCAAAAACGCAAGAGCCAGTCACCATCAAGAAATACGCGAACCGCCGTCTCTACAACACGGGGACGAGCACCTATGTGACGCTCGAAGACCTCGCCAACATGGTGAAGGAAGGCGAGGATTTCGTGGTGTACGACGCCAAGAACGGCGAGGACATCACCCATTCGGTACTGACGCAGATTATCTTCGAGCAGGAAAACAAGGGGCAGAACCTTCTGCCCATCGCTTTTCTGCGCCAGATCATCCGCTTCTACGGCGACAGCATGCAGATGCTGGTTCCGCGGTACCTGGAAGCGTCCATCGACAGCTTCACCAAGGATCAGGGCAAGTTCCGCGATCACCTCTCCCAGACGCTCGCGGGGACGCCCTTTCCGGTGCCGGGCGCTCCGTTCGCCGGTCTGGACGAGACGGTGCGTCGCAACATGGAAGTGTTCGAGCGCGCCTTCCACATGTTCCTGCCTTTCCCCAAGGGGGATGAGCCGGCCGGGACCGCGACCACTCCGGCTGCCGCACCTGCGCAGCCTGCGCCGCAGCCCGAGCGAGTGGACGAGCTTGACGCTCTGAAGCGCCAGATGGCCGACATGCAGGCGAAGCTGGAGCAGCTCGTTCCGAAGCCCGAGCCCAAGCTCGTCGCCAAGAACGATGCGCCGAGCGAGATCCGCAGCCCGAAGGAAGGCAGCGGGAGCTGAGAAACCGACGCCGGCCACCCTTGCGGGGGCCGGCGGTTTGGACCGAAGGATTCGCGAGGGCCGGTTCAAGTCCGGCCGCGGTGCCGGGCTTTTTACTGCTGCCCGCGCGGGTCGACCGTGAAATCGCGCTGGGCGACGCGGATCGAGACCGAGAATCCGGCCACCACATCCAGCAGCATGATGCACAGCAGGATCGCGAATACCGAGTTGCCGGCCGGGCGCACCAGCAGGAATTCGGCCAGGCCTGCCGCGAACACCAGCATCGACAGCATGTGATCGATGATCGAGCGCGAGCTGATGCGGGTCGACTTCAGAATCTCGAAGAACAGGAAGAACAGGCTCAGAGCGATGAACCCTTCCGCGAGGGTGATCGTCCAGTGGGCGCCCGACATCATCTCGACCGTGGTGAGCACGGTGGTCCATTCCGTGCCGGGCATCAGAAAGACCATGATGTTGTAGAGGGCGAGGGGGACGATCAGCAACGGGACGGGCGTCAGCATTGGTGCTCCT
Organism: Xanthobacter aminoxidans; assembly: GCF_023571765.1. Taxonomy (GTDB): domain Bacteria; phylum Pseudomonadota; class Alphaproteobacteria; order Rhizobiales; family Xanthobacteraceae; genus Xanthobacter; species Xanthobacter aminoxidans. The sequence goes on along the minus strand of NZ_JAMJXC010000004.1, from coordinate 147,308 downwards.
CGGGGCCGCTCAGCCGGGAAAATGCCCAGGGCCTTCGCCCATGGCGCCGTCCCGGCTCCGCCGATGCGATGACACATCGGGCGCCGAATGTCACGAATGCGGAGGCGTCGGGGGATTGCGCCTGCCGGCCGTCCGCCTCGGGCGGATGCCGGGAGAATCAAGCGCCGGGCAGGGCCGCGACGGGGCGGCCGCATCGCGAACGCAACGGCACGGGCGCGATGTCGCGCGCCGGTCAGCGTTAATGAATCATGATGGGATTCAATCGGCCCGCCCGGAGGGAAGAGCGAATCGCTCAGCGGTTGCGGCGGCGGGAATCACCCCTGAAGAGGGTAGGCGCGCCGGCGGCGTGCGCCGGCGCTGCAGCGGGCGGCCGTGAGGGCCACCGCGACGTGAAGCTCAGGCCTCGGCCTTGGGCTTCAGGATCTGCCGGCCGCGATACATGCCGGTCTTCAGGTCGACGTGGTGCGGACGGCGCAGCTCGCCCGAATCCTTGTCTTCCACATAGGTGGGCTGCTTCAGCGCGTCGGCCGAACGGCGCATGCCGCGACGGGACGGCGAGGTCTTTCTCTTCGGGACAGCCATTGTCCAAACTCCTGAACGGCGTAACGAGCCAACTGAACTGCCAACTGGCGCAACATGCGAGCGCGCCGGCTGGCGCCCTTGCGGCTTTTCGAACTTGTGATCGGTGCGCGCCGAGCCCGAAGACGGATGACGAAGCCTGTACGCGTTCGTCTCGAGCCCGGTTGCGAACTGCGTGAGGGCAGTGCGCGGGGCTCGCCCGTGGGCCAGCATTCCCGATTGAAGGCGCGCCTTATACAGGCTCGCGCGCGGGAACGAAAGCCCCGCCGTGCGTTTTCCGGTCGCGGGTATGCCGCAACAATGCCCTCTTGTCAGAGGAGGACACGTGAGCAAGGTTGCGCGCGCATCGGCGCATCCGACGACACATATCCGAGGAAAACGGCCCCATGAAGCGTTCCGCTCAGCTTTCCCTCTTCGCCGCCCTGCTCGCGGCCTCGGTTTCCGCGGCTTCCGTTGGGGCGGCGTTGGCGCAGGGGGCCCCGGCACCTGCGGCTGCACCCGCAGCGGCCCCTGCTGCGGCGCCCGCCGCCGATCCGGTCCTCGTCACCGTCAACGGTACGCCCATCCGCCAGAGCGAGCTGAACATCGCCATCGAGGACATCGGCTCCGGCCTGCCGCCCGAAGTCCGCGGCCCGGCCCGCGATGAATACGTCCTGTCGTTCCTGACCGACATGACCCTCATCGCCAAGGCCGCCGAGGCGCAGAAGGTCGACCAGACCCCCGAGTTCCAGAATCGCCTCGCCTACGCCCGCATGAAGGCGCTGATGGAAGCGCTCATGATGCAGGAGGCCAAGAAGGCCGTTTCCGCCGAGCTCAAGCGCAAGACCTACGACGAGCTGGTGAAGTCGGCGCCCGCCGACATGGAAGTCCACGCCCGTCACATCCTGGTGGACGACGAGGCCAAGGCCAAGGATATCGCCAAGCGGGCCAAGGCCGGCGAGGACTTCGCCAAGCTCGCCAAGGAAAATTCCAAGGACAGCGCCGAGGACGGCGGCGACCTCGGCTATTTCACCAAGGACCAGATGGTGCCGGAATTCGCCGCGGCGGCGTTCAAGCTGGAGAAGGGTCAGGTCTCCGATCCGGTGAAGACCCAGTTCGGCTGGCACGTCATCAAGGTCGAGGACAAGCGCCAGAAGGCCGTGCCATCCTATGAGCAGGTCGAGGACCAGGTTGAGCAGTATCTCGTCCGCAAGGCGCAGGCCGACATGGTGACGAAGCTGCGCGCCGACGCCAAGATCGAGAAGACCGCCGCCCCGGCCGCTCCCGCGGCTCCTGCCGCACCCGCTCCGGCGGCGCCTGCGGCCGATCCGGCCAAGAAGTGAGCCGGCGGCAGCTGCCGTCTCTTTCTCTCCAAAAGAAAAACCCCCGGCTTGTGGCCGGGGGTTTTTTATTGGTTCAAGCGCCGCGTGAACTGCTCGTCAGTTCACCAGATCGGGCCGCACCCGCCAGCCGCCGGCGCCGTCCTCGGAAAGCGCCTCGGTGACCTTGGGGTGGCGCACCGGCTCCTCGGAGGGGTCGCGCTCCAGATTCTGCTCGGAGACATAGGCGACGTATTCGCTGTCCGCGTTCTCGGCGAGCAGATGGTAGAACGGCTGGTCCTTGTGGGGGCGGATGTCCTCGGGAATCGAGAGCCACCACTCCTCGGTGTTGTCGAACACCGGGTCCACATCGAACACCACGCCCCGGAAGGGGAAGTGCTTGTGGCGCACCACCTCGCCGATGCGGAATTTCGCCTGCCGCATGCCGGCACCGAGTTCTGACGCAGCGTAATGCGTGGGGTCTTCGGGGATGCCGTCGCCAATGGGAGCAACGATTGCGGGCTTTGCGCGCGCTTTGTCCTGGCTGGCCATATCCCGCCTCTTCCTGACTTTTCCGCTCCGCCCGACACCGGGTGGAAGAGCCGCGGCGACCTTCGCCGCGGCCGTTGGTTAATCAATTCTCTCACAATCCGTAGGCTTTGCCCATTTCCGGGTCCTTGGCTGCGACAATGCGGGCAAGGTCGACGATCACCTTGGCCTGCTTCCAGGTGGCGTCGTCCTGCATCTTGCCGTCGATCATCACCGCGCCCGCGCCGTCCGGCATGGCTTCGAGAATCTTGAGCGCGAACGCCACCTCGCCCGGATCCGGCGAGAAGACGCGCTTGGCGATCTCGATCTGCGTGGGGTGCAGCGACCAGGCGCCGACGCAGCCCTGGAGGAAGGCATTGCGAAACTGGCTCTCGCACGCGGCGAGGTCGGCGAAGTCGCCGAACGGGCCGTAGAAGGGCTTGATGCCGTTGGCGGCGCAGGCGTCCACCATCTTGCCGACGGTATAATGCCAAAGGTCCTGCTGGTAGCCGATGCGCGGCTTGTCGCCGTCCGGGTCGGCCAGCACCTTGTAGTCCGGGTGGCCGCCGCCGACGCGGGTGGTCTTCATGGCGCGCGAGGCAGCAAGGTCGGCCGGGCCGAGGCTCATGCCGTGCATGCGCGGAGAGGCGGCGGCGATCTCCTCCACATTCTTCACGCCCTCGGCGGTCTCAAGAATGGCGTGGATGAGGATGGGCTTCTGGATGGAATGGCGCGCCTCGAGCTGAGCGAGGAGCTGGTCGAGATAATGGATGTCCCACGCGCCCTCGACCTTGGGCAGCATGATGACGTCCAGCTTGTTGCCGATTTCGCTGACGATCTCGATGATGTCGTCCAGCACCCACGGGCTGTTGAGGCAGTTGATGCGGGTCCACAGGCCGGTGGAGCCGAAATCGGTGGCCTTGGCCATCTCGATGAAGCCCTTGCGGGCGGCTTCCTTGGCATCGGAGGGAATCGCGTCCTCCAGATTGCCGAGAACCACGTCCACCTGCTTGGCAATATCCGGCACCTTGGCGCGCATCTTCTCCAGGTGGGGCGGCACGAAATGGATCATGCGCTCAAGCCGCACCGGCAGCTCGCGATATGGTGCGGGCGCGCCGATGGCGAGCGGCTTGAAGAATTGGCGCGGCAGCTTCATGAGTCCCCCCGTGTGGATGCAGGCAAGGGGGCATATAACCCCCCCGCAGAACCTGTTGATTGCAATGCAGCATAGGTGGCCGGCCTGCGCAACACGACTTCAGGGCGACCGGGCTGGCGCCCGTCGGGCAGGGGGAATCGAGGCATGACAATTACGCGGCGCGGTGTGCTCGGCGGTCTCGCCGGGCTGGCGGCTTCTTCTACCCTGCCGGCGACGGCAAGGGACTTCTGGGGCCAGCGCCTCGCCAATGCCCCGCGCGAGTTCCTGTTCGGCTACGGCTCACTCATCAGCGGGCCGTCCCGGACCGCGACGTCCGGCCGCCCCGTGCCGGCCATCGCCGCCCGAATCGCCGGCAGCTTCGGCTATGTGCGCTCGTGGGCATCGCGCTTCACCCCGCGGGAAGGTACGGCGGGATTCACCGCCCTCGGCATCCGGCCGCGGATGCCGGGCGAGGAGCCGGGCAGCATCAACGGCGTCATCTTCCCGGTGAAGGACGAAGCCGAGCTTGCGTCCTTCGATGCCCGCGAGGGCGGCTATGACCGGGTGGAGCTGGACCAGGCCCATGTGGAGGCCATCGATTGGGAAGGCCTGCCGCGCGTCGGCAAGATCTGGGTCTATGTGCCCAAGGAATCCGCCGGCAAGGGGCCGGATGACCTCCAGCGGCCGGACGTGAACTTCCCGCTGCTCCAGTCCTATATCGACGTGGTGATGCAGGGCTCCCTCGACGAAGGGCCGGACTTCGCGCGGGAACTCATCGAGACCACGCTCGACTGGAGCCCCTTCTGGCTCGACGACCGCCCCATCGCCCGCCGCGCCTGGGCCGACACGCCGCGTTCGGGGGCCATCGATCGCCTGCTTGCGACGGTGGAGCCGGCGGCGAGCCAGTTCCGCAACCGGCTCTATCCGGAGCTTTATGCGGTGCGGCATCTGATGGGCAAGGCAGCGACGCCGCCGCGCTGATCGGCGCGCCCACGCTTTCCATCCTTCGCAGGGATTTGTAGGAAGGGGGTACCCGCTGCCTCCTTTCTCCGCCTTCCGGCCAGCCTCCGGCGATCATGAGCGACCTCTTCGGCCTCGCCTTTCCGTTCTTCGGCCTGATCCTCCTCGGCTATTTCTGCGGCCGCAGGGTGAAGCTGCCGGAGGCGGGGCTCGCCTGGCTCTCCTTCTTCATCATCTATGTGGCGCTGCCGGCGCTGTTCTATCGCATCGTGGCGCAGACGCCGTTCCACGAGCTGGCGAATCCGGCCTTCATCCTCGCCGTGCTGGCCTCCACCGCCACCATGTCCCTGCTGGCGCTGGGCGTCGGCCTCTGGTTTCGCAAGGGGAATATCGGCGAGGCGGCCATCGCGCTCACGGCCGGCGCCTATGCCAATGTGGGCTACATGGGGCCGGGCCTGACGCTCGCCGCCTTCGGGCAGGCCGCCGCCAGCCCCGCAGCGCTTATCTTCGCCACCGACAGCATGTTCTTCTTCACCGTCGTGCCGCTGCTGATGGCGACGCGGGGGCGGGGGGAGAGCCTCGGGCACACCTTCGTGCTCATCGCCAAAAGGGTGCTGACCCACCCCTTCAACATCGCCACCCTGCTGGGCGTGCTGGCGGCGGCGTTCGAGTTCAAGGAGCCGGACGCCCTCTCGCGGATGCTGGACTATCTGAAGAACGCGGCCGCCCCCTGCGCCCTGTTCACCCTTGGCGTGACCGTGGCGCTGCGCCCGCTGAAGCGCGTGCCGGTGGAACTCGCGCCGCTCCTGAGCCTGAAGCTGTTTGTCCACCCGTTCGTGGCGCTGGTCTCGCTCTCGGTGTTCGGGCCGTTCTCGCCAGTTTGGGAGCAGACGCTGCTGCTCATGGCCGCGCTGCCGCCGGCGCTGAACGTGTTCGTGCTGGCGCGGCAATATCATGTGTTCGTGGAGGAGGCGTCCACCGCCGTCCTCCTTGGCACCCTGTCGTCGGTCGTGACGGTGACGCTGATGCTCTATTTGCTGCGCGAGCACCTCATCCCGCTCAGCCTGTTCTGAGCCTCACGCAGCCAGCTTTACGCGGCCAGCCTTACGCAGCCTTGTCGCCGATGCCGAGGCGCATCAGCCTCCGCCGCAGCGGGCCGACGCGATCGAGCAGATACAGGCCGAAGCCGCGTACGCTCTGCACCGGCACGAGATCGGACAGCAGCGAACGGTTGAGGAGATCGACGGCCGTCATGCGGCCGCTGATGTCGCGCTGGCGCTTGTCCGCATAGCGGGCGAGCACCTCGCGGCTGCCGGGATCGCGCCCCGTCGCCACCGCGTCCGCCGCAAGAGCGACCAATGCCGCCGCATCCCTGAGGCCGAGATTGAGCCCCTGCGCGCCGATGGGCGGCATGATGTGGGCGGCTTCGCTCAAGAGCGCGATGCGGTCGCCGACCAGGCTTTCCGCCGTCTCCGCTGCCAGCGGGAATGCGCCGCGGCCGCCTTCCATCTCGAACCGGCCGAGCACGGAGGAAGCGCGCGCCTCGAGCTCACGTGCCAGGGCTTCATCGCTGAGGCCGAGCAGGCGGATGGCCTCACGCTCGGTGACCACGCAGACGATGGAGGAGCGGTCGCCCGTCAGCGGCACCAGGGTGAAGGGACCGCTCTCGGTGTGGAATTCCGTGGAGGTGTCCTCATGGGGCCGCGTGTGCTGCACCGTGGCGGTGAAGGCCACCTGCGGATAGGCGCGGTTGCGCATCTTGATGCCGGCGGCGGCACGCACCGTGGATTGCCGCCCGTCCGCCCCCGCGACGAGGCGCGCGGCAAGGCGCGTGCCGTCGGCAAGCGTGAGCGTCACGGCATCCGGCCCGAAATCGATGCGCTCCACGGAGGTGCGGGCGATGTGGAGGTTCGGCATCTCCATCGCCGCGGCGAGGAGGCCGTTGCGCAGGGCGTCGTTCTCGATGTTGTAGCCGAAGGCGTCGAGGCCGATCTCGGCCGAGCGGAAGGTCACTTCCGGCGCGCGGACCAGCCGGCGCGTGGCATCCGCGATGCGCATGTCGCGCAGCGGCGCGGCACGGGGCGCGATCTGCGACCACACGCCGAACTCTTCCAGAATGCGCACCGAGCCTTCCAGCAGCGCCGTGGTGCGGTGATCCGCGCCGCGATCGGGGCCGGTGACGAGCGCGGTCGAGACGCCACGCGCGGCGAGGCCGATGGCGGTGGCAAGCCCGGCGGGACCTGCGCCGACGACGACCACCTCGTGCATCACGTCGTGTTCCATCGCTGCCTCCTCATGGTCGGATCACGGGACACTAGAGCCGAGTCTGCCGCGGCGAAAGCTGCGGAGATGCCGCGGATACGTGCGGGATGAGGCCCCGGACCAGTGCAGGTGCACTTGCGGTCCCGCCGCGTTGCGATCAGCCTTCGCGAATCTGGGGCAGGGGAGTGCGCCGATGTTGGACTGGATCACGTCGCCGGAAGCCTGGGCGGCGCTGGTAACGCTGACGGCGATGGAGATCGTGCTCGGCATCGACAATGTCGTGTTCATCTCGCTGGTGGTGCAGCGCCTTCCGCCGGCCGAGGCGCTACGGGCGCGGCAGATCGGCCTTTCCGCGGCGCTGCTGCTGCGCATCGGCCTGCTGTTCGCCCTCTCCTGGCTGATCGGGCTCAGGCAGTCGCTTTTCACGGCATTCGGCCACGAGTTTTCCTGGCGCGACATCATCCTCATCGGCGGCGGCGCCTTCCTCATCGCCAAGGCGACGTCCGAGATGCACGGCGCTCTCGAAGGAGAAGACGAACCGAGCGAGGAGGCCATCGCCGGCGCGGCCAAGCGGGCCTTCGCCGGGATCGTGGTGCAGGTGATCCTGCTCGATCTCGTCTTCTCGGTGGATTCCATCCTCACCGCCATCGGCATGGCGGAGCATCTCGCCATCATGGTGCTGGCCGTCATCATCGCGGTCGGCATCATGTTCGTGGCCTCCGGCCCGCTGTCCGCCTTCATCGCCACCCACCCCACCACCAAGATGCTGGCGCTCGCCTTCCTGGTGCTGATCGGCGTGACGCTGGTGGCCGACGGCTTCGGCGCCCACATCTCCAAAGGCTACATCTATGCGGCCATGGCCTTCTCGGTGATGGTGGAGGTGCTGAACGTCGCAGCCGCCGGCAGGCGCAAGCGGCGGATCGTGCTGCACAGGGGAGGCGAGCAATGAACGCGGACAAGGTCCTGCTGGTCACGGGCGGCAGCCGGGGCATCGGCGCGGCCTGCGTGCGGCGTGCGGCGGAAGCCGGTTACGGGCGCATCGCCATCAACTACACCCGTGACGCCGCGGCGGCGGACGACGTGGCCGCCGAGGCGCGGGCGCTCGGGGCGCAGGTGCTGGTCGTCAAGGGCGACATGGCCCGGCCGAAGGACATCACGCGTCTCTATGAGGAGGTGGACGCCAATCTCGGTGCCATCACCGACCTCGTGAACAACGCCGGCATCACCGGCCGCGCCGGTCCCTTCGCCGATGCCGACCCGGCCGAGATGGCCCGCGTCATCGATCTCAACGTCACCGGCGCGATCCTCGTGGCGCAGCAGGCGGTGCGCCGCATGTCCACCGCGCGGGGCGGCAAGGGCGGCGCCATCGTCAACATCTCCTCCATGGCGGCGACGCTGGGCTCGGCGGGCGAATATGTCTGGTACGCCGCCAGCAAGGGCGCCATCGACAGCTTCACCCTGGGTCTCGGACGCGAGGTGGCGCGGGAGGGCATCCGGGTGAACGCGATCGCCCCGGGCCTCATCGCTACCGACATCCACGATGCGAGCGGCGTCGTCGGGCGGCTGGAGCGACTCGCGCCCTCCATCCCCATCGGCCGGCCCGGCACGGCCGAGGAGGTGGCCGAGGCGGTGCTGTTTCTGCTGTCGGAGGCGGCGAGCTATACCACGGGCGCGGTGCTCAAGATCTCGGGAGGCCGCTGACGCCGCTTGCGGCCCACCCGGCCCGCCCTATGATCCGGGCCATCTCGGGAGGATAGGGGTTGGTGGTCATGGTCCATGCGGTTCAGGTGCATCAGACGGGCGGTCCCGAGGTGCTCACCTATGAAGAGGTGGTGGTTCCCCCGCCCGGGCCCGGTCAGGTGCAGGTGCGCCACACCGCCATCGGCCTCAACTTCATAGACGTCTATTTCCGCACCGGCCTCTACAAGGCCGCGACGATGCCCTTCATTCCCGGCAATGAGGGCGCCGGCGTCGTCGAGGCGGTCGGTCCCGACGTGACCGATTTCCACCCCGGCGACCGCGTGGCCTATGCCATGACCATCGGTGCGTATGCCGAGGTGCGGAACGTCCCCGCCGCCACGCTCGTCCACCTGCCCGCCGCCATCGATGACCGCACCGCCGCGGCGATGATGCTCAAGGGCATGACGGCGCAGTATCTCGTGCGCCGCACCCACCACATCAAGCCGGGCGACGTGATTCTCGTGCAGGCGGCCGCCGGTGGCGTCGGCCTCATCCTGTGCCAGTGGGCGAAGCATCTCGGCGCCACCGTGATCGGCACCGTGGGTTCCAAGGACAAGGCCGAGCTTGCCCTCGCCAACGGCTGCGACGAGGCGATTCTCTACCGGGACGAGGATTTCGTTCACCGGGTGAAGGAGATCACCTCCGGCAAGCTGTGCGACGTGGTCTATGACGGTGTCGGTCAGGCGACCTATCCCGCCTCCCTCGACTGCCTGAAACCGCTCGGCCTGTTCGTGAGCTTCGGCAACGCCTCCGGTGCCATCAAGAACTTCGACCTGCTGCACCTGTCGGCCAAGGGCTCGCTGTTCGCCACCCGCCCGACGCTCGCCACCTTCGTCGCCAAGCGCGCCGATCTCATCGCCACCGCCAACGATTTGTTCGAGGCGGTGCTGACCGGCGCGGTGAAGATCCCGATCCACCAGACCTACGCGCTGAAGGACGCGCAGAAGGCGCACCGCGACCTCGAAGGCCGCAACACCACCGGGGCGACGCTGCTTCTGCCGTGAGACTGGCGCCTCCCTCTTCCGTATGGGGAGGGGGAGCGAGGCGGATCAAGGCATGCGCGACATTCCCACACCCATGCAGTGACAATGACTTGCGTATCCCGCCCCTCCGCATGATATCTACGGTTCAACAAGGATGGGGCGGGCGCGCTGAGCCTGCTCCGCCGTGCTGCGACGGATCGTTCCGGCCATGATGCGCCAATACGAACTCGTCGAGCGCGTTCGACGGTATAATCCCAACACCGACGAGGCGCTGCTCGACCGCGCCTATGTCTACGCCATGAGGGCGCACGGCAGTCAGCTGCGTGCGTCCGGCGATCCCTATTTCTCCCACCCGCTCGAAGTCGCGGCGATCCTCACCGATCTCAAGCTGGACGATGCCACCATCGTCTCGGCCCTGCTGCACGACACCATCGAGGACACCAGCGCCACCAAGGCGGAGATCGAGCGGCTGTTCGGCCACCAGATCGCGACGCTGGTGGAGGGGCTGACCAAGATCAAGAAGCTCGACCTCGTCTCCAAGCAGGCGAAGCAGGCCGAGAATCTCAGGAAGCTGCTGCTCGCCATTGCCGACGACGTGCGGGTGCTCCTCGTCAAGCTCGCCGACCGCCTCCACAACATGCGCACCCTGAAATGGGTGCCGCCGGAGAAGCGGGACCGGGTGGCGCAGGAAACGCTGGACATCTACGCGCCGCTCGCCGCCCGCATGGGCATGCAGGACATGCGCGAGGAGCTGGAGGATCTCGCCTTCCGCCAGCTCTCCCCGGAAGCCTATGAGAGCATCACCACCCGCGTCTCCGAGCTGAGGCAGTTCAACGGCCCGGTGGTGCAGGAGATCGAGCGGGAGCTGAAGGACGAACTTGAGCGGCGCGGCATCGTCGCCGAGGTCAAGGGGCGGGAGAAGCGGCCGTTTTCCATCTGGGGCAAGATGGAGCGCAAGGCCATCGGCTTCGAGCAATTGTCGGACCTGTACGGCTTCCGCGTGCTCGTCTCCTCGGTGGAGGACTGCTACCGGGCGCTGGGCGTTGTCCACACCAAGTGGGCCATCGTGCCGGGCCGCTTCAAGGACTACATCTCCACCCCCAAGCCCAACGACTACCGCTCGCTGCACACGACGGTGGTGGGCCCGCGCCGCCAGCGCGTCGAGATGCAGATCCGCACCAAGGACATGGAGGAGATCGCCGAATACGGCATCGCCGCCCATGCCCTCTACAAGGACGCCTCGGGCGCGCCGGGGGAGATGCTCTCCCACGAAAGCCGCGCCTATGCTTGGCTGCGCAAGACCATCGAGAACCTGTCGCAGGGGCTCTCGCCCGAGGAATTCCTGGAGCACACCAAGCTCGAGCTGTTCCACGATCAGGTGTTCTGCTTCACGCCCAAGGGGCGACTCATCGCTTTGCCGCGCAAGGCGACGCCCATCGATTTCGCCTATGCCGTGCATACCGACGTGGGCAATACTGCCGTGGGTTGCAAGATCAACGGCACCATCGCGCCGCTGGTGTCGGAGCTGAAGAACGGCGACGAGGTGGAGATCATCACCTCCAAGGCGCAGACCCCGCCGGGCGCGTGGGAGACCATCGCCGTCACCGGCAAGGCCCGCGCCGCCGTGCGCCGAGCCACCCGTGCCGCTGTGCGCGCGCAATATGCCGGCCTCGGCCGCAAGATCACCGAACGCGCCTTCACCCGCGTCGGCAAGCCCTTCACCGAGGATGGGGTGGCCAAGGCCACGCCCCGGCTCGCCCGCGCATCGGCGGAGGATGTGTTCGCCGCCATCGGCCGGGGCGAGATCAAGACCGACGACGTGATCCGCGCCGTCTATCCCGACTGGGTGCCGCCCCGACCCGAGGAGCGGGCGGAGCGCGCCGCCAGCGGCGAAGGCTGGTTCGAGCTGAAGCGCGGCCACAACCTCAAGTTCAAGATCCCCGAGGGCGCCACGTCGGAACGGCTTGACGCCATTCCCATCCGCGGCATCAACGGCGACCTGCCCGTGCGCTTCGCGCCGGATGGCGGCGCCGTGCCCGGGGATCGTATCGTCGGCATCCTCACGCCCGGCGAGGGCATCACCATCTATCCCATCCAGTCGGCGTCGCTGCAGGGGTTCGAGGATGCGCCCGAACGCTGGCTGGATGTGCGGTGGGACGTGGACGAGCTGTCCGACGGGCGCTTCCCCGCCCGCATCATCGTCACCGCCCGCAACGAACCCGGCTCGCTGGCGCAGATCGCCGGTGCCATCGGCGACCGGGGCGGCAATATCGACGGGCTGCAGATGCATGCCCGCTCGGCGGATTTCCACGAGATGGTGATCGACGTGGAGGTGTTCGACCTCAGGCACCTCAACGCCATCATCGCCGATCTCAAGGCCCGCGAGGTGGTCTCGCAGGTGGAGCGCGTGAACGGCTGAGGCCGGCGCGGACGGGAGCAAGCGAAATGGCGGTGCTGAAGCCGGTGCGGCTCGGGGTGAACGTCGACCACGTGGCGACCGTGCGCAACGCGCGGGGCGGCCTGCTGCCGGATCCGGTGCGCGCCGCCCTCCTCGCCGCCGCTGCGGGGGCGGATGGAATCACCGCCCATCTGCGCGAGGACCGGCGCCATATCCGCGATGCGGACATGACGCGGCTGAAGGCCGAGATCGACCTGCCGCTCAATTTCGAGATGGCCGCCACCGAGGAGATGGTGGGCATCGCCGTCTCGGTCCGCCCCAATGCCTGCTGCCTCGTGCCCGAGCGGCGGGAAGAGCGCACCACCGAGGGCGGGCTCGATGCGGCGGGGCTTGCGACCGAACTCGGCCCGCGCATCGCCCGGCTGAAGGCGGCGGGCATCCGCGTCTCGCTCTTCATCGCGGCTGAGGAGAGGCAGATCGCCGCGGCGGCCGCGCTCGGCGCCGACATCGTGGAACTGCACACGGGGGGATGGTGCGACGCGGTTGCTGAAGGCCGCACGGCCGAGGCGGAAGCCGAGTTCGCGCGCCTCAAGGCCGGCGCGCGGCAGGCCAATGCGCTGGGGCTGGAAGTCCATGCCGGCCACGGGCTCGATTACGCCACGGCTGAGCGCATCGCGACCTTTCCCGAGATCGTGGAGCTGAACATCGGCCATTTCCTGATCGGCGAGGCCATCTTCGTCGGGCTGGAGGCAGCCATCCACACCATGCGGGCGGCCATCGCCGCCGGGCGGGCGGCCGCAGCGGGCGAGGCGGCATGATCCTCGGCATCGGCTCCGACTTCTCGGACGCGCGCCGCATCGCCAAATCCATCGAGCGGTTCGGCGACCGGTTCCTAAACCGCGTCTTCACGCCTATCGAGCGGGCGAAGGCGGATCGGCGGAAGCTGAGGGCGGAGACCTATGCCAAGCGCTTCGCGGCCAAGGAGGCCTGCGCCAAGGCGCTCGGCACCGGGCTGAGCGGAGGCGTGTTCTGGCGCGACATGGGAGTCGTCAACCTGCCGTCCGGCCGGCCGACGCTGGTTCTCACGGGCGGGGCAGCGCTGCGGCTCGCGCAGATGGTGCCGCAGGGGTATGAGCCGCACATCCACCTCTCCCTCACCGACGAGGGTCCGCTGACGGCCGCCTATGTCATCATCTCGGCGGTGCCCCGCTCCGGCGCCTGACGCTGGAGGAGGTCGAGGGCGTGCGTTGCCGGGAGGCCGCGAAGCCTCTATAGGGGCGGTCTTGCCTGTCGAGACCGGCGCGCATCTGCCGGTATCTCCTCAGTTTCGGCGCAGTTTGTCGTACCCTGCGCCTCATTTGGGAAACCTTGGACACCCGATGACCGCGACCAGCGATTCCAAGAAGGACGGCGGCTTTCTCGAAACCGTCCGGGTGATTGTCCACGCGCTGCTGATCGCGCTGGTGATCCGGACCTTCCTCTTCCAGCCGTTCAACATCCCCTCCGGGTCGATGAAGGACACGCTGCTGATCGGCGACTATTTGTTCGTCTCCAAGTACAGCTACGGCTATTCCCACTTCTCGATTCCCTTCTCGCCGAACCTGTTCTCCGGCCGCATCTTCGGGTCCGAGCCGACGCGCGGCGACGTGGTGGTGTTCAAGCTGCCCAAGGACAACGAGACCGACTACATCAAGCGCGTGGTCGGCATGCCCGGCGACAAGATCCAGATGATCAACGGCCTCCTGCACATCAACGGCGTGCCGGTGCAGCGCGAGCGCCTGTCGGACGTGAGCGAGGACGACGGCTCCGGCCGCAAGGTGCCGGTGAAGCGCTGGCGCGAGACGCTGCCGAACGGCGTTTCCTACGAGACGCTGGACCTGGTGGACAACGGCTTCTACGACAACACGCCCGTCTATGAAGTGCCGCTCGGGCACTTCTTCATGATGGGCGACAACCGGGACAATTCCGCCGACAGCCGTGTGCTGAGCCAGGTGGGTTATGTTCCGTTCGAGAATCTCATCGGCAAGGCGCAGCTGATCTTCTTCTCGATCGACGAGGGCGCTTCTGCGTGGCAGGTTTGGACATGGCCTTGGACGGTGCGATGGGATCGGCTGTTCACACGGGTGCATTGAACGGGGCGGGGCAGGATCTCGCCCATCTCGAGGAGCGGATCGGCTACCGCTTCCGCGATCGCTCGATGCTTGAGCTGGCCCTGTCCCACATCAGTGCCGTCAAGGGCGAGGCGCCGCGCCTGCGCTCCTACCAGCGGGTGGAATTCCTGGGCGACCACGTGCTCGGCTCGGTGGTGTCGCACATGCTCTATCTCGCCTTCCCGGAAGGCGAGGAGGGGGAATTGTCGCGCCGGCTCGCCGAGCTGGTGCGCGAGGAAGCCTGCGCGGAGGTCGCCGAGGACATGGACCTCGGCCCGTTCATCCGCCTCGGCCCCGGGGAAAGCCAGTCCGGCGCGCACAAGCGCCGCGCCATCCTCGCCGATGTGGCCGAGGGTGTTGTGGCGGCGGTGTTCCTCGACGGCGGGTATGAGGCGGCCCACGCGCTGGTGGAGCGGTTCTGGCGTCCGCGGCTGGAGGCCCCGCGCCGGCCGCTGCGCGATGCCAAGACCGTGCTGCAGGAATGGGCCCAGGCCCGTGGCCTGCCGCCGCCCGTCTATCGCGAGGTGATGCGCTCCGGCCCGGACCACGCGCCCCGTTTCACCGTGGCGGTGGACCTGCCCGGCCTGGCTTCGGCGCAGGCGGATGGCGCCTCCAAGCAGAATGCACAGAAGGCGGCTGCCGCCGCTTTCCTCGTCCGTGAGGGCGTTTGGGAGAAGGACGAGGCCTGATGGCACCGAGGAAGAAGGCGGGCGCCGACACGGCCGCCCCGGATCAACATCCTGCCGTTGCGGAAGAGGAGGCCCTCGCCGCCGCCGCGCCGCACGAGGATGTCGTCGAAGACGATATCGCGGAGGATGAACTCTCCGATGATCTTCCGGACGACGATCTTCCGGAGGACGACGAGGACGACGATTTCGACGATGAGCTGGATCGCGCCGAGCGCGCCCCTCTAGCGCCGCTCCAAGGTCCGACCCGCTGCGGCTTCGTCGCTTTGCTCGGCGCGCCCAATGCCGGCAAGTCCACGCTGACCAATGCGCTGGTGGGCACCAAGGTGTCCATCGTCTCGCACAAGGTGCAGACGACGCGCTCCATCGTGCGCGGTATCGCGCTGGACGGCGCGGCGCAGGTGGTGCTGGTGGACACACCCGGCATCTTCGCGCCCAAGCGCCGGCTGGAGCGGGCGATGGTGTCGAGCGCCTGGACCCATGCCGCCGACGCCGACGTGATCGCGCTGCTGGTGGACGCCAACCGCGGCCTTGACGAGGATATCGAGGCGCTGCTCGGCCAGCTGAAGGACATCCGCAAGCCGCGCGCGCTCATCCTCAACAAGATCGACCTGATCCGCCGCGACAGCCTGCTGGCGCTCGCCGCCGCGATCACCGAGCGGGCGCCGTTCGACCGGGTATTCATGGTCTCCGCGCTCACCGGCGACGGCGTGAATGATGTCCGCCGCTGGTTCGCCGAGACGGTGCCGGAAGGCCCCTGGCTCTATCCCGAGGATCAGGTTTCGGATGCGCCTATGCGCATGCTCGCGGCCGAGATCACCCGCGAGAAGATGTTCCTGCGCCTGCACGACGAACTGCCCTACCGCTCCACGGTGGAAACCGAGAGCTGGAAGGAATTGCGCAACGGCTCCGTCCGCATTGAGCAGACGATCTTCGTGGAGCGCGAAAGCCAGCGGAAGATCGTGCTCGGCAAGGGCGGCAACACCATCAAGACGATCTCGTCCGAATCCCGGAAGGAGATCTCCGAGATCATCGAGCAGCCCGTGCATCTCTTCCTGTTCGTGAAGGTGCGCGAGAGCTGGGCTGATGATCCCGAGCGCTATCGCGAGATGGGGCTGGAGTTCCCCAAAGGCGGCTGAACGTGCGGCTGAGCACGCCGTCGTGCGTTTGCGAAAGCGCAAGGCTGGATTGCGATCTTACGGCTGGATGTAGGCATTCGTGCACGGCATAACCGGTGGCGAACCCAACGGGGAGACGTGTCATGTCGAAGCCAGTCGTCGCGATCGTGTATCACTCGGGCTACGGCCACACCAAGGCGGTGGCTGAATCCGTGCTTGCCGGCATCAAGGAAGTCGATGCGGTCGAGGGCGTCCTCGTCTCCGTGGACGAAGTGGACGAGAAGTGGGACGTGCTGGACGGCGCCGCCGCCATCATCTTCGGCGCGCCCATCTACATGGGCAACGTCTCCGCCGCCTTCCAGGCGTTCGCCGAGAAGTCCTCAAAGCGCTGGTTCGAGATGAAGTGGAAGGACAAGCTGGCCGCCGGCTTCGTCAATTCCGGCGCGCAGAACGGTGACAAGCACCAGGGCATCCACGCGATGTTCGGCCTGTCGCAGCAGCACGGCATGGTCTGGGTGGGCCTCGGCCTCCATCCCGGCAACAACAATTCCAAGGGCTCGCTGGACGACCTGAACCGCCTCGGCGGCTTCGCCGGCGCCTATGCCCAGTCCAACATCGATGAAGGCCCGGACGTGGTGCCGCCCGCCACCGACCGCCGCACCGCCGCCCATCTCGGCCGCCGCGTTGCCGAGGCGACCGTGCGCTGGACCCGCGGCGCCTGAAAATCGCCATCTGCGGCGCGCCTGCGTCTCGCGTCCTCCCCGCTTCCGCTTGCTGCGGCGGCGGGGTAATGGGGGCGGAACGTTAGCGCCGCGGAGGAATCGCGATGAGTGACCGGAGCCTGCTTGTGGTGGTGCTCGCCGCAGGGGAGGGGACGCGCATGAAGTCGCGCCTCCCCAAGGTGCTCCACAAGGTCGCCGGCCGCACCATGCTCCATCACGTGCTGGCGGCGACCCGTGCCGCCGGCGCCACCCGCACCGCCGTTGTGGTCGGTCCCGGCCGCGAGGATGTCGCCGCCGAGGCGACGCGCATCGTGCCGGACGCGCAGGTGTTCGTGCAGACCGAGCGGCTCGGCACCGCCCACGCCGTGCTCGCCGCCCGCGCCGCGCTGGAACAGGGCGCCGACGACGTGCTCGTGCTCTATGCCGACACCCCGCTGGTGCGTCCCGAAACCCTCGCCCGCCTGCGTGCCCCGCTGGCCGAGGGCGCCGCCGTCGCCGCGCTCGGCTTCGAGCCGGAAGACCCCACCGGCTACGGCCGCCTCGTCACCTCCGGCGACGAACTCGTCGCCATCCGCGAGGAGAAGGACGCGACCGCCGCCGAGAAGGCGGTTCGCTTCTGCAATGCCGGGCTGATGGCGCTCTCGGGCAAGGATGCGCTCTCCATCCTCTACCGGATCGGCAACGCCAATTCCAAGGGCGAATATTATCTCACCGACGCCGTGGAGATCGCCCGCGCTGACGGGCGCTCCGCGGTCGCCGCGAAGGCGGACGTGGACGAGGTGGCCGGCGTCAACAGCCGCATCCAGCTCGCCGAGGCCGAAGCCATTCTGCAAAAGCGCCTGCGGCTCGCCGCCATGGCCGAGGGCGCCACGCTGATCGCGCCGGAGACGGTGTTCTTCTCCGCCGACACGGTGCTCGGCCGCGACGTGATCGTGGAGCCCAACGTGGTGTTTGGGCCGGGCGTGAGCGTCGGTGACGACGTGGTGATCCACGCCTTCTGCCACCTCGAAGGCGCGCAGCTCGCGCCCGGCGTCTCCATCGGTCCCTATGCGCGGCTGAGGCCGGGCACGCGGCTGGATGAGGGCGTGCGCATCGGCAATTTCGTGGAGACCAAGGCCGCCCATATCGAGAGCGGCGCCAAGGTGAACCACCTCTCCTACGTGGGCGACGCCCATGTGGGCGCCAATGCCAATCTCGGCGCTGGCACCATCACCTGCAATTACGACGGTTTCTCGAAGTATCGCACCGAGATCGGCGCGGGTGCCTTCATCGGCGTCAATTCGGCGCTGGTGGCTCCGGTGACGATCGGGGCGGGGGCCTATGTGGGCACCGGCGCCGTCATCACCTCGGATGTGCCGGAGGATGCCCTCGCCATCGCCCGCAGCCGGCAGGTGGTGAAGGACGGCTGGGCGAGGGATTTCCGCGCCGCCCGGGCCGACGCGAAGAAGAAGTAGCCTTCGCCTGACACCAACGGAAAGGCGATGTGATTCCGGCTCCGGCCCCGTGGGGGGTAGGACTTGCGAGGTAGGACTTGCGGGTTAGGAACGGTCCATTCAGTTTTTGCAGTGCACCTTGGGCGCGACACTCAGCCGGGCCCAACCGGGGCGCCGCCAACATCGGAGCTAGATCGCATGTGCGGGATCGTCGGCATTCTGGGGAAGAGCGCCGTCGCGGACAAGGTGGTCGAATCCCTCCGGCGCCTGGAATACCGCGGCTATGATTCCGCCGGCATCGCGACACTGGAGAACGGGCACCTCGAGATCTGCCGCGCCGAAGGCAAGCTGCGCAATCTCGAGACCAAGCTCGACAAGCACCCGCTCAAGGGCCACGCCGGCATCGGACACACCCGCTGGGCGACCCACGGCAAGCCCTCCGAGCGCAATGCCCATCCCCACGGCACCAAGCGCGTCGCGGTGGTCCACAACGGCATCATCGAGAATTTCCGCGAGCTGAAGGAAGAGCTGAAGGCTGCCGGCGTCACCTTCAGGAGCGACACGGACACCGAGGTCGTCGCCCAGCTGGTGGACCGCGAACTGCTCTCCGGCAAGGAGCCGGTGGCGGCGGTGGCAGCCGTGCTGCCGCGCCTCAAGGGCGCCTTCGCCCTCGGCTTCCTGTTCGACGGCAAGACCGACCTTCTGATCGCCGCCCGCCGCGGCTCTCCCCTCGCCATCGGCTACGGCAATGGCGAGATGTTCCTCGGCTCGGACGCCATCGCTCTTGGCCCGTTCACCGATCGCATCGCCTATCTGGAAGAGGGCGACTGGGCGGTGCTCACCCGCGAGGGCGCGGAAATCCGCGACGAGACGGGGCGCATCGTGGAGCGCGCGGTGCAGAAGGTGCCGGCCGGCGCCCTGCTCGTGGACAAGGGCAACCATCGCCACTTCATGGCGAAGGAGATCTACGAGCAGCCCGAGGTCATCTCCCACACCTTCGGCCATTATCTCGATCTCGACACCGAGACCGTCTGCCTGCCCGAGCTGCCGTTCGACCCGAAGGAGGTGCAACACATCTCCATCACCGCCTGCGGCACCGCGCTCTATGCCGGCGCAGTGGCGGAATACTGGCTGGAGCGTTTCGGCCGCGTGCCGGTCTCCACCGACATCGCATCCGAGTTCCGCTACCGCGAGACGCCGCTGGCGCCGGGCGGCGTCACCATCGTCATCTCCCAGTCGGGCGAGACGGCGGACACGCTGGCCTCCCTGCGCTACGCCAAGGAGTGCGGGCAGAAGGTGGTGGCCGTGGTGAACGTGCCCACCTCCACCATCGCCCGCGAGGCGGACGTGGTGTTGCCCATTCTCGCCGGCCCCGAAATCGGCGTCGCCTCCACCAAGGCGTTCACCTGCCAACTGGCGACGCTCGCCTGCCTGTCCGTCGCGTTCGGCCGCGCCAAGGGCGTGCTGTCGGCGGATGACGAGCACAAGCTGGTGCGCGCCTTCATGGAAGTGCCGCGCCTGATGACGGAGGCGCTGAAGCTCTCGCCGGAGATCGAGGTGCTGGCCCGCACCCTCGCGAAGGCCCGGGACGTGCTCTATCTCGGCCGCGGAACGAACTATCCGCTGTCGCTGGAAGGGGCGCTGAAGCTCAAGGAAATCTCCTATATCCACGCCGAGGGCTATGCCGGCGGCGAGCTGAAGCACGGCCCCATCGCCCTCATCGACGAGAAGATGCCGGTGGTGGTGATCGCCCCCCACGACCGCATCTTCGACAAGACCGTCTCCAACATGGAGGAGGTGGCGGCGCGCGGCGGCAAGATCATCCTCGTCACCGACCCCAAGGGGGCCGAGGCGGCGCCCGTGAATGCGGTGCAGAAGCTGATCCTGCCGGAGATGCCGGCGACCGTGTGCCCGATGGTCTATTCCATCCCGGTCCAGCTGATCGCCTACCATACGGCGGTCATCATGGGCACGGATGTGGACCAGCCGCGCAACCTCGCCAAGTCCGTCACGGTGGAATAGTCCGTCACGGTGGAATAGTCGACGACGGTTGCCTGGTCCGGCGCGGGTGGCACAATCCACCCGTGCCCCTTGAAATCTGTTGCGCCGATATCGATTCGGGTCCTTCATTTTCCGACACAATCAACGCTCGAGCCTGGGTGCGGACGCCGGTCAATGCCTGCTGCGACGTTCCCTATCTTCATGAATGCCGTGGTGGCGGCTCTGTTCGCCGCGAGCTATCTCGCGTTGGCGCTGCTTCATCGCGGCTACACGGCGCCGCTCTGGTTCGCCGCCAGCTTCGGCGCTATCGTCATCACGCCGCTGGCGATGCTGGCGCAGTCTTACACCGGCTGGATCGTCCTGTTCGCGCCGGTGATCTACCTGTCCTTCGCGACGTGCCTCATCCTGATGGTGCCGGGGCTGGCCGTGCTCTACCGCAAGCCCATCCCGTTTGGGCTGGTCGCGGTCCTTGGCGTCGTGACGGTGCTCAGCGCCGCGCTGGCGCTGCAACTGACCGTGAACATGTTCGTCCGGGTGGTCAGCTATCAACTGCCGTTCGTGGTCGCGACGGCAGCGAGCTGCTGGGTGGTTCTGCGGGACAGCCCGCGCCGGCTGCGTGATCTCCTGCTCGCCGGCCTGTTCGCGCTACTGTGCATGCACGTGCCGCTCAAGGCCGCGCTGGCCATCAGCCTGCATACCGGGCCGCACCAGATCAACTACATGGACACGCCGTTCGCGGTGGTGGCCCAGGTCAGCACCGGCCTCCTGATGGTGGCGACGGGATTCCTGATTCTGGTGATCTCCGTGCTGGAACTGGTGCGGGAGACGCAGGAGGTGGCGGATACGGACGCTCTGTCCGGCCTCCTGAACCGCCGCGGGTTCGAGCAGCGCGCTTCAGATCTGGTGCACAGGCAGGCCGGGGCGGCGCCATTCGCGCTGCTGCTCATCGATATCGACCACTTCAAGGCCATCAACGACACGTTCGGCCACGGCGTGGGCGACCAGACCATCCGCGGTTTCGGCGGCATGCTGCAGCACACGCTGCCGCAGTCGGCGCTCATCGGCCGGGTGGGGGGCGAGGAGTTCGCCATCCTGCTGGAGCGCGCCTCGCCCGAGATGGCGCGGCTGCAGGCGGAATCTGTGCGCCTCGCCATCATCGGCCATGAGGAGACGGACGTGCCGCCCTTCACCGTCAGCATCGGCGTCGCGCTGGCTTCGCGGGTCGAGCCGCTCCCGGCGACGTTCGAGCGGGCGGATGCCGCCCTGTACGAGGCGAAGCGGTCGGGCCGCAATCGGGTCTGCTGCGCGGAAGAGGAATTCCTGCCCGACAACGTGGTGCCCCTGCGTCGTTGAGGGACCTCGCGCTACCGGTTCGGCCGGGTCGCGATGAAGATTGCCAGCAGGATGAACAGCACGCCGAGGAACGCGAGCACGAAGGTCGGCGCGCCGAGATACCAGCTGCCGGTGAAGGTGCCGACGAAGCTTGCCAGCGCGAACAGCTTCACCAGGGGCGGGATGGCCCCGGTCTCGCGCCAGCGCACCACGCCGGGGCCGAGCCAGCGGTGATTGAGGAGCCACGCCTCGAACTTCGGCGACGAGCGGGTGAAGCACCAGGCGGCGAGGATCAGGAAGACCGTGCCCGGCAGCATGGGCACCACCATGCCGATGGCGCCGATGACCAGGAAGACGAACCCCGCCGCGAACAGCAGCTTGCGATAGATGGCGTCGCGGCTCCAGCGCCCTGCGGCCAGCATCTCACTCTGCGTCAGCTCCCTCTGCGCCATAGGGGCAGGCGGAGGAGGGGCGGATGCATCGTCGTCGGCGGCCATCGCGGGACCATGGCGCCTCATCCGGCGGAGAGCAAGCGTACGGCCGCATCCCGTTCCTGCAGGTGCAGCAGCGTGTGCAGCACCCGCGCGCCGGGGGCGACAAGGTCGGGATCGGCCCGCACCTGCGCCGCCGCCGCGTTGCGGGCGGCCTCCACCTCGCCGCCGTGCCATTCCATGCGGGCGAGGCGGAAGCCGGGCAGGCCACTTTGCCGCGTGCCCAGTACATCACCCTCGCCGCGCAGCCGCAGATCCTCCTCGGCGAGGCGGAACCCGTCCTGGCTCTCCCGCAGGATGGCCAAGCGGGCCTTCGCCGTCTCGCCCAGCGGGTGACGGTAGAGCAGCAGGCACACCGATGGCTTGTCGCCGCGCCCCACCCGCCCACGCAACTGGTGCAACTGGGCGAGGCCGAAGCGCTCGGCATGCTCGATGACCATGACGGTCGCCTCCGGCACGTTCACGCCCACCTCGATCACCGTGGTGGCGACGAGCAGCCGCGTCTCCCCGCGGGCGAAGCGGGCCATGGCGTCGTCCTTGGCGGCGCCGGACATGCGCCCGTGCACCAGCCCCACCGATGCGCCGAAGACGGCCTGCAGCGTCTCGTAGCGCTCTGTGGCGGCGGCGAGGTCGGAGGTGTCGGTCTCTTCCACCAGCGGGCAGATCCAGTAGGCCCGCGCGCCCGAGGCGAGTGCGCGCCCGACGCCCGCCACCACCTCGTCCAGCCGGTCGAGGGGCAAGGCGCGGGTGTCGATGGCCTGCCGCCCCGGCGGCTTCTCTCGCAGCTCGCTGGATTCCATATCGCCGAACAGGGTGAGGACGAGGGTGCGCGGGATGGGGGTCGCCGTCATCACCAGCATGTCCACCGCCTCTCCCTTGCGGGCCAGCGTCAGGCGCTGCTCGACGCCGAAGCGATGCTGCTCGTCCACCACGGCGAGGGCGAGGTCGCGGAAGATCACGTCGTCCTGGATGAGCGCATGGGTGCCCACCACCAGATCGGTGCGGCCGAAGGCCAGCTCCGTGAGCACGGCCTCGCGGGCCCGCCCCTTCTCCCGGCCGGTGAGGATGGCCGTGGAGAGCCCCGCCGCGGCGGCCAGCGGCGCGATGGTCTCGTGATGCTGGCGGGCGAGGATCTCGGTGGGCGCCATCAGCGCGGTCTGCCGCCCAGCCTCGGCCACCGTGGCGGCGGCCATCAGGGCGACCACCGTCTTGCCGGAGCCCACGTCGCCCTGGAGCAGCCGTAGCATTCGCGTTTCGGCGGCCAAGTCCGCGCGAATGGCGGCGATGGCCTGCTCCTGCGCGCCGGTGAGCTGGAAGGGCAGGGCGGCGGCGAGCCGCGCCGAGATGTGTCCATCCCCGATGGTGGCGCGCCCGCCGGCCTTCTCCTCCTGCGCCCGGACGAGGGCGAGGGTGAGCTGGTGGGCCAGCAACTCGTCGAAGGCGAGCCGGCGCCAGGGTCCGCCGGCCGGCGTCGCCTCGTGGGGGGAGGCCGGCTTGTGCAGGCGCATCAGCGCCTCGCGGAAGGAGGGCCAGCCCCGCGCCGCGCGAAATTCGTCCGGAATCCATTCGGGCAGCTCGGGCACGCGCTGGAGCGCCGCCTCGATAGCCCGGCGCAGATGCCCGGAGGCGAGGCCCTCCACCAGCGGATAGACCTGCTCCACCGCAGGCAGCCGCTCGACCCCGGCGGTATCGAGGATGCGGTCCGGGTGGGTCATCTGCCGCATCCCGTCATAGATGGAGATGCGGCCGCACAACCAGCGCTTCGATCCCACGGGCAGCATCCGCTCGATGCGCGCGGGCTCGATCTTGAAATGCACCACCACCATATCGCCGCTGGCATCGGACACATAGGTGCGGTGCGGCGCCCGGCTACCGGGCGGGGGCGGCTGGTGGGCGTCCACCGTCACTTCCACCGTCACGTCGGTCTCGGGAATGGCCTCCGAGAGAAGGGGGCGGGCGCGGCGGTCCACGAAGCCGGACGGCATGTGGAACAGCAGGTCGATCACCCGCGGCATGTCCCGGCCCAGCAGGCGCGCATACGGCTTCATCAGCTTGGGGCCGATGCCGGAGAGGCTGTCGAGGGTAGCGAAGAGGGGGGACAGGACGTCGGGGCGCATGGCGGCGCGAGGGTGTCCGATCGGCCGTTGCGGCGCAAGCCGGGGCGGCGCGCGCCGGATGGGAAGATGGTGGAAAGGCACCGGCTGGAGATCGGCGGCAATCTGCTATAGGTTTCAACAGTTAGGCGGAGATGGACACCGGGATGAGTACCGGCGAGGGCGACGGCGAGCAGGCGGAACGTGCGGCCTTCATCCTCCGGCTGCGTCAGCGTGGGATCAGGGATCTCGCGGTGCTGCGCGCCATCGAGCTGGTGCCGCGGCCGCTGTTCGTGGATCCCATGATGCGCCGCCACGCCTATGACGACGTGGCGCTGCCCATCGCCTGCGGCCAGACCATGTCGCAGCCGAGCCTCGTCGCCGCCATGACGGAAGCGCTCGGCGTCACGGCAGACCAGACCGTGTTGGAGGTGGGCACCGGCTCCGGCTATCAGGCCGCAGTGCTCTCCCATCTCGCCGCCCGCGTGGTGACGGTGGACCGCTATCGCTCCCTCGTCAGCGAGGCGCAGACGCGCTTCGAGGTGCTCGGCCTGCGCAACGTCACCGCCTATGTGGGCGACGGCATGAACGGCATGCCGGCCCGCGCGCCGTTCGACCGCATCCTCGTCACCGCCGCGGCACCCGACATCCCCCCGGCGCTGATGGATCAGCTCAAGCTCGGCGGTGTCATCGTCGCGCCCCTCGGCGCGCCGGAGGAGGTGCAGACGCTCGTCCGCATCGTCAAGGAGCAGTCGGGCCGCAGCCGCACCGACCTGATGAAGGTGCGCTTTGTACCGCTCGTTCCGGGCGCCGCGGCCACACTCTGAGCGAAAGCATCGCTTTCACCGTACCCTGGTGCCGAAGCCCGTTGCGGGGGCTCGATCCCTCGGCTATCGGGATCGACAGTTGCGTTCCGGGGGATCGAGAATTGAAGGGCGTTTCCGGCCGCGGGCGGCAGTTACTGGCGTGTGCGCTGCTGATCGGCCTGCTTTCAGGCTGCGCCGGGCGCCCCGATGGCGCGCTCATTCCCGTGCCCGATACGATCCCCGGCACGTCCCGCGTGGACATGGTGGTCGCCACCGTCCGCGAGCGGTCCGATGGCCCGGACATCTTCAACGGCGAGCGCGCCCGCACGCCGAGCTATGCCGAGATCGAGGTTTCCATACCGCCCGACGGCGCCCGCAAGATCGGCGACGTGCAGTGGCCGCGGAGCATTCCGGGCAACCCGGCGACGGACTTCGTCACCACCAAGCTCGTCGACCTGACGCAGGATCAGGCGACCGTGTGGTTCCATAACCGCATCAGCCGCACGCCCGGCCGGCAGGCACTTGTGTTCGTGCACGGCTACAACCAGCGCTTCGACGACGCGGTGTTCCGCTTCGCCCAGATCATCCACGATTCCGAGGCGCCGGTGACGCCGGTGCTGTTCACCTGGCCCTCGCGCGGCAGCCTGCTCGCCTACGGCTATGACCGCGAAAGCACGTCCTTCTCCAGGGATTCCCTTGAGCGGCTGCTGACCTTCATGGCCAAGGACCCGAACGTGGGTGAGATTTCCATCCTTGCCCATTCCATGGGCAACGTCGTGACGCTGGAAGCCCTGCGGCAGATGGCGATCCGCAACGGCCGCATCCTGCCCAAGATCAAGTATGTGATGCTGGCGGCGCCGGACGTGGACGTGGACGTCTTCTCCACCTTCTTCAACGAGATCGGCAAGACAAGCCAGCGCCCGGCCTTCACCCTGTTCGTCTCGCAGGACGACAAGGCGTTGGCCGTCTCCCGCCGGGTGTGGGGTGACGTCCCCCGTGTCGGCGCGGTGGATCCGGAGCAGGAGCCGTTCCGCACCGAGTTCGAGAAGAACAACATCAATGTGGTGGACCTGACCAAGCTCAGGACCAACGATCCCCTCGCCCACGGCAAGTTCGCCGCCAGCCCGAAGGTGGTGCAGGCCATCGGCGCCCGCCTTGCGGAGGGGCAGACCATGACCGACTCCCGCGTCGGCGTCGGCGAGCACATCATCAAGGCGACCTCCGACGCCGCCGCGACCGTCGGCACCGCCGCCGGCCTCGTCATCGCCGCGCCCGTCGCCGTGGTGGATGAGAACACCCGCTCCCACTACAACCAGCATGTGAACCAGCTGGGCCGCTCGGTGTCGGACACCGCCGAGAGCGGCGCCAGCGTGGTCGCCCTCCCCAAGGGAAACTGACGAAACGGCAGGTCGGGGTCGCCGACCTGTTGCAGGTTTGTCACGTGGGAGTCGAAAGTTCGGCAGCACCATGCCGAAGATACGTCATTTAAGCCGCCGTTTACGCATGGGACCCTTAACTGCGGGCCGTAATGTTTGCGTGCGAGTTCGGTCACATGCGTACTTCCTGCGGGACTCACGGGCGTAACGTCTTCGCGCGGCTGGCACTGATCGGGCTCGTGTCCGGAACGGTTGCAGGCTGTAGTTCGGATACGATCCGCTTCGCCGCCGACTCGCCCCAGCCACCGGCCGGGGCGCCCGTCGCGGGCTACCAGGGGCATCCGGGCGGCTATCCGCCCGCCGGCAACGGGGACGTCACCGGCTCGCTGGGCTCCGGTCGGGTGGAGGCCATGCCGGCCCCGCCGCCGGGTCAGGCGGCTGCGCCCGGCTACCCGGCCTCATCCTATGCCTCAACCGGTGGCGGTCAGCCGCTGTACGGAGCGCCCGGCTATGCGGCGGCGACGCCCGCTGCGGCTCCGGCCGCCCGCGGCCCGGCTGCCGGGACCCATGTGGTGGTGGCCGGCGAGACCCTCGGGTCCATCTCGCGCATGTACAACGTCTCGGTGGCCTCGCTGACCATCGCCAACAACATTCCCGCCGGAGGCACCGTCCGCACGGGCCAGACGCTCATCATCCCGCCCGGCGGCAATGGCGCGTCGCAGGCGAAGGCCGCGCAGGCTGCTGCCCAGTCCACCGCTGCCGCCAAGCCGCCGCAGCTTGCCGCGGCGGCTCCGGTCGCCAGCACGCTGCAGGTTCCCGGCTCGGCCAAGCCCGCGACGATCGCCGCCACGCCGGCTCCGGCACCGGCTGCCGCCCCCGCTGCGAAGCCCACCCAGACCGCTGCGGCCAAGCCCGCCGGTTCCGCGCCGACTGCGGCTGTGTCCAAGTCGGCCGCACCCGAGCCCAAGGTCGAGACCGCCGCGAAGGTGTCGCCGGTGATCGATGCCGACGACGCCCCGCGCGCCGGTGGCTCCGGTCCCCAGTTCCGCGCCCCGGTGCGCGGCCGCGTCATCGCCTCCTACGGTCCCAAGCCCGGCGGTGCCCACAATGACGGCGTGAACTTCGCCGTCCCCGAAGGCACTGCGGTGCGCGCTGCCGAGGACGGCACCGTCGCCTATGCCGGCAACGAGCTGAAGGGGTACGGCAACCTCGTGCTCATCAAGCACGCGGACGGCTACGTGACGGCCTATGCCAACAACAGCGAGCTGACGGTGAAGCGCGGCGATACCGTGCGGCGCGGCCAGATCGTTGCCAAGGCCGGCCAGAGCGGCAACGTCTCCTCGCCCCAGCTGCACTTCGAGATCCGCAAGGGGTCGACGCCCGTCGATCCGAGCCGCTACGTCGCCGGTCTCTGATAGCAACTTCATCTCAAACGAAAACGGCCGGGCATCTGCCCGGCCGTTTTGCGTTGGGACGGTCGATCAGGCCGCCGGATGCTCCATCTCGCCGCCATAGCGGCGGCGCAGGTGGGCCTTGAACACGGAGGCATCGAGCGGCTGGCCGGTGGCGCGGGTGAGAAGCTCGTCCGTCTCCAGCAGCGAGGCCTGGCCGTGGACGTTGACGCGCAACCACGCCAGCAGGGGCGCGAAATCCCCCTTGGCGATGCCGGGCAGGATGCCGGGATCGGCGCGGCAGGCGGCGTCGAACAGCTGCGCGGCGGTCATCGCGCCCAGCGTGTAGGTGGGGAAATAGCCCCAGCCGCCGCCCGGCCAGTGAATGTCCTGGAGGCAGCCCAGACGATCGTCGGGCGGCGTCACGCCGAGGAGGGACTTCATGCCCTCGGCCCAGGCCCCGGGTAGGTCGGCGAGCTTCATATCTCCACCGATCAGCGCCTTTTCCAGCCGGTAGCGCAGGATGACGTGGGCGGGATAGGTCACCTCGTCCGCATCCACCCGGATGAAGCCGCGCTCCACCTTGGTGTAGAGCCGCCACAATGCATCCGCCTCCCAGGCCGGGCCGGAGCCTTTGAAGGCGGCGCGCATGCGCGGGGCGGCGAAGGTGAGGAATTCCCGGCTGCGGCAGGCCTGCATCTCCATGAGCAGAGACTGGCTCTCATGGATGCTCATGGAGCGGGCCTGCCCCACCGGCTGGTGGATGAAATCCTGCGGGCGACCCTGCTCATAGAGCGCATGGCCGGTCTCGTGCAGCACGCCCATGAGGGCGCGGGAGAAGTCGCTCTCGTCGTAGCGGGTGGTGATGCGCACGTCGTTGTCGGCGCCACCGCAGAAGGGATGGGTGGAGACATCGAGCCGGCCGCGCTCGAAATCGAAGCCGACCACCTTCATCATCTCCAGCCCAAGCGCACGCTGCGCCTCCACGGCGAAGGGGCCTTCGAGCGGGGACGTCGCCGGGCGGCGGGCCTGGATTTCCAGCACTTCCTCGGTGAAGCCGGGCAGGAACTGGGCGAGGTCGTCAAACAGCGCGTCGATGCGGGCCGAGCGGCCGCCGGGCTCGTAGCCGTTCAGGAGGGCATCATAGGGGGAGAGGCCGAGCTTCTCGCCTTTCACCCGGCCGATCTCGCGCTGGAGCCGCAGCACCTCCTCCAGATAGGGCAGGAGGGCGGGGAAGTCCGCGTCCGCACGCGCCTTGCGCCAGGCCATCTCGCAGCGGGAGGAGGCGCGGCTGGAGGCTTCCACGAGGTCGGCGGGCACGGCGGTGTCGACCGTGAAGCTGCGGGTGATCTCGCGCACGTTGGCGCGCTCCCACGGGCCCAGATCCTCATTCTCCGCATTGGCGATCCAGTCGCCGATGCGCGGGTCGGTCGCCATGTTGTGGTGGAGCACGCGCAAGAAGGCGAGGCTCTCCGCGCGGGTGGAGGCCGCCCCCTTGGGCATCATGGTGTCGCTGTCCCACTGGAGGATGCCGATGCCGTTGGCGAGCGCCGCGGCACGGTCGAAATGGGCGGCGAGGTCGGAATAGGCCGTCATGGCGCGATCCTGTTGGCTCTGGGGCCGGAGAATTCAAGGGCCGGGAAAAGGGCCAAGACGGTAGCCAAGCGGAGCGGGCATGGAAAGGGCGGGGCCTGCGGCGCGGGTCGCAAAGAAAAGCCCGGCGCGGACATTGGGTCCGGCCGGGCTGGAGGTAACACCGTGGTTTGGGTCGGTGGGCCCTCAGGCCGCCTTCTCGCCGGGGGTGAGCGAGAGCACCGACTCAAATCCTTCAAACTCCGGACCGCCGATATAGTTCACGCGGTTGGATGACGCACCCGCGTCGCGGTGGGCGAGGCGGAAGGCCTCCGACTTGGTCCAGGCCTCGAAATCGGCCTTGGAGCCCCACACGGTGTGGGAGATGTAGAGGGTGTATTCCTCCTTCTCCGCCCCGCGGCACAGATCGAAGGCGACGAAGCCGGGGACGCTGGCGATGTAGGTGTCGCGCTCCCGCCAGACCCGCTCGAACTCGGCCTCGGACCCGTGCTTCACCTTGAACCTGTTGGTGGCAATGAACATCTCGTCACTCCGTATGGGCAATGGGAAAGGTAGCCGGCCGCCTATTTGACCGGGTAGGGCGTCGCCGCCGCGATGGTCTCGGCGCCGATCTTGAACTTGAGGCCGGCCTTCGCGGTGATGCCGGCGCTCGGCAGGAACTGCTGGTACTGAACGTACTGCTCGTTGAAGAGGTTCTCAACGGAGAGCTGGGCGAGCACGTTCGGGTCCGGCTGGTAGCCGAGATAGACGTTCACGAGGTTGAAGCTCGGCGTCGCCGCGTAGGGGGAATCGGCCGGCAGGTCGGCCGCGGTCTTCGCCGCCACCCACTGCCAGCGCACCGAGACGGTGAGCTTGTTCTCGAAGAAGCGGGCGCCCAGCGTCGCGGCGATGTTGTTGGGCATCACGTTGGCGAGGGGCTGGCCGTTGTTGGTGTTCTCGCCCTCGGACACGGTGGCATTGAAGCCCGCGAACCAGAGGCCGGCGTCGTAATTGCTCTCGAACTCGAAGCCGCGCAGGCGGGCGTTGGCGATGTTCTGATACTGGTAGTTGGCGAAGCTGCCGAACGGCGTCCGGTCGTAGCCCACCAGCTCGATATAGTCCTCCACGTCGTTCTGGTAGACGTTGGCCTTGGCGCGGAACTTGTCCCCCTTGGTGAAGATGTCGTCGAACCGCAAGTTCAGGCCGATTTCCTTGTTCTTGCCGATTTCCGGCCGGAGATACGGGTTCGGCACGAAGCAGAACACGCCGAAGCTGCCATCCGGGCAGAAGACCAGCGGAATGTTCGGCGGGTGCGCGCCGTTCACCAGCGTCTCGGTGACGGCCGGCGCGCGATAGCCTTCCGCGAAGGTGCCATAGAGCGTCACCCACTGCCAGGGCGTGAGGCCCACCGTGATCTTGGGCGAGAGATGGTCGCCGCTGGTAGAAACGCCGTCTCCGCTGAGATTATAGGTGTCGTAGCGCAGCGCGCCGATGGCCTCGAACCAGGTCGAATAATTGGCCTTCCACTGGATGAAGGCACCACCCACTCCCCGCTCGCCGGACGGGTTGTAGCCGTCGCCGAAGCCGTAATTGTCGATATTGTCCACGTCGTCGTAGAAATAGTCGCCGCCGATGGTGATGGCGTTGCGGATGTCGGCGAAGGTGAAGCGCGAGGTGTTGTTGAGGTCGAATCCCAGCGTGTCGATGGTGAAATAGCGGGGGTCGCCGATGGAGCCGGTGATGGAGCTGGGCGTGCCCGCCACCTTCAGCTGGCTCTGCTTCACCCGGTTCCAGTAGATCTGGCTGCGCCAGTCGAAAATGTTGTCGTCGGGGTTGGTGTAGTTCCAGCTCGCCGTCAGGGTCTGGTTGAGAACGGTGGTGCCGTACTGGGTGGAGCCGGCGGGGATGTCGTTGTTCACCAGCGCGGCGTTGTAGGTGGTGTAGTCGGCATCATAGTTGAGGCCGGTGATCTTCACCTCATGGTGGTCGGCCGGCCGGAAGGTGAGCTTGGCGATGCCGGTCCAGATATCCGAGCCGGTGCCGGGCACCTCGTTGCCGTTGCCGTCCGTATAGTCGCCCTGCGAGCGGTAGGTACCGCCGAAGAACAGGTCGATGTTCGGGTTCACCTTCGCCGCCGCGAACAGGGCGGCGTAGCCCATCGGCCCGTTGGAGCCGAATTCCCCGCCGGATTCCACGCCCCAGGTCTGGCCGGGCCTGATGATGTCGTTGGCGTCCTTGGTGCGGAAGGTCACCACGCCGCCGATGGCGCCGGAGCCGTAGATGTTGGCCACTGGGCCGCGCACCACGTCCACGTCCGCCAGCAGCCCCGGCTCAAGGAAGAAGGAGCCGGCGCCGGTGCCGTGGCCGAGCTGGGTGAAGTTCTGCCGCGCGCCGTCGACGAACACCGCGACGCGGCCGTAGTCCTCCATGCCGCGGATGTTGATGGAGGCCTGCGTGGAATTGCCGTTCTGGATGACGGTGGTGCCCGGCATTCCGAAGAAGACGTCCTGCGTCCGCGACGGCATCAGCTGTTCGAGATCGTCCGGGCGCACCACGCTGATGGCGGCCAGCGCATCGATGGCGCGCTCTTCCGTGAAGCTGGCGGCCACCGTGATGGTGTCGAGAGAGATGGTCGTCGTGTCGTCGGTCGCGCCGGCCTCAGGTGCGCTCTGGGCGCGTAAGGGCGTGGCCATGAGGACGGCGCAGAGCGCGACGCCCGCGAGCAGCGCCTCTTTCCCGCGGCGATGCCCTTCGCCCTTGAACACGGCAATGCGCTGCGGTTCTCCCGCCATAATCCTCTCCCGGCTGATGTTCGGAGGCTGGCTGGCGTCGATCCGGAGACCGGGGACGTGGCGGGCCGCAGGCGTGCTGCCTGAGCAGGCGATTTCCTGCGCGGGCGATGTCCTGAGCAGGCGTCTTGCCTGACACGATTTGGCTACCGTCGCGCCATGGAAGCGTCAAGAAGAATACATCCAACTTGCCAATGAACTGAAATAACGTCAGAGACTGTTGCGTGTCTGGCACGTAGATATGTGCCCGTTCGATATTGGAATAAATAAAATAGAGGCGAATCGGTCTCATGAAGACTCGCCATCAGAAAATGGAGTTGCTCTAATTCCATGTTGATCCGGCGTCAGAAAGCTATCCGCGCGTGCCGTCTTGCGGCGCGTCTTGTCAGCCTTGGCGTGGTCGTCGCTGCCCTTCTTGCCGTCGCCGGCCTTGCGCCGCGTGTTGCTGCGGCCCAGCCGCAGGCTTCGCCGCTGCGCATCGTCTC
Organism: Xanthobacter aminoxidans; assembly: GCF_023571765.1. Taxonomy (GTDB): domain Bacteria; phylum Pseudomonadota; class Alphaproteobacteria; order Rhizobiales; family Xanthobacteraceae; genus Xanthobacter; species Xanthobacter aminoxidans. Next base: position 114,980 of record NZ_JAMJXC010000004.1, on the reverse strand, counting down.
CATCGGCGGCGCGGTGAACGAGATCCTGTTCGCGCTCGGCATGGGTGATCGCGTGGTGGCGGTGGACCAGACCAGCCGCTACCCCGCCGCTGCCCGCGCGTTGCCGGATGTGGGCTATGCCCGCGCCCTGTCGCCGGAGGGCGTGCTCTCGGTGGGGCCCACGCTGATCCTCGCCATGGAAGGCGCCGGGCCGCCCTCCACCATGGAGGTGCTGAAGCAGGCCTCGGTGCCCGTGGTCGTCATTCCGGACGGGCACGACAGGGAGGCGGTGCTGCACAAGATCGCGGCTGTGGCCAAGGCGGTGGGCGCGGAGGAAAAGGGCAGGGCGCTCGCCGCAGAGGTCTCCGACGACTTCGCCGCCCTCGATGCCATGGTGAAGGTGCTGCCGGAGCGGCCGCGCGCGGTGTTCGTGCTCTCCGCCTCGGGCGGCGCGGCGGTGGTGGGCGGCTCGGACACCAGCGCCGACGCCATTCTGAAACTCGCGGGCCTCACCAATGCCATGGCTGAGATCAAGGGTTTCAAGCCGGCGCTGGATGAGGCCGCCATGTCGGCGGAGCCGGAGGCGGTGGTGGTGATGCGCGGCGGCGGGCAGGTGCTCGATGCTGCCACCGTCTTCGCGCTGCCCGCCTTCGCCGGAACACCCGCCGCGCGGGATAAGCGCCTCGTGGCGCTGCCCGGCTCCTATCTGCTCGGCTTCGGCCCCCGCACCCCGCGCGCGGCGCGCGATCTCGCGGCGGCGCTGCACCCGGGCGCGAAGCTGCCGGAGCTGCCGGCCCGACCCTGGAGCACGGAGCCGGACCAATGAGCATGGAAGGCATTGCCATGGCCACGGCGGAGGCGGGAACGCGCGGGCGTCCGGTGACGGCGGGGCTGACCCTGTTCGCTGTGCTGGCGGTTGCGGCCTTCGTGGGCGCGCTCGCCATCGGACCCTTCACCATCGCCCCCGGCCGGGTGTTCGCCGTGCTGTGGGACTGGATCACCGGCGCGGCGCCGGCCGGCTCCCTGCGCGAGCGCATCGTGGTGCTGGACGTGCGCCTGCCCCGCGCGCTCGTCGGCGCGCTGGCCGGCTCGGGCATGGCCGTGGCGGGGGCGCTGATGCAGGGCGTGTTCCGCAATCCGCTCGCCGATCCCAGCCTCGTGGGCGTGGCGCCGGGGGCCGCGCTGGCGGCGGTGGCGTTCGTCGTGTTCGGCGCGCCGCTCGTCGCCTTGCTGCCGCAGCCGCTGCAGGTGGTCGGGCTGCCGCTCGCCGCTTTCGCAGGAGGGCTCGTCACCACCCTCGTCATCGCGCGGCTCGCGGAGCATGACGGGCGCACTTCGGTGGCGACGCTGCTCTTTGCAGGTCTCGCGCTGGGCGCGCTAGCGAGCGCCGGCACGGGGGTGATGGTGTTCCTCGCCTCCGAACAGCAGACGCGGGATTTCCTGTTCTGGACCCTCGGCAGCCTCGGCGGCGCCACTTGGATGAAGGCGGCGCTGGCCGCGCCCTTCGTGCTGGGGCTGCTGGCCATCGCCGTCGGCCTCGCCCGCGGGCTCGATGCGCTGGCGCTGGGCGAGGCGGAGGCGTTTCACGCGGGCGTCAGCGTGGAGCGACTGAAGCGCACCGCCGTCGTCGCCGTCGCGGCGGGGGTGGGGGCTGCGGTGGCGGCCACCGGTGTCGTCGGCTTCGTCGGGCTGGTGGTGCCGCATCTCGCGCGGCTGGTGATCGGGCCGTCCCACCGCGCGCTGGTGCCGGCCTCGGCGCTGCTCGGAGCGGCGGTGCTGCTCGGCGCGGACATCCTCGCCCGCATGATCGCGGCGCCCGCCGAACTGCCGCTGGGCGTCGTCACCGCTCTGGTGGGCGCGCCTTTCTTCCTGTGGCTGCTGCTGAAGCGTCGCGCCTTCGTGGGGTGAGCATGTATCGCGCAGAGAATGTCACCGTCACTGCTTCCGGCCGTCGCCTCGTGGATGGCGCGAGCCTCACCGTTCGGCCGGGGCGCGTCACTGTGCTGGTAGGGCCGAACGGCGCCGGCAAGTCCACCCTGCTCAAGGCCATGTCCGGCGAGCATCGGCTCGCCACCGGGCGGGTGACGCTGGACGGTATCTCCATCCATGACATGCGGCCGCTGGAACTGGCGCGGCGCCGGGCGGTGCTGCCGCAGGCGGCGGAGGTGGCCTTTCCGTTCACCGCCGCCGAGGTCATCACCGCCGGCCTCATGGCGGGGGAGGGGCATGACCGCGCCCGCATCCTGCGCCTGCTGGCGCGGGTGGACCTGCCCGGCTTCGCCGACCGGCGCTATGACAGCCTGTCGGGCGGCGAGCGGCAGCGGGTGCAGCTCGCCCGCATTCTCGCCCAGCTGGATGCGGGAAAGCCGGATGCACCGGGCTATCTCTTCCTCGACGAGCCCACCGCCAGCCTCGATCTCGCCCACCAGCTCACCGTGCTCAACATTGCCCGCGCCCATGCGGATGCGGGCGGGGGCGTGCTGGCGGTGCTGCACGACCTGAACCTTGCCGCCATGGTGGCCGACGAGATCGTGGTGCTCGCGGGAGGGCGGGTCCGCGCGGCGGGGCCGGTGGCGGAGGTGCTGACAGAGCCGGTGCTGGCGGACGCCTTCGGCATCCGCCTGCGAATCGGGGTGGCCCCGCCCGGCCCCTTCATCCTGCCGCAGAACGTGCAGGCGGCTGAGTAGGGGCAGGCAGGGGGGAGCCGGGCTCAGCCCAGCGTGGGCGTAGCTTTGAACTGGGCTTAGCCCAGTTCTTGAGCGGCCTTCAGCACCTCGGCGGCGTGGCCGTCCACTTTCACCTTGGGCCAGGTCTTCGCCACCTTGCCGTCGCGGCCGATGAGGAGGGTGGCGCGCTCGACGCCCATGTACTTGCGCCCGTACATGCTCTTTTCCACCCACACGCCATAGGCCTCCAGCATGGCCTTGTCGGGGTCCGAGCCCAGCGCGAAGCCGAGGCTGTACTTGTCGCGGAACTTGTCCTGCGCCTTCACCTCGTCGGCGGAGACACCGAGGATGTCGGTGTCGGCGGCGGCGAATTCCGCCTTCAGGCCGTTGAAGGCAATGGCTTCCTTGGTGCAGCCGGGCGTGTCAGCCTTGGGGTAGAAATAGACCACCAGCTTGCGGCCCTTGAAATCCTTCAATGAAACGGTACCGCCCCCATCACGGGTGAGCGAGAAAGCAGGCGCCTTGGCGCCAACCTCCGGGAAACTGGACATTCCGCCTTCCTTTCGACGTGTTCGGCGCCATACGGGGCTGCTCAAATGCAAGCCCACAAGATGGCCGCGTTCTTGGGCCAGATGGTATCATCAAGGGAGTTGATCCACCTCATCTTTACGAGACAAGGGCAGGTTAGGGTCATTTCTTGCGGGCCGGCGGCGAATCGAAGCGCACTCCGGAGGGCACCGCGGGACCATCGCCGGGTTGCGGACGAACGGCCGGGAACGGCCGAAGCGGTAGAGGGAAGGTCCAGACGGAATGGAGTTTCGGCAGGAGAGGCCGGCGGGGGCGCGGCGCGAGCCTAAGCGGTCCCGCTTCCGGGGCATTGTCGGTGCGCTGACGCCGCGCAGCCGTGCCGCGCGCCTTTTTACCGGCCTGTGCCTCGTCCTGATCGCCCTCGGCGGCGTCGCTGCCGTCACCCTTTACGCGCTCATCGCCACCGGCATGGTCACCGCCAACCTCGCCACGCCCTATATCGAGCGGGCGCTGGAGGAGCGCATCGGTGGAGGCCACCAAGTCAGCATCGGCGCCACCACCATGGAGACGGTGGGCCATGGCGCCACTGCCGTAGTGGTCCACGACATCCGCGTCACCGGCCCCGACGGCCAGCTCGTCGCCAGCGCACCGAGCGCCGAGGTGGAACTGGAAGGCTCCATCCTCTCGCTCATGCCCAAGGCGCGGCGCATCGACCTCGTGGGCGCGGAAATGACGGTGCGAATCGCCCCGACCGGTCAGGTGGCGGTGGCTACCGGCCGCGGCGCCAAGGCGATCCCCGCCAGCTCCACCGCCCGCTCCGCGGCGGCACCCGCTGCATCCCAGACTGCGACCCCGGCCTCCGCTCCTGCCTCGCCGCCGGACAAGGCGCAACAGGCCGCCGATGCCGCTGGCGCGGATTTCGATCCGCTCAAGCCCGTCGCGCTTGCCCGCTGGATGGCGGACCTCGAAACCGCCGGCTTCGACGGCGGCGCGCTCGCGGACGTGGGCCTCAAGGACGGCACCGTGATCGTGGAGAACGAGGGCGCCGGCCGCCGAATCGTCTTCCAGCACATGAGCGTCCGGCTCGCGCGGCCGCCGGGTGGCGGTGCGGTGCTGACCTTCACCACCCAGTCGCCGCAGGGCGTCGCCACCGCTGTCGCGCGCATCAGCCCGGTCAGCAATGGCGAGCGCGCCATGGACGTGGCCATCCGGAACGTCTCGACCCGCGACCTGCTGCACGCCTTCGTGCAGGACCAGCGGCGCTTCTATATCGACACCCCCCTCAACGCCTCCTTCTCCGCCCGCCTCGCCCTCGACGGCGCGCTCACGTCCGCGGATGCGAGCCTCGATCTCGGCGCCGGCGCCCTCGGCAGTGGCGAGGACCCGGAAGAGCGCTTCGTCATCGACCGCGCCCGCATCGTGGCCAAGCTGGATGTGGCGCGGCGTGTGATCGTGGTCGCTCCCATCGAGGCGGTGAAGAGCCAGAACATCATCGAGCTGGCGGGTGAGATCCGCGTGCCGGCCAAGGCGCAGGAACCGTGGCCGTTCCAGATGGGGCCGAAGCAGGTCGTGTTTCAGGGGCCAGAGATGCCCGAGCCGCCCCTCGTCATCACCAAGGTGGACGTGTCCGGCCGGTTCGATCCGCCCAGCCGCCAGATCGTGGTGGACCAGGGCCTGCTGGGCGCCTCCACCGCCAGCTTCAGCTTCACGGCGCTGTTCGATTTCGGCGTACCGATCCCTTACCTGAAGTTCGACGGCGTCGCCTCTCCCATGCCGGTGGCGACGGTGAAGCGCTTCTGGCCGGTGAACATTGCGCCTCCCGCCCGTCAGTTCGCGGTGGAGAACGTCTCCGGCGGCACGGCGGAAGGCATCGCGGTCGCGGTGAAGCTGCCGCTCGACCTCATCGGCCAGAAGCAGGTGCCGCTGCCTGAGGACGGCGTGCGCTTCACCATCACCGGCAAGGGCGTGACGATCCGGCCGGTGAAGGGACTGCCGCCCATCACCAATTCCAGCCTCGCCATCCTCGTCACCGGCCGCTCGGTGCGCATCACCATGCCCGACGGCACAGTGGTGACGCCGCAGAACCGCAAGATCGCGGTGAGTGACGGCGTGATGCTGATTCCCGATTATTTCCCGCGCGAGCCCTCCGCGCAGATCCGGGTGAATTTCAACGGCCCCGCCGACGCCGGCATCGAAGTGCTGGGCATGGAGCCCCTGAAGGGGCCGCAGGGCACCGCCTTCGATCCCTCCACCACGCGCGGCCGCCTCTCGGCGCTGCTGCAGGTGAACATGATCTTCCGCAAGGTGCCGCTGCCGGAGGATCTCGACTATTCGCTGGAGGCGAACCTCACCGACTTCGGCGTGGACAAGGTGTTCCGCGGCCAGAGGCTGGAGGGCGCGACGGTGAAGGCGTTCGCCTCGCCCGCCGGCATCGTTCTGCGCGGCGAGGGCAAGCTCGCCGGGGCGCCGCTCGCCTTCGAGTACGAGAAGAAGAAGGACGTGGCCGATTCGGACATCCGCGTCTCCGCCACCCTCGACGATGCCGCCCGCGGCAAGCTGGGCGTGGACATTCCCGGCGTCAGCGGCCCCGTGGGCGTGCGGGTGGTGGGCACCACCAACAACAAGGACACGCGGGCGAGCATCGAAGGCGACCTGACCCAGGCGCGGATCGCCGATCTCATTCCCGGCCTCAGCAAGCCCGCCGGCAAGCCGCTCAAGGCGCGCTTCACCGTGAACGACAAGGGCAACTCCGTCCGCCTCGACGACATGGTGATCGACGGCTCGGGCACCCTACTCAAGGGCAACATCGAGCTGGCCGACAGCGGCGACCTGATGGGCGCGAACTTCCCGACCTTCCAGCTCTCCGACGGTGACAAGGCCTCGGCCAAGGCGGAGCGTGTCGGATCGGTGCTGAAGATCCGCATCACCGGCGAGGTGATGGATGCCCGCGGCATCATGAAAAGCCTCGTCAGCGGCCCCCCCACCGACAAGCGCAAGTCGCAGGACGTGGACGTGGAGGCGCGCATCGGTGCGCTTACCGGCAACAACGGCGAGGTGCTGCGCCAGTTCGATCTCTCCACTACGCGGCGCGGCGTCGAGATGCGGGATTTCACCCTCACCGCCAAGACGGGTCGGGACGGCACGGTGGCCGGCGAGATGCGCACCTGGCAGGGCCGCGAGCGGGCGCTGCAGATCACCACCTCGGACGCTGGCGCGCTGTTCCGCTTCCTAGACATCTACGCCAAGATGCAGGGCGGCGAGGCGTGGCTGGTGGTTGACCCCCCGCGCAGCGACAACACGCCGCAGGAAGGCGTGCTGCACCTGAGTGACTTCTCCATCAAGGGCGAGCCCGGCCTCGAGCGCCTCTCCAGCGCCGCCCGCGACAGCTCCGGCCGCATCGAGAACGGCACCGCCGCCTTCGAGAAGGCGCAGGCCCAGTTCTCCCGCTCCACCGGCAAGATCGTCTTCAAGGAAGGCGCCATCTGGGGCCCCTCCGTGGGCGCGACCTTCGACGGTTCGCTGGATTTCGCCGCCGACCGCATCAACATGCGCGGCACCTTCGTGCCGGCCTACGCCCTCAACAACATCTTCTCCAAGCTTCCGGTCATCGGCCTGTTCCTCGGCGGCGGGCCCAACGAGGGCCTGGTGGGCGTGACCTTCGAGGTCGTCGGCCCGCTGTCCACCGGTCCGACCCTGCGCATCAACCCCATCTCGGCCGTGGCGCCGGGCTTCCTGCGCAAGATCTTCGAATTCCGCGATTCGACCGGAACGCCACCGACTCGATAGCCCTTCCAATGCCCCGACGGGACGGGGGAGGCGAAAGTGGAAGCCCCGCCCATGGGGCAATCGTGCGACGGTCTCATGAAACCGCCCCAAGGTGCGACGCTTTGCCCAAACGCCCCTTGCGATGGCCCACGGCACCCCTCACACTCCCGGCCCATAAACATAATTGGCAGGAAACGAATTGAGGGTGGGATAGATGCTGGCTCTGGTGCTCATCATCGCCTGCGGCCTCTTGGCCGTGGCGTACGGCGTATGGACGATCAAAGGGTTGATGGAGGCGGATCCGGGAACCGCCAGGATGCAGGAGATCGCATCCGCCATCGCTGAAGGCGCGCAGGCCTATCTGCGCCGGCAATACACCACCATCGGCATCGTGGGTGCCGTCATCTTCATCCTCGTGGGCGTGTTCCTCGGCTGGCTGGTGGCCATCGGCTTCGCGCTGGGGGCCATCCTCTCCGGCCTTGCCGGCTTCATCGGCATGAATGTGTCGGTGCGGGCGAACGTGCGCACCGCGCAGGCGGCGACGCTCTCGCTGGCCGGCGGACTCGACCTCGCCTTCAAGGCGGGCGCCGTCACCGGCCTTCTGGTGGCCGGCCTCGCGCTGCTCGGCGTCAGCGTCTACTACCTCATCCTCACCGGCTTCCTCGGTTTCGCGCCGAACAGCCGCACGGTGGTGGATGCACTTGTGGCGCTGGGCTTCGGCGCCTCGCTCATCTCCATCTTCGCCCGTCTCGGCGGCGGCATCTTCACCAAGGGTGCGGATGTGGGCGGCGATCTCGTCGGCAAGGTGGAAGCCGGCATTCCCGAAGACGACCCGCGTAACCCGGCCACCATCGCCGACAACGTGGGCGACAATGTCGGCGACTGCGCGGGCATGGCGGCCGACCTGTTCGAGACCTATGCGGTGACGGTGGTCGCCACCATGGTGCTCGCGGCCATCTTCTTCGCCGCCAATCCGGCGACGCTCGCCACCATGATCGTCTATCCGCTGGCCATCGGCGGGGCGTGCATCCTCACCTCCATCGCCGGCACCTATTTCGTGCGGCTGGGGGCGAACTCCTCCATCATGGGCGCGCTCTACAAGGGCCTCATGGCGACGGCGGGCTTCTCCATCATCGCGCTTGCCGTGGTGACATGGCTGCTGCCGGGCTTCGGGCCGATCCAGGGGGTGGCCTATTCGGGCACGAGCCTGTTCCTGTGCGGCCTCGTCGGCCTTGCGGTGACGGGGGCCATCGTGGTCATCACCGAGTATTACACCGGCACCGGCTATCGCCCGGTGGTGTCCATCGCCCAGGCGTCGGTCACGGGCCACGGCACCAACATCATCCAGGGCCTCGCCGTCTCGCTGGAATCGACGGCGCTGCCCACCATCGTCATCATCGCCGGCATCCTGTGCGCCTATGGCCTCGCCGGCCTGTTCGGCATCGCCATCGCCGCCACCACCATGCTCGGCGTCGCCGGCATGATCGTGGCTCTCGATGCCTTCGGCCCGGTGACGGACAATGCTGGCGGCATCGCCGAGATGGCGGGCCTTCCGAAGGAGGTGCGCCAGTCCACCGACGCCCTCGACGCGGTGGGCAACACCACCAAGGCGGTGACGAAGGGCTACGCCATCGGCTCCGCCGGCCTCGGCGCGCTGGTGCTGTTCGCCGCCTACAGCCAGGACCTCAAGTTCTTCATCGCGCAGGCAGCGCCGGGCTCCTACTTCGCCGGCGTCACGCCCAACTTCTCGCTCGAGAACCCTTACGTGGTGGTGGGCCTGCTGTTCGGCGGCCTCTTGCCCTTCCTGTTCGCCGCCATGGGCATGACGGCGGTGGGCCGCGCGGCGGGCGCCATCGTGGAGGAGGTGCGCCGGCAGTTCCGCGAAAAGCCGGGCATCATGGCCGGCACCGAGAAGCCGGACTATTCCCGCGCGGTGGACATGCTGACCAAGGCGGCCATCAAGGAGATGATCATCCCCTCGCTGCTGCCGGTGCTCTCGCCCATCTTCTGCTACTTCGCCATCTACTTCGTGGCGGGCGGCGGCGTGGCGGGCAAGTCGGCGGCCTTCTCGGCGGTGGGGGCGATGCTGCTCGGCGTCATCGTCACCGGCCTGTTCGTCGCCATCTCCATGACGTCGGGCGGCGGCGCGTGGGACAATGCCAAGAAGTCGTTCGAGGACGGCTTCGTGGACAAGGATGGCGTGCGCCACATGAAGGGCTCGGAAGCCCACAAGGCCTCCGTCACCGGCGATACCGTGGGCGATCCCTACAAGGACACGGCGGGCCCCGCCGTGAACCCCATGATCAAGATCACCAACATCGTCGCGCTGCTGCTGCTGGCGGTGCTGGGGCACTGAACCGCCCCGGTTCGCCGGGGTTAACACCAAGGCCGCCTGTCCCTGCCGGGGCAGGCGGCGTTTTTGCGCGGGGGGCTATCCTGAGTTCCTACATCACGCCGCAGACCCTGCTCCACATCCTCTATCTCGTCGCCATCGTGGCTGAGGCGATGACGGCGGCGCTCGCCGCCGGACGGCGGGAAATGGACTGGGTGGGCGTGTTCCTGCTCGGCTGTGTCACCGCGCTGGGCGGCGGCTCGGTGCGGGACGTGCTGCTCGGCAACTACCCGCTCTCGTGGGTGGCGCACCCCTCCTACCTCATCGTCACCGGCGGGGCGGCGCTGGGCACCGTCTTCCTCGCCCGCGTCATGGACCATCTGCGGCAGGTGTTCCTCTTTCTCGATGCGGTGGGCCTCGTGGTGTTCACCGTCATCGGCTGCAACGTGGCCATCGGGCTGGGGCTGCCGGTCATCGTGGTGATCGCGGCGGGCATGATCACCGGCTGCGTCGGCGGCGTGCTGCGGGACGTGCTGTGCAACGAGGTGCCGCTGCTGTTCCGCGCCGAGCTTTATGCCACTGTCTCGATCCTGACGGGGCTGCTCTACGTGGCCGGGCCGCTGGCCGGGCTGCCGCAGCCGCTCACCATGGCCATCGCCATGGCCGCCGGCCTGACCCTGCGCCTGCTGGCCCTGCGCTTCGGCTGGAGCATGCCGAAATTCGTCTACACGCAGGATCTGCATTAGCGCCTGCATGGCGCGAACGTTGCTGCTAGCCTCTTCCCGGATACGGGGCAGGGCGGCTTCACATGCGCGGACTGATCGAGCGCGTCTTCCAGTTGGAAGCGCACGGCACCACCATCCCGACCGAGGTGGTGGCGGGCATCACCACGTTTCTCACCATGGCCTATATCGTGGTGGTGAACCCGCAGATCATGGCGCAGGCGGGCATCGACGCCGGCGCGGCCTTCACCGCCACCTGCCTCTCGGCGGCGTTCGGCTCGGCCATGATGGGGATCATCGCCAACTATCCCATTGCCGTCGCGCCGGCCATGGGCATCAACGCCTATTTCACCTTCACCGTGGTGCTGGGCATGGGCGTGCCGTGGCAGCAGGCGCTGGGGGCAGTGTTCGTCTCGGGCGTGCTGTTCCTGGCGCTCAGCCTGTTCAAGGTGCGGGAGTGGCTGCTCAATTCCATCCCCATGTCGCTGAAGCTCGGAATGGGCACGGGCATCGGCCTGTTTCTCGCGCTGCTCGGCCTCAAGGGCATGGGTGTAGTGGTGGCAAGCCCGGTGACGCTGGTGGCGCTGGGCAACCTTGCCGCCCCGCCCACCTTCATCGCCTGCGGCGGCTTCCTGCTCATGAGCGGCCTTGCGGCGCGGGGCGTGCCGGGGGCGATCCTCATCGGCATTGCGGCGGCGACATTGGCCGGGGTGCCGTTCGGCCTCGTCTCCTTCTCGGGCATCGTCTCGGCCCCGCCCTCGCTGGCGCCGACGCTGCTCCAGCTCGACATCGCGGGCGTTCTGCGCCTCTCCATGACCGGGGTGATCGCGGCGCTGTTCCTGCTCGTGCTGCTGGACAACATGGGCACGCTCATCGCCACCCTCTACAAGGGCGGTCTAATGCGGGAGGATGGCTCCGTGCCGCGCCTCGGCCGGGTGCTGATCGCCGATTCGGGCGGCGCCATCGTCGGCTCGGCGCTGGGCACCTCCACGCTCACTTCCTACATCGAGAGCGCCGCCGGCATCGAGGCGGGCGGGCGCACCGGGCTTACCGCCGTGGTGGTGGCGCTCATGTTCCTCGCCTGCCTGCTGTTCGCGCCTCTGGCGCTGGCGGTGCCGGGGTATGCGACCGCGCCGGCGCTGCTGGTGGTGGCCCTCGCCATGATCGGCGCCATGGGCGACCTTCCGTGGGATGATGCCGCCGAGGCCTTCCCCGCCGCCGCGACGGCGCTGGCGGTGGTCTTCACCTTCTCCATCGCCACGGGAATCGGCCTCGGCTTCATCACCTATGTGGCGGTGAACCTCATCGCCGGCCGCTGGCGGCGCATCAGCGGCGCGGTGTGGGTAATCGCGATCGCGTCGGCAGTGCTGCTGGCGATCGAATAGGCGGCACGGGGCAGGGCGCGTCCGGGCCGCCCAGACGTCAGCTGAGCTGCAGGTTACGGAAGCAGTAAACGTCCAGTTCGCCGCCCGCTGGCCGGGGGATTTCCGCAAATCCGAGATCGCAGATCGCGGACACCACCTGCTCGGGCTTCTTGCCGGCCACAGCGTGGATTTCGATGACCAGATTGCGGCAACGCCGCAGCGATGAGCAACTGCCCGAGGCGAAGATCTCGTATTCTGACCCTTCGATATCGATCTTGCAAAGATCGACCACCTCGTTCTCGGACAGCGACCGTCCGATCAGGTCATCGAAGGTAATTGCCTCGATCGCCGCATGGCGCCGCACGCCATGCGAGCTGTGCCCGAGGGATCCGGAGATCGATTCACCCGTGCTTCCCCTTCCGAAGTCCGCATTGATCGTTCCAGCCTGGCCGGAGATGGCGCAATTGAACAGTTTGAGCTCGGCGTCGAAGTTCTGAACGAGATTGAGCTGCATTCGCGCGAACACCCGTGGGTTCATTTCCACGGCAACAATCTTCCGGAGCGCGAAACCCATGTCGGAAAGAAGAATGGGGAATCCACCACCGTTCGAGCCAATATCGACCAGCGTCAGGGGACCCTTGAGCGCCATCTGGGGGATCAGGAGACGGTACATCGGACTGGTAAGACAGGCTCGCGTCCCTGTCTCGTCACCGCCATGGTGGTCGATCACGAATTCCATACCGTTCTTCCGGTAGGTAATCATGCCGGTACCACGGAACAGCAATCTCGTGGCCACAACCTCCCAGCGATTATCGAAGTGCATGATCGCGCGAAGACCAGCCTTCGAATTATGCAACTTGCGGGACAGGTCCATGCGTATCGCCTCCGGCGCGAGCCTGCTGAGGCAGGCGAGAATAATAGGATTAAGGTCCTGATGGGACAATCTTGGGGACCGCGACGACGCTCCCGGCGAAGGGAACCCGTCTGCGAACCCAAACCGAGCGAGGGCACTGCAGCAATTCTAGACGAACCGCCTACCGCAGCGAACAAGAAAAATCTTCAGCCCGGCATTGGGGCCCCGATGGCGCGCCCGGCGCGACGCCTTGCCGCTGGTCGCGGCAGGCCTCGCCGCGATGGGGGGGCATAGGGAAGGCCGCCGCCCTCCCGCTCTTCCCTCCTGCCGCCCGATCGTGTAGGGAACCCGCGACCTGCGCGCCGGGGCACCGCTCTGGCGCGAACGTGATGGATTCCATGCAGACGGTTCTCATCGTAATTCACCTGATGGTGGTGCTCGCGCTCATTGGCGTGGTGCTCATCCAGCGCTCGGAAGGCGGCGGCCTCGGCATCGGCGGGGGCGGCGGCGGTTCGGGCGGCGGCTTCTTCACGGCGCGCGGCACGGCCAACGTGCTCACCCGCGCCACCGCGATTCTCGCGCTGATCTTCTTCATCACTTCGCTTTCGCTGACCATCGTGGCCGGCTGGGGTCGCGCCCCGCGCTCCATCCTGCCGCCGGCGCAGCAGAACCAGGGCGGGCCGCAGGTGCCGCAGAGCGGCGGGTCGATTCTCGACCAGCTGCGCCAGCAGGCCCCGCAGGGTACCTCTGCCCCGGCGCCTGCCACTCCGGTTCCTGCCACCCCGGCCGAGCCGGCGGCGCCGTCCGGTCCCCAGGTTCCGCAGTCCAAGTGATCCTGTTCTGGTGATCCATTGACGCGACGCGGCTTCGGCCGCGCCGTTTCTTCTCCACAGGCGAGGCGAGGCCGATCCCGGTTTCGCCCTCGCCGAATCGCGTTTGCATTAGGTAAGGTCGAGGCCCATGGCGCGCTACATCTTCATCACCGGCGGCGTCGTGTCTTCCCTGGGTAAGGGCCTCGCTTCCGCAGCACTCGGCGCTCTTCTCCAGGCGCGCGGATACACCGTCCGCCTGCGCAAGCTCGACCCCTATCTGAACGTCGATCCGGGCACCATGAGCCCGTATCAGCATGGCGAGGTGTTCGTGACCGATGACGGGGCCGAAACGGACCTCGATCTCGGCCACTACGAGCGGTTCACCGGTCATCCGGCGACCAAGCAGGACAACATCACCACCGGCCGCATCTACCAGGACATCCTGGCCAAGGAGCGCCGTGGCGACTATCTCGGCGCCACCATCCAGGTGATTCCCCACGTCACCAACGCGATCAAGGACTTCGTGCTGGAAGGCAACGAGGGCTTCGATTTCGTGCTGATCGAGGTGGGCGGCACGGTGGGCGACATCGAGGGCCTGCCCTTCTTCGAGGCCACCCGCCAGCTCAAGAACGAGCTGCCCCGCGGCCACGCCATCTTCATTCACCTCACCCTGATGCCGTACATCCCCTCGGCCGGTGAGCTGAAGACCAAGCCGACCCAGCATTCGGTGAAGGAGCTGCGCTCCATCGGCATCCAGCCGGACATCCTGCTCTGTCGCACCGACCGCGAGATCCCGCGCGAGGAACGCCGCAAGCTCTCGCTGTTCTGCAATGTGCGGGAAACGGCGGTGATTGAGGCGCGGGACGTGGACAACATCTACGCCGTGCCCTCCGCCTATCACGCGGAAGGCCTCGACAAGGAAGTGCTCGCCGCCTTCAACATCGAGCCGGCCCCCGCGCCCAACCTCAAGCGCTGGACCGACATCGAGACCCGCGTGCGCAACCCCGAGGGCGAAGTCACCATCGCCATCGTCGGCAAGTACACGGGCCTGAAGGACGCCTACAAATCGCTGATCGAGGCCCTTGCCCACGGCGGAATCGCCAACAAGGTGAAGGTCAATCTCGACTGGATCGAGAGCGAGACCTTCGAGCGGGAGGACCCTGCGCCCTTCCTGGAGCACGTCCACGGCATCCTCGTGCCCGGCGGCTTCGGCCAGCGCGGCGCAGAAGGCAAGATTCGCGCGGCCCAGTTCGCCCGCGAGCGGCAGGTGCCCTATTTCGGCATCTGCTTCGGCATGCAGATGGCCGTCATCGAGGCGGCGCGGAACCTCGCCGGCATCGAGAAGGCCAATTCCACCGAGTTCGGCGCCACCTCCGAGCCGGTGGTGGGCCTGCTCACCGAATGGCTGCGCGGCAACGAGCTGGAGCGGCGTAACGCCGCCGGCGACCTGGGCGGCACCATGCGTCTCGGCGCCTACCATGCGGTGCTGGAGCCGGACACCAAGGTGGAAGGCGTCTACGGCCGGCGCGACATCTCCGAGCGCCACCGCCACCGCTACGAGGTGAATACCGCCTATCGCGAGCGGCTGGAGCAGCACGGGCTGAGGTTCTCCGGCATGTCGCCGGACGGGCTGCTGCCGGAGATCGTGGAATATCCGAGCCATCCCTGGTTCATCGGCGTGCAGTTCCACCCGGAGCTGAAGTCGCGGCCGTTCGACCCGCACCCGCTGTTCGCCTCCTTCATCCGTGCCGCCAAGGATCAGAGCCGGCTCGTCTGAGCCGTTTCTTTGCAATGGCTTAGGGCGCCGTCCCGGGATTTCTTCCTCCGGGCGGTAGCCACGTCGCGTCAAAACGCACTAAGCTCCGGCCGGGCCGCCGGGGGGATGCGCCCGCCAACCAGGCGACGCGCGGCCCCTTGCCGTAGCGTTCCTTCCCATGATTCTGCCGTTGCGGAATGCGCGCCCGATGGGGTCGCAGCATCGGCCCGATGAGAGGAGAAGCCATGCGACGCGGCCTCGACCACGTTGTGCACCTCGTCCGCGATCTCGACGCAGCTGGCGAAATCTACGACCTCCTGGGCTTCACCGTGGGTGCCCGCAATCGCCACCCGTGGGGCACGGAAAACCGCATCATCCAGACGCCCGGCTTCTTCATCGAGCTGCTGCAGATCGTCGAGCCCGACAAGATTCCCGCCGCGCAGGGCGAGGCCTTCTCCTTCGGCGCCTTCAATCAGGATTTCCTCGCCCGCATGGGCGAAGGCCTCTCCATGCTGGTGCTGGAGGGCTCGGACGCGACCCACGAGAAGGCCGCCTTCGATGCGGACGGCTTCGGCGGCTTCGACATCTTCGATTTCGCCCGCAAGGCGCGCCGGCCGGACGGGCAGGAAGTGGACGTGGGCTTCCGCCTCGCCTTCGCCCGCGATCCCGCCAGCCCGGACTTCGGCGCCTTCGCCTGCACCCAGCTCAATCCCGAGAATTTCTGGTCGCCGGACCTTCAGCGCCATTCCAATCAGGTGACGGGCGTCGCCGGCGTGGTGCTGGTGGCCGATGCGCCGGCCGAGCATCAGGCGTTTCTCGAAACTTTCTCCGGCTGTCAGGTTCAGCGCGCGCTCGATGCCTGGTACGTGGCGCAGACGCCGCGCGGTTCCATCGACGTCATGTCCCGCGAACTGTTCACCGAGCGCTATGGCGTGCCGGCGCCGGGTGGGCCGGGCCTGCGCCTCGCTGCCGTGCGGTTCTCGACGCCCGGTGCGCCGGAGCTGCGCCGCTCGCTGGCCGCGCGCCGCATGGTGGAAGAGACCATTGAGGGCATCGTGGTCGTGCCGCCCCGCGCTGCGCTGGGCGCCACGCTGGTGTTCGAGTTGACACCGGGCTGAACCGCATCGGTTTCACTCTCAGGAAAAATCTATTACATGAGGTAGGGCGGAGGTCACCGCCCCCGGGCACGGACGACCGTGCTCCCTTCTTGTCGCGCGGCGGGGACGACCCCGCCTCTCGTGGTGTCTGCCCATGGCATGGGTCTATCTGTTCATCGCCGGCCTCACCGAAATCGCGTGGGCCATCGGAATGAAGCAATCGGAAGGGTTTACCCGGCTGTGGCCGAGCCTGTTCACGCTTGGCGCCATCGGGGTGAGCCTGCTGCTCCTGTCCCTCGCGCTCCGGGGGATCCCCATCGGGACCGCCTATGCGGTATGGGCGGGAATCGGCACCGTCGGCACGGCGGTCGCCGGCATCCTGTTCTTCTCCGAATCGACCGACCTGCTGCGCCTCGCCTCCATCGGCCTCATCGCCGCCGGCATTGTCGGGCTCAAGCTGGTCACGCCCTGAACGGCCTTCCCGATCGGCTTTTGCGTGGTCCGGCCTGCGCGCAGCGCCGGACCACGCGCATTCGCGATTTAGCGAAATGGGGAAAATGCTCTATCAAGGGCGCGCTCCGGCAGCGTCGCCCCGTGTGGCGGCCGGAAAGCTGAATTTATTCTGAGGCTTAAGGACGCTTCCGGTCTGCTGGTGGCGATCCTCGGAGCCGTTGAGGGATCGCCCATGACCGCCGCACCGCCGCCCGTCGCCCCGCAGAGCATCGTCGAGGCCGGCTCCGTGCGCTTCGGCAATGCCCTGCCGCTGACGCTCATCGCCGGCCCCTGCCAGATGGAAAGCCGTGCCCATGCGCTGGAGGTCGCCGCCGCGCTCAAGGAGATCGCGGTGCGCCGCAACATCGGCCTCGTCTTCAAGACCTCCTTCGACAAGGCGAACCGCACGTCCCTCTCAGCCGCGCGCGGCCTCGGGCTCCAGGCGGCGCTGCCGGTGTTCGGCGAGATCAAGGAGAGCCTCGGCCTGCCGGTGCTCACCGACGTGCACGAGATCGACCAGTGCGCCGCTGCCGCCGAGGTGGTGGACGTGCTGCAGATTCCCGCCTTCCTCTGCCGCCAGACCGACCTTCTCGTCGCCGCCGCCCGCACGGGCCGGGTGGTGAACGTGAAGAAGGGCCAGTTCCTCGCACCGTGGGACATGGCGAACGTGGTCAACAAGCTCACCGGCGCCGGTAATGGCCGCGTGCTGGTGACGGAGCGGGGCGTCTCCTTCGGCTACAACACCCTCGTCTCCGACATGCGCGGCCTGCCGATCCTGGCCAAGACCACCGGCGCGCCTGTCGTGTTCGATGCCACCCATTCGGTGCAGCAGCCGGGCGGGCAGGGGACATCCTCCGGCGGTCAGCGCGAGTTCGTGCCGGTTCTGGCGCGCGCGGCGGTGGCCGTCGGCGTGGCGGCGGTGTTCATCGAGACCCATCCGGACCCGGACAAGGCGCCCTCCGACGGGCCGAATATGGTGCCCCTGGCGAAGCTGGAGGCGTTGATTACCACCCTTCAGGCGTTCGACGCGGTTGCGAAAGCAAATCCCGTCACCATCTGAGCGGAACCTTGGCCTTCCTTCCGTGCGGTGCGGCGTGCGGAACAGGGCCGGCCCTGCCTTTCTGCCTGCCTGAAGTTCCGCCTTTCCCCGCCACCTTCCGTGCCGACCCCATGCGCTTGCCTTGACCGAGGTGCCGTGTATGGTCTCGCGCCCCTCCGCTTGAAGAGCTTCCTGATGGCCCGCGACACGCTCGACGCGACCCCGATTTCCGACCGCGGCGAACTCGTCGCCTGGATGGAAGAGGGCGCGAAACCCGAGCGGTCCTTCCGGATCGGCACCGAGCACGAGAAGATCCCCTTCACCATGGGCCGTCACGAGCCCGTGCCCTATGAGGGGCCGAAGGGCATCCGCAAGCTTCTGGAGGGCATGCGCTCCCTGCTCGGCTGGGAGCCGATCATGGAAGGCGAGACCATCATCGGCCTCGCGGATGTGACCGGCGGCGGGGCCATCTCGCTGGAGCCCGGTGGCCAGTTCGAGCTGTCCGGCGCGCCGCTGCGCACCATTCACGAGACCTGCTCGGAGCTGAACGCTCACCTCGCGCAGGTGCGCGAAGTGGCGACACCCCTCGGAATCGGCTTCCTCGCCATCGGAATGAGCCCCAAGTGGTCGCGCTCCGAGACGCCGGTGATGCCCAAGGGCCGCTACAAGATCATGTCCAACTACATGCCGAAGGTGGGCACCCTCGGCCTCGACATGATGTTCCGCACCTGCACCGTGCAGGTGAACCTCGACTTCTCCTCCGAAGCCGACATGGTGAAGAAGATGCGGGTGGGCCTGGCGCTCCAGCCGGTGGCCACCGCCCTCTTCGCCAACTCGCCCTTCACCGAGGGCAAGCCCAACGGCTTCCTCTCCTTCCGCTCCGAGATCTGGCGCGACACGGACAATGCCCGCTCCGGCATGCTGCCCTTCGCCTTCGAGGAGGGGGTCGGCTTCGAGCGCTATGTGGACTACGCGCTCGACGTGCCCATGTATTTCGTGAAGCGCGGCGACCATTACATCGACGTGGCCGGCTCCTCCTTCCGCGACCTGCTCGCCGGCCGCAATCCGCTGCTGCCGGGTGAGACGGCGACGCTCTCCGACTGGATCAACCACCTCTCCACCATCTTCCCCGAGGTGCGCCTGAAGCGCTTCCTGGAGATGCGCGGCGCGGACGCCGGCCCCTCCATCAACCTCTGCGCCCTGCCGGCCTTCTGGGTGGGCCTGCTCTACGACCAGCAGAGCCTCGATGCCGCCTGGGATCTGGTGAAGGACTGGACCGCCGAGGAGCGCCAGACCCTGCGGGACGACGTGCCCCGTCTGGCCCTCAAGGCCGAGATTCGCGGACGCGCATTGCGCGACGTGGCGAAAGAGGTGCTCAAGCTCTCGCAGGCCGGCCTGAAGCGG
Organism: Xanthobacter aminoxidans; assembly: GCF_023571765.1. GTDB lineage: Bacteria > Pseudomonadota > Alphaproteobacteria > Rhizobiales > Xanthobacteraceae > Xanthobacter > Xanthobacter aminoxidans. Next base: position 96,171 of record NZ_JAMJXC010000004.1, on the reverse strand, counting down.
CGCGGCTTCCATGACCGGCTCGGCCGCGACGAGACGCGCTTCCTGGAGCCACTGGAGCAGACGCTGCTCTCCGGCCGTGTGCCGGCCGAGGAGCTGCTGGAGCTGTACCACGGCCCGTGGAACGGCTCCGTGGAGCCGGCTTTCGACGCGCTCGCCTACTGAGGCGCGTCGCACCGTCGATGCGCAGGGCTGCCATGCGTTCCGGGCATGGCTGATGCTGGGGGCTTCACTTGGCCCACCGGGGCTTGCAGGGCCTCGATCGGCAAGGCCCGGCTCACGCTTTTCCCACCGGCCGCCGCGCGTTGCCGGGGGCAGGGCGACCGCATAGGGTGCATCACCCTCCGGATTCCCCTCCATGCATGCCCCACCGCCCCGCACCGACGGACCGCTCGGCCCGCGCGAGCTTCTGCTTTACGCGGTCTGCGTGCTCATCTTCGGCACGGGCTGGCTGCCGCTGAAGCTGCAACTGGGCGTGGTCGCACCGGAGGTCTCCGGTGTTTGGCGCTTCCTGGTCGCGGGTTCGGTGATGCTGGTCTACGTGCTCGTCACCGGCGGGCGGCTCGTCTTCGGCTGGCGCGACCATCTGCTGTTCGCGGGGCTCGGCGCGACGCTGTTCTCACTGAATTTCGTCAGCTTCTATTATGCCGGCTATCATCTGCCCTCAGGGCTGATGTCCGTCATCTTCGCCCTCTCCGCCATCATCATTCCCGTGCTCTCCGCGCTGTTCCTGCGCGTGCCGCTGCGCCGCCAGATCATCGGCGGGGCACTGGCCGGCGTTGTGGGGCTGGCGCTGGTGTTCGGCCCGAGCCTCGCCGACGGACGCGGCATCGACGGGGCTGGGGAAGGGCTGGCGCTGGGGCTCGCCGGAACGCTCTCCTTCTCGGTGGGCAGCCTGCTGACCGGCATCGCCGGGCGGCGGCAATATCCCATCGCCTCGCTGACCACCTGGGGCTTCTTCTACGGCATGATCATCCTGCTGGTGATCGCCCTCATCCACGGCGTGCCGTTCATCTTCGACTGGAGCCCCGTTTATGTGGGCTCCCTTGCCTGCCTCATCCTCGTGCAGACGCTGGCGGGATTCGCCGTCTACAACACGCTGGTGCGGCGCATCGGGCCGAACCGCGCCGGCTATGGCACGGTGGTGTTCCCGCTGGTGGCGCTCGCCATCTCCACCGTGTTCGAGGACTACCACTGGACGCTGGTGTCCGCCGGCGGCATCGCGCTGGTGCTCGCCGGCGTGCTGCTGGTGCTGCGGCCGAACCCGGCGCCGCCCGTGGTGTGAGGCGCCTCAGCCTCTCACGACAATGGGCATGCGCGTGGCGGGCGGCGTGTTGCGCGAGCGCTGGGTGCGCACGATGCCGTCGATGATGGTCATGCAAACGCCCGGCAGGTCGCCGAGGCGCACGCTGTCGAGCAGCGTGGTGCCGGGGGAATGCTGCGCCTTGTCCATCAGCACGAAATCCGCCGCGCGTCCCACTTCGATCAGGCCGGAATCGAGCGCCCGCATCCGTGCCGTGTTGCCGGTGGCGAGGCAGAAGGCCTCTTCGGCCGGCAGTTCGCCGAGGGAGGAGAGCATGGACACCATGCGCAGGATACCGAGCGGCTGCACGCCGGAGCCGGCCGGCCCATCCGTGCCGAGGATGACGCGCTGGAGTTCTCCCAGTTCGCGGGCGAGACGCAGCGTGTAGAGGGCCGAGCGCTCGTTGCCGTTATGGACGATCTCGAGGCCGCGCTTGCAGCCCTCGCAGATGCAGCGGATCTGGTTGTCCGGCAGCGCGGTGTGGCCGCCGTTGATATGGCCCACCACGTCCGTGTCGGCTTCCAGCACCACGTCCTTGTCGATGAGGCCGGAGCCGGGGATGGAGGGGCCGCCGGTGTGGATGGTGGACTGGATGCCGTACTTGCGCGCCCATCCCACCATCTTGCGGGCGGTGGGGCCATCCTTCACGCCGCCGAGGCCGACCTCGCCGAGCAGCTTCACGCCGGCGGCGGCCAGCTCCTTGAAATCGTCCTCCACCATCTCGTTCTCGATGACGGGGGCACCTGCATGGACCTTCACGCCCGATGGGCGGAAGGCCGAAAACGCGCGCTGGGCGGTGATGGCGAGGGCCTTCACCCCCACCACGTCGCGGGCGCGGCCGGGATAATGCACCTCACCGGCGGAGATCATGGTGGTGACGCCGCCGTGGAGGGAGGAATCGATCCAGTTGATCTGGCTCTGCCGGGGCGTCCAGTCGCCCGCCACGGGGTGGACGTGGCTGTCGATGAGGCCGGGGGTGAGGGTGGTGCCGTTGGCGTCGATGAGGGTGGTCGCGCCCTCGGTGTCCACGTCCTTCTCGCGGCCAATGGCGGTGATGCGCCCGTCCAGCGCCACCACCGTGTCGGCGTCCAGAATGGGCTTCGTCAGGTCGCCGCTGAGGAGGAGGCCGATATTGCGGATCACCAGCTTGGTGGGGCCGGCGGGACCGGTTGGCGCGTCGTGGGCCATGCTCTCGTCTCCGGAGGGGGCGCGGCGACGCGCGCCTTTCTGTTTGTAGGCATATGAGATTACGCTCGCTCCACGCCCCTGAAAACCGGGCGCGGGGCGGATTTCACCGCTCGGCGAAAGCCTTTTCGATCACGAAATGACCGGGCTCGCTGCCCGAGCCCTCGGTGAAGCCGCGGGATTCCAGCAGCGTCTTGAGGTCCACCATCATGGCCGGCGAGCCGCAGATCATCACCCGGTCGGCAGCGGCATCCAGCGGCGGCAGGCCCACATCCGCGCAGAGCTTGCCGCTCTCCAGCAGGGTGGAGATGCGGCCCGTATTGCGGAAGGGTTCGCGCGTCACGGTCGGGTAATAGAGGAGCTTGGCGGCGATCTCCTCGCCGAGGAATTCGTGGGCCGGCAGTTCCTTGGTGATCAGATCCTCGTAGGCGAGGTCGGCCACATGCCGGCAGCCGTGCACCAGCACCACCTTCTCGAAGCGCTCGTAGGTCTCGGGATCGCGGATCACCGAGAGGAAGGGCGCAAGGCCGGTGCCCGTGCCGAGGAGATAGAGGTTCTTGCCGGGCAGAAGATTGTCCATCACCAGCGTGCCGGTGGCCTTGCGGCCCACCGTGATGGCGTCGCCCACCTGGATGTGCTGGAGGCGGGAGGTGAGGGGGCCGTTGGGCACCTTGATGGAGAAGAATTCCAGCGTCTCCGCCCAGGCCGGGCTCACCACCGAATAGGCGCGCAGCAGCGGACGGCCGTCCACCTTCAGGCCGATCATGGTGAATTCGCCGGTGCGGAAGCGGAAGCCGGGATCGCGGGTGGTGGTGAAGCTGAACAGGCGATCGGTCCAGTGGTGGACGCTGAGCACCTGCTCCTCGAAGAAATTGCTCATGGTGGTCTCGGGGCGGTTCTAGAGGCTGGCAGGATCGGCGGAGAGGAGGGCGCGCTTGTCCGGCGTGTCCTTCCAGGCATCGGCATCGGTCGGCGGCGGACCCTTCTCGGTGATGTTGGGCCACACTGCCGCGTATTGGGCATTGAGGGCGGCCCATTCGGCGGCGCGCGGGTCGCTGTCCGGGAAGATGGCCGCCGCCGGGCATTCCGGCTCGCAGACGCCGCAGTCGATGCACTCGTCCGGGTGGATCACCAGCATGTTCGCGCCGGCATAGAAGCAATCCACCGGGCACACCGCGACGCAATCCATGTAGGTGCAGCGGATGCAGCCCTCGGTGACGACATAGGCCATGGGAACGCCCTCGGCATATTGTTTGTGTACAAATGAAAATAGAGTCGGGCCGCGAAGGCTGTCAACGGCTTGTCACGGGCAGGATGCGGGTCTTTTGGGCAGCGAGGCGGGATATTTTGGGCAGGGGAGGGGAGGCTGATGACGGGCAAGGTCATCGCGGGGGCCAACTGCCCCGTCGTCATGGCCGGGCTTGTCCCGGCCATCCACGCGGAACGGCTGGGAACCTCTCTGGGATCATTGGGCCATCGGAACGACGTGGATGCCCGGGACAAGCCCGGGCATGACGGCGGAGAGATAGAGTAACGTCGCCGTCCAACCCGCCCGACCCTAATGCGTCGGCGCCGCCCTCAGCCGCGCCACCGTGCCCTCAAGCCCCTCCCATGCGGGAGCATCCGGCGCGAACTTGGCGCGCATGTAGCGGACGAGGTCGGCCACCTGCGCATCATTGAGGCTGTCGCGGAAGGCGGGCATGTCGCCCAGCTCCGGGACGGCGGGCTTGGGGATGCCTTCGAGGATGACGCGGATGAGATTGTCGGGCCGCGCCGCATGGACATTGGTATTCAGCGCCAGCGCCGGCCGCGCGCCGAACAGGGTCGGCCCCTCCGGCGCATGGCAGGCGGCGCAGGCGCCGGCGAAGAGGCGGCCGCCCACCGTGTCCATGGGGCGGAGAGAGGCTTCGGCCTTGGCTTCCAACGTCGCCGCCGCCGCGACCGGATCGGCGATGGCGGGGCCCGAAAGCGAGGCGAGATAGACCGCCATGGCGCGCACGTCGGCATCCGGCACTTCGGACAGCGCATGCACCACCGGCGCCATGGGGCCGGCGGCGGTGCCGTGGAAGCGGGAGAAGCCGGTGCGCAGATAGGTGAACAGCTCGTCCTCGGTCCACGGAATGGGCGCCTTGGACAGCTCCGTCAGTGCCGGCGCCTCCCAGCCATCGGCGAAGCCGCCGGCAAGGTAGGCCGCGCCGCCCTTTTCTGCCGCCAGCGCATTGCGCGGCGTATGGCACGCGCCGCAATGGCCGAGGCCTTCCACGAGGTAGCGCCCCCGGTTCCACTGCGGAGACTGCGCCGGCTCCGCCTGAAGCTGGCCGGGGCGGTGGAACAGCATGTTCCAGCCGGCCATCAGCGGGCGGATATTGAAGGGGAAGGTCATCCGGTTTTCGGGCGGTGCCGCCGTCACCGCCGGCTGGGACATGAGGAAGGCGTAAAGCGCCTGCATGTCGGCATCGCTGATGCGGCTGAAGGCGGTGTAGGGGAAGGCGGGGTAGAGGTGCCGCCCGTCCCGCCCGATGCCCTCGCGCATGGCGCGCTCGAAGGCGGCATAGGACCATGTGCCGATGCCCGTCTCAGCATCCGGCGTCAGATTGGTGGAATAGACCGTGCCGAAGGGCGTGTGCAGCGGCTGTCCGCCGGCATTGGCGATGCCGCCGTTCGCCGTATGGCAGACCGCACAATCCCCCAGCGCAGCCAGCACCTTGCCGCGGGCGATCATGTCGGCGGAGAAAGCCGAAGGATCAGGCGGGGCGATGGGCGCGATGGCGCCGCGAATGGGCAGCGCCAGCGTCGCCATGCCCAAGGCACCGGCCAGCGCGGCGCCCGCCATGGCGAGCCACGGCTTGCGCGTCTTCTCCTTCACCGGGCGGGGCGGCGCCTCGCCGGCCAAAGCCGCGCGCACGCGGTCGGGCGTGAAGGGCGGTTCGCGCAGGCGCACGCCGGTGGCGTCGAAGATGGCATTGGCGATGGCCGCCGCGCTGGGCACCGAGGCGGATTCGCCCGAGCCCAAAGGCGGATCGTCCGGCCGGGGCATCAGCACCACGTTGATGACGGGCACTTCCGGGAAGGTGAGGATGGGGTAGGCGCCCCACTCCCGGCTTGTCACCGCCTGCTCGTCGAAGGTCACCTGCTCCTTGAGCGCGCGGGAGGTGGACTGGATGACGTTGCCGTGGATCTGGTGCTCGATGCCGGCCGGGTTGATCATCAGCCCGGAATCCTGGCCCACGGTGACGCGCTTCACCGCCACGTCGCCGGTCGCGGTGTTCACCTCCACATCCGCCACCCAGGCGGACCATGCGGCGCCGTAGCCGGGGAATTTGGAGTGGACATAGAGGGCATAGGCGAAGCCCTGCCCGCGCACGATGTCGCCCTCCACCACCTCCTGCCGGGGACCGGTGCGCTTCTGCCAGCCGGCGCGCTCGGCGGTGGCCTTCACGAGGTCCACGGCGCGCGGGTCGTGGAGGTGGCGCAGGCGATAATCCACCGGATCGACACCGGCGGCGGCGGCCAGCTCATCCACATAGCTCTCGTGGGCAAAGCTGTTGGGCAGCGCCGAGACGCCGCGCAGCCAGGAGGCACGCACGATGGGCGCCACGTCATCCACCGCCACGCGCATCACGTCATAGGCATAGGGTGGGATCGCCGTGCGGTCGCCCATCTCGTAGACGGGATTGTCCGCCGGCACGCGGCCGGTGAGCAGCAGCGCCAGCGTGACGGCGGCGTTGGAGGGGTAGCGGGTGAGGAAGTCGTAGAAAGCGGGCGTGCCGTCGGCGTTGATGCCGCCCTTCACCTCCATGAGCTGGCCGGCGCCCTTGGGCTCCCAGGCGTGCTCCTGCTCGCGGGTGAGTTGCACCCGCACCGGCCGCCCTACGGCGCGGGAGAGCAAGGCGGCGTCGGCCGCCACATCATCCGCGCAGTTGCGGCCATAGCAGCCCGCCGCCTCGAAGCGGACGATCTCGATGTCTTCCTCAGGCAGGCCGAGCAGCAGGGAGATGTCGGTGCGCAGCCAATAGGGGTTCTGCGTGCCCGCCCAGATGGTCGCGCTGTCCTCGCGCACGTCGGCGACGGCGCAGGAGGGGCCGATGGAGGCGTGCATCTGGTAGGGCCAGACATAGGTCGCCTCCAGCACCTGCGCGGCGTCTGCGCGGGCGGTGTCGAGGTTGCCCTGCTCGTGGAGGAGGCGGGTCTTGGCCTTCTCGGCCCCGCGCAGGGCTTCCTCGGTGCGGGAGAGGTCGGGCAGGGCAGGGGTGTCGCGCCATTCGGTCTTCAGCACGCGGGCCGCCTCGGCCGCCTGCTCCTCGCGCTCGGCGACGACGCCGATGAAGTCGCCCATGGTGACGACCGCTACCACGCCCGGAACATGGGCGACGGAGTGCTCGTCCACCCGGATCAGGCTCTTGCCCACGAACGGGCCGGCATCGATGCCGGCATAGGGCGGGCGCACCACGCGGCCGTGCAGCATGCCCGGCACGCGCACGTCGTGGACATAGGTGAAGGTGCCCGTCGCCTTGGCTGGAATATCCACCCGCGGCACGCGGCGGCCGACGATGCGGTGCTCGCTCGCCGGCTTCACCGCGGTTTCCTGATGGAGCATCAGACGGTCGGCGCGGCCCTTGAGCAGGTCTGCATAGGAGAGGCCGGTGTTACGCCCGTCCCTGGGGCGGACGATGCCCTCCTCAACCTCCAGCTCGTCCGCCGGAATGCCCAATGCCTTGGCCGCGAGCGCCACCAGATGGGCGCGGGCCTGTGCCGCCGCGTGGCGCAGCGGGCGGGCCGAGACCTGGATGGAATCGGAGGCGATGGTGCCGCCCTGGTTCGGCGCGACGCCGGTATGGCCGAGCACCATGGTGACGCGATCGAGCGCCACATCCAGCTCCTCGGCGACGATCTGGGCCAGCGCCGTGCGGATGCCGGTGCCGAGGTCCACGTGGCCGTTGAAGGCGGTGACGGTGCCGGTATCGTCCACCAGCAGGAACAGGTCGAGGGCACCGTCCTTCGGCGCCGCGCTCGGCACGAGGCCGTGCACCACCTGCGCCGGCCGCAGGATGGCGAGATTGCCGGTGGCGGCGAGCAGCGCCGCGGGATCGGGCCGCGGCTCGCTCACGGCTGGGCCTCCATGCTCTCGTCGGAGCCGGCAGCGGCGCGCAGGACCGCGCGCAGGATCTCCACATGCGTCCCGCAACGGCACAGGTTGTAGCGCAGCGCCGCGCGGGCCTCTGCCTCGGTCGGGGAGGGATTGCGCGCGAGGAAAGCGACCGTGGTCATGATCATGCCGTTGAGACAATAGCCGCACTGGGCCGCCTGCTCGGCGATGAAGGCCGCTTGCACCGGGTGCAGCGTGCCCTGCGTCGCGAGCCCCTCCAGCGTCGTCACCGCGCGCCCCTCGGCCGTGCCCAGCGTGGTGACGCAGGAGCGCGTGGCGCGGCCATCCATCAGCACCGTGCAGGCGCCACACTCCCCGAGGCCGCAGCCGAACTTGGGGCCGTTCAGCCCGAGGTCGTTGCGCAGCACGTAGATCAGCGGCGTCTCGCGCGGCAACGCGAAGGCGTGGGTTTCGCCATTGACCTGGAGTAGGATGGGGGCGGACATCTCGAAGGAACCGCTCAGCCTTTGCCGCAAGAAACCGGGACCGGGACCGGCCCGCCACAGAGTGGATTGTTTCTATACTAATGATCGAGCGTCAAGCGCGCGGGACGCTCAAAACACAGGCTCCCGGCCGCCGCCCCAAGCGCGGAGACGGCGAAAAAATGCTGCAAGTGCAAAAGAATGACAGCAATGCTGCCTCTTCGTGCGGCCTGCCCGTTCCTTGTGCTTGACACTCGGGGCCGACGCGATTTTCATTAGTGTACATATGAAATCGGATGCCCCCGACGCGGGGCCGGAGCCGGGGTCCCATGGCCGAAGAGTCCACCATCACCGCCCGCGCCGAGGATGACAAGATCCGCTGCGATGCGTGCCCGGTCATGTGTTACATCCGGCCCGGCCTCACCGGCGCCTGCGACCGCTACGCCAACCGCGACGGCGAACTGATCCGCGTTGATCCCCACATCGTCCTCGACCGCACGCTGGCGCAGGGCGGCAAGGTCGTGCCCTTCGATCGCGGCGGCGACTGGGATGGGCGGCTTGTCTCGGGCGGTGAGTCCTTCGTCACCGCCGTGGGCTCTGGCACCACCTATCCCGATTACAAGCCCGCGCCCTTCATCGTCTCCGCCGAGGTGGACGGCGTGGACATGGTGACCGTCGTCACCGAGGGCATCTTCAGCTACGCTGGCGCGAAGGTGAAGATCGACACCGATCGCTTCCTCGGCCCCGAGCAGTCGGCGGTCCGGGTGGACGGCGAGGCGGTGGGCCATGTCACCACCTCGGAATACGGCTCGCAGATGCTGTCGCTCGGCGGCGTGCATCACCTCACCGGTGGCTCCAAGAAGGAAGGCCGCGTCACCTGCGAGGCGCTGCTGGAGCTGTGCAACGGCAAGGCCGTGGAACTCGCCATCGACGGGGGCGCCACCCTCGTGGTGCAGGCCGGCCGGCCGCCCATCGTCAACGGCGCCGAGGAGGCGCGCATGCGGGTGGGCTGCGGCTCCGCCACCATCGGCATGTTCGCCAAGCAGTGGCACGGCAAGGTGGACGAGGTGGTGGTGGTGGACGACCACATCACCGGCGTCCTCTCCGAGCATCAGGCCGGCAAGCTCTTGGGCATCCGCGACACCGGCATCCGCATGAAGGGGCGCCGCTCCACCCCCGGCCGCTATTTCCAGGTGGCCGAGCCGGGCCTCGGCTGGGGCGGCACCAACATTTCCGATCCGCTCTCCATCCTCTCCCCATTCGACGCCAAGCTGGCGTGGCCCGGCCTGCGGCTGCTGCTGGTGTCCACCACCGGCGAGCACTACGGCTATTACGTTCTCGACGAGCATCTGGTGCCCGTGGAGACCGAGGTCCCCGCCGATCTCTATCCCTCGGTGGAGCGCATCCGCGAGAATTGCGAGCCGGCGCTCTCCTCCGTGCTGTTCATGGCCGGCGCGGGCGGCTCACTGCGCGCGGGGGTGACGGAAAATCCGGTGCGGCTCACCCGCTCGGTGAAGGATTCCATCACCCGCGTCACCTGTGGCGGCGCGCCTGTCTATGTCTGGCCGGGCGGCGGCATCACCTTCATGGTGGATGTCACCCGCGTGCCGGAGAACGGCTTCGGCTACGTGCCGACCCCGGCGCTGGTGGCGCCCATCGAGTTCACCTTGCCGCTCGCCGCCTATGCGGCGCTGGGCGGTCATATGGACCATGTGCGCCCGGCCACCTCGGTGATCGAGCGTGAGGCGGTGCGCGAGATGGCGCCCTTCTCCGATATTCCGTGGCCGTTGGCGGCCCGGTCGCAGGGCTGAGACCATGCTGCGCCCCGCCGACATCCCCGCTCCAGCGCCCCGCGTCGCGACGCCCGCGATGCCGGTGCAGCGGCGCCTGCCGCAGGCGGGGCTTCTGGCGGACGGGCGTCGGCTGCATCTGAACGACGGCCCCATCGACCTCGTTATCGAGGCCGATGGCCCGGCGGATGTGGTGGCCGCCGCCTATGGCGCGGCGACCGAACGCCTCGCAGGCCTTCTGGACACGTTGTGCGGCGAACTCTCCCTGCTCCGCCGGCCTGCCCATCCCGGGCCCTGCCCCCTTCAGGGTCCGGTGGCGCGGCGCATGTGGGCGGCGGTGTCGCCCCATGCGCGCGCTGGTTTCATCACCCCCATGGCCGCCGTCGCAGGCGCCGTGGCGGAGGAGGTGCTCGCCGCCATGGTGCGGCCCGGCCTCACCCGCGCCTTCGTCAACAATGGCGGCGACATCGCGCTCTATCTCTCGCCCGGCGCCGAGCTGGTGGCGGGCATCGTGGACCGGCCGGACCGCCCCCGCGTGGTCGGTTCAGCCCGCATCACGGCGGACGGCCCGGTGCGCGGCATCGCCACCTCGGGCTGGCGCGGGCGCAGCTTTTCCCTCGGCATCGCCGATGCCGTGACCGTGCTCGCGCCCAGCGCGGCGGCGGCGGATGCGGCGGCGACCGTCATCGCCAATGCGGTGAACCTGCCGGGCCATCCCGGTATCGTCCGCGTCCCGGCGCGCGAGGTGCTGCCCGACAGCGACCTCGGCCTGCTGAAAGTGACGCGCCACGTGCCTGAACTGACACCCGCCGAGCGGGACGAGGCGCTGGCCGAAGGCCTCGCCTGCGCCGGCGCGCTGGTGGCGCGCGGCCTCATCACCGCCGCCGCGCTGCATCTGCAGGGCGCCAGCGTCTCCACCTGTCCGGTGGGGGATGCACCCCTGTCATCCCGTCCGATTTCCCTTGCCGCAGAACAAGAAAGAGGCGTCGCCCATGCCTGAGGTCAAGATCCGCAAGCAGGTCCGCATTCTGGAGGAGATCTTCCACGAGGGCGGCCCCGCCGCAGCCACCCCGCGCAAGCGCGGCGCCATCGTGACGGTGATCGAGAACCCGTTCGCCGGCCGCTATGTGGAAGACATCGCCGGCTTCATGGAAGACCTGAAGCCGCTGGGCGCGGCCATGGCCAAGGAACTGCTCGCGGCCCTCGGCGGCGACGCCAAGGCGATCGACGGCTACGGCAAGGGCGCCATCGTCGGCGCCGCCGGCGAGATCGAGCACGGCGCTCTCTGGCACGTGCCGGGCGGCTACGCCATGCGCGAGGCGCTGGGCGATGCCAAGGCCATCGTGCCCTCCACCAAGAAGGTGGGCGGGCCGGGCACGCGGCTCGACGTGCCGGTGACCCATGTGAACGCCTCCTACGTGCGCTCGCATTTCGACGCCATGGAAGTGGGCGTGTCCGATGCCCCCAAGGCCGACGAGATCGCCCTCGTGCTGGTCATGACCTGCGGCCCGCGCGTCCATGCCCGCGTCGGCGGCCTCGCGGCGGAAGCCATCAAGGGCGAGGACGGCCTGCGATGAGCGCCAACATCCGCAAGATCGTCACCATCGTCGAAGAGACGCAGACCGAGATGGGCCGCCCCGTCTCCCCGCCCACCCGGCGGGCGGCGGCCATCGCGGTGATCGAGAATCCGTTTGCCGGCCGTTATGTGGAAGACCTTTCCGACCTCATCGCCATGGGCGAGGAGCTGGGCGGGCTTCTGACGCAGAAGGCGGTGGAGGCCCTCGGCATCGAGGGGCCTTCCGCCGAGAGCTACGGCAAGGCGGCGCTGGTGGGCGAGAATGGCGAGCTGGAGCACGCTGCGGCCCTGCTGCACCCCAAGATGGGGGCGCCGGTGCGCGCGGTGCTCGGCAAGGGTGCGGCGCTCATCCCCTCATCCAAGCGGCGGGGCGGCCTCGGGGCGGATCTCGACATCCCGCTCGGCCATAAGGATGCGGCCTTCGTGCGCAGCCATTTCGACGGCATGATCGTGAGCGTGTCGGATGCCCCGCGCGCCAACGAGATCGTGGTTGCTGTGGCGGTCACGGATTCCGGACGTCCGCTGCCGCGCGTCGGCGGGCTGAAGAAGGACGAGATCAAGGGCGAGGACGGGCTGAGATAGGCCACGCCCCGCGCGCGGACGGTTCATGGGACATCATAAAAGGGGAATGGACATGAAGAAGCTGGTCGCGGCATCCCTCGCCGCTCTCCTCCTCGCCGCAGGCGGGGCGCGGGCGCAGCAGGGCGAGATCAAGGTAGGCGAAATCAATTCCTATTCGGCGCTGCCCGCCTTCCTCGATCCCTATCGCAAGGGGATGGATCTGGCGCTGAAGGAAGTGAACGATGCCGGCGGCATCAAGGGCAAGAAGCTCGTCATCATCTCCAAGGACGATGGCGGCAAGCCGGCCGATGCGCTCACCGCCGCCAACGAGCTGGTCTCGCGCGACGGCGTTGTGATGATCGCCGGCGGCTTCCTCTCCAATGTCGGCCTCGCGCTCGCCGACTTCGCCAAGCAGAAGCAGGTGATGTACCTGGCCGCCGAGCCGCTCACCGACGCGCTCGTCTGGTCCAAGGGCAACGACTACACCTTCCGCCTGCGCACCTCGAACTACATGCAGGCCGCCATGCTGGCGGAAGAGGCGGCGAAGCTCCCGGCCAAGCGCTGGGCGACCATCGCCCCCAACTACGAGTTCGGCCAGTCCTTCGTCGCGGTGTTCAAGGAACTCCTGAAGAAGCGCAAGCCGGACGTGGAGTTCGTGGCCGAGCAGTGGCCGCCGCTGAACAAGATCGACGCCGGCCCGGTGCTCCAGGCCATCGACGCCGCCAATCCCGAGGCCATCCTCAACGCCACCTTCGCCGGCGACCTCGTGAAGCTGGTGCGTGAGGGCAACACCCGCGGCATCTTCAAGAACCGCGTGGTGGTCAGCTATCTCACCGGCGAGCCGGAATATCTCGACCCGCTGAAGACCGAGACCCCCGAGGGCTGGATCGTCACCGGCTATCCCTGGTACGGCATCAAGACCACCGAGCATCAGGCCTTCCTCGACGCCTACCAGCAGCTCCACAAGGACTATCCGCGCCTCGGCTCCATCGTCGGCTACTCCACGGTGAAGTCCATCGCCGCGGCGCTGAAGGCGACCGACGACTACTCCACCGCCGGCCTTCTCAAGGCGATGAAGAACCTCAAGGTCTCCACTCCCTTCGGCGATGTGGTCTACCGCGCGGCCGACCACCAGTCGACCATGGGCGCCTATATCGGCACGACCTCGCAGAAGGACGGGCAGGGCATCATGGTGAACTTCCAGTTCAAGCCCGGCGCCGACTACCTGCCGCCCGAGGCTGAGGCCGCGAAGCTGCGTCCGGCGAACTGAGGCGGATTTTTCCGCCCGTCATGGCCGGGCTTGTCCCGGAAGTCGGCTGTTGCCGACTTCCGCCCTCAAAAACGGAACCCGCAAACATGCGGGTTCCGGCCATCCACGTGGTCCGGCCGGGTATTTCCTTCGCAGGATTATTCCTGCGGCCCGACGTGGATGCCCGGGACAAGCCCGGGCATGACGGACCGAATGCTTGAACAAAGCGCGGGCGGCGCCAGTCAGCCGCCCCCGCATTCGGCCCCCGCCCTCGACGGCGGGTGGCCCAAAAAGATCAAAACTTCCAGCAGGTGAACGAGAGGCTGAAGCCGTGGAATTTCTTCTGGTCCAGGCCCTGAGCGGGCTCGCCAGCGCCGCGTCGCTGTTTCTGGTGGCGTCGGGGCTGTCGATCATCTTCGGCGTCACGCGCATCGTGAACTTCGCCCATGGCGCCTTCTACATGCTGGGCGCCTATGTGGCCTACACGCTGACGACGCGCTTTGCCGGCCCGTTCGGCTTCTGGGGCGCCATCGTCGCCGCGGCGATCATCGTCGCTTTGCTCGGCGCGCTGATGGAGATGGTGCTGCTGCGGCGCATCTATCAGGCGCCCGAACTCTTCCAGCTCCTCGCCACCTTCGGCGTGACGCTGATGGTGCAGGACCTCGTGGTGGTGATCTGGGGGCCGGAAGACCTGCTCGGCCCGCGCGCCCCCGGCTTCACCGGCGCCATCAGCCTGTTCGGCCGCATGGTGCCGACCTACGACCTGTTCATGATGACCCTCGGCCCGGTGGTGCTCGGCATCCTGTGGCTGCTGTTCCACAAAACCCGGTGGGGCGTGCTGGTGCGCGCCGCGACGCAGGACCGCGAGATGGTCGCGGCGCTGGGCGTGAACCAGAAATGGCTGTTCACCGGCGTGTTCGCGCTGGGCGTTTTCCTCGCCGCGCTGGGTGGCGCGCTGCAGATCCCCCGCACCACTGTGACCCATGCCATGGACCTCTCCATCATCGTGGAAGTGTTCGTGGTGGTGGTCATCGGCGGCCTCGGATCGGTGTTCGGGGCGTTCGTGGCGGCCATCATCGTCGCGGAGCTGAACGCCTTCGGCATTCTCATCCTGCCGCAGATCTCGCTCATCACCGTGTTCCTGGTGATGGCGGTGGTTCTGGTGGTGCGGCCCTGGGGCCTGTTCGGCAAGCCGGAAAGCGCCCCCCGCGCCGCCGCCGGCCTCACCATCCGGCCCTGGCGCCCGTTCACGCAAGTTGAGCGGGCCGGCGTGGCGCTGGTGGTGGTCGCGGTGGCTGCGCTGCCCTTCTTCCTCGGCAATTATGCCCTCACGGTGGGCGCGGAAATCCTCATCTACGTGCTGTTCGCGGCGAGCCTGCATTTCATGATGACGGTGGGCGGCCTCGCCTCGTTCGGCCATGCCGCCTATTTCGGCCTCGGCGCATATGGCGCGGCCTTCCTCGTCAAATACATGGGCGCGCCCATGGAGGCGGCGCTCATCGTCGGGCCGCTCCTGGGCCTCGCCGGGGCGGTGCTGTTCGGCTGGTTCTGCGTGCGGCTCTCGGGCGTCTATTTCGCCATGCTAACGCTGGCCTTCGCGCAGATCGCCTGGTCCATCGCCTTCCAGTGGGTGGACGTGACCGGCGGCGACAACGGCCTGCTCGGCATCTGGCCGGCGACGTGGGCCTCGCGACCGGCGGGCTTCTTCTGGCTGGCGCTGGGCATCGCGGTGGTGGGTGTCGGCGTGCTCAGGATGCTGGTGTTCTCGCCGTTCGGCTATGGGCTGAGGGCGGTGCGTGACAGCGCGCTGCGCTCGGAGGCCATCGGCCTCAACCGGCAGCGGATGCAGTGGGCCGCCTTCATCGTCGCCGGCACCTTCGCCGGGCTGGCGGGTGCGCTGTTCGCCTTCCTCAAGGGCTCGGTGTTTCCGGACTACATGGCCATTCCCACCTCGGTGGACGGGCTCGTGATGGTGCTGCTCGGCGGCGTGGAGACGGTCTCCGGCGCGGTGGTGGGTGCGGTGCTCTACAAGGCGCTGGCCATCTGGCTGATGAGCCAGACCGATCTCTCCAAGCTGGTGCTGGGCGGCGTCATCGTCGTCATCGTGCTCGCGTTTCCCAAGGGGGTCGTGGGCTTCATCGAGGATCTGCGCCACCGCTGGCCCCGCAAGGGCAACGGCGCAACCGTTGGCGCCACCAAAGCTGAGGCCGCGTGATGAGCCCGCTGCTCGAAGTCAAAGACCTGATGAAGTCCTATGGCGGCGTCCATGCCGTGCGGGGCGTGTCCTTCACGGTGGAAGCGGGGCAGATGCTCGCCCTCATCGGACCCAACGGGGCGGGCAAGAGCACCTGCTTCAACATGCTGAACGGCCAGATCCCGCCCGATGCCGGCACGGTTCTGATCGAGGGCCGGGACATCAAGGGCCTGCCGCCGCGCGCCGTGTGGCGGCTCGGCGTCGGCCGTACCTTCCAGATCACCGCCACCTTCGCCTCCATGACGGTGCGCGAGAACGTGCAGGTGGCGCTCCTCTCCTTCCACGGGCGCATCTCCCGCGTGTTCGGCTTCGCTGGCGCGGCCTGCCGGGCGGAGGCGGATGCGCTGCTCGCCCTCGTCGGCCTCACCACGCAGGCGGAGCGGCCGTGCGGCGAGCTGGCCTATGGCGACCTCAAGCGCTTGGAATTGGCGGTGGCGCTGGCCAATGAGCCGCGCCTCCTCCTCATGGATGAGCCCACCGCCGGCATGGCGCCGCGCGAGCGGGTGGAGCTGATGCGCCTCACCGCCGAGATCGCCCGCGCCAAGGGCATCGGCGTGCTCTTCACCGAGCACGACATGGACGTGGTGTTCGAGCACGCCGACGAGGTGATGGTGCTCAACCGCGGCCAGCTCATCGCCCGCGGCACCCCGGCCGAGGTGCGGCGCGACCCGCAAGTCCGCGCCATCTATCTCGGCGAAGGGCTGCTCTACGACGCACGGCACCGCGAGGGGACTGCGGCATGAAACTTCAGGTCTCGAACCTCAACAGCCACTACGGCCCCGCCCATATCCTCTACGACGTGGGCCTCGAGATCGGCGCCGGCGAGGTGGTGGCGCTGCTCGGCCGCAACGGGGCGGGCAAGAGCACGACCTTCCGCTCCATCGTCGGCCTCGTGCCCCAGCGCGCGGGCACGGTGATGTTCGACGGCGCCGACGTCTCGCGCCTGCCAACCTACGAGATCGTGCGGCGCGGCCTCGGCTATGTGCCGGAGGACCGGCGCATCTTCAGCCATCTCACGGTGGAGGAGAATTTCGAGGTGGGCCGACAGGCGCCGCGCCCGGGCGTCGCCACCTGGACGCCGGACATGCTCTACAAGCTGTTCCCGAACCTCGGCGAGATGCGCAAGCGCCCCGGCGGGCAGATGAGCGGCGGCGAGCAGCAGATGCTCACCATCGGGCGCACCCTGATGGGCAACCCCTCCCTCGTGCTGCTGGACGAGCCCTCGGAGGGCCTGGCGCCCAAGATCGTGGAGCAGATGGCCGACGCCATCCTCGCCATGAAGGGGGAGGGGCTTTCGGTGGTCATCTCCGAGCAGAATTTGCACTTCGCCAAGCTGATCTCGGATCGCGCCTACATCATTGAGAAGGGGCGCATCCGCTTTTCCGGCACCATCGCGGATCTGGAGGCCAATCCGGAAATCCGCGACGCCTATCTGGCGGTCTGAGCCATGGCGTCGGAGCCCAAGGCCCTGCGGACGCCCCGCGCGCCCCGGAAGGTGGCAACGCCCGAGGTGGCCGATGCCACGCCCCCGAAAGCCACGCCCTCCAAAGCCACACCGCCCAAATCCACACCCCCCATGCAGGTGCGCCGCCCCGTGCGCCGCTCGCGGGCGAACACGCCCTATGTGCTGGACGAGCAGGTGGGTTTCATCCTGCGGCAGGTGGGCCAGCGCCATGCCGCCATCTTCGCTGCGCGCATCGGCGACGACCTGACCATGACCCAGTGGGCGGCCCTGTCGAAGCTGGCCGAGACCGGCCCCTGCTCGCAGAACCTGCTCGGCCGCCTCACGGCCATGGATGCCGCCACCATCAAGGGCGTGGTGGACCGCCTCGTGCGCCGCGGCTTCGTGGAGACCCGCCCGGACACCGAGGACGGCCGGCTGCTGGTGGCGGTGCTGACCGCCGCCGGCGAGGAGGCGGTTGCCCGCGCCAGCGTGAACGCCTTCGCCATCACCGAAGAGACGCTGGCGCCGCTGGATGCCGCCGAGCGCGCCATGCTGCTGAAGCTGCTGGACCGGTTGCGGTAGGCGCCCTCCAGCGGCGGGATTCGGCACGCGCCTTCGATCCGCGCGAGCACGGCCGCGCTCCCCCATGGCTGATGGTAAAATGCGCGCTTCTGTCGCAGCGCGTCAACGTCAGCCGGGCCGTGGGGCTCTCGGCAGCCAACCTCTTGTTTCCTGCGCGAAATCAGGGTTCCTGCGGCCTGATTGATAGATTGAGACTATCGATATCGCGTAACTTATCTATTTCACATATGGCATCCGCCCCCATATGTTGCACTGCGATGGCTTCGGCCCGTCGTAGCGCAAACACCCCATCGAGGAATTGCCATGTCGCTCGTCAATACTAAGATCAAGCCTTTCACGACGCAGGCTTTCAAGGATGGCAAGTTCATCCAGGTTTCGGACACCGATCTTGCCGGCAAGTGGGCCGTCTTCTTCTTCTATCCGGCCGACTTCACCTTCGTCTGCCCCACTGAGCTGGGCGATCTGGCCGATCACTATGGCGAGTTCCAGAAGCTCGGCGTCGAGATCTACTCGGTCTCCACCGACACCCACTTCACCCACAAGGCGTGGCACGATTCCTCCGAGACCATCGGCAAGGTGAAGTACACCATGCTCGGCGACCCGGCCGGCGTGATCACCAACAACTTCGGCGTCATGCGCGAAGGTCAGGGCCTCGCCGACCGCGGCACCTTCGTGGTGGACCCGAACGGCGTCATCCAGGCCGTGGAAGTCACCGCCGAGGGCATCGGCCGTGACGCCGCCGACCTGTTGCGGAAGATCAAGGCTGCCCAGTACGTCGCCTCCCATCCTGGCGAGGTCTGCCCTGCCAAGTGGCAGGAAGGCGAGAAGACGCTGGCGCCCTCCCTCGATCTCGTCGGCAAGATCTGAGGTTTTACGACCCGATCCGGCCTTGAGGCGTTTGCCTTGAGGCCCCACCGGCTCCCGAAAGGGAGGCGCCCCGACCGTCCGCCGCGGCCTTTGGCCAGCGGCGGACGTGGCCCTTTTGTACCCCGCCGGCTCATTGATCCGGCGCGTTTTTCTGCCGGAGGATTGCCATGCTCGACTCTGCCATGAAGACCCAGCTCAAGGCCTATCTGGAGCGCGTGGTCCGCCCCGTCGAAATCACCGCCGCAGTGGATGGCGGGCCGAAGTCGAAGGAAATGAGCGAGCTTCTGGCCGATATCGCCGGGCTGTCCGACAAGATCACCGTGCGGGAGCACCAGGAGCCGGGCGCGCGCGTGCCATCCTTCTCCCTGTCGAGCCCCGGCCACGACATTTCCCTTACCTTCGCCGGCCTGCCCATGGGCCACGAATTCACCTCCCTCGTGCTGGCGCTGCTCCAGGTCGGCGGCTATCCGCCCAAGGTTGAGGAGGCCGTGATCGAGCAGGTGAAGGCGCTCGACGGCGACTTCGTGTTCGAGACCTATTTCTCCCAGTCCTGCCAGAACTGCCCGGACGTGGTGCAGGCGCTGAACCTCATGGCCGTGCTGAACCCGCGGGTGAAGCATGTGGCCGTCGACGGCGCCCTGTTCCAGGCGGAGGTGGATGCACGTCAGGTGATGAGCGTGCCCACCGTCTATCTCAACGGCGAGGTCTTCGGACAGGGCCGCATGGGCATCGAGGAGATCGTCGCCAAGCTCGACACCGGCGCGGCCGCCCGCGACGCCAAGCGCATGGGCGAGATGAACCGCTTCGACGTGCTGGTGGTGGGCGGTGGCCCGGCCGGCGCGACGGCCGCCATCTATGCCGCCCGCAAGGGCATCCGCACCGGCGTCGCTGCCGAGCGCTTCGGCGGGCAGGTGCTGGACACCATGGCCATCGAGAATTTCATCTCCGTCCCCTACACCGAGGGGCCGAAGCTCGCCGCCGCGCTGGAGCAGCATGTGCGCGAGTATGAGGTGGAGATCCTGAACCTCCAGCGCGCCGTCAAGCTCGTTCCGGGCAAGGACGTGGTGGAGGTGGAATTCGCCAACGGCGCCAGCCTGCGCTCGCGCACTGTCATCCTCGCCACCGGCGCCCGCTGGCGGCAGATGAACGTGCCCGGCGAGGACGCCTATCGCAACAAGGGTGTGGCCTACTGCCCCCATTGCGACGGTCCGCTGTTCAAGGGCAAGCGCGTGGCGGTCATCGGCGGCGGCAATTCCGGCGTGGAAGCGGCCATCGACCTCGCCGGCATCGTTTCCCATGTGACGCTGATCGAGTTCGACAGCCAGCTGCGCGCCGACGATGTGCTCCAGCGCAAGCTCAAGAGCCTCGCCAACGTCACCATCCTCACCTCCGCCCGCACCACCGAGGTGCTCGGCGACGGGCAGAAGGTGAGCGGCCTCACCTACGAGAACCGCAACACCGGCGACATCCACACGGTGGAGCTGGAAGGCATCTTCGTGCAGATCGGCCTCCTGCCCAACACCGAGTGGCTGAAGGGCGTGGTGGACCTCTCTCCGCGCGGCGAGATCGTCGTGGATGCCCATGGCCAGACCTCGGTTCCTGGCGTGTTCGCGGCCGGCGACTGCACCACCGTGCCTTACAAGCAGATCGTGATCGCGCTGGGCGAGGGGGCGAAGGCCTCGCTGTCCGCCTTCGATCACCTGATCCGCACCAGCGCCCCCGCCGAGGACAAGGAGGCGGCCGTCAGGGCCGCCTGATTGGGCCGCATGACCGGACCGGCGGCGGGCCGGACACCATGACCCTGCGCGAGCTGCAATATCTCCTCGCCCTCGCCGACACCCGCAGCTTCCGCCGGGCGGCGGAGCTGTGCAGCGTCAGCCAGCCCACCCTCTCCACCCAGATCCGCAAGCTGGAGGAGGAGCTGGGCGTGGCCCTCATCGAGCGCACGCCGCGCAAGGCCATGCTCACCCCCGCCGGCCGCGACGCGGTGGAACGCGCGCGGCGCATCCTCACCGAGGTGGAGCAGCTCAAGGAGGCGGCCCACCGCAGCCGCCATGCGGAGGGCGGGGCGCTGAAGCTCGGCGTGTTCCCCACTCTCGGCCCGTACCTGCTGCCCCATGTGGTGCCGCTGATCCGCCAGCGGTTTCCCGAGCTGGAGCTGCTGCTGTTCGAGGAAAAGAGCGCCAACCTCATCCAGCGGCTGAACCTCGGCACGCTGGATGCCGCATTCCTCGCGCTGCCGGTGCATGACAGCCATTTCCACAGTGAATTCCTGTTCGAGGAGCCGTTTCTCCTCGCGGTCCCGGGCAGTCACAGCCTCGCCGGGCGGGACACGCTGGGGGTCGCGGAGCTTGCTGGCCAGAACCTGATGCTGCTGGAGGAGGGGCACTGCCTGCGCGATCAGGCGCTGGACGTGTGCCACCAGTCCGGCGCGCGGGAGAAGTCCGAGTTCCGCGCCACCAGCCTGGAAACCCTGCGCCAGATGGTGGCGGCGGGCGTCGGCATCACGCTCCTGCCCATGCTCGCGACGCGCAATCCGGTGCCTCCGGCCCAGAATATCCACCTGCTCGCCTTTTCGGATTCCCGCCCCAGCCGGCAGATCGCGCTGCTCTGGCGCAAGACCTCGGCGCTGGGGCAATTGCTGCATCAGGTGGCCGACATCTGCCGCGGGTTGCCGGAAGACCTGCTGACCTTGCGCCACTGAGCGGCCCTCGATTGTGCCGTTGCGGCACCCCTTACCGGCCGTATTGAAATTTCCGCGCGCACGCCCCTCGTCGATTTCCGCGCCCTTCAACCGGTGCTAGAAGGCTGAAGTTCGAGCCGGCAAATCAGCCCCCAGGGGGAGGGAGGTCGAAGCAGTGATCCGGCGTACCTTCGCGTTCAGGTCCGTCGCTGCTCTCCTTCTGGTCTGGGTCGGCCTCGTCGCGGTTTTCGCGATGTTGATGATCCGGAGCAACCTTTCGCGTGCCGATGCGGAGGTCGAGGCCGAGGGCGTCGCCCTGCATCGGCTCCTGTCCCAGCGGGTCGCCCAGCACGACGCCCATCTCACCAGCCTCGCCGCGCTGGTGCAGGCGAGCGATCCGCCGCCGGCCGAGACGGTCCGGCAGGTGGCGACCGGCATCATGCGCTATTACCGCCGCATCCTCTCCATCCGGGTGCTGGAGATGACCCCCGATCAGGTCATCGAGACGCTGGTCGCCGTGCCGGCCGAGATGGAGGGCACGGTGATGCCCCGGTTCGCCCAGCTCGTCTTCGGCCAGAGGGCGGGGGAGGCGCGCTATTATGTGGAAGCCGATCACCCCGAGCACTATTTCCTCGGCAAGCGCGCGGGCAGCGACCGGCGCCTCGCCATCATCCTGGAGATCGATCCCAACGGCCTGCTGACGCCGGAGGAGCGGCTCTCCAGCGACCGCATCAGCCTGAGCCTCGGGCCGTACGCGCTGACCGGTCGCCCGCCCGTGGCCGAGCCCGGCGCCTTCGCGACGCTCACCTTCTTCCGCCCGGCGGACAGCACCACCCAACCGGTCAATCTCGGCATCGAGCGGCCGGTCTCATTTTACAGGGCCGTCGCCCCGGTGCCGGTCGCGGCCTTCGCCCTGTTCTCGCTCCTTGCCTTGTTCGCCGGGCGCTACACGCTGATCCAGCGGCACGAGGCCCGCCACTCCCAGCAGCTCGCCGCGCTGGCGGAGGAGCGCAGCCGCCTGCTGGAGCGCGAGACGCAGCTCGCCCATGCCGCGCGGGTCAACTCGCTGGGCGAGCTCGCCTCCGGCATCGCCCACGAGCTCACCCAGCCGCTCACCGCCCTGTTGAGCCAGAGCCAGGCGGCGCTGCGCCTGTCCGGTCCAGAGGGCGACCCCGTGCGGCTCTCCGAGGCGCTCGACGCCAATGTGCGGGAGGCGCGCCGGGCCGGTGAGATCCTCCGGCGGATGCGCGATTATATCGCCCGCCGGGCCAGCGAGCGCACGGCGGTGGACATCAGCGACGTGGTGGACGACGCCGCGACTCTCGCCCGCGCCGACCTCGCCCGTCGCGGCATCGCGCTGGAACTGGATCTGGAACGCCCCATGCCGCTGGCCAACGCGGATCCGGTGGAGCTGGAGCAGGTGCTGCACAATCTCATCCGCAATGCGGCGGACAGCCTCGAGGAGCGCGACGGGCCGGACAAGCGCATCCTGATCCGCACCTTCGATGCCGGCGAGACGGTGGCGATCCGCGTCAGCGATACCGGCAAGGGCATTTCGGCGGACGTCCTGCCCCGGCTGTTCGAACCCTTCTTCACCACCAAGAGCGAGGGCATGGGGCTGGGCCTTTCCCTGTGCGCCACGCTGGTGGAGCGGGCGAGCGGCACCATCGAGGCCGAGGCGCGGCCGGGGGAGGGGGCATCCTTCCTCATCAGCCTTCCCGCTTTGGCCGAACGCCGGCTGGCGGCGCAGTGAGCGCTCCCCGCGTCTATCTCGTCGATGACGATGCCGCCGTGCGGCAGGCCCTCACGCTGCTTCTTTCCACCTACGGCATGACGGTGGAAGCCTTCGCCGATCCCGAGACCTTCCTCGCCCATGTGGACCCGGCGCGCCCCGGCTGCCTCCTGCTCGACCTGAGGATGCCCATGATCTCCGGCATCCAGCTCAAGGAGAAGCTGGCCGCGCGGGGCATCGACTGGCCGGCGGTGATGATTACCGGCCATGGCGACGTCAACGCCTGCCGACGGGCGTTCCGCGCCGGGATGGTGGATTTCCTGACCAAGCCGGTGGACGAGCAGGTGCTGCTCGATGCCCTCGGCACCGCCGCCCGCGCCCTCGATGCCCTCATGGAGCGGCGCGAGGCGGCTTCCCTCCTCGCCAGCCTCACCGAGCGCGAGCGCGAGGTGCTGGACATGGTGTGCCGCGGCTGGGCGACCAAGGAAGTCGCTGCCGCGCTCAGCGTTTCCCCGCGCACCATCGACGCCCATCGGGCGAACATCGCCGAAAAGCTTGGTACTTCCTCCGTGGCGGATTTCGTGCGGATGACGCTGAACGCCCGCGTCCTAGGTAGTTCTACCGATCCTGCCCGGTGAGGCGACGGATTCAGCGCGCGGCTCTCCCGGCCTAGAGAGGCTCAGCGCCATCGCCCGGCGCGGAAAAATCTCCGGTCGCTCGCGCGGCCACCAAGAAAGGGCCGATGATGAAACGCCTCCTCCTCGCCGCCGCTGCCTCCGCCACCTTCGCCACGCTCGCCGGCCCCGTCGCGGCCCAGGCGCTGCAGGAGCGGAACATGCCGCTGGCGATCGCCCTCGACATCGCCCGGGAGGGCGTCGCGGCCTGCGCGGCGCAGGGCTACAACGTGTCGGTGGCGGTGGTGGATCGCGCCGGCGTCCTGAGGGCCTTCGCCCGCGCCGACAATGCCGGCCCGCACACGGTCGAGGCGGCGCGCCGCAAGGCCTTCACCTCCGCCTCCACCCGCACCCCGACCACGGTGATCGTCGAGAACGTGCAGAAGAACCCCGCCTCTGCGCAGCTCGTGGCCATCGACGGCTTTCTGGTGCTGGGTGGAGGCGTGCCGGTGAAGGTGGGCAACGAGACCATCGGCGCGGTCGGCATCGGCGGCGCGCCCGGCGGCAACCTCGACGAGGCCTGCGCGCTCGCCGCCATCGCCAAGGTCGAATCCCAGCTCAAGTGAATGGCACCGCCGGCTACCGCGCGACGGCGGCCGGTTGCAAGCTTGGTCCCGGATGCTTAGGTCAATGCTCCTCCTGACTTTGGGGGACGATGCCTCAAGCTCCGGGATTTGCTTTTGAATGTCCGTTGCCTTCACGCGTGAGACCGACCTCGAAGCCACCGCCGCCGACCTGCCGGACCGGCCCATCTCGCCGCATCCGAACCTTGTGACGGCGAGCGGCCTCGCCGCGCTCGATGCGGCGCTGACGGAGGCGCGCGCCGCCTATTCCGAGGCGCAGATGGGCGACGTGCAGGCCGACCGCATGGCCATGGCCCGCGCCACCCGCGACCTGCGCTATTACGGCGCCCGCCGTGCCACCGCCCAGCTCATCGAGACTCCTCCCAATCCCGAGACCGTCCAGTTCGGCACCACCGTGACCCTCGACCGCGAGGACGGCCGCCGCCAGACCTTCCGTATCGTCGGCGAGGACGAGGCCGATCCGGCCAAGGGCTCCGTGTCCTATGTCTCGCCGCTCGCCGCCGCCGTGATGGGCAAGGCCGTGGGCGATGTGGCGCTGGTGGCCGGGCGCGAGGTGGAAGTCATCGCCATCGCCTGACCCTAAGGCAACGCTTCGGCGCGCCGGCCGCGAGCATTGCGGCGCAGCATTTAGATCGATCTAAATTTTCGTTGACCGCACCCTGCGCAGTCTCCTAGACATGGGCCGTCGAGAGGTTCGTTAAGAACCCATTACCGGCGAGGAGGCTGCGCGTGGAGGGTGCCAAGGGGCCACAGGGCCGCCGCTTGCCGGCCGCCCGCGATGCTGCCGAGCCGGCCGATCTGCCGGACGAGGCGCCGCTCGCCGGTGGCCTGCGCGTGCGGCTGAAGGATGTGGCGGTCCATGCCGGCGTCTCCCGCGCCACCGTCTCCCTCGTCCTGCGCAAGAGCCCGCTGGTGAAGGCGGAAACCCGCGCCAAGGTTGAGGAGGCCATGGCCGGCCTCGGCTATGTCTACAATCGCAGCGCCGCCAATTTGCGCTCCGGCGCCTCGCGGACGGTCGGGCTCGTGCTGTGCGAGATCATCACCCCCAACTTCGCCCAGTTCACCGCCGGCATCGACGAGGTGCTGGGCACCGAAGGCTACATGGCCTTCATCGGCAACGCCGCGGAAGATGCCACCCGCCAGCGCGAGGTGCTGCTGCGGATGCAGGAGCACGGCGTGGACGGGCTCGTGGTGGTCGCATCCGAGAACACCCGCGCCGATGCGCTGGAGGAGGGGGCCTGCGCGCGCATGCCCTGCGTGCTCGCGCAGCGCCGCGTGGAGGGCTTTCCCGCCGATTATGTCGGCCCGGACTATGGCGCCGGCATGGAACTCATCACCGAGCACCTGATTTCGCTCGGGCATCGCAACATCGCCTTCATCGGCGGCGTGCGTCGCATCGCGCCGCTCACCGAGCGCATGGCCGGCTTCCACCGCGCCCTGCGCCGCCACAAGCTGAAGAGCGGGCCGGTGGTGCCCTGCGCGGTGATCGACCGCTCCTCCGGCTATGCCGCCGCGCGCGAGTTCCTGGCCCGTGAACTTCTGGCCAAGGGCGACATCCCCTCGGCCATCGTCTGCTACAACGACGTGGTGGCCTTCGGCGTCATGCTCGCCCTCGACGAGCACGGTCTCGTGCCGGGCCGGGACGTGGCCGTGGTGGGCTGCGACGACGTGGACGAGGCGGGCCTGCACCGCCCCGCGCTCACCACCTTCACCACCGATCCCCGCGTGGTCGGGCGCGAGGCCGCGCGGCTGCTGCTGCGTCGCATCGCCCATCCCGAGCGCCCGCGGGAAGAAATCATCGTGCCGCCCCGCCTCGTCATCCGCCAGTCGTGCGGCGCGGGGAAAGCTGCCGATACACCCGCCGTCCGCCGCCCGCCCGCCCATCGCCCGACAGGAGGCGCAAGATGAACTACGTCTTCCAGTTCGGAGACGTCTTCAATGCCTGGCCCGAGCTGCTGCTCGGCGCCTGGCTGACGATCCGCCTCTCGGGCCTCGCCATGCTGCTGGGGCTCGCCGTGGCGGTGCTCTGTGCGCTGGGCAAGACGCAGGGGCCGCGCCCGGTGCGCTGGCTGGTGGATGTCTATGTGGAAGTGATCCGCAACACGCCCTTCCTGGTGCAGATCTTCATCATCTTCTTCGGCCTGCCGCGTGCCGGCATCCGGCTCGATGCCAACGAGGCGGCGCTGCTGGCCATGGTCATCAACGCCGGCGCCTATTGCACCGAGATCGTGCGCGCCGGCATCGAGACCATCCACAAGGGGCAGATCGAGGCCGGGCTGGCGCTGGGCCTCAAGCGATTGCAGATCTTCCTCTATGTGGTGCTGTTCCCGGCGCTGAAGGCGATCTACCCGTCACTCACCAGCCAGTTCATCCTTTTGATGCTGACCTCCTCCGTCGTCTCCGCCATCTCGGCCGAGGAATTGACGGCGGTGGCGAACAACCTGCAATCGCAGACCTTCCGCTCGTTCGAGATCTACATCGTGGTGACGGGCATGTATTTCGCCATGTCGCTGATGTTCGCCGGCGCCTTCGCGCTCATCTACCGCGCGGTGTTCGCGCGCACTGACGCCGCACGCTGAGGAGGGGAGCGACATGATCCGCCAGTTCACCTCCGCCGAATTCTTCTTCCTGCTCTCCGCCGTGCGCTGGACGCTGCTGCTCTCGGCCATCGCCTTCGCGGGCGGGGCGGCGCTGGGGCTCCTCGTGGCGCTCGCGCGCACCGCGCCGTGGCAATGGCTCAGGGCGACGGCCGGGGCCTACATCCTCGTCTTCCAGGGCACGCCGCTGCTGATGCAGCTGTTCCTCGTGTTCTTCGGCGCCACCATGGTCGGCGCCTCGGTGGACCCGCTGGCGGCCGCCGCCATCGGCCTCACGCTGAATGCCGCCGCCTTCCTCGGCGAAATCTGGCGCGGCTGCATCCAGGCCATCCCGAAGGGCCAGTGGGAGGCCTCCACCGCGCTCGGCCTGCATTATGTGACGCGGATGCGCGAGATCATCCTGCCACAGGCGGCGAAGATCGCGGTGGCCCCCACGGTCGGCTTCCTGGTGATGCTGGTGAAGAGCACGTCGCTCGCCTCCATCATCGGCTTCGTGGAGCTGACCCGCGCCGGGCAGATCGTGAACAACGCGACCTTCCGGCCGTTCCTCGTGTTCGGCATCGTCGCGGCCATCTACTTCGCCCTGTGCTGGCCGCTCTCGCTTTATGCCCGCCACCTCGAAAAGCGTTTCGGCACCGTGTCGCGGTGACGGTTCAGGTTGACCCTCAAGACCAAGGCCGCCCCGCATGCGGCACAGATGGAGGAAGAGACGATGACTTTCGGCACCATCCTGAAGAGCGCGCGCGGCGCCGTCGCGGCGCTGGGCCTCGCGGCGCTCGCCGCCACCGGCCTCTCCCACGGCGCCTCGGCGCAGAGCATCGACGACATCCTGTCGAAGAAGAAGCTCACCGTCGGCATGCTGGTGGACGTGGCCCCCTTCGGCCTGCTCGACACCCAGGGCAAGCCGGAAGGCTATGATGCCGACGTCGCCCGCCTCATGGGCAAGTACCTCGGCGTCGAGGTGGAGCTGGTGCCCGTGACCGGCCCGAACCGCATCCCGTACCTGCTCACCAACAAGGTGGACGTGCTGGTGGCGGTGTTCGGCATCACGCCCGAGCGCGCCAAGCAGGTGATGTTCTCCATCCCCTATTCCACCATCGAGATCCAGCTGATCGGCCCCAAGAAGACCGAGATCAAGAGCATGGACCAGACGGTGGGCAAGAAGATCGCGGTGGCCCGCGCCTCCACCCAGGATACGGCGCTCACCGCCGCCGTGCCCAAGGGCGCCACCATCATGCGCTTCGACGACGACGCCACCGCCGCCCAGGCTTTCCTCTCCGGTCAGGTGGACCTGCTCGGCGCCAACAACCTCGTCGGCACCCAGCTCGCCGAGGCGAACCCGGACATGGGCATCGAGAAGAAGATCACCCTGCGCAGCCAGTACAACGGCATCACCGTGCGCCGGGGTTCCACCGATTTTCTCCAGTGGATCAACACCTTCCTCTACTTCGTGAAGAACAATGGCGAGCTCGACGCCATCAACCAGAAGTGGTTCAAGGTGCCGCTGCCGACGATGCCGACGTTTTGAACGTCCTCAGCCGTCGTCATGCCCGGTCTACGCAAGCGTCATCCCCCGGCTTGTCCGGAAGTCGGCTGTTGCCGACTCCCGGTTGTCAGGGTGGAACCCGGCAATGGCCGGGTTCCGGGGGATCCACCCTGCGGCCGGGCTGGCTTTCGGACTTCGGCCACCCGACAGGCGGGGCCGTGGATGCCCCGGACAAGCCGGGGCATGACAGCACATATAAGACCGGCGTCCGACGCGGACATCGACAGACACGAGAAGGGCCTAGCCATGCTCACTCCCGCCCCTGCTGACAGCACGCCCGCCGGCGACGCGCGCCCCGTCATGATCCGCATGGCGGGCGTGGAGAAATATTACGGCACCTACCACGCGCTGAAGGCCGTCAACCTGGACGTGCATCAGGGCGAGCGCATCGTCATCTGCGGGCCGTCCGGCTCCGGCAAGTCCACGCTCATCCGCTGCATCAACGCGCTGGAGCATCACCAGGGCGGTGAGATCGTGGTGGATGGCACGCAGGTCGGCAAATCCTCGCGCGGGCTCGACAAGGTGCGCGCCGAGGTGGGCATGGTGTTCCAGAGCTTCAACCTGTTTCCGCACCTCACCGTGCTCCAGAACTGCACGCTGGCGCCCCGCAAGGTGCGCGGCCTCGCGCCCAAGGAGGCCGAGGCCATCGCCATGAAGTATCTGGAGCGCGTGCGCATTCCCGAGCAGGCGAACAAATATCCCGGCCAGCTTTCCGGCGGCCAGCAGCAGCGCGTGGCCATCGCCCGCGCTTTGTGCATGGCGCCCAAGGTGATGCTGTTCGACGAGCCGACCTCCGCCCTCGACCCCGAGATGGTGAAGGAGGTGCTCGACACCATGATTTCGCTGGCCCAGGACGGCATGACCATGATCTGCGTGACCCATGAGATGGGCTTCGCGCGGCAGGTGGCCGACCGGGTGATCTTCATGGACAAGGGCGAGATCGTGGAGGAGGGGCCGCCCGCCACCTTCTTCGCCAACCCGAAGAGCGAGCGCACGCGCACCTTCCTCGGCCAGATCCTGCACCACTGACGCCAGATGACACCCGCGCTCATCACCTGCGACTGGGGCACCTCCTCGCTCCGCGCCTATCTCATGGCGGCGGACGGACAGGTGCTTGCCAGCCGGGCGAGCGGGCAGGGCATCATGGCGTTGGGCGGCTTGAGCTTTCCCGGGGTGCTCGCCGCCATCGCGAGCGACTGGACGCGCGACCACGGCCCGCTCCCGGTGCTGCTCTCCGGCATGGTGGGCAGCCGGCAGGGTTGGGTTGAGGCGCCCTATGCCCGCTGCCCCGCCGGCCTTCCGGACCTCGCCGCTGCCCTCGCGGAGGTGCCCCCGCAGCCCGGGTTCGGCCGCATCGCCATCGTGCCCGGCGTGCTGAAAGATGACGATCGGGCGCCGGACGTGATCCGCGGCGAGGAGGTGGAAGTGCTCGGCGCCCTCGCACGCCTCGGCGTCGCGGACGGTCTGTTCGTGCTGCCGGGCACCCATTCCAAATGGGTGCGGGTGGAAGCGGGCCGCATCGCCACCTTCGCCACCTACATGACGGGCGAGGTGTTCGCCGCGCTCAAGGGCCATACCATCCTCGGCCGCATGATGGAGGAAGGGGCCTTTTCCGCCGATGGCTTCCGCCGGGGTGTGGACGCGGCGGCGGAACTCGAGGGACCGGGGGCCTTGCTCGGCCGGCTGTTCTCGCTGCGCGCGCTGGGCCTTACCGGGCGGCTGGCGGGGGCGGACAGCGCGGACATGCTCTCCGGCCTTCTCATCGGTGCCGAACTGCGCGATGCCTCGGCCGGCGAGCCCTTTACGCTGGTGGCAAACCCCGCCCTTTCCGCGCGCTATGCCGAAGCCGCGACCCTTCTCGGCCTGCCCCACGCTTGCGCGCCGGAGGGCTGCGGCCCGGCCGGACAGCACGCCGTGGCCAAAGCGGCCGGCTTCATCTGATTTCAGGAGTGCGATCCATGCCCGCTTTCAAGGATGCCCTTGCCGCCTGCCCCCTCGTCGCCATCCTGCGCGGGCTGAAGCCGGACGAGGCGCTAGACATCGGCGCGGCGCTGGTGGGGGCGGGCTTTACCATCATCGAGGTGCCGCTCAACTCGCCGCAGCCGTTGGAGTCCATCCGTATCCTCGCCGACGCCTTCGGCGACCGCGCGCTGATCGGCGCCGGCACGGTGCTGACGCCGCAGGACGTGGACGCGGTGAAGGCGGCGGGTGGCCGGCTCATCGTGATGCCCCATGCCGACCTCGCCGTGATCCGCGCCGCCAAGGCCGCCGGCCTCGTCTGCACGCCGGGTGTCGCCACCCCCACCGAAGCCTTCGCCGCCCGCGCCGCCGGGGCCGACGCGCTGAAGCTGTTTCCGGCAGAAGGCATCCCGCCCCACCTCGTGAAGGCGTGGCGCGCGGTGCTCACCGACA
The DNA here is from genome assembly GCF_023571765.1 of Xanthobacter aminoxidans. Classification (GTDB taxonomy): domain Bacteria; phylum Pseudomonadota; class Alphaproteobacteria; order Rhizobiales; family Xanthobacteraceae; genus Xanthobacter; species Xanthobacter aminoxidans. The sequence continues at coordinate 65,567 of NZ_JAMJXC010000004.1, read as the reverse complement.
TTCCCCTCCTGCCCGTGGGCGGCATCGACACCACCAACATGGCCGCCTACCGCGCGGCCGGGGCCGAGGGCTTCGGCATCGGCTCGGCGCTGTTCAAGCCGGGCAAGGCGGTGGAAGCTATCGCGGCCGACGCGCATGCGCTGGTGGCTACGGCGCGCGAGGTGTTCGGCCGCTAGATCCCCGCCGTCCGGCGCAGGGTGTCGGCGCGTTCGCGGCGGGCGCGCTCCTCGTCGATGGTGCGGATGGTCTGGGCGACGAAGGCGAGATGATCGTCGGAGGACCGGCGGGCGGCGTCGGCCTCGCCGGCGGCGATGGTGTCCATCAGCGTCTGGTGCTGGGCGGAGAGCCGCTCATAGGTGCGGGGCACGATATAGAGCTTGTCGAGGCTCTCGGAGATGCTGCTCTGGAGCAGCCCGAACATGCTCGACATGACCGAGCGCAGCACCGCGTTGTGCGAGGCGTCCGCAATGGCAAGGTGGAAGGCGGCGTCCGCATGGGCCTCGGCCACCGCGTCGCCCTTCTCGTGATTGGCCGCGAGCTGGTCCATGCAGCGCCGGATGGCGTCGAGATCGTCCGGCGTCGCCCGGAGCGCGGCGTGGTAGGCGGCTTGCCCTTCCAGCCCCCGGCGCACCTCCAGAACGTCATGGCCGAAGCCCGGATTGCCGGCCACCACCGAGGCCAGCGGATCGGCGATGGCGGCGGCCGTCCAGCGCGCCTCGGCCGGCTCGGCGATGATGTTGCCCCCCTTGCGTATGGTGATGCGCCCGCGCGCGCCAAGGCGCATCAGGGCTTCGCGCAGGGTGTTGCGCGAGGCACCCAGCATTTCGGAGAGGGCGCGCTCGGAGGGAAGCCGGTCGCCCACGCCAAGGCCGCGCGCCTCGATCAGCGCCTCGATGGCGAGCTCGACCCGGTCGGCCACGCGCTGCGCAGAGGAAGGGGAGGGGGCCGACGCCATCGGTGAAAGCCTGCCTTGGTCCGATCAGATGAGGATCGGGCCGGACCAGCCGGCTGCGATCGCGCCCACTATGTCGGACCGTCGCACGGACTTCCAGCCCGCAACGCGCATCGTCCCGGTGCTGCGGGGCACCGGGACGATGGCCCAGGCAGTCGAAGTCTTCCGCTCCTCGCTGCCTAGGGGATCATCCACGGTGTCAGGTAGGCCTGAATGGTGGTCATGATGCCGACGATGGCCGCCAGCGCGAGGCTGTGCTTGACGGTGAAGCGGAACAGGTCCGACTCCCGGCCGATCAGCCCGGCCGCCGCGCAGGCGATGGCGATGGACTGGGGCGAGATCATCTTGCCGGTGACGCCGCCCGTGGTGTTGACCGCCACGAGGAGCACGTCGCTCACCCCGATCTGGTGCGCGGTGGTGGCCTGCAGCGAGGCGAACAGCGCGTTGGCCGAGGTGTCCGAGCCGGTGAGGAACACGCCCAGCCAGCCGAGGAAGGGCGAGAAGAAGGTGAAGCTCGGCCCGCTCGCCGACAGCGCGAGGCCGAGGGTGGAGGAGAGGCCCGAATAGTTGGCGATGAAGGCGAAGGCCAGCACCATGCCGATGGAGTAGATCGGGATCAGCAGGCCCTTGATGGTCGAGGCGAAGGTCGCCACCGCCCGCGACGGCTTCATGCCGAGGAAGACGATCGACACGATGGCGGACAGGAAGATCGCCGTGCCGGTGGCCGAGAGCCAGTCGAACTTGTAGTCGGCGGCAAACGGCTTCGCGGCGGTGACGATGGGCGGCAGCTTGACCACCATGTTGTGCAGGAACGGCACGCTGACATGGGCGACCAATCCGTCCAGGGCGCCGCCCGCAGCGAACAGGGCCTTGAAGGGCGGGATGCTCCAGATGGTCACGAACACCGTGAGGATCAGGAACGGCGACCAGGCGCGGGCGATCTGGCCGGCGGTGTAGGTTACGGCCGGCTCGATGGCGGCGGCCGCGGGCGCCGGAGCGGCGCCGTGGTCCAGCCCGCCCTTGCTTTTCGCTTCCGTCTCGAAGCGGAAGATGCGGCGGGGCTGCCAGAAGCGCAGGAACAGCGGCAGGGTGATGAGGGTGGCGAGCGCCGCGGTGATGTCGGGCAGTTCGGGACCGACGAAGTTGGCGGTCAGGAACTGCACGGTGGCGAAGGAGCCGCCGGCGACGAGGATCGCGGGCCATGTCTCACGCACGCCGCGTGTGCCGTCCATGATGAGGATGAGCCAGAACGGCACCAGCACCGAGAGGAAGGGGAGCTGGCGGCCGGCCATCTGGCCGATGTGGAAGGGGTCGAGCCCCGTGACCTGCCCGGCGACGATGATCGGGATGCCCATGGCACCGAAGGCGACCGGCGCGGTGTTGGCGATCAGGCAGAGGCCGGCGGCATAGAGCGGCTTGAAGCCGAGGCCCACGAGCAGCGCGGCGGTGATGGCCACCGGCGCCCCGAAGCCCGCCGCGCCCTCGAGGAAGGCGCCGAATGCGAAGCCCACGAGGAGCAGTTGCAGGCGCTGGTCTTCCGTAACGGAGAGGATGGACCGGCGGATGATCTCGAACTGGCCTGTCTCGACGGAAATCTTGTAGAGAAAGACCGCGCCGATGATGATCCAGGCGATCGGCCACAGTCCGTAGAAGAAACCGAATACGCCAGCGGCCAGGGCCATCTGCACCGGCATGCCGTAGAGCAGGATAGCAACGGCGAGCGCAAGAAGAACCGTGATGGTTCCCGCCACATAACCTTTCAGCTTGAGCCGGGTCAGGGCGACGAAAAAGAAGATGATCGGGATCGCGGCGCCGAGGCTCGACAGCCACATGTTCCCCATCGGGTCATAAATCTGGTTCCAGGCCTCCACGTTATCCCCCTCTTGTTATTTGGTACTACCAAAATTGCCGATAGTTTGAATTGGTACTGCCTAATTCAGAAATGGAAGTCAAATGGAATTGTAATCGAATATTTTGGTCCAACCACAACGACCAAACGCGAGAGGTTTCATGGTGCGGCGGGCGCGCGGCGTCGGCCCGGACGGAGGAGCCGTTCAGGGGGTGGACGGGCTGGATCGCGCGCGGAGACCTTCCCCTTCGGGAGGGGCGCGACGCATCTGGACAGGACGGGCGCGGGGCAGTGGGAAAGGTCTGGGGCGGGGAGGGCTGCCCGCTGTCACCCGACGCGGGGCGATGATCCGCGCCGCGACGGCAGGCGGCGTCGGCCCGGCCCCAGTCAGGCGGGCTCACTGTTCAAGCGGGCTCCTGGCGGATCGCGGCCCCCTCTGCGCGGGCGACGGTTCGGACGGTGCGGTGAGGGCCAGCCCCTACCGCAGCCACGCCCCCGTCTTCACCGCCGTCAGGACGGTCGCGGCGTAGACGATCAGCGCTACGGAGAGGGCGGCAAACAGGGCCTCGATGGAGCCGGTGAGCCGCAGGGCGATCAGCCCGCCGCCGAGGGCGATGGCGACGCGCAGGAAGCCGGCCACCACCGGCCAGAACAGCCGCCCCGTGCCCTGCGCCGCGAAATAGAGCGCCAGCCCGATGCCGAAGAAGCCGTAGAACGGCCCGACGATGCGCAGATAGGCGCTGCCGGTGGCGACCATGGCCGGTTCGGCGCTGAACAGGGACAGCCACGCCTCCGGGAAGAATGCGGCGGCGAGCCCCACGGTTTCCGTCACCACAAAGGCAAGGCCCGCGCCGGCCAGCGCGATATGGAGCGCGCGATCGCCGCGGCCAGCGCCGAGATTGGTTCCCACCAGCGCCACCATCGGCGCGCCGATGCCGAAGATGAGCGGGATGAGCAGATACTCCAGCCGCACGCCCGTGCCGAAGCCGGCGACTGCATCAACGCCACCCTGCAAGGCGACGAGGGCCGTCGCGCCGCCGACGATGACGTTGGTCTGGATCGACTGCAGCGACGACAGCGCGCCGACCCGCATGACCGATCCGATCACCCGCCAGTCGAGCCGCACCCAGCGGAAGCGGGCGGGGTTGCGCCCGGACAGGATGTAGGCGCCAAGCACCAGCGTTCCGCCGAGATAGTAAGCGATCAGCGCCAGCCCGCCGCCGGCGATGCCGAAGCCCGGGATGGGGCCGAACCCGAAGATCAGCAGCGGCGAGACCGGGACGAGCAGCGCGACGCCGACGCAGATGACAAAGGCCGGCAGCAGCATGTTGCCGGTGCCGCGCACCACGCTGGCGAGCCCGTTCATGGCCCAGGTCAGCGGCGTGCCGAGGAAGACGATGTTGGAATAGATCAGCGCCGCCTCAAGCTCCGGCCCCGAACCGCCCATGGCGCCGTAGATCTGCCGGCCGAATAGCAGGAACAGGGCGGCGAAGGCGAACCCGAAGGCGAGGCTCACGGCCAGCGCGTGCAGCACCAGCGCATCCGCCGCGGCCTGCCGCCCGGAGCCGAGCGCCCGCGCCACGGCGGAGGAGATGCTGCCGCCCAGGGCGCCGGCCGACAGGGTGGTCATCAGCATGACCGCGGGAAAGACCAGCGCCATGGCCGCCAGCGCCGCCGTGCCGAGCTTGGCCACGAAGAAGGTCTCGATGAGCCCGGCCGAGGCCTGCGCCAGCATTATGAGCACGTTGGGCCACGCCAGCTTGATGAGGAGCGGCACGATGGGCGCTTCCACCAGCCGCCGGGTTCTGGCATCGGCAGCCGGGGGCGTGGGGTCTTGCGCTGCGGGGGCCGCTTCGTCTGTCGGGGCGCGGTACATGGCTGGCCTCAGAGCGCTTCGAGGGCGAGGGCGATGCCCTGTCCGCCGCCGATGCAGAGGGTGACGACGCCGCGCTTCAGCCCATCCCGCCGCATGGCGTGGAGCAGGCGGGTGATGAGGATGGCCCCGGTGGCACCGATGGGATGGCCGTGCGCCACCGCGCCGCCCTCCACGTTCACCATGTCCTCGGGCAGGCCCAGCTCCCGCGCGACGGCGATGGGCACGGCGGCGAACGCCTCGTTGATCTCGATGCGCTCGATGTCGCCGAGGGACCAGCCGGCGCGCGCCAGCGCCTTGCGTACGGCGGGCACGGGACCGAGGCCGAACAGGCCCGGCTCGACCCCGGCGACGCCATAGCCCGCGAGCCGGCCGAGCGGCGTGATGCCCTTCGCCTCCGCGAAGGCGCGGTCGGCGACGATCATGGCGGAGGCCGCGCTGTTGAGCCCCGGCGCGTTGCCGGCGGTGATGGTGCCCTCGGGGCGAAAGGCCGGGCGCAGCTTCGCCAGCGTCTCCAATGTGGTGTCGGGGCGGGGCGCCTCGTCCGTGGCGAAGGATTCCGTGCCCTTGCGGCCCTTCACCTCCACCGCGACGATCTCCCCGGCGAACCGGCCGTCCTTCTGCGCGGCTGAAAAGCGCTGCTGGGAGCGGGCGGCGAAGGCGTCCTGCTCGGCGCGGGTGATCTGGAGCTTTGCGACGAGATCTTCCGTGTGCCAGCCGGAATGCTTGCCGGAGAAGGCGTCGTCGAGCCCGTCGGTCAGCATGCTGTCGAGAATCTGCGCCGGGCCCATTCGGTAGCCCCAGCGGCCGCCGTCCATCAGATAGGGCGCGCGGTCCATGTTCTCCATGCCGCCGGCGACGGCGACCTCATGCACGCCGGCGGCGATCTCCAGCGCCGCAGTGACGACGGCCTGCGCGCCGGAGCCGCAGACGCGGTTGACCGTCATGGCGGGCACCTCCACCGGCAGGCCACCATGGATCGCCGCTTGCCGCGCCGGGTTCATGCGGTTTCCGGCCTGGATGACGTTGCCCATCACCACCGTGCCGATGGATGCGGGATCGAGCCCCGAGCGGCGCACAGTCTCGCGCATGGCGACGGCGCCCAGCTCGGTGGCCGGCGTGCCCTTCAGCGTGCCGTTGTAGGCGCCGATGGCGGTGCGCACGGGATGGGCGATGACGATGTCCGTGGTCATGACGACCTCCTCTAATGGACGATGCCCGGCCCGGCCGGCATCGCGGGAATTTCAGGCGACCGGCAGGGCCGGGCGATCAACGAGACGTGGGTAGATACCCGTATAAAGCGGGGAAAAGCTGTGTGACCCCTTCGCCTCAGAGGGCGGCGAGGAGATCGCGCAGCTGTTCGAGCCGGTCCTTGCCCAGCCGGTCCTCGATCGTCTTCTGGCTCCGGCGCCAGGCCTCGGCGGCGGTCTTGAGGAGTTCTGTGCCCTGCGGGGTGAGGGCGATGCAGGCCTCGCGCTGGTCGTCCTTGCCGCGCCGCATCTCCACCAGGCCGTGCTTGGACAGCACCCGCACGTTGCGGCCCACAGTGGAGCGGTCCAGCTCCAGCATCCGGCCCAGCTCGGTCATGCTGACCTCGCCCTTGTCGCGGACGGAACGCAGCAGCGAATACTGCGCCACGTTGATGCCGAGCGGCGCGAAGCCTTCGTCGTAGATGGCGCTGATACGGCGCGTCGCCCGGCGCAGGCGGGCGCAGTGGCAGGGGGTGTCCATGGATACGTGTATATACCCGCTCTGGCACCTCGTCCAGCCTCCGCCGCCGCATCCGAACCTTGCCCTGGCGAAGACGAAGCTCGGGGCCTCAGCCCGGCGGAGACGGACGAAAACGCGGCGATTCCGGTCATCCGCCCCGTTTGGTCCGACCGGCCGGGCAGGGCCGCTTGCATTCGGGTCTCCATGTCCCAGATTGCCTTAAGCGGCGAAACGGGACGTGGGAGCAGGTCATGCGGCACATCGGCTTCATCGTCGAGGACGGGTTCCAGGTCATGGGGCTGGCCGCCGTGTCGGCCTTCGAGTTCGCCAACACCGTGCTGGAGCGACCGGCCTATTCCCTCACGCTCATGTCGGAGAGGGGCGGCGGCGTGTCCTCCTCGCTCGGGGTCTCTGTCACCACGCAGCCGCTCGGTCCATTTCCCGACACGCTGGTGGTGCTGGGCGAACTGGTGCCCACCCCAACGCCTGCGCGGCTGCGCGCCTACATCGCCGAAGCGGGCACGCAATCGCGCCGCGTGGCCGGCATCTGCACCGGCGCCTTCCGCCTCGCCGAGGCCGGCCTGCTGGATGGCAGGGCGGCCACCACCCACTGGGCGCACGCGCGGGCGCTGCAGGAGCGCTTCCCCGCCATCCGCGTGGACGACGACCGCATCTTCATCCGCGACGGCAACATCTGGACCTCGGCGGGCATGAGCGCGGGCATCGATCTCGCCCTCGCATTGGTGGAGGACGACCACGACGCCGCGCTCGCCCGCACCATCGCCCGCAAGCTGGTGGTCTACCATCGCCGGCCGGGCGGACAGGCGCAGTTCTCGACCCTGCTGGAGCTGGAGCCGCGCTCCGATCGCGTCCGCCGCGCGCTGACCTACGCCAAGGAAAACCTGCGCAATCCCCTGACCGTGGAGGAGCTGGCGGAGGCGGCGAGCCTCAGCCCGCGCCAGTTCAGCCGCGTGTTCCGCGAGGAGACCGGCGAATCCCCCGCCAAGGCGGTGGAGCGCCTGCGCCTCGAGGCGGCGAAGGCCATGCTGGAGGAGGGGCGTCACGCCATGGACGTGGTGGCGCGCGACACCGGCTTCGACGACCGCGACCGCATGCGCCGCGCCTTCCTGCGCCACTTCGGCCACCCGCCCCAGAGCCTGCGCCGCAGCCTGCGCTACATCGAAGGGGAGAAGGATGGGGTGGCGCATGGCGCACCCGCCCACGTCGCCCCCGCTTGTCGGCCGGTTATGTCCTGAATTGCCGCCTCTTCGACATTCAGGACATGGCACATCACGCCTAGGCTCCCTCTGTCTCGCACCAACGACCGGGGATCGGCCATGAACACGGAACACAACAAGGGCATCGCGGTGGTCACCGGCGCCTCCGGTGGCATCGGCGCCATCTATGCGGAGCGGCTGGCGCGCCGCGGTTACGACCTCATCCTCGTCGCCCGCAATGCGGTGCGGCTGGAGGCAGTGGCGGCGCGCATCGGGAGCGCGACCGGCCGCACGGTGCAGACCATCACCGCTGACCTCAACGCCGCCGCCGACCTCCACCGCATCGAGGCGCTGCTGCGCGACGACGTCGGCATCTCCCTGCTGGTGAACAATGCCGGCTTCGGCGCCGCGACGCCGCTTCTCGACAGCGATGTCGCGCGCATGGAGGAGATGATCGCCATCAACGTCACCGCTTTGACCCGCCTGACCTACGCGGCGGCGCCCGCCTTCGTGGCGCGGGGCGGCGGTACCATCATCAACATCTCCTCCATCGTGGCGCTGGCGCCGGAGGTGCTCAACGGCGTCTATGGGGCGAGCAAGGCCTATGTGCTGGCGCTCACCCAGTCGCTCCAGCACGAGCTGGGCGCGCGCGGCCTGCGCGTGCAGGCGGTGCTGCCGGGGGCGACGGCCACCGAGTTCTGGAACATCCCCGGCGTCGGCGGCCACGCGAACCTGCCGAAGGAGATCGTGATGTCCGCCGAGGAGATGGTGGACGCCGCCCTCGCGGGCCTCGATGCCGGCGAGATCGTCACCATCCCGGCCCTGCAGGACGGCGGCGAATGGCTGGCCTATGAAGCGGCCCGCCGCGCCATGGCCCAGCATCTCGGCGGCTCCGCCCCGGCCCCGCGCTATCGCGCCGCCTGATGCGGCGCGGCGCCACGGGGCGCGTGCATTTCTAAGCTGTGCGCTGCGGTGCTGCGGTCTGGCCTCAGCTGGAAAAACCGGCTTCACTCTCCGGCCACGGGAACGCACAGATCCCACGGCCGGAGCGGGTGGATACAATGGGTCAGGCGCAAGAGGCAGCTCCTGTCGAGACAGACCAGACCCAGATCACCTGTTCGCGCACCTTCGCCGCGTGGCTGGCGCAGCACCGGGTGAGCCTCGCCTTCTCGTCCTACCAGAGCGGGCAGCTCTTTCTCGTCGGCCAGTTCGGCAACGAGAACCTCTCGTTCCATCAGCGCAATTTCGTGCGGGCCATGGGCCTCGCCCCGCGCGGCGAGGAGCTTTATCTCGCCTCGCTGAACCAGATCTGGCGCTTCGCCAACGTGCTCGGCCCGGACGAGCGGGCGAACGGGCATTTCGACCGCCTCTACGTGCCGCGCACTGCCTTCGTCACCGGCGACGTGGACGCCCACGAGATCGCGGTGGAGGCGAGCGGCCGCATCGTCTTCGTGAACACCAAGTTCAGCTGCCTCGCCACGATCAGCCACCGCCACTCCTTCAAGCCGGTGTGGAAGCCCAAGTTCATCTCCCGCCTTGCCGCCGAGGATCGCTGCCACCTCAACGGCCTCGCGCTGGAGGACGGGCGGGTGCGCTACGTGACGGCGGTCTCCGCCACCGACGTGGTGGACGGCTGGCGGGAGCACCGGGTCGGCGGCGGGCTGCTCATCCGGGTGGACGACCACGAGGTCATCGCCGACGGCTTCTCCATGCCCCATTCGCCGCGCGTGCATGGTGGGTGGATCTGGATGCTCGATTCCGCGCGGGGCTATCTGGTGCGCGTCGATCCCGTGACCGGCGCGAAGGAGGACGTCGCCTTCTGCCCGGGCTTCCTGCGCGGCCTCTCCATCCATGCCGGGCACGCGGTGGTGACGCTCTCGCTGCCGCGGCACCTGTCGTTCAATGGCATGCCCATCGATGACGAGATCGCGCGCCGCGGCGGCACGCCCTGGTGCGGCGTCCAGATCATCAAGCTCGCCACCGGCGACGTGGTGGAATGGATCCGCCTGGAAGGCGCCATCCGCGAGCTGTTCGACGTGGCGGTCCTCACCGGCACCACCTGCCCCATGGCCGCGCCCGAGAACGGGGCGGACCTTTCGAGCCTGCTCACCATCGAGGCGCCGGATGGGGTGTTGGGGTGAGGGGGAGGGGGCGAGTGGAGTAGTAGTGAGCGTCTAGCATCCGGATCGAAATAAATTCGATTTCAGTATTTTTATTGTCTGTCGCCAAGATGACGTAATCTTCTACCGAGGCATTGCTCCTGTGACTTCGGCGGTCACGTCGCAAACGTCGATAGAATTCCATATATCATCACGCAGGACAAATTTATTACTATTGGTGTGGGCTATAAAAGTTGAGCGCTCTATGACGATTTTAATCGGGATCAGTGCCGCCTTTAAAACTTTGAATCCATCATCGAATAGAACACCTGCGAGAAAATCAAAGTACCCTCCGTTTATGTCACGTATTGCAGACAGTTGGCGGGACTTATTACGCCTATGAACGCGTCTCCCCTTGATTTGATACCGTGTGCCGTCTGACCCGGTGGCGTCGTATCCGCGTTCGGATTTTGCCGCTTGTCGCCAACCGAAGGCGGTGCAAAACAAATACTCAGCAAGGTCACCCGTAGGATTGTTTGCGCTCCGCACAATGCCACGCTCTCGAAGTTCTTCACCGATCTCTGCGTGAAGAACCAAAAGTTCGGTGACTGATAGTGCTTTAACCAGAGCGGCAGTTGGCACGTTTGAGTTGGGCGGATAGCTCATGGCGAGTCGCCGTAAAATGATGCGGGTCTCCGTCCATTGGACGATGTGCAATGGCGGAAGGGGTGGCGGATGGGGTGAAAGCCTGAACCCCGCATTATTGCTGGATTTCTACCCTCGCCCTGAATGCCGATACCCGGTTGGATACCCGGGAAAATATTTTTGCGGGTTACTGTGACGGGGTGGCTCGTTCGATGCGAATACACGGGTCTGCGCGGTGAGGCCGACCGTTCTGCGGGCCGGCCAGCGCGCGCCGAAAGCAAGCCCAACGGGCATCAGCCGAGGAAGCCACAGTTCTTGGCCGCGCTCATCCCGGCCGCCGTCACGGAAAACACGCCCTTAACGGGCTCTTCGATCAGGCCTTTCCCAAGCAACCCAGAGATATCGGATTCCTCGATCTTCGGCAGATGGCGAAGGGTGACCTCCTGGGCCAGTTCCTCGCGCGAGACCATGGTGTGCTTGTCGAACCATGCCTTCTGCGCGAGGCACATCAGAAGTTCCAGTTCGTGCCCGTCGAACTCAATCCCGACTGCCATCGATCGATTCCCTCCGTTGAGGAGCCGATCATACCTTAGATTGCAAAGATGCAATCGCGGCGAGCGCCTGGCGGTGGCAATCCACGAGCGCGTCGCACGCAGCCTGCAGGGTGCCGCCCGGCGCCAGATCGGCATGGAAGCCGGCATCGAACCGGTCGATCGGGAAGGCGGCGAGCAGTCGCTCGCGCTCCGGCCCATTGTAATCCGGCCCTAAGCTGGCATGGCCGGTGAGATTGCAGAGGCCGACGGTCCACCACCAGCCAGGCAGGTCGCGGTGGATGATGGCCACGCATGCGTCGATCGTGTCCGGTGCCATCATCTAGGCTCCCGGCACGGTGGAGAGTTCGCGCCGCCGCTCGGCCTCCCTGCGCCGCTCCGCGACCTTCTCGGCTGTCAGCGGCTCCCGGTCCTCGACGTTCCGCTGGCGGCAATAGCCCCACTCGCGGCAGGCCATGGGCGCACGGCAGGGGGCGGTGAGGCAGGGCTCTGGGGGGCGTGCCTCATTGCTCATGTGCAGAGCCCTCGGGTGCCACTGGCCGTTCATGCTTGTCGCGCTGGTGCTGGCGCCTCGCCTTTCGTGAGGTGAACTGCTTGGAGCAGATCGGGCAAGTCGCGCAGTTGTTGCTGAGATTCCCGCGGGCGGGGCCATCGATCCCGCTGTCTCTCCGGCACCGGGCCGAGCAGTAGCGCGGCATGCCGTCCGGCTCCCCGTCCTCGATGTAGCCGCCGCAGGACGCGCACAGCGTCCCGTCCAGCATCATTTCGGCGATCTCGCCCATGGCGTCAGCCCTCCCCGCTAGGGAGGGGAATGAACCGCCCGTCAGTGAACTCGTCGGTGAAGCACGCCCATAGCTTGCCGTCCGCGCCCTGGTAGACGGTGAGGCGGTCGCCTTCGCGCAACTTACGCTCGTTATCGGCGAGGCCATTGTAGCCGCCAGCGCTCACCTGCGCCTCGGCCTCGCCGAGTACACGATATTCCAAGCCTCGCTTGACGTGCCGGTGCGTCGGCCGGAACTCCTCTGCCGCAGGGGCGGGGGAGAGGATGCGTCCGAGCAATTCGTCTGCCCACTCGCGATGCCTCGGGGCTACGTCCTCGCCGAACAGCCCAGCCAGATAGCGCGCCGTGGTCTCCCTCACCTCGGCCGGCTTTGGGGCGGTGGGGTGGGTGGCGAGGATTTCGTCCGCGTCCATTTCAGCAAGTGCGGACAGTGCTGCGGCGCGCGTCGAAGGCGCTGCCGCATCGATCTGCTCTTGCCGTTCGGATGCGCGGCGCACGTCGGCAGCGAACCACGTCTCCCCCTCGGGCTCGGCGGGGTGGGAGGCGAGGGCCGCGCGGGCGTGCTCGCCACGATCCACGATAATGTCGCCGTAGAAGTGTTTGCCGGTGGAGTAGAAGGCCAGCGCATTCCTGAGTATCCGCAGCGCCTCCCGCACCCGCTCCGTCCCCTTCTCAGGTGAGGCGGGAGAGGGGGCGGTTTGGCGCATGTAGCCAGCCAGTTCCTCGCGCGTGATAAGCGAATAGTCCGGGTACTCGGCCGGTGATGTACGGTCGTCTTTCTCGCAAAGATCCTGCCATGCCTCGTCGGCAGTCATCCCCTCCGGCACCGCCACCGGGGCAGGCGGGGCGGGGCGAGTATAAAGGCCGCGGCACCCTTCATCGATCTTGTCGCCCCACCCCTTCGCGACGAACTCCGAGCACTCGACCCATTTTCCGTCTTTGAACTGCTGGTAGGCCACCGGCTCCGGGGCAGGCGGGGCGGGGTGATCTGCGGTGTAGAGGGGGCGTTCTTCCACCTTGAAGTCGCTGTAGCACTCGTCTTCAGGGTCGAAGGGTGGCAGCGAAGGTGCGCGCCCGTCTAGCCACGGCATTTCGGCCGCGCCTCGGAACGCGTAGCGGTGCTGCCACGCCACCGGCGCCCCCGGCTGGCGGGCATGGGAGGCCGGTCTAGACCAGCCTTCATCGCGCAGGTCGCAGAATGTCCGATAGCCAGCTTCGACGAAGCACTGTCGCGCAAAGTCCGCAAGTTTTTCACGGGACTTCGGATCCGTGCTCATGCGCGCTACCATGCCCGCGATATCGGTCTCTGCGGCCCATACGTCGGCCTTACGGTCAAGGAACGCCAAGATGGCGTCGTTCTCGTTGGCGGACTCGAAAGCCCCGAGATTTGCCTCGGTCGTCATCGGGGCATCTCCGGATCCGTGAACGTGACGAGGCCCGGTGCGCCGCCAAGCGGCTTCGCGAACGCCGGTGCCTCCCATGCGCGCTCGTCATCCTCAGGGATCGCAGCCCATGCCTCCCATTCGGCGGCTTTGGCCACGGGCACGAGATACCAGTGGCTGTCGTTGTCGGTGCTCAGGAAGAAGCGTTCCTGCGGCGGCAAGTCCGCCCGGTGGGGGCTGTCCGGGTGCTCCGGCTCCTCGACGAGCTCATAGCCCACGTTGCCGGCGAGCATCTTCGCCAGCCGGTGCTGCTCCTCGCAGGGCAGGGCGCTAAGGGTCGCATCCGACGGAACAGCCCCGGTGAACGTCGCGATGGCGGCGAGGGCCGCCGCATCCACGTCGACCGAGCCCTTGGCTGTCCAGTCATCGGATCCGCCCAGTCGTTCAAAGGTCGTGAGGGAGAACACACCTTCCTTGAGCTTTTCCACGCTCAGGCTCGCGTCGGCGTTCACATCGTCGACCAAGAGTCGCTTATCGGCATCGGTCACGGCCGGGATCCTTCATCATGAGAGGGGAGGTCGGCGAGCGTCGCCGGCAGGGTGTCGATGTTCCCGAGGCGGGGCACGAAGGTGTAGGCAGCCACCCATGGGTTCGCGTCCCATGCGCCATCTCCGTTGATGCGCTTCCATAGATCGGCGTACCAGGCGCGGGCAGTGGAGAACCAAGTGCCGGCCACGGCCATGGTCATGTGATCGTCTGCAACGCGCCGGGAGGCTTTGCCGATATAGGCACCCTCGGCTCGCGCATCCTCCTCGCTGATGTCCTGCAGCCGCTCCACCCGCACGTCGGTGACGTAGAGCGTCAGGCGGGAGTGCTTGCGGAACATGAAGCGGCCGAGCCGCTTGTGCCATGCCGGAGTGCCGGGATCGGCGTTGTGGCGGCCTTTGCGGAACTCGGCCGGCGGGTCGAGCAGCACCTCGTCGGTATCGGGCACGAACTGCCACTTCTCGCGGCCGCCCTTGGTCGTCTTCACGGCCGCCACCTCCCAATGTCCGAACTGGAAATGCTCCTCGCGGCACCAGAGGCGGTCGCCTGGCTGGAAGGGCAGCATCTCGGCGGCAATGTTGGACACAGCGTCGTCGGACCATGTGAAGACGCCGCCATGCGAATTGTGGATCAGCCACCCTTCTGATTGCGTCCGCTCGATCAGCGGCACGCCGTTGGTGCGCCGGGTCTGTGTCTTCCCGGTGCCGGGCTGCTCGACCTCCCGCACCAGCGCGCGGACCATGGGCGGGCTGAAGAGGATGGGAAGGTCAGGCATCGATTCCGCCCTTCCTTGAAGCGCATTCCGCTCGCGTCTCCTCCGCCTCGGCGTTCTCGCCATAGTCGCAGTCGCCGCAGACGGTGCATTCGTGGACGGGGACGGAACACGACCCGTTCTCGCAACCGCAGTTCTTCCCGCCGATGTGCTTCCAGCGATGCCCGACCTCGGCGCATGGCGCTGTCGCGATCCTGCGCTTCAGATAGGCGACGCGGGCTTCGGCTTCTTCGAGCTGCTCATGCAGGTCAGCCACGGGTCACCCCCACATCCAGAACTGCCGTCGCCTCCGGCCGCGCCCGCCACTCCCCGCACCAGCTTCGGGCCGCCGGGAACCCATCGCCGACGACGTAGAGGACCGGCAGCTGGTTGTCGGTCGGGTAAAGGCAGACCTGCGGGGGGAAGCGGTGGCAGAAGCCGTCGCGGTTGAAGTGGCAGGTGGTGCAGTCGTCAGCCATTGTCGTCTCCAAACCGGAATGCGCCCTGCGGCGATGGCGGGGCCGCCGGATGTGGCGGTGCGGGATTGGGAACCGGCGGTACCGGATCGCCGATTGAGATCGTGCCGGGGTTGTCGAAGGCGATCGGGCGGGCGTCGTTCGGGACGCGGTGCCTGCCGCGCGCCATCGGGTGGATGGGGTCGCCGGCCTTCGTCTTGCCCAGGCACCAAAGCTGCAAGGTGCGCTCACGCTGACTGGTGTCGCAGTTGATGGTGTCAAAGAGCTGCTCGGCCCACATCTCGGTCTCGAGCCCCAGCGACCCAGCGGGCGAGCCCCAAGCGACCATGGCGGCGTCGATCGCTTCGAGTTCCTTCGCGATCCGGTTGTGGTTGCGCCAGATGGTGTCTCTCACCCACCAATACTGCCGGTCGGCCCATCCGACGACGGTCTGCGCCAACTCGCGCGGCGAGGACGTGCGCCACGGATAGAGGTTGAACACGACTAGGCCGTTGAAGCCCCACATCCACGAGAAGCGGATGATCCGAAGCAGCGTCGGGTCGTTCACCTTCCCGTCCGCAGTGCTCGGGTTCAACATTATCCACGGCAGCCAAGAATAGGGGTCGGTCTGGCCGGCCGGTCCCCACCAGCGGGCAAGCTTGTGCCGGAAGCCGGGATCGGCCCACTCGCGCATCCTCACGAACTCGGGAAAGCCCTCGGTGCGCATCTGCGGCGCGGCGAGTTGCGCGTGGATGCTCATGGCGCGCGCCCCTCGAACCGGATCGCGCGCTCCCACGCCTCCTCGCATGACAGCCCACGCCATGCCTCGAACCGGCTCTCGCTGCTGCAATTGCCGATGTTCGCGAACAAGATGAAGGTGAGCGGCCCGAGATCGAGGCGCCACTCGCCGCCGTAAACGTCCACGATGCGGTCGGCGCGCAGCGTCCACGTGAGCGGCCAGAACTGGACGCCGATCCCGATTTCGCGGCAGTTCCGCCAGTGCCAGCGAGGTTCAACCATGGCGGGGCTCCTCTCCGATCTTTCTGGCCTCTTCCCGCATCCCAGAGACCGACTGCGCGAGCAGGTCGGAGAAGCGGAGGAGCTTTTCCCGAGGGGTTTCCTCGGGCCCGCCGATCAGGGATGCGCGGGCGTCGCTCAGGGACGCGACCAGCGTTCCATCGGGCCGGCGGGACACGTGGACGCTGAAGAGCCACGTGGGCTCCGGATTGAGGGCGACGATCTCAGCCATGGGCGTCGTCCTTGCTGACGACCACGACGGGCGTGTCGGGAATCATCTCCCGCAACTCGGTCAAGGGATGAACCCTGCGGTGCTGCGTGGCGTCCAGCCGGGGCACGGACAGTTCCGGGCCCAGCCGCTCAACCCATCGGTCGCGCCATTCCTGCCAGTTGTCCGGCGTGACCTGCTTTGCCTCGCCGAGAACGATGGCGATCCGCGGGTCAAACGCGATGGCAACGGGCCGGGCTTCCTCGCCGACCCGCGGCAGTTGGTGCGTGAACAGGCTTTCTCCAGCCATCCAGCCCAGCACCTCGTAGACGCCACCGATGCCGCTGACCAGAACGCCGGAGACCGCGGAAATCACGTCGACAGTGGGAAAGGCCTTTGTCTCAATCATGCTCTTCCTCCTGCTGCGCCGGCGCCGGGTACTTGGCCGCCAGCTGGTCGAGCGTGAGCGTCTCCTCCTCGGCGGTGATGCGATGGTGAGCGAGCACGCGCTCGCCGCGGCCGCGGAATTCCTTGGGGGGCATCTCCGCCCACACCTGCGGTGACGGGCCGCGTAGCCCGCGGACCCAGACGAAGACGGTCATGGCGCGCGGCCCTCCGCCTTCTTGAGAGCGACGGACGCAGCTTCCATCACGGCGGGGGGCATCGCTGGGAAACCGTTGAAACTGTTCAATGCGCGCAGGCCTTCAAGGATTTCGGGGCGAGCATGGAGCGTGCGCACATCGTGAAGCAGCCAGAGAAGCACGCGGGTATCGACTCTCACGAAAGCCGTGCCAGTATTCGGCCCCACGGGGGCACTTGCGACCGATTTTTCAAGCACATCAATGGTATGCATGGGCGTCAGCGGTTCGTCCCATCTCACGAGTTTGGTCTCAGCCATTGCCTATCTCCTTCAGGGCTTGCTCACGCGCGGCCGTCAGCTCGGCGAATTCCGCCGGCGTGCCGCCGTGGTCGGGGTGGCGGATCTTGGCGAGGGTGCGGAAGGCCTCGTCGATCATCGCGCGCGTCGGTCGCGCGCCGAGGTCGAGCACCTGGCGCCATGGCCGGGCACCGCCGGGCGCGGGGAGGGCGGGCACGAAACCCTTGAAGGTCGCGCGCACCAGCGCCAGCGTGCCGTGACGCAGCTCGACGCGCCGGGCCTCGATGATGTGGTGGATCGCCTGGAGGTTCGCCTCCACGGTCTGGTAGCGGTCGACCGGGATGCAGCGCTGCTCACCGTCCCAGAGGAACCACGCGGCAACACCGGGATCCGTCGGCTTGCTCTGGCCCAGCGTGACGTTGGACGAGAGGATGATCTCGCGAACCGGCGCCCGGCTGTCCTCGCCGAACCTGCGCAGGCTGTCCTGCACGTTCTTCAGCGCGGTGGGGAGCGCGGTCTTGAACTTGCCGGGCTCGCGGCTCTTGGCGCGCGGGAAGCCTTCCGGCCATTGGAGCGGATAGGCGGCGGTCATCCCGCCCTCCCCAAGCGCTGCACGGGGCAGATCAGGCGCACGCTGGTCGGATATACGAGCGCAGCCGGCGAGCTGTCGTCCTCGCGCACGAGGTCAAGTCGTCCGAACTTGTCGATCGACCGAACGATCAGGCGGGCACTGGTTTCGGAATATTCGACCTCATCCCCAACTTCGAATTGAGGCAGGCTCTCGTGCTCGATGCTCCCCGTGTAGGGGCCCCAGCATTCTTCCTTTCTGCCGTCGATCTCATCCCAACGCACAGGGGTGCAGTTGCGTGAGGTGTCCGAGCCCTCCACCACAGTCCCGAGCCGCCCGACGCCAAGATCCCGGCCGCCGCTACGATGCGTGAACCTCACCCTGTCTCCCGGTAGATACTCGCCGTGCTCCAAGGCGCGGATCGAATATACGGGCGGGTCGGAAATGCTTCCCGGGAAAACCAGCGATGAATTGGTATCGTGCGGGGCGGCCTCTTTATAGCGGCGACGAATTCGATATGCGACGACATCCCGTCCGTCGCCTTTCCAATTCCATTGCCAGACAGCGGAGACCAGCCCACTCGATTTAAACTTCCGTGCTACCCGATCTTCTCGTAGGAGCACATCTACCGTCTCCTTCGGAGCCGGATTATCGCCACCGGACCATTCTATCCAACCGTCGTCATTGGGAAGCCAAGGCTTCTCCCCTACCTCATTGGTGCGAGAATCCTCGAAGCCGGGAAGCGACGCCTTGGCCTGATTGGGAAAAGGCGGAGGCTCACAGGTCAGCGCTTCGGTGCATGCCGTGTGGATGATCGCTCGTTGCCGAGGGCTGATGCCGCCGCTTCCGCTGGTGGCTTCAAGGATCCGATGCAGCCACGTCCGGAGCCGGATCACCTCGGCGCCGGCGCGCTCCAGCGTGTCATCTTCCGGGCCGCCGTCCTTGAGCTTCACGCCGGGGATGTAATCGGCCTCGGCGATGATGTGGGTCGCCCCGCGGGAATTGCGGAACTGCTGCCAGATGTCGTCGCCGTGCGGATTGGGAGTGGACTCGAAGGCCACCGCCCGGCCGGTCGCGGCGCCAGCGGTCACGAAACCGATGTTGGACTCGGTGATGACCAGGTGCGTCGGGTACACCGACGTGAACACGGCGGCCGGCGTCTTGGCGTGGCCGATGTTCTCCAGCACGTGGAAGGTCTGGCCGGGGTTCTCGGTGCCGAGGCGGATCGCCTCCCTGGTGGCACTGTCAACGGTGTCGTGGCGGAAGCGCGGCGGCCGCATGCCGTCCGGGTTCCACACGATGCAGAAGTGATCGCCCATTGTGAGGTCTCCCTTGCTGGCGCCGGCGCGGGCGGCATCCGCCGCGTCGATCAGGTCTTGGATCTGGGTGAGCAGCAGCATCCGGGCTGCCGATGTCTCGCCGGCGGCCTCGAACGCGGTGACGATCGCGAGGGCCCGGTCAAAGGAGGTGCCGCGGTCAGCCATGGCGCGGCGGCCGTGGCGGAGGCGTCATCCGGTCGTGATGGAAGCGGGTGGCAAACCCGTCCTCCCAGGACTCGAGCCTTTCGGCATCGAGCCGACGCAGGCTCCACGCCGAACCGATCACGGTGCCCAGAATGAGGAGGAGCGCAGCCACACCGAAAGCGGTGGCGGTGTCCATCACGATCATGCTGCGGGCGTCGGCGGCGCGAAGGCGTTGATGATGGCCCGGATTGCATTCAGGGCCGCGGTCTTGGCCTCGATCGACGGGAGGGCGGCAACCATGCGCCACGCCTCGATGCCGTGCCTGTCGGGCTCCGGCATTTCATCCACCCCGGACTTCACATCGCCCTTCAGAAGCCAGTCGGGCGACACTTGCAGTATCTCGGCCAGCCGCGCGATCCGAGCGCCGCTCACGCGGTTGACGCCCTTCTCGTATTTCTGGACCTGCTGGAAGGTGAGCCCCAGCTGCTCGGCCAGCTTCTCCTGGCTGATGCCGAGCAGCATGCGCCGGGTCTTGATGCGGGCGCCGATCTCCGCTTCCTCCGGCTTGACCAACTTCGACATGGTGTCCTCCTTCACGCGCCGGAGCGCTTGTTGTCCGCGATGGTTTCCAGGGACGAGGCGATGCTGGCGAAGTCCTCCAGCGCGCCGACGATGAGGTTGCTCACCGCATCGATCGTCGCGTGCGCAGCACGCCTGTCCTCCGTTGCGACGCTCTTGCTGGCCTCCGCCTTGAGCATGTCGGCAAGGATGTTCACGTTGTCCCTGATAGTGGTGTCGGTGGTCATGCTGCCCTCGCGATAATCACGGCCTTCGCCGCTCTGGTTAATCCGGTGTAAAGATGCTTGCAGGCATCGTCCCGAAACGCCCCGCTCTCATCGAACAGGTAGACGTATTCCCACTGCGAGCCCTGCGACTTGTGGACAGTCAGCGCATTCCCGAAGTCGAATTGATCGGAATGCTTGAGTTCCGGGATGGAGAGTTCTTTCTCGCGGCCAACGAAGAAGTGGGGGTGAACCTCGACCTCGACCGGCTGGCGCACGGCGCCCGCGTCATTCGGCGATACGATCATCTTGATGGCGTGCGGCTCGGCCTCGATCAGGTCTGCCACGTCCCAGAGGCCTCCGTTCAGCAGGCCTTTGGTCCGGTTGTTCTTCAGGCAGACGAGGCGCTCTCCGACATGCGGCACCGGGCCGCCGAAGCCGCGAAGCTTCCGGAGGCGTTCGTTGTAGAGCCGGCGTGTCCGGTTGATCCCTACCAGCACCTGGTCGGCGGCGAGCACCTCGCCCCGGTCCACATCGCGGGTGGATATGACCCTGCTGCTCCCGTACCGACCGAACTGAAGCTGGCGCCCCTCGCGCACGTCCATGGACATGCGGATGATCGGGTTATCCTGCGCCTGGCGATGAACCTCCGTCAGCATGAAGTCGGGCCGGCGCGCGGTGAAAAAGCCCTCGCCGCGTACAGGCGGCAGCTGGGCAGGATCGCCGAGCACAAGGATCTTCTTGCCGTAGGAGAGGAGGTCGTTGCCCAGGTCCGGCCCGACCATGGACACCTCGTCGACGACGGCGATCGCGGCATCCTTCATCGGGCCGTCGGGGTCGAGGATCCACTCCGTGACGCCGCCGGCCCGCTCCCGCGACTTGTAGATGGTCGAGTGGATGGTGCGGGCACCCCAGCACCCCTTGGTCTGCAGCACCAGCGCAGCCTTGCCGGTTAAGGCCATGAAGAGCACGGATCCGGACACGCTGCCGGCGAGTTCCTTCGCCAGCGTCGTCTTGCCCGTGCCGGCGAACCCGGCAAGGTAGAAGACCTGCGGAGCGTGCTCGTCGCGCAGCCACTCGGCCACGGCCTTCAACGCGCCTTCCTGTTGGGGGGACCAGCTCATGCCATCGCCTCAGAAGGGGATTTCGTCGTCGAACGCGCTCTGCTGCTGCGACGGCTGGGCCGCCGGCTGCTGCTGTCGCGATCGTTGCTGGCTCGGCTGGCCGTCGCTCTCGCGGGGCGCCGAAGCGCCCCGCTGCTGTCCAGCCTTCATCATGATGTCGACACGGCTGCCATCGAAGCCGCTCACGACCACATAGCTCGTGTAGACCGTCGTTCCGTTTTTATCGTACTTGTCGGTCTTGAACTTACCCTCGACGTAGACACGATCGCCCTTGGCGAGGTTCTTCATGATGAAATCGTTGAGGCCATCTCCCCAACATTTCACATTGATCCACTCGGTTGCTTCGTGGTTCTCGCCGTTCTTGCGATAGCTCTCGGTGACGCCCAGGCGAAAGCTGACGAGCGACCGCTGACCCTCGAAACGCTTCTGCTCCGGATCCTCTGTGAGGTTCCCCATGAGCGTGACGACGTTCTTGCCCCTCATTTCTTGCCTCCGATGAAGTCCTTCGGGTGCCCGAAGAGCATTTCCGCGTCGGCGCTGATGGGGTTGGCACAAGACTTCCTCAGGGCTTCCCATTCCGCCGGGCTCATGACTGTGGCGGCTTTGGCCGCCGCGGCCCGCGCCATTTCGGCTGCCTGCTCCTGCGAAAGCCGCAATTCAGCTATCGGTATCTGGATGTCGTCTGGAGGAGGCTTGTTATCGCGGAGTTGTTTTGAGTTCATTGCCCTGACCTTAAGAGTTTTACTCACGCCACAATCGTAGGCGTGGCATGCCTCAATTCTTAACAAGTTATTAATTTCTTGGTTATCGCAGCGTCACGTAATTAGCTCATCGCGCAACTTCAGATGGTATTTCGCCGTTGCCTTCAGATCGCGGCTGAAGGTCTTGTTCGGATCGAGGATCCATTTGAGGAAGCTGCTCGGAACATCATTGAATGGCTTGCCTCGATGCTCGTCGCTGATCGGGCATTTGGGCAGGAGCGCAGGCCCCTTGGACCAGCGCACCATCGTGTCCAGGCTGCACAGACCCTCATTGAGGATGTGCGCAAGAATGCCGGCGAGAACGTAGGCATCGGGGCCGGCGCGGTGCGGCGGGAACGCCGCGGCCCGATCGAGAGGAATGCCAAGCAGGTAGCGGAGCGTCCCTTGCTTGTGGTTGGGCGCGTCCGGCCATAGCCGAACCGCCACCTTGTAGGGGTCGACCCACGGCAGATCGCCACCCTGAAAGAACGCCTGCTCAAAGTCCGCGTTGAACGCGCAGAACATCGACGGCGGCCCCTTCATCAACTCCATGAAGCCGGTGACCATCTGAGGCGCGCCCACCAGGTCAGCGTCGATGATGCCGTGGACCGCTGCCGCCTCAGGTGGCATCGGCCTGCAGGGGTCGACCAGCATCGCCCTCGGCATCCCGTGGCCCCAAGGCAGATCGTCGTCTTCGTCGCCGACCACATCGCACCAGCCGACCTCGCAGACGGCGTGCTTCTCCATCTTGGTGGGAGCGCCCGTGGTCTCGAAGTCGACGCACCGGATCAGCATCGCCTGCGCCTCAGACGAAGAGGACGATCGGGTGCCGGCCGATAGCGGCGTATGTGTCGCGAAAGCTGCTGACCAGCTTGCGCTCTTCGTCCGAGAGAGTGGGCATGGCCGGTTCTGGATACCTTGCCTTCGGCCCGTCGGGCACCTTGGCGCCGTGCGCGTCCTGCCATTCGTGCATGCGCTTGACCTGCTCCAGCGCCGTCTTGGTCAAGGAGGGGTCGGCACCGAAGCGCTCGGCCATGGCAACCCAGGCGAAGATCGCGTAGGGCGCCGCCACATCGCATCCCCGGAGCAGGAACACCGGTTCCTCGGTCGGGATCTTGCCGTGGGGGTCTTGGATGTGGGCGTAATCGGGACGTGTGTGAAGCATGGGGGTCTCCTTCGCCCAAGAGGGCGTTGTGTCAGGTCCGGTGGTGATGAGGCCCGCTTGCCCGGCGGGCCGGCGGGTCAGCGCTGCTGCTGGGCCTTCTCGCGAGCGGCCTTCCGTTCGCGGCGCTTCTCACTGCTGTCGCCGGTGACCGCATCGTGGCCGGCAGCCCATGCCTGGCACTCCGAAGCACGGGACGGGTCGGAACGCATGTCGGAGGGAATGGTGCTCAGAGGGCGCCCCTGCGTTGCCGCATCGTGACCAGCGAGGAACTGACGCCCCAGCTTCACGTCGTCGATC
This sequence comes from Xanthobacter aminoxidans, assembly GCF_023571765.1. GTDB lineage: Bacteria > Pseudomonadota > Alphaproteobacteria > Rhizobiales > Xanthobacteraceae > Xanthobacter > Xanthobacter aminoxidans. Next base: position 42,515 of record NZ_JAMJXC010000004.1, on the reverse strand, counting down.
CAGCTGGGAACGTTGTCCATGTCGCCCAGGCGGGTCAGGATCCGCTCTTCCTCCGGATCAACCGCCTCGGTCGGCGCGGGCTCGTCAAACTCGTCGAAGGGATCATCGTCCACGCTCGGCGCCAGAGCATCGGCGGACTGCTCCACCTCGCTCCCATCACCATCGTCGTCATTCAGCCGAACGTCGCTCACCTCGGAGCCCGGGAAGGCATTGAGCGCCGCCTGCACCGTCGGATGGGACGCCGCCTCCGCGACGCGCTCCTGCTGGGTGGGCTGTGGCGTCGGCTCCTGCTTTGCCGCCGCCGTCTTGCGGCTGCGGGCGGCCTTGGGCTTCTCCGGCTCGATGACCTCGCCTACGACGGGCGCCGGCTGCTCCCGTGCGATCTGATCCTGCTCTCCGCCGAGCGCACTGGTGCCTGCCAGCTGATCAAGCTTCTCGGTTGTGGAGGGCTTTGCCGGGGTTATGTCGCGGGGAGCAGGGGCGTCGTACTGAGCCGCGCCGGCAGCGTCATCCGGATCGCTCGCGCCGAGCAGGATGTGAGGAAAGTTCCGGCGGGCCATAGCGCGAACCGTGTAATAGCCGAGCTGTTGATCCTCGTCGGACTTCCACAAGGGCGAGTTCTTCGGGGTGATCTTCGCCACCTCGGGCGACACATGCTCGATCGTCTGGCCGTTGTTCAGCTTCACGGTAACCGTGCACTTGCGCGTTGTGCCTGGCTCACCCGTGTAGGAGTAGGCCGGGAGACCGCTCAGAGGGGCGTTCTCGATAACGACAGCGGCGAGCAGCTGCGCCTCGTAGGCCAAGCGGTCGTTGACGCTGTAGGACTTGTTCGCGACGGCATAGGGGGACTTGCGCCATTCCAATGCCTGGATGATGACGGCGAGACATGCCCCCGGATTGCCGCGCAAGTGTTTAGGGACAGCCACGCCGCCGATCGCCATCATTTTGGCGAACTCCAGCGCCTGCTCCATGTTCTCCATGACGAGGCCGCTGCCGCTCACAATGGCGACGCCACGAGCACCCTGCGGCGTGATGCGGTCGGCCACCCTCTGCTCGGCCTCGGTGAGGCTCAACGCGTTGCTCATGGTCAGAAAACCTCCTCGAAATCGGCCGGATACAGCGCGGCCTTCAGTTTGCGGTTCAGGTCGCGCAGCTGCTCGATGCCCATCGGGCCGGAGACGCCGCGGTCATAGTTCGCGGCGGCAAAGCCGGCGGCCCAGCACAGGACGTCCGACAGGGCAGACGAGAGCTGTTCGGCTTCGGCTTTGGGGATGCGCAGGGACACGAACTTGGTGTCCTCGGCCTGGCGTGCGGCCCGCTGCTCGTCGCCCCGGCGATCCCGCTCTGCCCACTCGTCAGCGGTCAGCATCGGGAAGCGAGGACGGCTTTCGGGCGACCATGTGAGGGCGGTGATCTGGAGAACCATCTCGCCCCAATCGAGGCAGGGGTGGTAGCGTTCGCCTTGATGCACACGGAACCCGACCCCATCCGTGTCCGGCTCGGCTTCCACCACCACGGGCGCGAGGGGGAGGCGAGGCGCCGTCACGCTGCGTCCTCCGCCGGCTTGGCGCCGGGCCCGGGAGGAAGCTTGAAGCCCTTCACCTTGACGGCGCGATAGCTGCCCGCCTTCACCTCATAGGCGCCCCGGTGAGTGGTCGGGGCGGAGACGGTCACGCCATTCCCGAGGTCTGCGACGGTGGCGTTGCCCAGCTTATGCAGGATCTCCGCGTCAAGCATCTTGCGGGCCTTCTCGGCCGCATTGCCGTCCGCCTCGCGGGCCTTCAGCACCTCGCGCTCGGCGAGGATTTCCATCATCCGGTTGTCCCGGGAAAGGTCGATGGTCGTGCCGTCAGCCTCGGCGTACATGCTGGCGATCAGCTCGCCGTCCTGCGCATAGTCGGCCGGCGGCGCCACGCCTTTGGCGACGTTCTCGTTCCAGAACGCGCCGACCTTCTCGACCAGCTTGTTCCAGATGCCGTCGTGCAGCGGGATGTCGAGGATCGGCATGTTGACGCCGTAGGACACCACCATGGGCGTGACGCAGGCGAAGTCCGCTTTGCAGAGCCGCGCCTCGACGATGGCCTGGATAATGATCCAGAGGGGGATTTCGATCTCACCCTTCGACGAGCCGCCTTGCCACTTCTCGCGGAAGACGCGGGGCTCGATGTTCTTCACCTGGATGACGCCCTTGCCGCGCTGGGGGCACTGGACGAGGACATCCGGTGTGGCGCCGATCCGCAGATCGGTGTCGCGCATGTAGAACTGCTTCGGCCCGCTGTTGTGAAGAACCTTCCAGTCGGGCCGCTCCTCGCGGAGCAGCTGCACTGCCACCGGCTCCAGCAAGCGGCCGCGCCGCATTGCCTGGCTCTCCTCGGCGTCCTCGGAATTGAGGCCGGCCTTCAGGGCGAAGAGGCCATAGGCGGAGACGTAGGGATGGACGCCGAAAAGGGCGCCAGCCGCAGAAGCTGTCACGTCATGGGCGCGCAGCTTCAGCCAGTCGGCACGGGAGCCGACATCGATCTTTTGAATCGCCATGTGCTGTCCATTTGTCGCGACGACGCAGCCATTCCGCGAGCGACGCAGGACTACACTTGCCCGGAAAAAGTTGGATTACAACCCTCTTAAGTTGGATTTTGCCGAAAAAAATTTCGTCACTCCAACCGAGAAAATGGCATATCTGTTGCTACGCGCGGATTGAACTATACCCGACCAGAGCTACTCGGAGAAGCTGGTGTATGAAATGAAAGGGGGCGCCCGAGGCGCCCCTTATTCCAGCCGTAAGTATAATATCTAGGGTTATTATATTCACGCGAGCGTGCGCGTGAAAGGTTCACACAATCGGCTGCATCGCCAGCACGGGCACTGCAATTACCCGCCCGTCGTCATTCCCTGACTTCGTGTCGGTTGCCGCCTCGATCCGCTTGGCCAGGGCGCGGTCGGCCGCCGAGGTCGTCAGCTTTCGGATCGTCGTCTGGGTGAAATCCTCGTCGTCCATGCGGCGCTTGCGTTGCACGATCACGTTGGACCCGGGACCAATGATCCCATGATTCCGAATGTAATCCTGAGCGTCTATCGCGACGACGAACATACCGTCTCTGATCTGCTGGAAAGGCTCGCCGCGATAGACGAAAATCATCTGCCGGCTGGCAGCGTATTGGGGCAGCGGAGGGGCCTCGATTACGTCGGTGGAGTCGGCACCTTCGCGGCGCCAAGACTGCGCGTCAATTATTCCCGCAGTCGTCAACGGCTTTGCCGCAATAGAAGAAGTTGGTTGTTTCGGCGGCAAACCTATGTCGTCCGACTTTCCCTCCAAGTACGAGACCGAGCAGCGAAGTGCTCTGGCAAGTTCCTGAAGGTTCTTCGCTCTGACGTTCTGCTTCCGCCCGGCGAGGATGTCGTAGATGAAATGCCGTGCGAGCTGTGTGCCCTCAACGGCTTGGAACTGGTTGAGGCCTAGCGCATCAAGGCGCGCTTCGATCCGTTCTTTGAGCATGCGTTCCTTTCTCTGATCTACCCCTTTCGGAGTTGGTTACCGCTATTTCTTGATGGCGTATGGCGGTAAAATTTTCAAGCGAAACGACTTGACGAAAAGTTGGAATCCAACTTTCATTGTGTGCATGACCATGCAGTCGCGCCTCTCGTCCAACATCCTTCGGCTGACCAAGACCCTCTCCCAGGCGACCAATCGCTCTGAGTGGTCGACGATTGGTTCGCTCACGGGGAAGCACAACCTCGTGCAGACCATCCGCGCCGGGCGGAGCTTCCTCGTGTCGACCTACGACGAGGTGGTTCAGGCCTACAGCAACTTCTGGCCTGCCGGACTGGCCTGGCCCGATGACATCGAGCGCCCTGAGCCTCAGCCCGTCTCGATCGGCGTCGAGCGCACGACCGCGGCGGAGTAGCCCCCCGGCCGCCCGCGCCGCCCGCGGGCTTTCCCACGTCAGGACATTGAGATGGCCAAGCGAGCACGCGCTGCCAGCGCCCAGCCGAACACCCCCGATCCGAAGGTCATGAACGCGCTGCTCGACCGCTGGGACGAGGTGCAGCAGGACCGCGAGAGCGACCGCGGCGCCTTCCGCGCCCAGTGCAAGGACCACAAGGAGTCCGAGGAGCGGATCCTTGAGGAGGCGAAGGCGCGTGGCATCGACCCGAAACTGTTCAAGAAGACGATCAAGCGGCGCGACCTGAGCCGCAAGATCGACGCCCTGAACCATAGCATCGGTGACGACGAGATCGCCGATTGGGAAGCCATGTGGGAGGCGGCGGCCGCACGTGACGCCAAGAAGCCGAGCCCGGGGGCGCAGCAGAAGGCCGCCGACACCAAGGCCAATGCCGACGCCTTTGACGACTTCACCGACCCTGCGTGATGGGCGCCGAGTGGATCCTCGCGCTCGACGTGGCGACCGCCACGGGCTGGGCCTACGGCCAACCAGGTGGCGTGCCTCGGGCGAGCACCAAGCAGTTCGCGCCTGAGGGTGCGGACAACGGCGCGGTCGGGTGCGGGGCCATGCGGTGGCTGGCGGACTTCCTGAAGATGAACCAGGTGGATGCCGTCTATTACGAGGCGCCATTCGACCCCCGGCACATGGGGAAGAATACCAACTTCAGCACCACCCGCGTTCTGGTGGGCCTGCCCTTTCTCTTCGACACGCTGCTGGCGGCCAAATCCATCAAGGTCCGCGAGGTCTTGGTGGCCGACGCCCGCAAGCACTTCCTCGGCCGCGGCGTCCGCGGTGATGAGGGCAAGAAGCAGGTGCAGTCCCGCTGTCGCCAGCTGGGCTGGCGCTTCGATAGCCCGGACGCGGCCGACGCTTGCGCCGTCTGGGCCTACGCCTGCGGGATCGAGAACCCGAAGGCGGCCATCGCGACGACCCCGCTTTTCCGGACGGGCACCACCGGCGCCCCGATCTCGACCGAACGGCCTTCGGGGCCGGGCATCACCGGCACCAACCCGTCCCGCGTCCTTCACGACGACATCGAGGAAATCCCGTGGTGAGCGACGACCAAGACCCCCTGTTCGACGCTGATTTCCTTGACAATGTGCCCGCGCCGCCTGCGCCCGGCGCAAAGGCGAAGTCCGCCCACGTATGGGAACGTGATGAGCTTGACTGGTATGTCGAGCCGATGGCCGCCACTGAGGCGCTGCTGCGCGTCGAGCGGTTCGTGGGGCCGGTGTGGGATCCCTGCTGCGGTGGTGGGAACATCCCGACGGCGTTGGATGCCGCAGGGTGTCAGGTCGTCGGGACCGACATCGTTCGCCGAGTGCCGGGAGACGATAGTCCACATTGGTGGGGCGGGACGTTCGACTTCAGAGAGGCCCGGGCTTCTGGCGATGGGCATTCGCCCCGGCTTCCCTTCCCGGAGTGGCACTCGACCAACATCGTGATGAACCCGCCGTTCTTCCGCGCGAAGGGCGCGGAGGACTTTATCCGCAGGGCGATTGCGGTCGCGCGCGGCAAGGTCGCAGCTTTCGTGGATATCCGCTTCATTGCAGGCGGTGAGCGCGCCAATGGGCTGTTCGCTGAGCACCCGCCGCACCGCATCTGGATCGTCACGCCGCGCGTGTCGTGTCCGCCTGGCGTTTACCTGGCTGGTGGCGGGAAGGCAGGCAACGGCTCCTCCGATTGGTGCTGGATGGTCTGGGACATGACAGCGCCCCCGGTGCCGCGCCCCCAGCTGGATTGGCTTCGGAGGCGGTCGTCATGAGAGACGACCTCCCGCCCGACTGGCCCGACGAATGGGCGCCGCCACCCCTCAGCCTGGGCGACGCCCTGCGCGCGCTCCGCGAGGAGGCGAGCCGGATCATCGTCATCCAGAAGGATCTGATCGCCACCGGCAAGCGCAAGCGCCCGGACGAGCGCCAGCTGAAGCGCGCCATCGCCATGTACCGCGCCGAGACCTTCCTCGTGAAGTGCCGGCCCTACCTCGAACAGGTGAACAGCCTGATCGAACGCCTTCAATTCAGGGGGCCGCGCCGATGAGCGACGTCAAGGCATCGACAACGGCCAAGCGCCTGGGCCCGAACAACCGCCGCGAGACCCGCAAGAAGGTCGGCCGGTACACGACCGCGACCAAGGTGCGCTGCGCGTTCTTCGCGGGGCAGGGAATGACGGCCGGCCGGATCGCCGAGGCCGTCGGCATCGATCAGGGGCACAAGGTTCGGAGCCTTCTCCGGTCGCTCGGCATCAACCTGCTCCCGGAATCGAAGTCGAGCGAGCTGCTGGTGCTCTCGCTCCCCCGGGAGACCCTGCACGCCGTTGGCGAGATGGCCGACCGCGCCGGCGTCGACCCGCGAACCTTCGCCGAGAGGGTCATCACCATGATGGTGGTGGAGGAAGCGACCGTTCTCCGGAACCTCATTGAGGACGCGGGCGCCCATGAGCAGCCGTGACCGCATCGTGGTCGCTGACCACGCCGTCCTGCGCTGGATCGAGCGCGTCGCCGGCGTCGACATTGATGCCCTGCGCCAGCAGATCGCGAACGAAGCGCGCTCCGGTATCGACCTGGGCGCCCGTCGCATCGTCCAAGGCGGCATGGTCTACGCGCTCGATCCCGTCGGACGGCGCGTCGTCAACTGCTTCACCGTGAAGGAGATGCGCGACGAGCGGTGGCGCCCGCGTCGCTCCCCCCGAGATTTCCGAGAGGACCAGGAATGAACGCGCTCGTCGTGGAGAAAGAAATCCGTGTCGGTCACCTGTGCTGCGGCTCGGGTTTCGGCGGTAAGGGCTTTCGCAAGGGGAACGCCCGGGTCGGCAACCTCGTGGCGAAGTTCCGGAACATCGGCGGTATCGATGTTGACCCGGCCGGTATCCGTGATTTCGAGCGCTTCGCCGGCGTGAAGGGCACGCTGCTGGATCTCATGTCGTTGGAGCAGTACCGCGCCTTCCACGGGAAGGAACCACCTGCGGGCTGGCGCGAGGCGACGCCGGCCGATGTGCAGCGGGCCATGGGGTTCGAGCGGCCGCACATCTGGTTCGTGTCGGCGCCGTGCAAGGGCTTCTCCGGGCTGCTCTCTGAAAAGACATCGCTCTCCCCCAAATACCAGGCCCTCAATGGGCTCACGCTGCGCGCCGTGTGGCTGGCCTTGGAGGCGTTCAAGGACGACCCGGCTGAATTCTTCCTGTTCGAGAACGTGCCGCGCATTGCAAACCGCGGGCGGTCCCTGCTCGACCAGATCCAGGCTCTCTACGATGCCTACCGATACGCCTACGCGGAGACGACGCACGATTGCGGCGAGCTCGGCGGCCTGGCGCAGAGCCGCAAGCGCTTCCTGATGGTGGCGCGGCATCGCGAGAAGGTCCCGCCCTTCCTCTATGAGCCGCCGAAGAAGCGCTTGCGCGGCGTCGGCGAGGTGCTGGAGCGGCTGCCGATGCCTGGCCATGAGCGGGCGGGGCCGATGCATCGCATGCCTTCGCTCCAATGGAAGACTTGGGTGCGGCTGGCCTTCGTTGAGGCCGGATCGGACTGGCGGTCGCTGAACCGCCTCAAGGTGGAGGACGGCCACCTTGCTGATTTCTCGATCGTCCCTGCGGAGCGCTGGCACGGCGGTGTGCTGGGCGTCCACCGGTGGGAGGACACGAGCGGCACGATCACCGGGCATAACGGCGCGACCAACGGCGCATTCAACGTGGCCGACCCTCGCGCTCGGGAAGGGGCCGGCCAGTACGGCCAGTATGGCGTGCAGCGCATGGAAGACCCTATGGGTGCGGTGATCAACGTGAAGTCCCCCGGGCAGGGGGGCTTTGCGGTGTCGGACCCGCGCATCCCCGGCCCGCCGCGCTTCAACAACGTGTTCCGCATCGTGCCGTGGGCGGGGATCTCTCCGGCCGTCGCCGGCCCGGGCGGTCCTGCCGGAGGACTGGCGGTAGCCGACCCGAGAACTGGGTTCGGGGCTTCGACCCACCATAACGTCATGAGCGTGCGCTCTTGGGACGCCACCGCCAAGACGGTGACAGGCGGCACTCATCCTGCTGGTGGAGCGGGGTGTGTCGCCGATCCGCGCGCCGCCGCCGGCTTCGGCGGTGGCGGCAAGTATCGCGTCACCCATTTCGAGGAACCTGCGGGCAGCGTCATCGGCGCCAGCACGACGGGGCAGGGGGCTTTTGCCGTCGCTGATCCTCGACCGCGCGCGCTGAACGGCGAGCACCGGGACGGCTACTCGACGCAGGGTCACTATGGCGTGGTGCCTTGGGAGCGCCCGAGTGGCGCAGTGCCAGCATTCGCGAAGAATAACAACGGGCCATGGAGCGTCGCGGACCCTCGGCCGGCCGTCGTCGAGGATGACGAGCCCAGGTTCGACCTTCCCGGTGCCGATGAAAAGTTGGTGGCCGTCATCCATGCCCAGGACGGGACCTGGCACCGCCCCTTCACCACGCTCGAGCTCGCCGCTCTGCAGTCGCTGTTCGACCCGGACGAATGGTTCGGATTCGAGATGGACGGCAATTCGGACAGCGCCCACCGGGAGCGAATCGGCAACGCAGTGCCGCCCGATGCAGCGGCGGCCGTCGCCGGCGTTATGGGACGCACGTTGCTGCTCGCCTGGACCGGCGAGACATTCATGCTGTCGAGCGACCCGATATGGGTGCAGCCGCTGACGGTGGCGTTGTCGGTCGACACGCCCGAGGTGCGCGAATGACCGCACATATCCTCACCGGCGGCGAGGTCACGACCGGGCGACGTAAGCCCTCCGAACTCGTGGCCGAATACGAGATGAAGGTAGCCGCGGTCCCCGCCGCCCTGGCCGAATTCGAGGCTGCGCAGAACGCCGTGAAGATGGCGGCGTCCATCGGCGGGACATGGGGCAATCGCACGCTGGATACCGGCCGGCTGGGCGAGCGCGACATGCTGGAGGCTCTGCTCAGCTCGGCATGGCGGCACACCTATCAGCTCTACGCGCTGGAGAACTTCGCCTCCGCCGCCGACAAGAAGCGCATCGAGCAGATGTTCGCGGACCCGCCGCCCTTCACGGTGGAAAACATCCGCGAGCGTTTCGGCGCCTACATCGCGGACCCGTGGGGCTCGATCCTGCGCGGACTCGCCGAGCAGTTCGAGGGCCTGGACCCAGCGTTCAAGAGCCACGAGAAGGTGAAGATCGGCGTCAAGGGCCTGCCCAAGCGGGTAATCTTGGCCGGCTTCAACAGCTATTCGTCCTGCTACGGCATGGAGCGGGTGCGGGACATCATCAACGCGCTGGCGGCCTATCAGGGCAAGCCGCTCCTCACCTGGCCGGAACTGGCGTTGCTGGAGAAGAACGGCGAAGCGTTGAACGCCGGGGGGACCTTCCCCAGCCCCTTCAACGGCCGGTACGACGACAAGACCATCGACGTGATCGGCCGCGGCGTGTGGTTGAAGCGCTTCCAGAACGGCCGCGGCCACCTGTTCTTCGGTCCCGAGGCCCTGCGCGACGTGAACCGCGCGCTGGCGGAGTTCTACGGCGACGTGCTGCCGGATGCGGCGGAAGAGCGTCCCGCTGCCCCGCGCGCTGGCACCGCGGTGGCGAAAGACCTGCAGTATTACCCGACGCCGGCGCGCGTGGTGGAGCGCGTGCTGGGCGATCTACGCTTCAAGCCGGGCGAGCGCGTGCTGGAGCCGTCTTGCGGCTGCGGCCGGTTCATGGACGCGCTGCGCGCCCGCGGCGCGCGCGTGTTCGGCATCGAGGTCGATGCGGCCCGGGCGGCGCAGAGCCGTGCCAAGGGCCACAGCGTGCTCACGGCGAATTTCCTGGAGACCGAGCCGACCGGCGACTTCGATCAGGTGGTGATGAACCCGCCCTTCTACGGGCGCCACTATGCGAGGCACGTCGAGCACGCCATGCGCTTCCTCAAGCCCGGCGGGCGGCTCACGGCCATTCTTCCGGTGACCGCTCGTTATGACCACGGGCTGCTGACCGGCAGCTGGGATGACCTTCCCGTCGGCTCCTTCAGCGAGAGCGGGACGAACATCAACACGACGGTGTTGACGATGAGCAGGGGTGACGCATGACCCCGCAATGGTCCGCGCCCCGCTCCACCGGCGACGAGTGCTCATGGAGCATCGACTTCACCTTTGGCTCGCTGCTCTTCGGCTTCGTGCAGTGGTTCGGCATTTCGAGCGATCCAGCCGATGCCGAGCTTTTCTATCCGCATGCCCTCGGCGAGCGTTTCGGCGCCCACGGCAGCCTGGAGACGGCCAAGCGCCGGGTCGAGGAGCGGTGCCCGCGCATCGTCGCCGGCCGGGCCGAGACTTCCGAGGAGGAGGCATAGATGGGGCCCGCTCGTAGGTTCGATCATGAGAAGGTCCTGACTCTCTTCAGCCAGAAGCTTGAGACATCCGACATCGCCCGGCGGATGGGCATGTCCACGGCCGCTGTCTGCAACGTCCTGCGCGCCGCGTGCGACGCCGGCGACCCGCGTGCCGCCCGCTATCAGAAGCGCACAAAGCTTCTCCAAGGACCGCAGCCCCAGCCGTTGAAGCCGGTCTACGTGCCCCGCCCGAACGTCATGACCATCCACGTCGTGACCATGGGGCGCAACGACGGCCTCGCGCGGAAGCTTCCCGTGTCGCTTCCGCGGGTGTCGATCCTCGGAAACTGGCAGGGCCGCGCGGCGGCCGAGGCAGGGGAGGGGGACGAATGACCCGCATCGTCGTCACCGGCGGCCGGAACTATGGCTTCGTGCCTCCCCACACGCCGCTCGACGCCTTCCGCGAGGCGAAGGACCGCTCCGACCTGGAGCGCGCGCGGTTCGATCAGATCATGGCCGCCGCGGTGGAGCGGCTGAAGTTGACCGATCTGGCGTGCGGGCGTTGCCGCACCGGCGCCGACGAACTTGCCGTGCGCTGGGCGAAGAAGCACCTGCCGAAGGATCGGTTCACCGGCTTCATGGCGAACTGGCAGCAGCTCGGCACCGCCGCCGGGCCCGAGCGCAACGGGCGGATGCTCCGCGAATTCCGTCCCGACAAGGTGCTGGCCTTCCCCGGTGGGGCCGGCACCGCCGACTGTGTGCGCCAGGCCGAGGCGCTGGGCATCGAGGTCATAAGGATCGACTGGAAGTGAGCCAGCACGCAGACGATCACTTTGCCCCGCACCTCGCGGCCGTCGCCGGCGAGCTCCTCGGCCCGCCGAACCGGCAACTGTCGACGGAGAAGGAGCCGCGCTACGGGCGGAACGGCTCGCTGAGCCTCGATATTGCCAAGGGCACATGGTTCGACCACGAGCTGAAGGAAGGCGGCGGCGTGCTGGCGCTGGTGCGGCGCGAGACCGGGCGGAGCGACGCCGACGCGGTGCGGTGGATGGAGGAGCGCGGGTTCCTTGAAGGGCGCGACCGCGTGGAGCGCCAGCCGAACCCGCACCAGAAGCCATCCAAGATGGTCGAGGCCGCCGTCTACGACTATCGCGACGCCGATGGGAACCTCGTCTGCCAGACGGTGCGCCAGCAATTCCAGCTGGCCGACGGCTCGTGGGAGAGAGACCCGAAGACAGGCAAGGCCAAGAAGACCTTCAAGCAGCGGCGCCCGGATCCGAACCGTGAGGGGCAGTGGATCTGGAACCTGAAGAATATTCAGGTGGTGCCCTACCGGCTGGCCGAACTGCAGGAGGCGATCGACAGCCGGTCGCTGGTGTTCTACGTCGAGGGCGAGAAGGCCGCCGATCGGCTGGCCGCCCTTGGCATCCCTGCCACCACCAACCCCATGGGCGCGGGAAAGTGGTTCGAGGGGTTCGAGGAGTATTTCGCCGGCGCCGATGTGGTGATCCTTCCCGACAACGACGAGCCGGGGGCGAAGCACCGCGACTTGGTGGCGTCAAAGCTGCTCCCGGTGGCGAGGCGGGTGCGCTATGTCGACCTGCCCAACCTTCCGCCTAAGGGCGACGTGGTGGAGTGGCTGGAGGCAGGCGGGACCGTCGATCACCTCTACGAGCTTGCGCAGACCAGCGCGCGCACGCCCGAGCGCGATGACCGCTGGAGGCCGCGCCTCATGTCCATCCTCTGGGAGGACATGGACAAGGTGGGTGCCGAGAGCGAATGGCTCATCTACCAGGTCATCACCGCCGGGCAGGTATCGATGATCGTCGGGCCCAGCCAGCACGGGAAGAGCTTCTTCGCCGTCGAGATGGGCATGTGCGTGGCCCGAGGCGTCGAGTTCTTCGGCCACCAGGCGGAGAGAGGGGGCGTGCTCTACATCGCGGCGGAGAGCGGCCGTGGCCTGAAGAAGCGCCTCCGCGCCTATCGAGAGTGGCACGATCTACCAGCGACCGATCCGCTCCCCTTCGTGCTGCTGCCCGGCAAGTTCAACCTCTACGCCAACGACGAGGACACAGACGCCCTGATCGAGGATGGGGTGGGCTGGCACAGCCTATTCCAGGAACGGTTTGGCGTCCCGCTCCGGCTGGTGGTGGTCGACACCTTCGCCGCGGCCACACCGGGCGCCGACGAGAACAGCGTGCGGGATATCGGCCCGGTGCTAGCCCGCGCCACGCGCATTGCGGAAGACCTCGGCGTGGCCGTCTCGGTGGTCCACCATGCCAACGCCGGCGGGCTGAAGCCGCGCGGGCATACGTCCATCTTCGCCAACGTCGAGAACGTCGTGATGGTGGAGATGAACGACAAGCGCACCGACGAAGACGGCCGGCCGATGCGCTATGCCAAGGTGACGAAGCAGAAGGACGCAGAGGCGGGCAAGACGTGGCCCTTCGTGCTGCGCTCTGTTGACGTGGGGGTCGACGCCAAAGGGAAGGCGATCACCTCCTGCGTGTGCGTGCCGCCGAAGGAGGACATTGACCGCCAGAAGCCGGACGCCGCCGGGTTCGAGGGGACGGACCTCGATCGCCAGTTCCTGCGATGCATTCTCGATTCCATCACCGAGCATGGGCAGGTGCCTCCGCAGGATGTGCGCTGTCCGCCGCGCATCACGCGAGCCGTCCACCTCAAGCACGCGAAACGGCTCTATTGGGACCAGTACGCCGGCGGGCTGGACGGCACCGATGAGCAGAAGCAGGAGACACTGCGCAAGCGCTGGCGTCGCGCCCATGATCGCATGGTCCAGCACGGCGTCATCGGCTCGCAAGATCCGTGGCTCTGGTTCACCGGAAAGCCCGTCAGGGGGATGAGCACGGGCGGGGCGTGGACCTCACCCGTCACCGACGCCGAGTTCACGCGGATGAGCGAGGCAGACCTTGACCTGCTGGAATTCCGCTGATGTCCCGCATTTGGCTGGAGATGTCCCGAAAATGAGAAGCGATGTCCCGGCTTCGCACGAAACTGTCCCGGTACCCCCGGCGGAGGATATGAGCTTCGCCGCCCTGATCGCGACCGTCACCGCCTACGAGGAGCAGTTCGGCGCCGATCAGGACTGGTCGAGGGATGTGGTCGAAGAGCGCTTGGAGGATGCGATCAAGCTGGCGCATCGCACCGCCGGCCGCGTCGGGCCGAGAGGCTATGGCTCGGCAATGCCGGCCTATCTCTATAGCGAGCTGGACCTCTGGTATCAGCAGACGCAGGAGGCGGAAGAGCGCAGCAAGGGCGACCGGCAGCGGAACCGCATCGTGCGCGCCGCCAGCACGCATGAGATTGCCCAGATGGAGCAGTCGCTGGATTGGCCGAAGCGATATGTGGGCAATGAGGTGGTTCGCAAGGCGCTCCACCTCTGGATGCTATCGAAGGCCGTCAGGGTGCCGTTCAAGCGGGTGCTGAAGGGGCGGGGGATCGCCCAGCGCACCGGCATCGAGCGGAAGGATCGAGCCATCGCCCTGATTGTCTACGGGCTGGTGGCTGACAAGGTGCCGTTCACTCCGTGAACTCGCGCCCGTCCTGAGCGGTTTCGTCCGCCCAGGCCTTGGCCTCCGCCAGTGCGCCCGGCACCCGCTCCCACGTCCTGGTGATGAGGTCGATGTGCGGCGGGATGTCCTCGGAACCGTCGAGCCACCGGTGGGCTCGGCGCATGTCCGCCCCCGTGGCCCGGGAAAGCTGGCCCACCGACACCCCAAGAGCATCGAGACGGCGAGAGAGCTCGAGGCGGTCGATGCGTGCATAGGTGTAGCGTCGCGCCATCCCGAATCCTCTCGCCTTGCGGTTGCGAGAAGTTGCCTCGGTAGGGGGGGATGTCAAATTTCCCCGGTAGGGGGTGGGCATCGGCACCGACATGGAATTGCCTCGGTAGGGGGTGGGGGCGCGAGGGCTGCTCATTCTCCCCGCCTCCGTCGCGCGCTGCTCCCAGCCGACGCGGCCCGATCCGGCGAGGGTTCGAAAGCGAACGCCGGCAGCGCGTCCAAGTCCTCGCTTTCGAGCACGGTGATGTTGGCATAGTTGGCCCCGCCAACCATGATGCTGTCTGGCGTCGGGTGCGCCGTCACATGCCCTTGGTAGGGGTGGCCGTGGACGAACCCGCGCACCCAAGTGCCGACGGGATAGGGATGGGGGTGGCTCATAGGTCGAAGTCCTCCAGAAAGTCCAAGTCCATGTCGTCGTCGGGGGAGGAGATGACCTCCACCACCAAGGAGCCGGGCCAATACCTGCCGTCGTCGAGCCTGACGTCATAGGCATTCGGGCACGACACCACGGTGCCGATGGTTTCCCGGCCGGAGGTGTCGACGGCGCGCACCACCGTGCCGATGGGGTAGGGGAAGCGGCGGGGCGGATCGGGGCCGGTCATGCCGCATCCTCGATCCGGTGCGCGAGGCGAGCGCGGAATTCGGGCGGTGCCCACCTCACGATCAGCCGGGGCGTGTTCACCGCACGGGCGAGGCGCGATGCCTCCGCCTGCCACTCCGGCCCCCACCTCCGCCCGCGCCCGAACCACGGCAGGTGCTGGTTTATCCGGTCATCCATGCCGGCCCGGAACTGCCGCAGGATCTCCGCCACCTTCTCCTCGGCGCCCGCCCACCCGCACGGCGACCCTCGGAAACGGGCATCGGGCGGAGCGGCGCGGGCCCGCCTCCAGGCCGCGACATAGGTGCCAAGCGTCACCACCTGGCCGGAGCCGAGCCGCACCACGCGCCGCGGTGGCGCAGCGGTCAACCTTGTGCGTTCATCCAGTAGGCGCGCGGCCGCGGCGCGGCATCGAGTTGCCTCGGTAGGGGGTGGCCCCGCGTGAGAAGTTGCCTCGGTAGGGGGTGCGCCTCCGCACGAAACTCCATCGGCAGGGATGCGGGCGCGAGGTGGCACCGCCTGGCGCGGCGCGGCCGTGCCGATGCTCCTCCGCTCCCTGCCGAACGCCGCGCCGCTGGCGCTGGGCGGCACCGCGCGCGCCAGCCGGACGGGCGGAGCGGCCTCCGCCCCGGCCGGAGCCGGAGGCACGGGCGCGGCCTTGGCGCGAGGGAACGGGACGACGATGGCGGAGGGCGCTGGAGCGGGCGCGTCTATGGGAGGCGCGTGCGGCGTGGGCGCGGTTACCGGCTCGGCAAGCGCGGGCGCGGTGGTGACGGCAGGAACGGGCGGCACCTCCACCACTACCGTAGCGGCGGGCGCTGCATTGGCCTCAGGAGCCGGCGCGGCCATGGTCGCCGGCTTGGCGGGGCGGAACCCGACGCGCATCGGCATCAGCACGTAAAGGGTGCCGTCCGGCTCCTCGATCCGCGCCGGCGCGCCGGCGTCGTGCATCTCGATCGTCACCACGTCGCCGTTCATGGCGCCGAAAATGTCGAGCAGGTACCGCCCATTAAAGCCGATATCGAGAGGCGTTCCGGAGACCTCGCACGGAATGGAGGATTCGGCCCCGCCGTCCTCGCTGGAAGCCCAAAGCTTCGCCTGCCCATCGGCAAAGGAAAGCCCCACGGCAGAACCGCGCTTGCCCTTGATGGTGGCCACCGCCTTGATTGCCTCGATCATGGCGCGCCGGTTGAACGTGGCGCGGGTGTTGCCCACGTCGGCGCGCGGCACGCATCGGCCATAGTCTGGAAAGGTGCCGTCGATCAGCTTGGACCGCACCACCACCGCGCCACAGGTGAATTCGATCCGCTGGCGCGAGAAGCGCACCACCACTGCGGCCGGCGCGCCCTTGGCCTTGAGGAGCGGCAGGAGGAGGGCGACCGTATCGCGCCGGATTATGACGCCTTCGAATTCGGGAAGGTTGCGAACCCCGCAGTCATGCACCGCCATGCGGTGCCCATCCGTCGAGACGAACCGCAGCGCGTCGCCAAAATCCGGCGCAGGCCTCGGCTGCATGAACACGCCATTCAGGTAATAGCGGGTTTCCTCGGTCGAAATGGCGAACTCGGTTGCCGCCAGCGCCTCCCGGAGCGCGGCGCGCGGGATGGTAAACGCCACCGGCTCCACCGGCTCCGGTATGCGCGGGAAGTCCTGCGGCTCGCGCGAGACCATGCGGACCGTGAGGGCGCCGAAGGCAGCCACGGCGCCCGAACCGTCCACGGTAATCGCGGCATCCTCGGCACCAGGTGCATTCTTCTCCGCGTCGCGCAGCTGGTGCGCCGGGAGGCAGGCGGCAAAGCCTGCCGTCGCGGTGGCGCCGTCGACGATGGCCGACACCTCCGCGTCAAGATCGGTGGCGCGAATGGTCACGGCGCCGTCGCGCTCCTCAATGAGCACGGTTGAAAGGATCGGCATCGGATCCTTGCGTGGAACCGCTTTGATGATGGAAGCGAGCGCGGCGCGCAGGGAGGCACGCGGCAGGTGCGCGGTTTGCATGGTCATAGCTCCTAGATGGTCGGCACAATTGCCGGGGGGCTTGGCGCCCGCTGGCGCCCTCCCGTGAGAGGGCGCGGACTGGCGTCACGACGTCACGCTGTTAGCATCCAGCGGCAGTAAGCCTTGTCCCTGACGATGATCGCAGGCATCTCCCCACGCCCTTCGGGACCTTTCAGGTTAACGGACAAGATCAGGGCGCGGTCGTCGTAAGGCTCCCAATCAGTTGCAGCCTTGGCGTCGTCATATGATGCGCGGTCGACGAACTGGATTGTCATCTCAAACCGCCACTCGACAGAGCCGACGCCTTTAAGGCGCAAGTCCTCGACTGCCAGATTACCGGAAATCTCCTCCTGCTGCTCTTCGGAGAGGCCTTCCGGATACGGATGGGGGTAGCCATTGCCCAAGACGAAATCAAAGCGCATGGGAGCACCTCACAGGAGGAAGAGGAGAGAGACGCCGCACCAGACGGCGCCAAGGAAGGCGAGGAAGCCGGCGGCGCCGGAAAGGTCGGAGAGGAAGCGCATTACCTGCCCTCCCAATCGAATGTTGGCAGGCCTTCGACCGTCGCCGCATCGCAGTCGAAAAGGATGTATTCGGCGCCGCGCTCCCGCGCGAAACACATCACGGCCCAAAGATCGGGAGGGATGCTCCCGTCATCTTCGTCATGGGCATAGATGAAATAGCCGTGGCCGGTACGTCCACCGGCAACGCTCCATTCGGCAATGGGCGTCACATCAAGATTGTGCGCCGTCTCCGGCTTCATGTGCTCGGTTGAAAGGTCAAGGAAGGTGCGGAGCATTTCACCGGCCCTCCGCCTTGGCGATGGCGGCGCGGGCGTCCTTCGTCCACGTCTCGTTATCCTCCCCGAGATATTCCAGCCTGTCCGCCGCCGGCTTGAGTGCCGCCAGCATGTCGGGCGCGGCGTCGCGCACCGGATCGGGCGTTTCCGCCGCGCCGTACACCTCATGAGGGGCAATCTCGACGTAGCAGTGAGCCGCGCCGTACACCTCTTGCAGGAACGTGACGGACTCCTGCCAAGTGCTCGCGTCTGCATCGGGCTTTTCGCCGGCATCCTTGAGCATGATATTCGCCAGCGCGCAGGCCTCCGCCTCGGCACCCGCCATGCTGGCGAATACCTTCACGATGATGCCGGGAACACTGAAGTGTTCGGCCGTGAGAATATGCACGATCATGGCGTCAGCCCTCCCCATCGTCGGAGGCATTGCGGCCTTCGGCTGCAAGAGCTTCGGCGAGTGTGCTGTAGAGGCGTGGCGTCTCACGAAACGGCGCATCGTCGCGCTTCGCGCGCCAGCATGAAGACCACCACACGGACACCCCGTTGCGGCTGAATTGCGCGCCGTTGTGCCAGTGGTCCGAAGGGAACTTGACCACCCATCCGGCTGCTTCAGCATCCGGGATAGCGCGAAGATCTTCGCGCAGGCCGTGCGGCGGGAAGCGACCGGGGTGCGGATTGCGGCACTCCTCGATTTGGTCGCGGACATATTGCGGGAGAAGGTCAAGGGCGGTCATCACGCAACCCCCCATCCATCGTTGCCCAAGGTGTTGGTGCGGCCGGAGGCCAGCACCAACCGGAGCACATAGCCGCGCGGATCACCGCCGATGGTCACGGAAGCCCCGTAGCGGGCGGCAATTTCGGTAGCCTGCTTGAGGTGGCGCGCGTCGGCCTTGTCCTTCGCCGCGTCGTCGGTTTCATCCCAGGTCCACGTCATGCGCCCGTAGGGCGCTTTGCCGGAGCTACCGAGCGGGAACTGGCGATCAGGCACCATATGGCCTTCGCCATTGCAGGCGCGTTCCGCCCACCGCTTCACACGGGCGCCGACGTGAAGGAGCGCCGCAGCGTCGGCCGCGATCTGGTGCGGCTCCGGCATATCCCGAAGGTCGGACGGGTGCCGTAGGGCGGCAACCTGTGCAGCTTCGCGGGACAGAACGGCGGCAAGCTCGATTGCCGGGTGCATTTTCGACATGGCGGGTTGTTCCTGATTGGTCGGCACGATTGCCGGGGCTGGTACGCCGTCAGGCGCGAGGCTTGCGGGAGGAGGAAAAGGCGCGGTCGACGCGGTGGAGCCTCTGGCCGTAGAGCGCGCGGGACACCGCGCAATGGACGATCAGGGCCACGATTGCCGCCATGCCGGTCACGATGGTGAGCGGCGCCACGGGTGCGCCTCAGGCGAAGGCGAGGAAGGAGTGCTTTGCCGCGATCCGCGCGCGCCGCGCCTTGCGGAAGCTGCGGCGCCGATCCTCGGTGGCCAGCTGGCGGAGAATGCGGGCGGTCGGCGCGGTGGGGCTGACAGTGGTCATCGTGGTTGCTCCTTCGGTGGTCGGCACAGTTGCCGGCAGGCAGGTTGCCCAGCGGAGCGGCGCGCGGGGTGCCGCTCGACTTGGCCCCTCCTCAGAATTCGCGGTCGGGGCGGGTGGTGGTTTCCGGCGTCCCCCGGAGCCCCTTGCGTCCGGTGATCTTGCGGGGCTTGGGGGCGGGTGCTTCGGGCTTCTCGGTCATCTCTGGTTCCTCGGTGGCCGGCTCATTTGCCGATGCCCAATTCATCGCACGGCAAAAGTTGGAATGCAACTATCAAAATGCGCTATTCCAACTTTTTTCGGTTTTCGTATGCGGGAGCCATCCCGGTGCGCGTGAGCACAAATGCTGGCATTCTGGCGCCGCTCTTTCTGGCGGGGCTTCACAATGGCGAGTCGTATTCCAACGCAGGGCGCGGGCGCGCCGTCGCGGCCGTGGACGCTATCCGGACACGTCCGCAGGCGCCTCCGGCTCCGGCCGGTCATGAGCCGCGCCGACCTTCGGGCCGACCTTCGGCAGGCTCGGTTGCTGGCCTACGGGTGCGCTGGCGCGGCGCGGCTCCGGGAAGTGCTCGCCGCAATGGCGCGCGCTGGCGAGGTGCGGCTCGCTGGCGGGATGGTGGAGGCTATCCAGCTGCGGCCGTGCCGCCCTCGGTCCACCTGGCGCCCGCCCCGCCGTCCCCTAAAGCAGCGTCTTAGGGCGATTCGCGAGCGGCGCATGGCGCGCCGGAAAGCGTCCGAACCGGCCGGGAGGGGAAAAGCTGTCAACACCCCGCGCCGATTTTTATGCGCCATAGTGTAACGCTCGCGCGAACCGCCGATAAGCCTTTGAGACGAGTCGCTTATCGCCGTCTTGCGCATGCGCAATTCAACGCGCAATTCATCGCATGCCCCGCGCCGCGCCGTTGACGCTCCGCAACGATTTGCGGTCTCTTCCGTGCGGCGACGGTCAAACGTGTCTCTTAAGGCCGACCCGATAAACGAATTATCCCGAACGGCGAGCGCGCCCTCAGGCGCGAATGCTCCCGCCAGCGTCGACACCCCTTCCCACGGTCGGCCTTAGGGAAAAGACATAACCCTTACGGTGGGGTTGCAGACCACGTGCTGCACCCTTCCTGCGAAGTCGGCACCCCATGCGAGCGGGCGGAGTGGAGCCAGACCCACGCCCGCCGATGGGGTGCCGATCTCCCTCCTGATTCGGGTGCGCCATGGCGAAGAACCATCCCACCATTCGCGCGCACCGCTCCCGCCTGAAGCCGGCCCGCCAGACCATCGGCACCAGCTCGCCGAAGAGCCGCGCACCGATCTACGGCACCCCCGATCATCGGGAGTGGTCTGCCGCCGTCATCAAGCGAGCGGGCGGACGATGCCAAGCGCCGGGATGTACCCGCGCGCTCCCGGAGCATCGCATGTACGCCGACCACATCCGCGAGGTGCGCGACGATGGCGCACCGCTCGACCTCGCGAACGGGCAATGCCTCTGCGCCGTCCATCATGGCGCCAAGACGGCGGACCAGCGGCGCAAGCGCCTCTCCGCCCCCATCGGCTGACACCACCACCACGCGGCCACCTCGCCCAAGCGCCAGCGAGCGCGACCAGCGGCGGGGTGCTGCCGTGGATGGCCCCGGCCTCGGCTCTTCATGAGAACGCCAGCCAGCGGCCACCGCTGGGCACGCGCGGCGCCAGCTGGGCGAGGGGGTAGGGGGGTGAAATCTCTGGCCAGGGTGGGGGGGTGGACCGCCTTGGGGGTCATTCACAATAATTATTCTGGTACCACGAACCCCACAATCAAAGGGTCTGGTGCCGGAAATCAGACGGAGTTGGCGTCGGCATGACGAAATCGACGGGCGTCGGTCGCGGCGGCCGGCGGCCTGGTGCTGGCCGGAAGCCTTCGCGGAAGTCGACTGAGGCTGTCGCCCAGCCGGTGGCCCCGCCGAAGCCGAAGCGCTCCGCGAAGCCCGCGCCCCAGCCGCCGGCAAAGCCCGCCCGAAAGTCTCGAGCCCAGGCGGAGCGCCACAAGGTGCCGCCGGCGGGCAAGCCGACGACTATCCCGACCGAGACGGAAGTCATCGACGCTGTGCGGGCCGGATGCCTCGACGCCGTGAAGGCGCTGGTGGCCGTGGCCGAGCAGGGAGCCGACAGCGCCCGCGTCCAGGCGGCGGAGAAGCTGCTCAAGTGGGGCTTCGGCAGCCCGAAGGAGGCTGCGGAGCGCGCACGGGCCACCAAGGTCGTCGAGCCGAAGCCGGAGCGTGAGCCCCAGCTGGGCAAGAAGGAGCAGCGCCAGCAAGCGGCGCAGAAGCGCGCGGTCGGCCGGCTCGCCCCGCCGCCTGCGCCGCGGTTGGCGGTGGACAACACGTGAGCTTTCACTGGAGCACGGCCTGCCCGGATTGGGAGGACCGGATCAGGAATGGGCTGCCGCTCATTCCCTTCCAGCCGCTGTTCACCGACGAGGCCGAGGCCGCGCTCGCGATCTTCCGCGAGCTGAAGCTGGTGAGCGTGACCGGCAGCCCGACGGCCGGCGATGCGTGCCGCCAGTGGGTGTTCGATTTCGTGGGCCAGATCTTCGGCGCCTACGACGCGGCCACGGGCCGCCGGCTCATCAACCGCTTCCTGCTCCTCGTCAGCAAGAAGAATGGGAAGTCCGAGACCGCCGCCGGCATCATGGTCACCGCCCTGATCCGCAATTGGCGGCTCAGTGCTGAGTTCAGCATCATCGCGCCGACGGTGGAGATCGCCCGCAACTCGTTCGAGCCGGCGCGCGACATGATCCGCGCTGATCCGGAGCTCGACGATCTGCTGAAGATCACCGAGGCGACGCGGACGATCACCCATCGCACGACGAACGCCACCCTCCGGGTTCTGGCGGCCGACAGCGACACGGTGGCGGGGAAGAAGTCGGTGGGCGTGCTGATCGACGAGCTTTGGCTCTTCGGCAAGCGCGCCAATGCCGAGAACATGCTGCGGGAGGCGACGGGCGGCTTGGCATCGAGGCCGGAGGGCTTCGTCATCGCGCTCTCCACCCAGGGCGACGAGCAGCCGGCCGGGGTGTTCGAGAAGTGGCTGAAGCGGTTCCGCGGCATCCGCAACGGCAGCATCATCGACCCACGCTCTCTTGGGATGCTCTACGAGTTCCCGGAGGACATGCTCAAGAGCGGGGCTTTCAAGGATCCCGCGAACTGGTGGATGACGAACCCCAACATGGGGGCGTCCGTCGATATGGAGTTCCTGACCTCCCAATACGCGGAGGACCAGTCGGGCGGCACGTCGTCTCTCACCAACTTCTTCGCGAAGCACCTCAACGTCGAGGTGGGCGTGGGCATCCGGCCGGACGGCTGGGTTGGGGCCGAGTTCTGGCTGAAGAACGAGCGCACCGGCGCGAGCAATGTCGACGAGACCCTGACGCTGGATGAGCTGCTCCGCCGAAGCGAGGTGGTGGTGGTCGGCGTCGACGGCGGCGGCATGGATGACCTTCTGGGATTCGCTGCCCTCGGGCGCGAGAAGCACACCGGCCGCTGGCTCCTGTGGTCGAAGGCCTGGGCCAATCGGATCGTGCTGGAGCGCCGCAAGAGCGAGGCGCCGTGGATCCTTGACCTCCATGCGCAGGGTCTCCTGACCCTCTCGGATGCGCCCGGCCCAGACATCGAGGAGGTTGCCAACCTCATCGTGCGCATCGACGAGACTGGCCTCCTCCCGGAAAAGGGCGGCATTGGTGTCGATTCCGTCGGCATCTCCGACACGATCAACGCCCTCTGCAATGACGTGCGCGGGTTCGACATCGAGCGCATCGAAAGCGTTCAGCAGGGCTGGAAGCTGAGTGGCGCAATCAAAACCACGGAACGTAGGCTGGCCGCTGGCTCTCTTCAGCACGACGGCGGGTTGCTCATGCGGAAATGCGTCGGCAACGCGAAGACCGAGCCCAAGGGCAACGCTGTGATCGTCACCAAGGCGGTCTCTGGCACGGCGAAGATCGACCCGCTGATGGCGTTGTTCAATGCCGCAGCGCTGATGGGCGAGAATCCCGAGCCGTCCATCCAAGTCCCCGAAGACTTCCTCCTAACGGTGATCTGATGTCTGAGCCCCGAGATGTCGCGCGCGCTGCGGCCAAGGCGGATGCAGCGCGCGCTGCCGCGAAAATGGACGTGGCACGCCTCGGTGTAGCTGTGCTGGGGACGTCGCTCATCGGCTACGGCGCTTGGCTGCACTATCCACCTGCGGGGTTTGTCGCGGCCGGTGCTCTTCTCTACGCCATCGCCATGATCGGCGCTCTGAGGACGCGCTGATGGGGATCTTCTCTGGCATCCTCGGCAGCTCCTCCACCGCCCAGGCGTCCGTCGAGCCTTCTGGCACGTCCGCGCCGGAGCCATGGCTGACCGATCTATTCGGTGGGGTCGTCACCGCCACCGGCTTGCGCGTCACCGTCCGCGATGCGCTGACGGTGCCCGGCATTGCCGCTTGCATCCAGGTGCTCTCGGACGACCTGGCCAAGGTGCCCTTCCCCTTGCTGAGAAAGGGGGCGGACGGGAGCCGCCGGCACGCGGTCGAGCACCCACTCTACAAGCTTCTCACCTCTCGACCTGCGCCATGGCTATCCAGCTTCGATTGGCGGCGCACGCTGGTCCACACCGCACTTTCGCGGGGGAACGCCTATGGCCGTGTCTCCCGAGATGACGAAGGCCGTGTGCTCCGGCTGGGGCTGATCCAGCCCGGCCGGGTGACGCAGCGGTGGACGGAAGAAGGTGAGCCGTTTTTCGATGTGATCGGTGCCAACGGCCCGATGAGGCAGGGCTTGTCCTTTCAGGATGTGCTGCACCTTGCATATCGCGGCTCCAACGATTTCGCCGAGAACGGCGGACTGATCGGTGTCTCGCCGATCCAGCAGCACCGGGAAGCTATCGCCCTGGCCATCGCCGCCGAGCGGTTCGCGGCCAAGTTCTTCTCGAACGGTGCCCGGCCGAGTGCCGTCATCGAGATGGATAAGCGGCTGCCGAACGATGCCGTTGCCAACCGGCTGCGCGCCCAGATCGAGCGCGCCTATTCGGGTGTCGACAACGCATTCAAGGTGGCGATCCTCGAGCTCGGGATGAAGCTGAAGGAGTTCTCCTTCAACAATCGCGACAGCCAGCTGACCGAAGTGCGGAAGGAACAGGCCGTGGCCTGCTGCACCATGTTCGGCGTCCCGCCGCACAAGATCGGGATCCTTGATCGCGCGACCTTCTCGAACATCGAGCAGCAGGGCATCGATTACGTCACCGGTCCGATCTCGTCGCTGGCGAAGGCGATCGAGAGCGCGGTGCGCATTTCCTGCCTCTCGATGGACGAGGACGAGGAATACGAGCCGGAGCTCGACCTTGATGACCTGCAGCGCGGCGACATCCTCTCCCGCTATCGGTCCTATGCCATCGGCCGGCAGTGGGGCTGGCTCAATGCCGACGAGATCCGCGAGTGGGAAAGCATGAACCCGCTGCCGGACGGTCAGGGCAAGACCTACCTGACGCCGCTGAACATGGTTCCGGCCGGCGAAGACCAGATGAAGAACGACCCGGCGGCGCCGCCCGCGCGGGGTAGCAGCAGCTCCACCGGAGACGAATGATGATCCGCGCCATGCACGCGCTCACGGCCGAGCCGTGGGCGATCCGCCCCGACTATCTGCACGTCATGGCCGGCATCGCCGGCATGGACCGCGAGGCCCGGGCGGCCAATGCCGATACGGAAGGCGAAACTTGGCGGAAGCGCGATCTCGCGGCCATCGTTGGGGCCTTCGCTGGGCCGACCGTGCGCCGCATGGACGGGGCGCGCTACGCGATGATGACGGATGCGGGTGTGGCCATCCTCCCGGTGTTCGGCCCGATCTTCCCGCGCGCCAACATGATGACCGAATATTCCGGCGGCACGTCGGTGGCGATGCTCCAGAACGATTACCGCCTCGCCCAGGAGGCGAAGGACATCCACGCCATCATGCTGCTGATGGATACCCCCGGCGGCGCCGTATCGGGCATCAACGCCTTTGCCGATGTGGTCTACCGCGGGCGCAGCAGCAAGTTCACGCTCGCCCACGTCTCTGGCGCCGCCGCGTCCGCCGGCTACTGGATCGCGGCCTCGGCCAATGAGATCGCGACCGACAAGACCGGCATTCTCGGCTCGATCGGCGTCGTCGCCGCGATCCCGAAGCAGGTCCAGCCCGACGGCAGCGGCGAGGTGGTCATCGAGGTGGTCTCCAGCAATGCGCCGAACAAGCGCCCGGATCCGACCACGGACGAGGGCCTGACGGAGATCAGGACCATGCTGGATGCCCTTGAGGCGCAGTTCATCTCCGATGTGGCCCGGGCGCGCGGCACCACACCGACGAACGTGAAGCAGCAGTTCGGAGCCGGCGGCGTCTGCATCGGTCCCGAAGCAGTCACCCGCGGCATGGCCGACAAGGTGCAGAGCTACGACGCGAGCTATTCGCAGCTCGCGAAGATGGCGTCCAACCGCAAGAGGGCGGCGGCGCTGAAATAGGATTCCCGGCCGAAGGCTCGGGTTGGTCAGGCGCCTTCGGGCGCCTTTTTCTTTGGGCGAAAGGAGTCACTATGCGCCCCGACATCGCAAGCCTTCGGCAGGAACGCGCGAAGGCAATGGAAAAGTTCGACGGTCTCGCCGCCGAGGCCGGGACGCGGGCCCTCACCGATGATGAGCAGGCGCAGTTCGACCAGCTCGAAACGGACATCAAGGGCTTCGACGGCCGCATTCGGGCCGCTGAGCGGGCTCAGGCGCTCCGCGCGTCGACCGCCATCCCGGCGCCGGCCGGCAACCTGCCCGAGCCCGGCACCGCAACCATGCTGGCCACCGTCGCGGCGCAGATCCGCACGCAGGACAGCCCCGGCATCGACCTCGCCCGGTTCACGCGCGCCGTGATGGTGTCGAAAGGCAACCTTCCGGCGGCGAAGGACTGGGCCACGGCGCAGTTCGGTGAAGGCCACCCGGTCGTGGCCGACATCGGCGCGGCGATGCAGACCAATGACATGGGCGCCGGCGGCGTTTTCGTCCCCGAGCGTCTGTCTGGCCAGCTGATCGAGCTGCTCTATCCGCGGACGGTCATCCGGAGCATCTCGCGCGTCGTGCCCCTCGTCGGCGGCACCGACACGGTTCCGACGGTCGAGAGCGGTGTCAATGCCTACTACATCGGCGAGGGCAATGACCTCGCCACGTCGGAGCCCCGGTTCGGCTCCCTCGGGTTCAAAGAGCGCGAAATCGCATCCTTGGTCCCGCTTTCCAACAAGCTGATCCGCCTCGCCAGCGTCGGCATCGACACCTATGTGCGTGACATGATGGTGCAAGGCTTCGCCCAGGCGGAGGATGCGGCCTTTCTGCGCGGCACCGGTGTCGGTGCCGGCCCCAAGGGTCTCCGCTACCTTATCCCGACCGCGAACATCATCGCTGCGTCGGGCGGCAATGCCCCCACGGTCGCCCAAATCGACAGCGATGCGCGCAAGGTGGTGCTCGCGCTTTCCATGGCCGAGATCCCCATGCTGGCGCCGTACTGGCTGATGCATGATCGGGTCTTCCTGTTCCTGCAGGATCTCCGCGATGGCAATGGGAACAAGGTCTATCCGGGCCTCGATGCCGCGAACCCGACGTGGCGCAGCTACCCGGTGAAGCGGTTCAACCGCATCCCGATCAATCTCGATGCGGGCGGCGGCAACCTCGACGGCACCGAGATCTATTTCGGCGACTTCTCGTTCTCCATGGTCGCGGACAGCTACAGCATCCGCATCGATGCCAACGAGGCGGCCTCCTACAAGGTCGGCAATGAGGTGGTCTCGGCCTACAGCCGCAACCAGACCCTGATCCGCGGCCTCGCCGGCCATGACTATGGCGTCAGCCGCAAGGCCGCGTTCGCCATGCTCAACACCTGCCGTTGGGGCGCCTGACCACCGGCCTGAGGACGAATAACCGGGGGCGCTGAATGGCGCCCCTCGACCCTTCTATTCACGAGGTGCTTCCATGAACTCCCTTCAGCGCGACATCGCTTCGCAGCTGGCGGTCGCATTCGCCCACGACGGCGTTGCGGCGACCGCTGGCGGTTCTGGCGATGCCACCGAATCCGCCGGCGCCGTCATCGACCTCCTGTCGCTGGCCTCCCGACCCGAGTCCGTCGCCTTCGTGCTGGCCGCCAAGGCGGTCCTGGCCGCGACCAAGAAGCTGGCTCTCACCGCGAAGATCGAGCACTCGGACGCCAGCGGCTCCGGGTTCACCGACCTGGTGGCCGCCAAGGTGGTGCTCACCCTCACGGGCGCCACCGGCGGCTCGACCGAGCGCGGCGCCGCCAAGATCGGAACGTCGCTTGAATATGCCAAGCGGTATATTCGGGTGAGCATCAACCCCGATCTTGACGCCGCCAACACCGACACTGCCACCGTGGACGCTGTTGCGATCTTCGGCGGCTCTGCTCGACTGCCCGCGTGATGAAGATCCGCGTGGTCTTCCTGCGCGACGCCTCCCCCTATGCTGCGGGGGAGGCAGCAGGCTTCGAGGAGGCCGAAGCACGGCGCCTCAAGGCGGAAGGGATGGTCGCAATCCCTGACGAAGAGAATGATCCTGCCGATGACGGCAGCGATCAGGGTGGTGGTGACGGCACCGCCGGCGATCTCGTCGTGATCCCTGAGAACTGGCACGACCTTCACCACGCCACTCGGAAGAAGCTCGCTCGCGAGATCAGCGGCGAGGAACCGGCGGACACCGCGGCGGCTGACGCCGTAATCGCGGCCGAGGTCGATCGCAGGGCGGCCGCCGCCGAACCCGGGGAGTGATGAGGACGCCATGAGCGATACCGACCCGCATCAGGGGCTGGCTGCAACTCCGTCCGGTCTCGGTCGGCGAGGCGCCATGGTCTCCCCGTCCGACACGACCGATCTGCCCTTGGTCGCCAAGGCCGTGGTGGTCTGCGCAGCGGGTAACCTCGTCATCATCCCGCCGGAGAACGCCGACGGGGCACCTATCACCTTCACCGACTGCCCGGTGGGCTTCATCCCGCCCTTCCAGGTCCGCCGGGTGAAGGCGACGGGGACGACCGCCACCGTTGCGTCGGTCGATCGCTGATGTTCACGGTCGTGACGCCAGCGGGTGACCGCAAGCTTCTGACCAGCGAGCAAATGCGTGTCGCCGCCGGCTTGTCCAGCGGCGACACCTCGCAGGACGCCACCTTGGGGGTGACGAACCTCGGCATCTCCGACCTCCTCGCGATGGAGTGCGGCATTGCCGGCGACGGCGTGAAGCCTCCTACGCTCAAGAGCGAGGTGGTCAAGGACACCGTGCGGCTCGCCTGCCCGGCCCCGGAGATCCTGCTATCCCGCCGGTTCATCACCGACGTGGCTTCCGTGTCGGTGGACGGGACCGAAATCGACATTGCCCAGGTGGAGATCGATCGGGCCGCCGGCCTTCTCACCCGCATCTGCAACGGCCGCGTCGTGGCGTGGTGGCCAGGCGCCACCGTCGTGACCTACACGGCCGGCTTCACCGAGGTGCCGGGCGATCTGGTGCTGGCGGTGACGGCGGCGGTGCGAGAGATGGCCGCCTCCGGTGCCCGCGACCCGTTCCTGAAGCGGGACAAGGTGGAAGGCATCGGCGAGCAGGAATTCTGGGTCGGCGGGCTCGGCGGTTCCGACACGGGCAGCGCCTTCTCGGCGACCGTGCGGGCGATGCTCGACCCTTACCGATCCGTGGTGGTGCCTTAGGGCGCCGCATCCTCCTTTTCCCAGCCGAGGTGCTAACGTGCTGACCACGATCGTCATTCGGTCGGGAAACGACCCCGTTGAGGTTACAGCGAGCGACCCAGACACCGGGGCGGCGCTCAGCCCAACGCGCATAGAGCCAGGTGAAGAGCGGCGTCTGAGCATTTCAGACCGCGTGATCCTCACCATCCAACAGATTCCGGGAAAAGCGAGCACCCACTGACGCTCGTGCGTTAGCGGGAGCTTTCGCGCCCGATTCCAATTCGGTGCGGCCGACGGACAAGGCTTTGGCCCGTGCGGAGCTGACGGCGGTGGGAGGCGTGCCGGGGTCGTTACCGGCGCGCCGCTCGGACCACCAGGGCCGGATCCAAACCGGGGTGGGCAGCGCGTGGTCGAGCCGCACCGAACCATTCAGGAGCAGACCGATGGATGAGAAGCCGCAGACCACCCTGACGGATGGCTCCCCCGTGACGCCGGACCATCGGGAAATCGACCCGCGCACCGGTCAGCAGAAGGCCTATGTGGTCTTGAGCTCCGAGGAGCGCGCGAAGGGCTTCGTCCGTCCGGTGCGGGAGGCCTATCGCCATCTGACCTGCGGCACCGTCACCCGCATGGGCCGTGCCTTGGCCGAGACCTATGCCCGGCAGCCGAATTTCTACAGCGGCACGTTCTGTGTCGGCTGCGGCAACCACTTCCCCGTCGGTGACAAGGAGTTCGGCGGCCAGTTCGTGTGGGCCGGCACCGAAGAGTATGTGGGCACCTGACATGCGCATCTCTGCGGACCCCGCATCCCCAGACTATTACGCAGCGAAAGCGCCCGGAGCGCGGGTGCTGTTCGACGGCATCGAGATCGACCGGTGCCGTTTGGCCGACGAAGAGCGCGGCTATGTCATCGTCACCCTCGTTGATGGTGTAGGCCGGGTGGTGCTGGAGGGCGAGGAGATCGCCACCCAGCTGCGCTATGGCGAGGTGAAGATCGTGCTTCGGGAGCGTCCCGCGTGACGCCGGCCGCCGCCATCGCATCGCTGGACCGGCAGATTGGCCTGCATGGGCAGATCGTCATCCTCCGGCGCTACACCGGCGTGGGCGCGGCGCGAGCATCGACCGACACCACGGTGGGCGCCATCGTCCGCGATTACCGGCCGGACGAGTTGGTGGGCGGCATCACGCAAGGCGACACCCAGATTGTCCTGTCGCCGACCGACATTCTTGCCGGCGGCGGCGCGATGCCACAGAAGGGCGACCAGATCGTGATCGACGGTAAGCCCCGGACGATCGTGGCTGCGCCGCCCGTGCGGGTCGGTAATGAGATCGCCCGCATCAACGTGCAGGTGAAGGGCTGATGGCCCGCGCCTCCAGGTTCGAGACCTTCGACAGGGATATTCAGATCGCGACCGCTGGCCTCTCGCCCGAGGCGATCAGCGCGGAGCTCGCTCGCGTGGCCATCGCAGAGCGCGAGCGCGTGATCCGGCTGGGCGAGGCCTCTCCGATCTACGACACCTTCGTCAACGGCGTGCGCGGCGCGCCGGAGGCGAGCGTCAAGGCGCCCGGGCCTATCGTCTACGTCTTCAGCTATTGGCAGCCGATCATCGAGTTCGCGCTGGCATACCTGCGGAAGCGCAGCCCCGTGCTGAGCGGCCGATATGCGGCATCGCACATGGTTATGGTCGGCGGACAGGTCATGCGCCCCGACGCGCCCCTGAGCGCCGACGAGGAAGTCACGATCGTCTCCGACCAGCCCTACTCGCGGAAGATCGAGACTGGGCACATGAAGATGAGCGTGCCGCGCGGGGTTTATGACGATGCCGTCCGGCAGATCCAGCGCAGGTTCGGCGCCGTCATCTCGGTCTACGACACCCAGATCCTGCTGCCCAACGGCTACTTCCTGAAGGGCGTGTTCCGCAAAGGATACAGGCCCGGGGCGCGAACCAGCTTGCGCAAGGACACTCGCGCCGGCGCCCGCATGACCTACCCGGCCCTCATCATGAAGCTCAAGGGCTCCTGAATGTCATCGCCCGCCGCCTACGACGCCGTGGTGTCCTATCTCCGCGAGGTGTGGAACATCACGCCACTCGTGTTCGAGAACGAGATGGCGTCCGCGCCGACTGACGATCACTGGATCTTCGTCGAGATGGTCGGGGGCCTCTATGCGCAGCAATCCATGGGTGCCGAGACGCTCGACGCGAACCTCTGGCGCGAGGAGGGGACGCTCTGGCTGCACGTCATGATGCCGGCGTTCCGCGGCACGCAGACCGGGCGCGGGTATGCCTGGCAGCTCGTGCAGCTTCTGACCCGGCAGCCGATCCCGTCCATCGTCTTCCGCGACGCGACGGTGGGCGCTGGGGAGCCGGCGGTGAAGATCGACGGCAACTTCGCGGCGATGACCGCGACCATCGAATGGCACCGCGACGAGTAGCGGCGCCGCGCAGCAGGAGCAGCACATGTCCACCATCGTTCTCAAGTCGTTCCGGACCAATCTCCAGCGGTTCACCACCGGCGCGCCGGTGCCCGCCGAGGCCGACCTCTCGCCCTTCACCTTCGACCACCTGAAGGACAAGCGCTTCATCGGCGAGGAGAAGCCGAGCAAGGCCGGCAAGAGCCCGCCCCCCGATCCGGCGCCCGCCGCCTGAGACCCGAACCCTCCCCCTGACCCCGCTTCGGCGGGGTCTTTCTTTTTCGGCCTCCTGCCGGAGGCGTCATCTCCACGAGGACCACTCCGATGACCGAAAGCAACCGCGTCCGCATGACCTGGGTGGATGAGGTCACGCCCGGCACGACGCCCAACACCCCGCGCATGCGGGCCGTGCGCTATACCGGCGAGACGCTGGCCTATAAGCCCAACTTCACCAACTCCGAGGAAATCCGCGACGACCGGATGAACGCGGACCCGATCAAGGTCGGCGAGAGCAATTCCGGCCCGGTGAACACCGAGTTCTCATTCCCGGTGGACGGCACGCCCCATTCGAGCTGGCTGGCGTCGCTGTTCGCGAATGCGTGGGCCAACACCCCGGTGCGCGACAACGACGGCACGGCCGATTCCATCATCACCCAGGTCACCGCATCCACCGGCGTCGTCGCCGTGGCGACGGGCGCGGCCTTCGCCGTCGGGCACCTCGTCCGCACGAGCGGCTTTGGCACCGCCGGCAACAATGGCCTGTTCAAGATCACCACCGGCTCGGCCACCGTTCCGGCGGTCGGCGCAGGCCTGCTCACGGATGAAGCCGCGCCGCCGGCTGCCGCGCGCATGAAGGTGGTGGGCCTCCAGGGCGCCAGCGGCGACCTCGTGGCGGCCGCCGACGGCATCACCTCGACCACCCTCGACTTCACCACCCTCGGCCTCGTCGTGGGCCAGTGGATCAAGGTTGGCGGCACGGGCGCCGCGTTCCGGTTCGCGACCGAGGGCTGCAACGGGTGGGCGCGGATCATCGCCATCGCGGCGAACAAATTGACCTTGGACAATCTGCCCGGCACCTGGGCGACCGACACCGGCACCGGCAAGACGCTCCGGGTGTTCTTCGGCGACCAGCTGAAGAACGGCGTGACGAAGAAGTTCGGCACCGTCGAGCGCGGCTTCATGGGCCAGTCGGTGCCGACCTACATCGTCCAGAAGGGCATGCTGGCGAACCAGGGCGAGATCACGCTCGACACCGGGGCCCAGATCAAGGCGACCTACACCTTCATGGGCCTCACGGGCTCCGCCAGCACCACGTCGCTCGATTCCTCGCCCGATGCTGCGACCACCAACCAGGTCATGTCGGCCGCGGTGAACGTCGGCCGCATCTCGCAGGGCGGCGCGGTGGTGGCCGGTCCGAATTTCGTGAAAAACATGAGCGTGTCCATCAACAACAACGCCCGCGTCATCGAGGCGATCCGCAGCGACGGGCTCGTGGGTCCGGTGGATATCAACCTCGGCGAAAACAGCACCGAGGTGACGCTCAACACCTATTTCGGCAGCTCCGCCTACTACGCCGCCTTCCTCGCCGGGGCCTCCACCAATGTGGCGTCTGTCATTGCGAAGAACGGGCAGGCGGTCGTGTTGGCGGTGCCGCGCATGACCGGCACCGACGGCAACCCGAGCGCCGGCGGCAAGAACCAGGACGTGATGGTTTCGTTCAAGGCGATGGCGAGCATCGACCCGCTCACCAATGCCCACGTCATCATGGACCGTCTGGAGTATTACGAGAACTGATGGTGCCGGGTCTCTGCCTGCCTACACGGGCGGTTCGGGCAGGTAGAGACCTTCCTTGAAGCACCTTTCACGCAGACCCATGACGCCGATGTCGCCGTTCGCGATGATCTCTGCGTCGAATTTCGTCGAGTTTATCGGGAAGTAGCCAAAGAACGGCTGCATGCCGATATATCCGCCATATGAATTCTTGGCGTTTACCCATCCGCATACAATGGTTTGCCCGTCCACATCGCCTGCTGCGATCTTTCCGAACCGGGCCGATTCAGGATCCTTAAGCTTGCTTCGCACGCTGTCTTGGATCGCCTTGCTCATTTCGGGCGTCAGGGTGACCGACTTGCCGTGCTTCGGGGGGACACCACGATAGGCCGCCGAAGGGTCCGGTGCCGCACAGCCGGACAACGCGATGGCCGTGCAGACAAACATGAAATGCATGCGGTTCAAGTGTCCCCCCTGAGCGGTGCACTTAACGGTAGCACCGACGAGATGCTGAGGGGAATGGTCACTTCTCGCCAGGGTCTTTGGACAGAAGGTGAAGCCCAGCCTCGACGAAGCCGCGGATTGCAGCTGACCTCGATGGTTTTGGGTCTGGCTGCTGAGAAATCCATGCGTCCAATGCGTCGATAAGGTCAGGGCGCATGCGAACGCCGACGAGCGGGTCTTTCCCCGTTGCCGGCCGGCCGCGCTTTTTAGGTTTAACCGATATTGACGTCATGGTTTTTAGGTTATACATAAAAACAGGCCGGAGGGAAGTAGCAGCTTCCGCCCGGCCCTAACCCCGAACCATGGAATGGGACCATGACCAGAGCTATCATTGCCAATACCACACCTCGTCCTCTCGCGCTTGCCGACCTGAACATGGCGGTCAATCACGAGCCCCGCATTCAGGACGAGAGGCTGGCTGAAGCGCTCGGCTTTCCACGGCTTCGGAAGATCAAGGATCTGATCGCGCGCCATCTGGAGGCTCTGGGCCGGCTGGGGGAGATTTGCACCACCGTGGGGCAAAATACCGACCCCAAGGGCCGCGGGCGCCCGGGCAAGACGTATTGGCTGAACAAGCGCCAGTGCCTCTACCTCTGCACGAAGTCCGAGACGGCGAATGCGACAGAGGTGACCATCGAGATGGTGTCGGTCTTCGACGCCTACACGGAGGGTCGCCTACAGGCGTTGGAACGCCCCGTGTCGGTCAAGGCCTACAACCGCCGCAAGCCGCTGAAGCGCGCTGCGAAGAATGCGCAGCTCGGTCTCTTCGCGGGGCCGTATTTCTGGGCGCCGGCCAACTTCCTGCCCGATCTCCGGGTTGCCGTAGCCAGTGCTCTGGAGCGCGTGATGTTGGGCCAGTCCAGCGAGTTCGGTGACGCGCTGCACGGGGTGCTCGTCGACATGGGCAGCTTCAACGATGGAAAGCCGATGGCATCCATGGGGGCGCTGGTCGATTGGAACGTGACCCGGTTGCATGAAGCGACCAGATCGCGCGTGCCTCGCCCGGCGTGAGGCGGAGATAACCGCAATTCAGTTCTGGGGCCGCCTTCGGGCGGCCCTTTCCATTTGGAGGTGAAGATGGGCGTCAAGTTGAACAGCGTGAAGGTCAATATCGACCTGGAGACCTCAGGCACTTGGATCGAGAGCACGTCCTACCCTGGCGTCTCCTATCTCGTGCGAGGCATCCACTACCAGCCGTTCGAGACGGCGCGCGACCTTGGCGCTCAGGCCCTCGCCAAGACGTACCGGACCAAGCCGGTCCCACTCGCGGAGCGCAACGCTGTGCTGGGCAGCGCGATTGCCAAGCACCTGTTGCTGGATTGGAAGGGCTTCGACGAGGACCATGATCCTTCTCGGGCCTTGGAGATGCTGACGGACCCGGCCTTCCGAACTCTCCTTGACGATGTGCTGCAGGCATCCACCGCGGTCGGGAAGCAGGATCTCGAGTTCACCGAGACCCTCGCAAAAAACTGAGGGCCTCCCTGCGCCTCGTCCTTGGGCGGCAGGGAGATTTGGATTGGCTGGCGGACCTCCGGGAGGCCGAGCCGGATGCGGCCGCAGTCATCCCGGAGTTCGAGGAGCCTGACGATCTGGTCGAGGAGGATTGGCACCGCCTGTACCTGCGGGCGTGGCGGATCCTGCGTTTCGACCGGCAGTACGGCTCCTTCGGCGGAGAAAGCCATATCTGCTTCCGGGCGATCAACGCCTACGGCCGGCGATATGGCTTCACGGGGCAGGATTTCGACCTGCTGCGCCACTGCGTGATCGAGATCGACCGCGAATGGCTCGATTTCGTCGCTGAAGAGCAGGACGAGGGCAAAACCAAATGACCGTGCAGCTTTCCAGCCTTCGTGTCACAGCGGACATGGACGCATCGTCCTATGCCCGCGGGATGGCCCAGAAGGTGGCAGCGGATAAGGAGGGCGCCGCGTCGGCGAAGGCCGTGGGCCTGGCGTTGGGCCAGATGGATGCCGCGGCGAAGGCTACGGGCGACGTGACCGCGAAGCTCAGTCGGCAGTTGATCGAGGGCTATTCCAACGCGGCGAAGTTCGAGAAGGTCATTCGAGACGTTGGCCGGGCCGTAGACACCGGCATGAGCCTCGACCGGGCGACCGTGATGCTGGAGAACGTCTACCGGCGGTTCGGTCTCACAGCCGACGCGGCCGCGCTGGCGCAGCAGGGCTTCGTCTCGATCGTGCCCGCCGTCGAGATGCTCAACACGAAGCTGTCCGTTCAATCGGAATTGGCCGACCGCGCGGCGCTGGCCACCCAGCGGCTGGCGGAGGCGCAGAGCGCACAGCAGCGGATCAACGCCGCGCTCGGCATTCGCGACACCTATTCCACCACTGATCGCGGCGCCGACATGGAAGCGGCCATTCGCGATGCGGAGCGCGAGGCGGTTGCGCTACGCAAGGCGCGCGAAGAAGCCGAGACGTTCAATCGAGCCCTGCTTGGGATTCGTGACGACTTCGGCGGCGAGCAGCGGGCCCGCGACATTGAAGCTTGGGCACGCGAGATCGATAGGTATTATGCCGGGCTCGTGAAGGTCCGTGACGAGGAGGACCGCCTCGCCCGCGAGCGTCGCATCGCCAATCAGAGCCAGATCAACGGACTTCTCGGCGTTCGGGCTCCTGCGAGCGACACGGCCTATGCGGCGCAGGCGCAGGGTTATGAGGATCTCGGGCGCAGCATTGATGCACTGCGCTCCCGCTATGACCCGCTCTACGCGGCCGAGATGAAGCACGCGGAGGCGATGACGGCGATCAACCGCCTCTATGCGATGGGGGAGGTGGATGCCGATCGGTACGCCGATATCGTCCGGCGCGCGACGACGGTCCACGACCAGACGATCCTGTCGCTGAAGAGCGGCACCGCCGAGCTCGGACTCAACGCCCACCAGTGGCAGAACCTCGGCTTTCAGGTGAACGACGTGGCGACCATGCTGCTGAGCGGGTCGAGCCCGTTCCAGGTCTTGGCCACGCAGGGCGGGCAGGTGGTCCAGATCCTCGGCATGGGGCAGGGGGGCATCGCCGGTTCTCTGCGCGGCATCGCCAGCACCTTGGTCGGCATGCTCTCGCCTATTCGTCTGGTGATTGGCGGCGTGGCGGGGCTCGGTGTTGCCGCCGTCGCGTCCTACGCGTCGTGGATCAACGCCCAGGCCGAGGTCGAGCGCTCTTTGCTTGGCATCGGGCGCGCCAGTGGCGCGACGGTGACGCAGATCAACAGCATCGCGTCCGCCTATGCCAGCGCGGGCAACGTCTCGATCTCGGCGGCCACCAAGATGGCGGCCGGCTTCGCCAGCACCGGCAAAATCGCCCCGGAGCTATTCGGCGACCTCATCACCGGGTCAAAAGATCTCGCCAAGGTGCTCGGGACCGACACGACGGCAGCCGCGCAGAAGCTATCCGATGCCCTCATGGAGCCGGCGCGTGGCGCCGAGCAGCTGAACCAGATTCTCGGCGCCTTCGATGCGGCCACGATCAAGCGCATCCAGTCGCTGGACGCCCAGAACCGCATGACCGAGGCGCAGCGGCAGATCATCGAGGGGGTCCGCAACGCCACGCAGGACGCCGAGCGCAGCACCACGCAGTGGTCGCGCACGTGGGATAGCCTCGGCATCGCGGTCTCGAACGTGTGGACGAAGCTGGGGCAGGCGATCGATGCCGCAACCGGCTCGGCGCCGCTGGAAGCTCAGAAGTCCGCCCTTGAGGCGCGCCTACGGCAGATTGAGGAGGCTCGGGCGAGCGAAGCCGAGCACCTGCAGCAGCTGCAGAAGTGGGGCTATTCCAACGACCAGATCAACGCGGAAATCCCCTCGCTCGCGCGGCTCGACACGATCTATCGCACCACGACCGATTCCCTGCGCAGCGTGAACGAGCAGCTGGAGAAGGCCGCCACCAAGGCCAAGGAGGCGCGGCAGGCGCTGGAATCCCTCCGGCTCATGGGCACCATCAACATTGTGATGCCCGAACTGGAAACGATCCGTCAGCTTCAGGACCGGGCTCTCGTGATGGCTGCATTCGCCTCCAACCCGCAGGCTCAAGCGAGCCAAGGGTTGACGGCGGAGCAGGCAGCCCTCGCCGCTCAGCGCGCCAACGAGGCGGCCAAGTCATACCTGACCACCCAGCAGGCCGCGACCAAGCAGCTCGATCTGCAGAACCAGGCGATCACGGCGCGGTCCCCGACCGAGCGCGCCAACCTCGCCTATGCCCAGAAGATGGCCGAGTTGGCTGGGGCGAACGTCTCCGAGGAGGAGAAGCGGACGCAGGCTCAGATGGCCTACAACAACGCCCTGAAGGAGGGGAGTTACGCCCTTTCCGAGCAGGAGCGGCAGCGGGTGCGGGCGATCCGCGACCAGGTGGGCGCGACGCAGGCGGAGATCGACGGCATCGGCAAGACCGCTCAGCAGGCGGAGCTGCTGCGCCTCAACTGGCAGAGCTATGCCGACCTGCGGCGCGAGGCCGAGCAGAACCACACCTCCTTCGACGCCGCGCAGTACGCCCGGCTGCAGAAAGAGAACGAGGAACTGGCCCGCCGGAACCAGTTGCTGCGCGAGCGGCAGCTGTACGACGAACTCGCGTTCGAGCAGAGCCAGCTTGGGCGATCCTCCATCGACCAGACGGTGGCGTCGCGGCTGCGCTCGGCCGGCATGCCGGTGGACATGAACTCTCAGGCGGCGGCGGCCATCCGTTTCACGGAGTCGATGAAGTCGGCGCAGTCCATTTCGTCTGAATTCGCATCATCTTTCGCCACGGACATCGCCCACGGCGTCGATGCACTGACAGCCTTCGGTAATGCGCTCACTCGCGTCGCCGATCAGCTGCTCAAGATGGCGACCGACCAGCTGGTGGCACAGGCCTTCGGTGGACTGCTGGGCTCCGGTGGCGGCTTCAGCCTCGGCGGCAGCGCGGCGCCGGTCCTGACCGGCTCTGGCTTCACCACCGGCATCTTCCATTCCGGCGGCGTGGTCACGTCCTCGCCGGCAACCACGCGCGCCGTATCCCCGCTGGCGTTCGTCGGTGCGCAGCGCTTCCACACCGGCGGCATCATGGGCTTCGGCCCGCGCGAGCGGCCGGCAGTGCTGGAGCTTGAGGAGGAGGTGCTGCGCCGGGATGATCCTCGGCACACCTTCAACGGCGGGCGGCGGGCGGCGGGGATCGGCAGCATCACCGCCTCTCTTTCTCCCGTCTTCCAGATCGACGCGAAGGGGGCCAACTTGACTGCGGAGCAGATCCAGCAGCTTTCGCTGGCCACTATCAAGGCCTGGTGGAAGGAGGCGCGCGGGGATGTGGTGAACGTCGTCCGCGAGGCCCGCGCCGCCCGCGTTAGGGGCGTTTGACGTGGCTATTTCCTACCCTCGTCCGTTCCCATCTGGGATGTGGTTTGCCTCGGGGACCGAGTTCAAGCTGGCGGACAACTCGGTCCAGAACACGCTGGAGAGTGGCGCCATCCAGACGATGGAAATCGCGCCGTCGCTGTGGAGCGCGAAGTTTGTCACGCCCGGGCTCCTCATGCGCGACCGGCAGGTGTGGCAGGCGTGGGAGCTGACGCTTCGCGGTGGGCGGACCTTCCTGGCCTATGACCCGGAGAAGGTCTATCCGGCGGCCTACCGAGCCGGCGTTCTGGCGCTCACGCGAGCCGGAGGCGGCGCGTTCGATGGGACCGCCACCCTTGCCAGCGTGGCGGCCACCAGCGTGTCGGTGACTGGCCTGCCCGCCGGCTACATGGCGAAGGTCGGCGACATGCTCTCCTTCCCGTGGAACAACGTCCACGCGCTGCACCAGATCGTCGAGGACGTGACGGCGAATGGCGCGGGTGCCGCGACCTTCCGCGTCTGGCCGCCCGTGCAGACGAGCCCGGCGCCGGCCGGCGGATCGACGGTGCGCCTGGTGCAGCCTTGGTGCGTGATGAAGATCAAGCCCGGCACTTTCTCGGCGCCGGCGTCGTCGACGAATGGCACGGCACCGGTGTCGTTCGAGGGTGTGCAGGACATCTCCGGCAAGGTCTTGGCGAATTTCTGATGCGCTCCTTCGACAACGACACGCTTGCCCTCCTGGACAGCGGACGGGTGGTCACGCGCGGGCTGCTGCTGTTCAACTTCCCGTCCGGCCTGTGGGGATTCTGGGATGATCTTGGCCTGCTGGTCTACGCCGGCGTGACCTACAAGGGGTCCGGGCAGCTCATCACCGTCGACGAGATCGGGTTCTCCGGGGACTTGTCCTCGAACTCGATCAACCTGACGCTGACGGCCATCCCGGACACCGACCTTTCGCCTGACGTGCTCGCCACCATCGAAAGCGAGCAGTACCACCAGCGGCCGGTCACGTTGTCCCGGGCCTACATCAACCCGGACACCCGCGCCGTCGTGTCGGTGCAGCGGGTCTATCGCGGTTATGTGGACCAGATGGTCCATGACTATACGGATGGCGCTCAGGCGACGCTCACCTGCGTTGTGCAGGGCAGGGGGCGCGACAACACCCGGCGCGGTTGGCGCACGCGCTCCGACGCGGACCAGAAGCGGATCGCCTCCACCGACGGCGGGATGCGCCACGCGGCCACCTCGGGCACGCAGGATATCTATTGGGGCAAGCTCCCCGGCACGGTGAAGAAATGAGGCTCCCGGATTGGGAGGAGCGGCTCGCCGACGTGATCGCCGCCTATCAGGGCGGCGTCTTCGTCTGGGGGCTGCGCGATTGCTTCCGCCTGCCGGTGGACGTGGCGTGTGCGGTGGCCGGCCTCGTCCTGTGGCCGGACGTGCGCCCCTACCGCACCGCCCGCGGCGCGGCCGTCCGGCTCGCCCGCCATGGCTTCCGCGGCGTGGGTGGCGCGCTCGCAGCCGTGCTTGAGGAGGTGCCTCCCGCGCTGGCGCGCCGCGGCGACGTGGGCGTGGTGCTGGAGCAGGGCGCCGAGGCCGGCGTGGTGGTGCTGGGCACCGAGCTCGCCGGCATGGCGCCGGCGGGAATGACCATCGTGCCGCGCGAGCGGCTGGTCAGGGCATTTCGAGTGGGATGAGGAGATCGGGGCCGCTCTGAAGCTTGCCGGCTGAAGCGGCCCCGATGACGACCCCAGATATGAGGAGGTGTACAGGGACGGTCCCCCGCAACTTCCAACAAACTGTGGCAACTGAGCGATATGTCCCACAGCCGAGCCCGGACGTCCAGATGGATGGTCGGGCTCAGTCGTTTCGGTGTGCTCGGATGCCCTTTATCGGAGTGGCGATTGCCGCCGCGGTCGGCCTCCCGGCCATCGCCGGCACGCTTATCAACATCGGCCTTGCGGTTGGCCTGTCCTTCGTCTCGCGGGCGCTGACTGGCGCGGCCTCGGCGACGAGCAACACGGGCATCCAGACCACGATCGAACTCGGCGGCGACGTGCCGCGCGGGTGCGTGTTCGGCGAGACCGGCACGGCAGGCCAACTGCTCTATGCCAACACCGCCAACGAGAACAACAACCTGCTCCAGATGGTCTTTGCCATCGGCGAGGGCCCGCACGACGACCTGACGCGGATCTGGGTCAACGGCAAGGCTCGGACCCTGACGCTGGTGGAGGAGACCACCTGGCACAAGAAATTTCGGGTGGGCGGCTTTGTCGCGAAGAACGGCACCCCGCTCCTCTACGTCTATTTCTACCGCGGGTATCAGGACCAGCCGGTCTGTCAGGAACTGGTGGATTGGGCCAAGCCCTCGACCCGATGGACCAGCACCGACCGGCTTGCCGGCGTCTCCTATGCGGTGGTGAGCGCATTCTATGGCGACAGCGCCTTCGACAGCGGCATTCCGCGCTTCCTCTTCGGCGTGCGCGGGCGCCGCCTCTACGACTGGCGTCTGGACAGCACCAATGGCGGCTCCGGCGCGCACCGGTGGACGGACGAGAAGACGTGGACCTTCTCGGCCAACCCGATCGTGCATCTCTACAACTTCGAGCGCGGGCTCTACCTGAACGGCGAGTTGGTGGTGGGCAAGGGCACGCCGCCGGTCGACCTGCTGCTGCCTCACTACACCGCCGGGGCGAATGCCTGCGACGAGCCGGTCTCGACGGTCGAGGGCAGCGACGCCAACCGCTACGTGTGCGCCACGGTGGTGTCTGCCGACGAAGAGTACGGCTCGGTCATCGAACGGATCCTCGAAACCTGCGCGGGATCGATGTACGACCGGGTGGGTGCCAACGGGCCCATCGTTGGCGTTCCGCAGACTGTCACCTATCCAACCATCACCGACGGCGACCTGGTGCTGGGGCGGCCCGTCAAGTTCACGGCGAAGCAGGGACGCGACAGCCTCGTCAATGGCATCTTCGGCACCTATGTGAAGCCGGAGGATCAGTATGCGCAGGTCTCCTACCCGGCCCAGACGGATAGCGCAGCGGAGGCGGCCGACACCGAGATCCGGCGCACCCAGACTGATTTCGAGGCCGTTCCCGTCTGCTCGCAGGCCCAGCGCCTCGCGAAGATCAAGCTCCGGCTCTCCCGGCTGCAGGCAACCGCCACCATCACCCTCGGCTTCCGCGCCATCGTGCTGGAGCCCGGCGATTGGGTCCGCTGGAATTCCGCGCGGTTCGGCGACCGGACCTACATCGTCCTGAGCGTGAAGCAGGCCAAGGACCAGACGGTCACCATCAACCTGCGCGAGATCGCGGCTTCGGCGTTCTCGTGGACCACGGCGGACCAGTTGCCCACGCCGGTTGCCGGCGAGGAGAACGACGGCGGCGGCCTCGCGAATGGCGTGACGGCCTTCTCCCTGCTGGCGATCACCATGGTCGGCGATGCGGGGGCGGTGACGCCGGCGGTGCGGGTCTTCTGGTCGCCGATCTCCGACCCGACCGTGACAGCGGTGCTGATCCAATACCGCATCGTCGGCTCGGATGACGTGCTGACGGCGCGCGCGGAGGCGGTTGGCGCCGGTGAGTGGGTGGTGTCGGCTGGGCTGGTGGCGGACACCGCCTACGAATTCCAGGCGACGATTGAGACCGCGCCGGTGCGCGAGACGGTGTGGACGTCGTGGGTGGGCGTCACCACCGGAAAGCAGCTGGCCAGCGGCGTCGTGCCCAATTCCATCACGCCGGAGCAGATGACGGCGGCCACCCGCGACCTTGTGGTGACGAAGACTGTGGTCGAGATTGTCTCCCTGCAATACGCGGTCGAGCGGCTGTCCTTGCTGCTGGCCGATGTGGATGCGGCTGGTGACCTTAACCGGCTGGAAATGAGCCGCGCCT
>NZ_JAMJXC010000049.1 GCF_023571765.1 Xanthobacter aminoxidans | reverse complement strand
CAGCCGCGCCCCACACGGCACAGGCCGTGGCGAACACGATGCCGGTGCAGGACCGGGGCGATTGGGCGAGAGAACCGCTTCAGGTGCGGACCTGTTCCGATCAGGCCGGGGCCTCCAGGTCCAAGAGCAAGGATGCGATCAGCGCATCCGGTGCCTTGAACCGGCCACGCCTGAGCTCCGGCGGGACGACCGCCTCGATCGCTTCCAGCTTTTCGGAGGGGTCCATGCGGAGATAGACCTCCGTCGTGCGGATGTCGGCATGACCGAGCCACAGGGCAACCTTCCGGATGTCGTGGGTGGCCTGCAGCATGACGACCGCGCAGCTGTGCCGGAGCTGATGTGGCGAGACGCTCCGACCATGCAACGATGCGCAGGTCTCGGCCGCCTTGCGGACGTGCTTGTCGAGCACATACTCGAAGCCTGCTCTGGTCATCGGCTCATCCTGCGCATTGACGAAGAGCTCCGGCACGCGGATCGCGCCCCTGACGCCGAGCCAGGCGCGAAGATCTCGCGCCGTCTCCTTCCAGAGCGGCAGGCAGCGCTCCTTGCGGCCCTTGCCCCGGATCATCACGCTTGCGCCGGGCTGGAGCGACAGGTTTTCGACCAGAACGCCGACCAGCTCAGAGACCCGCAAGCCCCCGGCGAAGCACAGGTGCATCATGGCCCGGTCGCGCACACCGGATCGTGTCGCAGGATCGGGAGCGTTGAGGATCGCGCGGACCTCCTCCATTATCAGATGACGGATGAGCTTCTGGTCATGGCGCTTGGCCGGGATGGCATGGATCCGGCCGATCTGCTCCAGGGCGGAGGGGACCTTGTGCTCCACATAACGCATGAACGTCTTGATGGCGGCGAGCCGCAGGTTGCGTGTGGAAGCGCTGTTGCCGCGCTCCTGTTCGATATGGGCGAGGAAGGCCACGATCATCGGCGCGTCGAGGTCTTCGATCGTCAGCCGTGACGGACGGGTGCCCAGCCGTTTCGCGGCGAAGTCGAACAGCAGCTTGAAGCTGAACGCATATGTCTCGCAGCTCTGTAAACTGTAGCCTCTCTGGCGAGGCATGTAATCGCGCAGGAAGGCGGTGATGAGAGGGGCGAGCTTCGTCATGCGACGCTCTCCCCGACCAGCATTTCTGCAGCCGAAGCGATATCCGCCATCATTTCCGGCGTCGCCTCAAGATACCAGTAGGTGTTCCGGATATCGGCATGGCCCAGATAGGTCGACAGGGCGACGAAGTGCCGGGCGACCACGCCGCGCTCGGCGCCGCATTGTTCCAGCACCCGGGTTGCGAAGGTATGGCGAAGATCATGGATGCGAGGCTGCCGGCTTCGCTCGGGCGCGATCCCCGCCCGGCGCAGGATGCAACGGAACGTGTAGTTCACCGTCGTCGGGCACAGCTCCCGATGTTCGACGGATGGGAACAGCCAGTCGCTCTCCCCGGCGCGTTGGCGGCGAACCTCGAGATAGCCTTCGAGCGCCTTGATGACCGTCGCATGCAACGGCACGAGCCGGCTCTTGCGGAACTTCGTCTCGCGGATGTGCAAGACGCCGTCGGGCTGGATGTCGTCGAGCCTGAGCGCGAGAGCCTCCGAGACACGCAGTCCCGTGGCAGCGATCAGCCCGAACAGCATGACGTAGAGCTGGCGCCGCAGGGGATTGGGCTTCTGGTGCCGGAGACTGCCGGCAGCATCGAGGATGCGGGCGATTTCGCCCGGCGCGTAGATATAGGGGATCGGCCGTCCATGCCGGCTCGGCGCGACGTCGGGGTGCGGGATCTCATGCCGCGGATCTTCGGCATGGAGGAAGCGCGCAAACAGGATGAGGTCTGTCAGACGCCGCTCGCGGGCGCCCGGCGTCCGGGCGACTGTCGCCAGCCAGGCGAGAACGGATGCCGTGCGGATATGCGCTTCGCCCCGCCCGGCGGCGAAGCGCGCGAAGGCGCGAAGATGCCGTTCGGCCTTGAT
This sequence comes from Xanthobacter aminoxidans, assembly GCF_023571765.1. Lineage (GTDB taxonomy): Bacteria > Pseudomonadota > Alphaproteobacteria > Rhizobiales > Xanthobacteraceae > Xanthobacter > Xanthobacter aminoxidans. The sequence continues at coordinate 1,407 of NZ_JAMJXC010000049.1, read as the reverse complement.
CAGCTTGTAGCCGAGCGTGCGGCGCAGAGTGATGTAGCGGGCTGCATCGTCGCTCAGCACGGCAGCCTCCCGCCCCAGGGCTGCGCGATCTCCGACAGGAGGCCGATGTCCACCTTGGCATAGAGCGCTGTGACCGATGGCGAGCGGTGCCGCAGCACGGCGCCAACGCCGGCGAGGCTGACGCCGTTGCGCAGCATGGACGTCGCGGCAGAGTGGCGCAGAACGTGGGCGCCGCGATGGACACTTTTGACGCCGGCCCGGTCGAGGGCACGGCGCACGATGCACTTCACGGCGATGCGGCTCAACGGGTGGACAGGCGCCGTGTCCGTCAGGAACACCCGCGTCGTCGCGATGCGTGGCCGCGCCCGCTCGATATAGGCGAGGATGGCGTCGCCGATCTCTTGGGTCAGCGGCAGGCGCTCTTCCCGCCGGACCTTGCCAGCAAGGGTTATGCGGCTGGTCACCCAGTCGATCGCGTCGAAGGTGAGATCGGCGACCTCGCTTGCCCGCAGGCCGAGCCGGGCCAGGAGCAGGATGACGGCCCGGTCGCGCAGGCGGTCCTCGCCGTCGCACGCGATCATGAGACGGTCGAGGTCGGATTGCCCGAGGAAGCGCGGCGTGGTCGCCAACTGCCAACTTGCGAAGCTTGGAACCGCATGGTCCCGGCCGACCGGGCATTGTCCGATCGCCACGAGATACTTGAGGTAGGCACGCGTGGCGACGGTGATGCCCCGCGCTCGGCCACGGCCGTGCGGCTTCGCGCGATCGAGCACGAAGCCGCGGATCGCGGCAGCCGTGTAAGCTGCCGGATCAGTGCCGAGCGACGCCAGCAGGTCGACCAGGATCGCCTGATAGGTGTCGAGCGTGGAATCCTTGATGCCGCGCTGCTCCTGCATCCAGCGACGGAAGGCGGCCAGTGTCGGCCAGGTTTCCTCCAGCGACGGGTGTCGCTCCGGAGGCAGGACGTTCGTCTCCTGCAGATAGGAGATGAACAGCGCGGCGGCGCCCTGAGGGGCCCGCGCTGTCTTGCTGCCCCGGAACACCAACGCTGAGGCCGTGAGACCGGAAGCGAGCGTTTCGATTGCGAAGCCGGAGGTGCGCACCCAATCGCCCCACAGGGCGAGCAGACGCACCAGCTCCGTTATCGTCGCCGGCGAGTATTTCCTCTGGGTGAGCCAGTCCTTGAAGCCATCGGCATGCGGTTGCAGCCAGTTGATCCGGACATCGACGCTCCGGCGGTGTCTGCGCTTGCGTTTTGTCACCGTGTTTTCCTTCGATCTGCTTGTTCACGCCGGGAGCGCCCGGCACGGCGAGCAAAGCGAAGGTTTCGGCCGTATTCCATTCGACAGGCGATCTGCCTGGCCGATCCGAACGCGGCCACGGCCTGTGCCATGTGGGGCGGGGCAT
>NZ_JAMJXC010000048.1 GCF_023571765.1 Xanthobacter aminoxidans | reverse complement strand
CTGTCGATCAGCACCTGGGCGGGAGGACCTCCTGCGCTGGCGAGAGCATGGAAGAGGTCTGTCCAGATCCCCTTGGCAGCCCATCGGACAAAGCGGTTGTAGAGCGTCTTGCGCGGCCCATATTCGGTCGGCGCGTCGATCCATCGGCCGCCCGATTTCAGGACATGCACGATGCCGCTGATCACCCGCCGGTCATCGACACGCGGCTTGCCGCGCGTGTCCCTGGGCAGATACGGCTCAAGCCACGCAAACTGCGCATCCGTGAGCCAGAAACGATCTCCGCTCATCATCAGATCCTCCACGGACTGATGAATCACAACATGCTGCGAAGGCCAATTATTTTATGAGTCCGAGCCCTAGGTGTTTAGTCCCGGCATTTGGTGGATCGGGTTGATGATGAATCTTTCGGGTTCGATTGTCCATCGTTTGCAGATGAATTCGTAGGGCGAGAGCCCCTTCAGGGTCTTGGGGCGGCGGGCAAAGTTGTAGGCGGCAACGAAGGTTTCGAGATGGGCTCGAAGCTGTTCGTGGTCGTCGTAGTGGAAACGTTTGACGGTTGCCTCCTTGATCGTGCGGTTCATCCGCTCGACCTGCCCGTTGGTCCAGGGATGCTTTGGCTTTGTCAGCCGGTGTTCGATGCCATGAGCCTGACAGGCGCGATCAAAGGGATGCCCGCGCCACATGGCGGTCGGACCGGAACGGTTCTTCGGCAGGTCGGCAAACTGGATGCCGTTATCGGTGAGAACGATCTCGATCCTGTAGGGAACAGCGGCCACCAGCGCATCGAGGAAAGTGCGTGCCGTCGCCGTGGTGGCCTTGTCGACAAGCTGGGCAAAGGCGAACTTCGAGGTGCGGTCGATGCCGACATACAGATACAATTTGCCTTCCGCCGTCTGCACCTCGGCGATGTCAATGTGGAAGAAGCCGATCGGGTAGGCCTTGAACCTCCTCTTTGCCGGCTAGTCGCCCGCCACATCGGGAAGCTTTGAGATGCCATGCCGTTGCAGGCATCGGTGAAGCGACGAGCGGGTCAGGTGGGGGATCGTCGCCTGCAGGGCGTAGAGGCAGTCGTCGAGCGGCAACAGGGTGTGCCTGCGGAAGGCGACGACGATCCCCTCCTCCTCCAGGGACAGGACCGTCGACTTGACGTCCTTCGGGCCGGTCGGAAGATCCGCGCAGGAGGTCCGCTTCTTCCATTTGGCGACTGTTTTCTGGTTGATCCCATAGCGCTTGGCCAGAGCCCTCAGGCTCTCTTGACTATGCTGTATCGCTCGACGGACTGCCTCCGTCGTCGTGGCGCATCCATGCAGAGCCTGGCCCAGGGAGTGTCAGGAATTTCGTGTGGTGGCGGTCATGATGGACCTTATGGAGGTTCCCGATGGCCCGACGCAAAGCCCCCCGCATTCCTGACGAACTCCTGGACCAGTTGCTGGCCGGTGCCGATCCCAAGACGGCCTTCGATGCCAACGGTTTGCTCGACGATCTGAAGAAGGCGCTGGCCGAGCGCGCCCTGAACGCCGAGATGGATCATCACCTGGCGGGCGACGAGACCGGCAACAGCCGCAACGGCTATGGACGGAAGACGGTGACCACCGAGACCGGCCGGATCGAGCTGGAGATCCCGCGGGACCGGCAGGCGACGTTCGATCCCCAGCTCATCGCCAAGTACCAGCGGCGCTTCCCCGGCTTCGACGACAAGATCGTGTCCATGTATGCCCGGGGCATGAGCGCCCGGGAGATCGTCGGGCACCTGCGCGAGCTCTACGGCATCGAGGTTTCTCCCGACCTCATCAGCGTCGTCACCGACGCCGTCCTGGAGGAGATCGCCTCCTGGCAGGCCCGGCCGCTCGAGCCGGTCTATCCCCTGGTCTTCTTCGATGCCCTGCGCGTCAAGGTGCGCGACGAGGGCATCGTCCGCAACAAGGCGGTCCACATCGCGCTCGGCGTGCGGGCCGATGGCGCCAAGGAGATCCTCGGCCTGTGGCTGGAACAGAACGAGGGTGCCAAGTTCTGGCTCCGCGTCATGAACGAGCTTCGGAACCGCGGCGTCGAGGACCTGCTGCTCGCCGTCGTCGATGGCCTGAAGGGCTTCCCCGACGCAATCCGGGCCGTCTTCCCCGAGGCGGTGGTCCAGACCTGCATCGTCCACCTGCTGCGCCACAGCCTGGACTTCGTATCATACAAGGACCGCAAGGCCGTCGCCGCGGCGCTGAAGGACATCTATCGGGCCGTGGACGCTGCCGCCGGCGAGGCCGCGCTCGGGGCCTTCGAGGAAGGTCCCTGGGGCCGGCGCTATCCGGCCATCGCCCCCAGAGCTGGCGGCGGGTCTGGAGCGAAGTCGTGCCGTTCTACGCCTTCCCGGCGGAGGTGCGCCGCATCCTCTACACCACGAATGCCATCGAGGCGCTCAACGCCAAGCCGCGCCGCGCCGTGCGGGCCAGAGGCCACTTCCCCACCGACGAGGCCGCCCTGAAGCTCCTCTTCCTGGTCTTGAACCGGGCCGAAAAGGAGTGGAAGATGGCGCCTCGTGAATGGGCGATGGCAAAGGCGCAGTTCGCCGTCATCTTCGGCGAGCGCTTCACGAAGGCCATGGCGGCCTGATCTTCAACCCGCCGCCACCACACGAAATTCCTGACACTCCCGATTGTTCGCGGTGGCCCCGGCGAAGCCCGTCTCGCATTGGAACAGCCAACTACCTTCTCGGCACCCACTTGCCGTTCCGACGGACCAGCATCGCGCCGCAGAACTTGCCCCGAACGGGAAGCGAGCAGTAAGGGCTCTTGCCGTTGGTCCCGACATAGAGGGTGACGATCAAGCCGCCGAAGCGGTTCTGACTATCGGTGGCGATCAATGGGTCGGGCTCGACGGTTTCGTCGAAGACCCGCCGCCACTCCCGGGGACCGACCTGCTTCCAGATGATCAGACCGCAGCCGCCGGTCGAGCAGTTGCCGCCTTTGACCATGCCGTCGCAGACGTGTTGGGCGGACAGGATGATGTCTGTCCCGCCGGTATGGTCCAAGTCGACGAAGGAGATGCCGGCTTCATCCGAGGAGGCGTAACCGGCTTCCTCGCAAGCTTGCCGGATCTGCCGCACCGTGTTGACGACATCGCTTGGAAGCGCCGAGAAGGGCAGCTGAGCCGGCTGAGCGGCCGCGCCGACGGGTGTGATGGCAACCGAAAGCAAGGCCGCCGCAAACGCGTGTTTGTGGCGGGTTACTTTGTTGGCGCCCCTGCCGGCCGTCATGACTGTCCCCCTTCGATTGCAGTCAGGCCGTTGCAGCGGCCGTCAACTCGATCCCCCAGCGGGACGCGGCGAAGACCCCGCCGTGGTTGAGCAGGTTCTTGCCCGTGTATCCGTTGCCCTTCAGGCCGAGCCAAACGACGAGCCCCACGTCGACGACGAACAGCAGCGGCACGAGACCCTCGCGCGCATCGGCGCTCATGGGGATGATGCTGATCAAAATGACGAAGACGCGCCAGGCAGCCATGAAGGCGCCGAGGCCATAGAGCTGGCGCAGGAACAGCGGCAGGCCGAACACCCCGGAGAACAGCACCAGCACCCAGCTGAAGCCGATCTTCACGGTCTTCAGCTCACCCGTCTTCGGGTTCTTGAACGCGACCTTCATGTGGTCCCCCAATGATGTGTGTGATGTGAAACGGGAGGCTCAGCGCGCGGCGCTGACGGTCGGCGCAATGACGCCGTCCTTAAGCATGAAGCCAGCGGTGCCATCGGCGAGCGTGCCCGGCACGAGTTCGGCCTCGGCCTCGCCCTGCGGCTGGATTTTTGCGATGGGCGCCGTCCAGGCCAATGTCGAGCCCGGACCGACCTTCCGGC
>NZ_JAMJXC010000047.1 GCF_023571765.1 Xanthobacter aminoxidans | reverse complement strand
TCCCCATACAATCAAAGCCACACGCTGCGCAATTCGTTCGATCTCGCGCGCAACATGGGGCGGCGAGCGATTTCATAGTGCTATAGCGAAAACGTAGTGATCATCACTATCGGACGCGGCCCGCCATAACTAGTTAATTTTGCAGTACTTTTCGCATTTTGCCGTCCGCCGTGAATAGTGTGGGCGGTTCAAAGGCCTATGCCGAGGCTCGTCCTGCAGCCGCAGGGAAAGACCGGATCGGTACCGAAACCGGCCGGCATCACCCGCCGATATCTCCCGAGGCCGTTTTGGTGGTACGGTTTGCCTCGCGCTGCTCTTTGCAACTCGGCGCGGACGGCCAGCCCCGGAACGAAAAACCCCGCCGATGGCGGGGGGCGAGTTGATCGGGTTCTGGATGGTCTCTGGAATCACCCGAACCCAAGTTCGCGGCGCTGCTCCGACCAATCCCTCGGCAGGTTGGCCAGCGACAACTTCAGGGCCGAGAGTTCGAGGGGCTGGCGCCCGTCGAGGATCGCTGCGGTGATGTCGGGCGCAAGGAAGCTCAGGCGGACGATGCGCGTGAAGTAGGACGGCGTGATGCTGCTCAGCCTCGCGAGTTCGGTGATGGAGGTTCCATCGCCCTGAAGGATCAGATCGCGGAACCTCTGGGCGCGGGCGATCAGCCGCAGGAGGCTATGATCGGGCTTGCGGCTCTGGTGAGCCTGCGGCGCATCGATAAGATGCCGCATCTCCATTCCCACGCGCTTCAGCGTCGCCGGCACCGACAGGGTGAGGGTCTCACAATCCGCATCCTGATGGGGAGCGGCATCGCCGCGCGCCAAAGCGAGGATGGCATCCACCCGGATGGTGATGTGCACCGTGTCCGACGTCACGACGATCCCCTGTACCAGACGGTGCAGATTGGCGATCTTCTCCGTCGGAGAGAGGCTCGACCAGTGATGCGCGAGGTCGCTTGACCGGGCAACGAGCCCGCGACGCTCCTCCACATCCCGCGCCCGCGGCGCGACGATCATGTCGATGGCCGACGCATCGGCGAAGAGGTCGGTGATGCGACCTTCGACGATGGCTTCCAGATCGGTCGCCGGGATGCGCCGAGCCGTGCTGCGGTGCCGCTTCTGTCCGCCCCCGGCATCATCACGGGTCGCATTCTTCCGCACGGTGATCAGGATCAGGTCGTGGCTCACGTAGTAGCGGTAGCGCCGCCCCTTCTTGTTGGCATGGGTCGGGGTAAGAGGGATCCCATCCTCGTCCCGGAGGAAGCCGGCGAGCAGGCTGGGAGCAGCAGCATCGGAGCGCACCGCACGCTCCACCCGGTTCTCCGCGAGCAGGGCTTGCACTTTGTCCCACAGCATCTCGTCGATAATGGCTCCATGCTGGCCGGGATAGATCATCCCCTTGTGGCTGATCTCCCCGCGGTAGAGCCGGTTCTGCAACAAGTGATAGAGGGCACCGCGGCCCAGCTGACCGCCTCCGGTCACATTTCCGGCGGCCGATACATGACGCTTGGCTGTGATGCCGGCGGCAGCCAGTTCCTCCCCCAGCTCCAGGACCGAGCCCAACTTGGCATAGCGCTCGAAGATCTGCCGGACCGTCTGCGCTTCAACTTCCACAATCTCCAACTTGCGGTCGCGGACCTCATAGCCGAGCGGCGGGCGTCCACCCATCCACATGCCCTTGGCTTTGGAGGCGGCGATCTTGTCGCGGATGCGCTCGCCGGTGACCTCACGCTCGAACTGGGCGAAGGACAGGAGCATGTTGAGGGTGAGCCGGCCCATGGAGGAGGTGGTATTGAAGGATTGCGTGACCGACACGAAGGAAACGCCGGCCGTGTCGAACACCTCGACGATCTTGGCGAAGTCGCCGAGGGAGCGGGTCAGTCGGTCCACCTTGTAGACCACCACCGTGTCGATGAGTTTGGCTTCCACATCAGCGAGGAGCTGCCGCAGCGCCGGACGCTCCATGGTGCCGCCGGAGAAACCGCCATCATCGTACATCCGTGGCAGGACGATCCAGCCTTCCGCCTTCTGGCTGGCGACATAGGCCTCGCAGGCCTCGCGCTGGGCGTCGAGGGAGTTGAAGCTCTGCTCCAGCCCCTCCTCGGAGGATTTGCGGGTGTAGATGGCGCAGCGGACCAAGGAAGGCTTGCTGGTCGGCGCTCGGACACCTGATTGGGAGCTCCTACGCATCGCTGGCGCCGTGCTCACTAGCCATGTGCTGCTTCGCCTTGTTCCGCCCCACCGTCTTGCCGCCACCGGCAAGCCCGAAGAAGCGCGGCCCGGACCAGTGGGTCCCGGTGATCTCCCCGGCGATGGCGGAGAGCGAGGTCCAGGCCTTACCGTTCCAAAGGAAGCCCCCATCTGCGACTGTGACCTCGTGAGTGACACCACCCCATTCCCGCACCAGCCGGGCGCCCGGCTTCAGGCGGGGCGCCTTGGCTCGGCGGATGTCGCCGGTGGCGGCGAGCGCTTCGGCCAGATCCCGCAGCTCGGCGGCGAGGGACTTCTTCAGCCCGCCCAGCGCCTTCTCTTGGAGCTTCCAGGCGATGCCCAGCTCCAGCAGGTCGCGGCGGATACGGTCGGGCGGGGGCGCGCGGAACTGGCGTCGCCACTCTGCGGCAAGGGCACTGCGATCCATGGTGCCGAGGTCTGCGAGGCGGGTGGGAAGGTCCGAGCGAAGGTCGACGTGAGCCGGAGACGCCCAGGCGCCCCCGGTCGAACCTATGGCGACGCCGTCATCAAGGAGGGTCATGGATCAGCCCTCCTTCGGATCGAACCGGTAGGCCTTGCGGCCATCAGCATCGGTGACGAGGATGATCGGGAAGCCGCGTTGCCGGAGACGGCTGAAGGCCGCGCGGATGGTGTGCGTCTGCCAGCCGGTCGCATCGGCGAGTTGGTCGATGGTGGCGCCGATGGGTTGGCCGATGCGGTCGAGCAGGGCGCCCAGCTTGCCGGAGGGCGCCTTGGGCATGGTCGGCGACGGGGCGGGCGCGGGTTCCGGCACGGTCCGCGACGGAGTAGCGGCTTTGGCCTTCGCCTTCACTTCGGCCTTACGGGCGACGGCGACTATAGCCTTCGGCTCGATCTTGGGCTGGACAGGAGTGGAGCGGGTACGGCGGGTCATATTGGGTCCTCGGTGGGCGAGACGCGGCATGCGTCCGCTTGCACCACCCCGAGCCCCGGACCGTTCAGGTTCCAGGGCTTATCCGCGACCATGCTCCCCGCCGCTGCAACACACTACTGCTTCCTTGCGCAGGCAAGTCCAGCGGCAACAATGCACCAGACCATTCTTTCGCTGCTGGCTGTTGCACGGGCGTGACCGGCAACGAGAAGGTCTGACCCTTTGCCGACCCTCGACTGCCCTTCCAGCGAAGTCCGCTTTGCGCCCCAAATTGAGACGTTCGGGAGTGAATCGGCAGCAGCCAAAAGCGGACGACACTTACTCAGCTAGTGTCATGACCAACAAATAGTTCGAATCGTTCCGGGCGCGCCGACTTGCAAGCTTGTAGCTTGCACTGAGATGTCTGGCAGACAGGTTAGATTTGCCGAAGGCTGTTTTCTGTTCATCCATCGGCGCGGCTGAGCAGGGAAAAACCACGATCGCCAGACCAATCGTGCAGACAGCGATCACGGCGAAGGCGGTCGCGTAGGCGTGCGGATCGTCGCTTTGCAGAAGCGCTCCGATCAACGCGATCCCGAACGCGAAGCCGGTCTGCCGCATCGTCACGCAGATCGCGGAGGCCGTTATGGCTTGCGCTGGTGATCGTCCCCCGTTTTGGTGGACACCCATGCTAGCTTTGGCGAGCTTCACAGGAGTGTTCGATGGGCGCACGGCGTCGGGTGTTTCCAGAGGCGTTCAAGCGGGAGGCGGTTGAACGGGTCACGG
>NZ_JAMJXC010000046.1 GCF_023571765.1 Xanthobacter aminoxidans | reverse complement strand
GAAGCGCGCCATTGCCGTCGCTGGCGTGGCCGCGACCCTCAAGGCGATAGCCGGGTGACCGGAGCCGACGCGCGCCGTGGCAACAACCTGCGCGACGAGCCACAGTGAGTTCTCACACAGCCTCGGGCCCAAAGCGGACGTCGCTGAAAGGGTAGTTGAGGGGCCGGTACGGGTCGATACCGACTGCTGCGGCGAGATGCTGATGACGCGCACCGCGCCAATTTCAGGCGATCGCACGCCACGCCGCGATGCTCGCTTTCCGTTGTTGAATCTCCCCCAATTCCCCCTTCTTTAATCATCCCCGTCCGGGAAGCCCCTGCTTTTCTCCCGGCCACCGTGGGGATGGGATGGCGGGTTCAGCTCACAATCCGGAGGGTATGACACGCGGGGTGCGCATGCTGCGCACCGCACTCGGTCCGGTGATCTCCCTTCTTCTGGATGACCCTGCCGTCGTCGAAGTCATGCTCAACCCGGACGGACGCCTCTGGGTCGACCGCCTGTCCGAGGGTCTTGCTGCCACCGGTGAGCGACTGGCCCCCGGTGACGGCGAGCGCATCATCCGCCTCGTTGCCCACCACATCGGCGCCGAGGTCCACGCCGGAGCGCCTCGGCTCTCCGCCGAGCTTCCTGTGACCGGCGAGCGCTTCGAAGGCCTGCTCCCGCCCGTCGTGGCAGCCCCGACCTTCGCCATCCGCAAGCCCGCCGTCGCCGTGTTCACGCTCAACAACTATGTGGCCGCCGGCATCATGTCGGCAGGGCAGGCCGAGACTCTCCGCCACTGTGTTGCCTCCCGCGCCAACATCCTGGTTGCGGGCGGCACCTCCACCGGCAAGACCACCCTCACCAATGCCCTCCTCGCCGAAGTGGCCAAGACTTCCGAGCGGGTCATCCTGATCGAGGACACGCGCGAGCTCCAATGCGCCGCGCCCAACCTGGTGGCCATGCGCACCAAGGACGGCATCGCCTCGCTCTCCGACCTCGTGCGCTCGTCGCTCCGTCTGCGGCCCGACCGCATCCCCATCGGCGAAGTGCGCGGGGCGGAGGCCCTGGACCTCCTGAAGGCGTGGGGGACGGGCCATCCCGGTGGCATCGGCACCATCCACGCAGGTAGCGCCATAGGCACCCTGCGACGGCTGGAGCAGCTCATTCAGGAAGCCGTCGTCACCGTCCCGCGCGCCCTGATCGCCGAAACCATCGACCTCATCGCCGTGCTCTCCGGCCGCGGCACCGCGCGCCGGCTCACCGAGCTCGCCCACGTCGACGGGCTCGGCCCCGACGGTGATTACCGGCTCTCCCCCGCCATCCCTCCGACCGAAGAAGGAACCATCCCGTGATGCCGAGCTCTGTTTCCCACTGTCGCCGCCTCATGTGTACCGCCGCAGGGGCTCTTGCCTTCGCCTGCGCGGTGTCCGCCGCCCACGCCTCCGGCTCCTCCATGCCGTGGGAGACCCCCCTGCAGTCCATCCTGGAGTCCATCCAGGGGCCGGTGGCCAAGATCATCGCGGTGATCATCATCATCTCGACCGGCCTGGCGCTCGCCTTCGGCGACACCTCGGGCGGGTTCCGGCGGCTGATCCAGATCGTATTCGGCCTCTCCATCGCCTTCGCCGCTTCCAGCTTCTTCCTCTCCTTCTTCTCCTTCAGCGGCGGAGCGCTGGTCTGATGGCGGGCGATGCCGGTGAGGTGCCGGGGTTCTCCGTGCCGGTCCACCGAGCGCTCAGCGAGCCGATCCTGCTCGGCGGCGCGCCGCGGGCACTCGCCATCTTCAACGGCACGCTCGCCGGTGCCGTCGGGCTGGGGCTGAGACTCTGGCTCGTGGGCCTCGCGCTGTGGGCGATCGGTCACCTCGCCGCTGTCTGGGCCGCCAAGCGCGATCCGCTCTTCGTCGACGTGGTGCGCCGGCATCTGCGCATCCCCTCCCATCTGTCGATCTGAGCGGGCGCGCAATGATGAACCTCGCCGAGTATCGTCGTCAGGGGAGCCGTCTGGCGGACTATTTGCCGTGGGCGGCCCTGGTCGGCCCGGGCGTCGTCCTCAACAAGGACGGCAGCTTCCAGCGCACCGCACGCTTCCGCGGGCCGGACCTTGATTCCGCCATCCCTGCCGAACTCGTCGCCGTGGCGGGTCGCCTCAACAGCGCCTTCCGCCGCCTTGGCTCGGGCTGGGCACTGTTCGTGGAAGCGCAGCGGCACGAAGCGGGGGCCTATCCCGAGAGCGTCTTCCCCGATCCCGCCTCCGCATTGGTCGATGCCGAGCGGAAGGCCGGGTTCGCCGAAGCCGGCAGCCACTTTGAATCCAGCTATTTCCTCACCTTCACATGGCTTCCACCGGCGGAGGAGGCCGCGCGGGCGGAGAGCTGGCTCTATGAGGGCCGCGGGCGCGAGGATGTCGATCCCCGCGAAGCCCTGAGCGCCTTCATCGACCGCACGGAACGGGTGCTCCGGCTGGTCGAAGCCTTCATGCCGGAGTGCCGGTGGCTCGATGGCGCCGAGACCCTGACCTATCTCCACGGTTGCGTCTCGACCCGGCGCCAGCGGGTCCGTGTCCCCGAGACGCCGATGTATCTCGACGCGCTCCTCGCCGACCAGCCGCTCACCGGCGGGCTGGAGCCCGTGCTCGGGAGACAGCACCTGCGTGTGCTCACCATCGTGGGTTTTCCCACGGCGACGACGCCAGGGATCCTGGATGACCTCAACCGACTGGCCTTTCCCTATCGCTGGTCCACCCGTTCCATCCTCCTCGACAAGACCGACGCCACCCGGCTGCTGACGAAAATCCGCCGCCAATGGTTCGCCAAGCGCAAGTCCATCGCCGCGATCCTCAAGGAGGTGATGACCAACGAAGCTTCGGTGCTGGTGGATTCGGATGCCGCCAACAAGGCGGAGGACGCAGACCTCGCCTTGCAGGAGCTCGGCGCCGACTATGCCGGCATCGCATATGTCACCGCCACGGTAACGGTCTGGGACGCCGATCCCCGTATCGCCGACGAGAAGGTCCGGCTGGTGGAGAAGGTGATCCAGGGCCGGGATTTCACCGCGATGGTCGAGACCCTCAATGCCGTCGATGCCTGGCTCGGTAGCCTGCCCGGGCACGTCTACGCCAACGTGCGCCAACCGCCCGTCTCGACCCTGAACCTCGCGCACATGATCCCGCTCTCCGCGGTGTGGGCCGGAGACGAGCAGGACGCGCATTTTGCGGCGCCGCCGCTGTTCTACGGGAAGACGGAGGGGTCGACCCCGTTCCGTTTCTCGCTCCACGTGGGGGATGTGGGCCACACCCTGGTGGTGGGACCGACCGGCGCGGGCAAGTCCGTGCTGCTGGCGCTCATGGCTCTGCAGTTCCGGCGCTATGCCGGATCTCAGGTGTTCGCCTTCGACTTCGGCGGCAGCATCCGGGCCGCCGCCCTCGCCATGGGTGGCGACTGGCATGACCTGGGCGGAAGCCTCGCCGAGGAGAGCATCGCGCTCCAGCCGCTCGCCCGCGTGGATGAACTCCCCGAGCGCACATGGGCTGCCGACTGGATCGTGGCGATCCTGACCCGCGAAGGCGTCACCATCACCCCGGAGGTGAAGGAGCACATCTGGTCGGCGCTCACCTCGCTGGCCTCGGCGCCGATGGAGGAGCGCACACTGACCGGCCTTGCCGTCCTGCTCCAGTCCAATACTCTGAAGCAGGCCCTGCGGCTCTATTGCATCGGCGGCGCCCATGGCCGCCTGCTCGATGCCGAGGCGGAGCATCTGGGGCAGGCGTCCGTCCAGGCCTTCGAGACCGAAGGGATGATCGGCACCAGCGCCGCGCCGGCGGTGCTCTCCTATCTCTTCCACCGCATCGAGGACCGGCTCGACGGCTCTCCCACCCTCCTCATCATCGACGAGGGATGGCTGGCGCTCGACGATCCGGGCTTCGCCGGGCAGCTGAGGGAGTGGCTGAAGACCCTGCGCAAGAAGAACGCCAGCGTGGTGTTCGCCACCCAGTCCCTCTCGG
>NZ_JAMJXC010000045.1 GCF_023571765.1 Xanthobacter aminoxidans | reverse complement strand
CCGAGAGGGACTGGGTGGCGAACACCACGCTGGCGTTCTTCTTGCGCAGGGTCTTCAGCCACTCCCTCAGCTGCCCGGCGAAGCCCGGATCGTCGAGCGCCAGCCATCCCTCGTCGATGATGAGGAGTGTGGGAGATCCGTCGAGCCGGTCCTCGATGCGGTGGAACAGATAGGACAGCACCGCCGGCGCGGCGCTGGTGCCGATCAGCCCCTCGGTCTCGAAGGCCTGGACGGACGCCTGTCCCAGATGCTCCGCCTCGGCATCGAGCAGGCAGCCATGGGCGCCGCCGATGCAATAGGGCCGCAGCGCCTGCTTCAGAGCATTGGACTGGAGCAGGACGGCAAGGCCGGTCAGTGTGCGCTCCTCCATCGGCGCCGAGGCCAGCGAGGAGAGCGCCGACCAGATGTGCTCCTTCACCTCCGGGGTGATGGTGACGCCTTCGCGGGTCAGGATCGCCACGATCCAGTCCGCCGCCCAGCTGCGCTCGGACAGTTGATCGACGCGGGCCAGTGGCTGGAGGGCGATGCTGTCCTCGGCAAGGCTTCCGCCCAGGTCGTGCCAGTCCCCGCCCATGGCGAGGGCGGGGGCCCGGATGCTGCCGCCGAAGTCGAAGGCGAACACCTGGGATCCGGCATAGCGCCAGAACTGCAGGGCCATGAGCGCCAGCAGGACCGACTTGCCCGCGCCGGTCGGCCCCACCACCAGGGTGTGGCCCACATCCCCCACGTGGAGCGAGAAGCGGAACGGGGTCGCCCCCTCCGTCTTGCCGTAGAACAGCGGCGGGGCGTTGAAATGCGCGTCCTGTTCGTCTCCGGCCCAGACCGCCGAGAGCGGGATCATGTGCGCGAGGTTCAGGGTCGAGATGGGCGGCTGGCGGACATTGGCATAGACGTGCCCGGGCAGGCTGCCGAGCCAGGCGTCCACGGCATTGATCGTCTCAACCATGGCCGTGAAGTCTCGGCCCTGGATCACCTTCTCCACGGCCCGGAGCTTCTCGTCGGCGACGCGAGGATCAGAATCCCAGACGGTCACCGTGGCGGTGACATAGGCAATGCCGGCATGGTCGGCGCCCAGCTCCTGCAACGCGAGGTCGGCGTCCTCCGCCTTGTTGGCGGCATCGGAATCCACCAGCACCGAAGCTTCGTTGGTCATCACCTCCTTCAGGATGGCAGCGATGGATTTGCGCTTGGCGAACCACTGCCGGCGGATCTTGGTAAGGAGCCGGGTCGCGTCGGTCTTGTCGAGGAGGATGGCGCGGGTCGACCAGCGATAGGGAAAGGCCAGCCGGTTGAGATCGTCGAGAATCCCCGGCGTCGTCGCCGTGGGAAAACCCACGATGGTGAGCACGCGGAGGTGATCGATCCCGAGCATGGGCTCCAGCCCGCCGGTCAGTGGTTGGTCGGCGAGGAGCGCATCCAGATACATGGGCGTCTCGGGAACGCGCACCTGTTGGCGCCGGGTCGAGACGCAGCCGTGCAGATAGGTCAGGGTCTCCGCGTCATCGAGCCAGCGGCACTCCGGCATGAAGGCTTCGACCAGCCGGAGCACTCGGTCTGTCCGATCGGCGAAGCCGTCCAATGCTTCGCGTGGATCGACACCCTCGCGCCCACGCCCCTCATAGAGCCAGCTCTCCGCCCGGGCGGCATCCTCCGCCGGCGGCAGCCAACAGAAGGTGAGGAAGAAGCTCGACTCGAAATGGCTTCCGGCCTCAGTGAATCCGGCCTTCCGCTCGGCATCCACCAGCGCCGAGGCTGGATCGGGGAAGAGACTCTCGGGATAAGCCCCTGCCTCGTGCCGCTGGGCCTCCACGAACAAAGCCCAGCCCGAGCCGAGGCGGCGGAAGGCGCTGTTGAGGCGACCCGCCACCGCCACCAGTTCGGCGGGCACGGCGGAATCCAGGTCTGGCCCGCGGAAGCGCGCCGTGCGCTGGAAGCTGCCGTCCTTGTTGAGGACGATGCCAGGGCCGACGAGGGCCGCCCACGGCAAATAGTCCGCGAGCCGGCTCCCCTGACGACGATACTCGGCGAGGTTCATCATGGTGCGCGCCCCTCAGACCGACAAATGGGAGGGGACGCGCAGATGCCGGCGCACCACGTCGACGAAGAGCGGATCGCGCTTGGCGGCCCAGACAGCGGCCAGGTGGCCGATCGCCCAGAGCACGAGGCCCACGAGCCAGAGCCTCAGGCCCAGCCCGACGGCGCCAGCGAGCGTGCCGTTGAAGATGGCGAGTGCCCGCGGCGCGCCGCCGAGCAGGATCGGCTCGCTGAGCGCCCGGTGGACCGGCACGGAGAAGCCCGGCACCTCGCCGGCATCGCCCGCCATCAGACCAGCGCTCCGCCGCTGAAGGAGAAGAAGGACAGGAAGAAGCTCGAAGCCGCGAAGGCGATGGAGAGGCCGAACACGATCTGGATCAGCCGCCGGAACCCGCCAGAGGTGTCGCCAAAGGCGAGCGCAAGGCCAGTCGAGATGATGATGATCACCGCAATGATCTTGGCGACCGGCCCCTGGATCGACTCCAGGATCGACTGCAGCGGGGTCTCCCACGGCATGGAGGAGCCGGAGGCGTGGGCGGCGGACACCACGCAGGCGAAAGCAAGAGCCCCTGCGGCGGTACACATTAGGCGGCGATAGTGGGAAACAGAGTTCGGTGTCACGAAGAGGTTCCTTTTTCGGTAGGAGGGACAGCGGGGGAGATCCGGTAGTCGCCGTTGGGGCCGAGCCCTTCGACGCGGGCGAGCTCGGTGAGCCGGCGCGCAGCACCACGGCCGGACAGCACGGCGATTAGATCGATGGTCTCGGCGACTAGGGCGCGCGGGACAGTGATGACCGCTTCCTGGATGAGTTGCTCCAGCCGTCGAAGGGCGCCCATGGCGCTGCCTGCGTGGATGGTGCCGATGCCGCCGGGATGGCCCGTCCCCCAGGCCTTCAGGAGGTCCAGAGCCTCGGCTCCGCGCACCTCGCCGATGGGGATACGGTCAGGGCGCAGGCGGAGCGAGGAGCGCACGAGGTCGGAGAGCGAGGCGACGCCATCCTTGGTGCGCATCGCCACAAGGTTGGGCGCGGCGCATTGGAGCTCCCGGGTGTCCTCGATGAAGACGACGCGATCGGAGGTCTTGGCCACCTCGGCTAGCAGAGCATTGGTGAGGGTGGTTTTGCCGGTGGAGGTGCCACCGGCCACAAGGATGTTGGCACGGGAGACTACACCGTGACGGAGAGCCTCTGCCTGCGGCGCAGACATGATGCCGGCGGCGACATAGTCGTCGAGCGTGAACACGGCGACGGCGGGCTTGCGGATGGCGAAGGTTGGAGCTGCGACGACAGGCGGGAGCAGGCCTTCGAAGCGCTCACCGGTCCCAGGAAGCTCGGCGGAGAGCCGCGGGGCACCGGCATGGACCTCGGCGCCGATATGATGTGCGACGAGGCGGATGATGCGTTCGCCGTCGCCGGGAACCAGCCGCTCACCTGTGTTGGCGAGGCCCTCGGATAATCGGTCGACCCAGAGGCGGCCATCGGGGTTGAGCATGACCTCGACGACGGTAGGGTCATCGAGAAGGCGGGAGATCACCGGGCCGAGCGCGGTACGCAGCATGCGCACGCCGCGCTTCAGGCCCTCCGGATTGTGAGCTGAACCCGCCATATCATCCCCGCCGTCGCCGGGAGCGATGCAGGGGCTTCCCGGACGGGGATGATTAAAGAAGGGGGAATTGGGGGAGATTCAACAACGGAATGCGGGCATCGCGGCGTGGCGTGCGATTGCCTGAAATCGGCGTGTGACCCTCCCCCTGGGCGCTTGGCGGCAGCTACCGAATGACCCAAAGCAGCCTTCCGGACACGCCGTTACGAACGTCTGCTTGGCGCCCGAGGCTGTGTGAAAACCCCTGATGATGCTATGATCTAGCACTGCTTCGGGGGTGTCATATGGGACGTTTCGTTGAAGCTGCTGACCGCCACCAAGCAAGCTTTTTGCCGACGTGCCTGGAAGACTAT
>NZ_JAMJXC010000044.1 GCF_023571765.1 Xanthobacter aminoxidans | reverse complement strand
ACCTGTTCGGATACATCGAGGGCTTCTACAATTCCCGCCGCCTGCACTCCGCCCTCGGCTACATCAGCCCGGCCGAGATGGAACGCAGAGCGGCTTAACCCCGTCCACTTTTTCGGGGGAAGATCAGCTTCCCGACATGATCCGTATCCGCACCAACACTCTCTCACAGCTTCAACAGACAGGGGGTATGGTCCCTCAACGATAGGCCAGGATCTGTCCATACCCGGACGATGCGCCTCCGCCACCTCGACGATCTTGGCGAAGTCACTGAGCGAGCGGGTCAGACGGTCGTCCAGAACCATCGGTGCCACCATGCCGGTACAGCGCAATCCGGCGATTAAGGTAGTGGTCTTGCAGTGACCGTGCGGGACGAACGCCCGCAAGCGATGTCCGCGCCGGCAAGGCCATGGCGGCGGGCCATGTTGGTGGAGGCCCAGGTTTCGTCGATGAAGACGAGCCGGTCCGGATAGAGGTCGAGCTGCGCCTCGAACCAGACCCGGCGTTGCTTCAGGATGTCTGCCCTGTCCTGCTCGGCCGCGTGGGCAGTCTTTTTTGTGCGTTATGGCGTGGCGGGCGAAGAAGCGCCGGACCGTGCCATAGCCGACGCCGATCCCCCGTTCCGCCAGAAGGCGGCGCAGTTCCTCGGTGGTGAGGTCGGGCGTCTCCTTCAGAAGGCTCAGGATCAGGTCCCTGTGAGCTTCCACATGATGGGAATGGTTGTCGCCTCCGGCCCCCTTGGCGCGGCCCCCGTCTCACGGGACAGCTGCCGCCATCGGCTCACGCTTGCCGGGTTGACCGGCGAACGCCTCAGCCGCCGCGCGGTGGCTCATGCCACCCCCACCGCGGCGAGAACACGGACCCGAAGATCGAGCGACAACGCCTTGACCATGCCTGCCGGCCTCCAGCTCCGGCAGGAAGCTTGAAATAGCTCGGGCCTGATTTGAAAAGCCCAGTCGATTCAAAATGATCGGCTACCGCTCTAAGCACTTTGAACTGCACCAAAAAACGCACTACCCTAGTTAGAGGGTAAAGCAGGGATTAGGCATCGTGAAAGCACCGGAATGGAATGATCTGAGGTATTTCCTTGAGTTGGCGCGTAGCGGTAAGATTTCATTGACTGGAGTGAAGCTTGGCGTCCAGCATTCGACTGTGTCCCGTCGTATAGACAAGCTCGAAGCTAATTTGAAAACGGTGCTTTTCGACAGGCAACGGAATGGTTATCTCCTCACCGACGCAGGGCGGGCTTTGGTGCCGCACGCCGAAAAAATTGAGGCTGCTGTGCTCAGTGCGATGGAAGAGAGCAGCGGCTATACCGATAGCGTTGTCGGCACAGTTCGCGTTGGCACGCCCGAAGCCTTTGGCATCAAGTTCCTGTCGCCCAGCTTGGCCAGCCTTTACGCACAACACCCGAACCTGCACGTGGAATTGATAGCTCAGCCGCAATTTCCGAGCCTGAGCAGCCGCGAAGTGGAGCTTCTTGTGACCATGGAACGGCCGACGGTTGGTCGCTACATCGTATCAAAGCTGGGCACGGTCAACTACTTCCTCTTCGGATCTCCCAGTTACTTGGCATCTCACCCCACCATTCGTTCGATAGAGGATCTGGGGGCTCATTCTTTCATTGACTACGTCCATGATGGCCATGTGAGTATGCAGTATCAGTTCCTGTCCGAACTGGTCCAGCCTTCGCCTAGGCGGGTGTTCAGCTCGACGAGCGTGCTCGCTCAACGAACGGCTGCGGCGTCCGGGCTCGGCTTGGTGCTTCTAGCAAGGTTCGTAGCGGGCGAAGAAGACGACTTGGTCAGCATCTTTCCGGGGGAACCACTCATCACGCGAACGCTCTGGATTGCGGCACCTGAGGATCTGTTCCGAATTGGACGCATCCGCAATGTATGGAATCACATTCGAAGCGTTGTCGCAGCCCACCCGAATTTCTTCGGACAGACTTAGCGCTAGCAACCACACCTCTGAGGTGGTCCCGCATTGGCGGACAGTTTGGCGGCTTCGCTAAGCTTGGTTCTGGTGTGTGTGTCACGCCGCCATGTTGATGCCGTCGCAGGCCATGTGGACCTCCTCCGGCGTTCTGTCGCCGAGAGCCGAGTGGGGCCTCGTGCGATTGTAGTAGGTGATCCATCGGCCGATCCCGGCCCGCGTCTCGGAACCGGTCTCGAAGGCGTTGAGGTAGATGCACTCGTATTTCAGCGACCGCTAAAGGCGCTCGATGAACACGTTGTCCATCCACCGGCCGCGGTCATCCATGGAAATCCGCACGCCGGCGTGCAGCTGATCCCGACCAGGGCGCATTGGCGCGTGATCGGCAGTTGTGGGGTACGCATCCGGCGAAGGCCGCGGGATAAGGTGTCGCGCGGGCGTGGCTCAGGCGGCATTCTTCAGGTGATCTGCGGCTTTCCAGTTCGAGGGTAGCAGTTCGTCGATGGCCCGGGCGGGATGGCCGGGCAGGCGGGCGAGGACAGCGGCGAGCCAGGCCCTCGGGTCGACGTCGTTGAGCTTCGCGGTCTCGATCAGGGGGTACATGGCAGCAGCACGGCGTCCGCTGGCGTCGGATCCGGCGAAGGTCCAGTTTTTGCGGCCGAGGGCGATACCGCGTACGGCGCGCTCGGCCGCATTGTTCGAGAGGCAGAGGCGTCCGTCGTCCAGGAACCGGGCAAAGGCCGGCCAGCGCTTCAGCATGTAGTCGATCGCCCTGGCGGTATCGCTTTTGGAGGACAGCCTGGCGCGGTCGGCGCGAAGCCGGGCCTCCAGGTCGGCGACCAGAGGGCGACTGCGATCCTGCCGGACGCGGAGCCGCTCGTCGGGAGGCCTGCCGTTGATCTCACGCTCGATCTCGAAGATGGTGTCGATCGCCTTCACGATCGCTGCCGCCATGGGGGCTCGCTTGAGATCGGCGAGTTCGAAGAACTTGCGCCTCGCATGCGCCCAACACCCCACCTCGAGGATCGGGCCGGGCTTGCGGCTGGGGTCGTAGAGCCGGTTGTAGCCGGCGAAGGCATCGCACTGCATCGGGCCGGCATAGCGGTTGAGCCAGGCCTCGACGTGCTCGCCCGAGCGCGTGGCCGAGTAGAAGTATGCGGCGGCGGGAGCCGCGGCACCGGCGAAGGGGCGGTCGTCGCGCACCACGGCCCACAGATGTCCGGTGCGGGTCTTGCTTTTCGCCAGGACCGGGACCGGCGTGTCGTCGATGTGGATGCGTTCGGCGGCACGCACATGCGCCTCGATCCGCTCCACCAGGGGTGCGAGCGAGACGGTGACGGCGCCGACCCAGTCGGCCAGCGTGCTGTCGGTCAGGGCCACACCCTCGCGGGCGTAGCGTTCGCCCTGCCGGTGGAGCGGCAGGTGCATGGCGTACTTCGCGGTGATGATCTCGGCCAGCAGGTTCGGCCCGGCCCGGCCACGGGCGATCGGATGGAACGGGGCCGGCGCCCGGGCAATCGCCTCGCAGGCGCGGCAGGAGAACCTCTCGCGCACGTGCTGGACGACGAACCAACGCGCCAGGATCCGCTCAAGCGTCTCGGTGACGTCCTCTCCCAGTTTCGACAGCCGAGCCCCGCCGCAGCACGGGCAGACGGATGGTCCCGGGACGACCACTCGCTCACGCGGCAGATGCTCCGGCAGCGGACCGCGCATCGGCCGGCGCCGCTCGCGGGCCTCGTTCCTGGAAGGATCTACGGCGGCTACCGCCACCTGTGCCGCGATCTCTGCCGCCGCAAGGGTCTCCTCGGCGTCCTCAAGCATCAGCTCCAGTTGCTCGAGCTTGCGGCCCCGTTCGGAGGAGGTGCCGAAGGCCAGTCGACGAAGGCGGGCGATCTCCAAGCGGAGCTTCTCGATGAGCAGGCGCTCGCCCGCCTGCACCCGCTCCACGGCCAGCCGCGCCTCCCGCTCCGCGAGGATCATCGCGTGGGCGGCGGTGACGTGAGCCCCATTTCTCCTCCAGTTGAGGAGAGAGTCCGCCGGTTGATTTGTGGCCTCAGGCGGCCACGGTTTCCAGTGCGATTGTTGCGGCAAACTCGGCGGGGGATCGATGGCCCAGCGC
>NZ_JAMJXC010000042.1 GCF_023571765.1 Xanthobacter aminoxidans | reverse complement strand
GGCGCTGGGCCATCGATCCCCCGCCGAGTTTGCCGCAACAATCGCACTGGAAACCGTGGCCGCCTGAGGCCACAAATCAACCGGCGGACTCTCTCCTCAACTGGAGGAGAAATGGGGCTCACGTCAGCCCTTAGCCGCTCAAGGTCGGTGATCGCAGCTGGGGAAAATCTCACTTGCGGCATCGAGGCGCCGGCAGCTCGCTTTCAGTGCCCCAACTCGACAACCATTTCTCGACATCCTCGGCTGTGGCATGGACGCCCGTTGCCTGAAACTCGTCCCATGCCTTGAGGGTGTCCTGGCGCAGGGCCTCGCGCCCTTCCTCGCGCTCCACATACTGCGCGATCGCTTCGCGCATGATCCAATGGGATGAGCGTCGGCGAACTTCAGCAAGGCGCTGGATGCGCCCTTTTAGCTCGTCATCGAGTTTGATGGATGTTGCCGTTGCCATGCGTTGGCTCCACAGCGAATAGGTAATACCTCTTGCTACTGTAGCCGCTCATTCCCCATTGTCCACCGGAGAAGCCATATGAGGCTCCCGACGAGGCTCCACCACCCGCTTCCTTGTTTTCTTGGAGGGGAGTGTCTTGGAGGGACCCATTTTTCCTAAGTGGAAGGTCGAGAGCGGCCGGCAATGGCCACGACCTCTCTTAGTTCCGCGTCCGGCTATGGATGGGCTTCGGCGGGCCTCTGAAGCGATATGTCTTGGAACTGCCCCGCTAAGGCTGCTTCAGGGTAACAAGCCTCGGGTAACGGTCGTCAGGGCGAAGCTGCGAGAGTGACGGCGAAAGGCGAGGCTGCGGATATCCGCGAAAGCGAGTCGTCGGGCGGTTCGCTGAGGCCCATTGCGAAGAAGGCAGCCCAGCCCTAGCAAGCGCCTTTCGTTACCCCCACGTTACCCTAGACGACAAAGCTGAACCCGCCCCAAGAGGCAGGCCGCTAAGTCATTGATCTTCAAGGTATTTGGTGGGCGCACTAGGGCTCGAACCTAGGACCCGCTGATTAAGAGTCAGCTGCTCTACCAACTGAGCTATGCGCCCGTCCGGGGTGGCCCCCGAAGGAGGCGTTCGTGTAGCAAATGAGTTCCGGGCTGGCAAGGGCCTCGGTCGGCGCGGCGGGGAAGATTTCCACAGGTCCTTTCCGCCGCCGCGTCGTCGCGTGAAGATTTACTCCTTGAACGCCTCCTCGCGACCCTTCTGCACCGAGGGCAGCAGCACCACCACCAGCGCGGCCGCGGCGAGCAGCAGCAGCACGGCCGAGATGGGGCGCGTGACGAACACGGTGGGGTCGCCGCGCGAGATCAGCATGGCCCGGCGCAGGTACTCTTCCAGCATGGGGCCGATGACGAAGCCGAGCAGCAGCGGGGCGGGCTCGCAATCGAGCTTCACCAGCGCGTAGCCGAGCAGGCCGAACAGGGCCATGGTGTACACGTCGAACGTGTTGTTGTTCACGCTGTACACGCCGATGCAGCAAAACGCGATGATGGCCGGGAACATCACGTGGTACGGCACGGTGAGCAGGCGCACCCACATGCCGATGAGCGGCAGGTTGAGCAGCACCAGCATGAAGTTGCCCACCCACATGGAGGCGATGACGCCCCAGAACAGGTCGGGCTTCTCCGTCACCACGTTGGGGCCGGGCGTGATGCCCTGGATGATGAGGGCGCCGATCATCAGCGCCATCACCGGGTTGGAGGGGATGCCCAGCGTCAGCATGGGAATGAAGGAGGTCTGCGCGCCGGCATTGTTGGCGCTCTCCGGCCCCGCCACGCCCTCGATGGCGCCGCGCCCGAATTCGCGCGGGTACTTCGAGATTTTCTTCTCGATGGAATAGGAAGCGAAGGAGGACAGCATGGCGCCGCCGCCCGGCAGGATGCCGAGGAAGGAGCCGATCACCGTGCCGCGCAGGACGGGCGCGATGATGCGCTTGAACTCCTCCTTCGTGAGCATCAGGCTCTTCACCTTGGCCGCCACCAGCGAGCGCTGGTGTTCATCCTCCAGGTTGCGGATGATCTCGCTGATCCCGAACATGCCCATGGCCAGCGCCACGAAGTCGAAGCCGTCGGAGAGTTCCTGCATGTCGAAGGTGAAGCGCGGCGTGCCGGTGTAGATGTCTTGGCCGGAGAGGCCAAGGATCAGCCCCAGCACGATCATGGCGATGGCCTTGACCACCGAGCCCGAGGCCAGCGTCACCGAGGCGATGAGGCCGAGCACCATCAGCGAGAAATATTCCGGCGGCCCAAACTGCAGCGCGAGGTTGGCGAGCGGCGGCGCGAACAGGGCCAGCAGGAGGGTCGCCACCGAGCCGGCGAAGAAGGAGCCCAGCGCCGCGGTGGCGAGTGCCGCGCCCGCCCGGCCCTTGCGGGCCATCTGGTGGCCGTCGATGGCGGTGACCACGGACGAGGATTCGCCCGGCAGGTTGATGAGGATGGCGGTGGTGGAGCCGCCATACTGCGCACCGTAATAAATGCCGGCGAGCATGATGAGGGCGGAGACCGGCGGCAGGCCGAAGGTGAGCGGCAGCAGCATGGCGATGGTCGCCACCGGGCCGAGGCCGGGCAGAACGCCGATCAGCGTGCCGAGCAGCGCCCCGACGAAGCAGTAGAAGACGTTCTGCAGCGACAGCGCGACGGAGAAGCCGAGGGCGAGGTTGTCGAGAAGGTCCACGGGCGCCTCCTCAGTATCCGCCGAGCCACGGGCCGAGCAGCGGCAGCGGCAGGCCGAGGCCCTTGATGAAGACGGCCCAGGCGAACACCACCATCACCGCGGTGTTCAGCAGCGCCGTCCGGAAGGTGAACAGGCGCGAGGCCAGCGCCGAGACGAACACCGAGATGCCGAGGGCGGGCAGGAAGCCGAGGGGCCGCACGCCGAAGCCGAAGAACACCACCGCGCCGGTGATGATGAGCACCGCCCGCCAGGCGATGCCGCTCGGCATCTCGCCGGGGAAGCGCAGGCCGTTGATGAGGATGATGAGCCCGAGCAGCCCGAGCAGGCCCGAGAGCACCAGCGGGAAATAACCCGGCCCCATGCGCACCGCCGTGCCCATGGGCAGGTCCTGGGTCTGCCAGCCGAACAAGAGCCCGAGGGCGATGAAGAGGAGGCCCGAGAGGACGTCCTTCGGATTGCGGATGATGTTCATGTCCCCCCTCGGTGCCGGCGCGTTTTGGTTGCGCTCTGACAGGTGGCCTGCTGTGGGAAGGCCCGCGCGGCTGGCGCCGGCCGCGCGGGATGCGTTCCTGAAGGCTCGCCAGCGCGGTCTTGAACCCCGCCGATATCAGCTGGGGCGTCGGGCCGGCATGCTGCGGCCACGACGCTGGATGCCGCGGTGGGTGGTCAGTCGGCGTAGACGCCGGCGCCCTGGATCACCGGCTTCCACTTGGCGATCTCGGCGATAACGAAATCCTTGTGGAAGGCCGGGCTGCGGCGGTCCTTCG
This sequence comes from Xanthobacter aminoxidans, assembly GCF_023571765.1. Lineage (GTDB taxonomy): Bacteria > Pseudomonadota > Alphaproteobacteria > Rhizobiales > Xanthobacteraceae > Xanthobacter > Xanthobacter aminoxidans. Next base: position 3,123 of record NZ_JAMJXC010000042.1, on the reverse strand, counting down.
GCTCCGGCTCGGTGCCGAGGTCGGCGAAGCGGGCGATCACCTTGGGATCGTTGAGGGCGACGTCGAGGGCGGCGTTCAGCTTGTCGACGATGGCCTTGGGCGTGCCCTTGGGGGCATAGATGCCGTGCCACACCGCCACTTCGAAGTCCTTGAGGCCGCTCTCCTGCATGGTGGGCAGGTCGGGCAGCGACTTCACGTGGCTCTTGGTGGTGACGGCATAGGCCTTCACCTTGCCGCCCTTGATCTGGCCGGTGGTGTTGGTGGTCTGGTCGCACATGAGGTCGATCTGGCCGCCGACGAGGTCGTTCATGGCCGGACCCGTGCCCTGATAGGGAACGGTGGTCATCTGGGTGCCGATCGACGACATGAACAGCATGCCGCACAGGTGCGAGGCGGAGCCGACGCCGGCATTGCCGTAGGTCACCTTGTCCTTGTTCGCCTTCACATAGTCCACGGCCTCGGCCATGGTCTTGGGGGCGAAGCCGGGCTTGGCGATCATGGTCATGGGCACGGCGGTGACGAGGCCCACCGCCTCGAAGTCGGTCGCGGGATTGTAGGGCAGCTTGCGATAGAGCGTCGCCGCGGTGGCCTGGCCGATATGGTGGAGCAGGATGGTGTAGCCGTCGGGCGCGGCCTTCGCCACCTGGCCCGCGCCGCGGGTGCCGCCGGCGCCGCCCACGTTCTCCACGACCACCTGCTGGCCCAGCGTCTTCGACATGGATTCGGCGACGAGACGCGCCACCGTGTCGGTCGGGCCACCGGCCGCGAAGGGAACCACCATGGTGATCGGCCGCGTAGGATAGTCCTGCGCCGTCGCCGTCGCAGACAATCCGATCGCCGCGGCGAGCGCGAGGGCGGCCGAGAGCATTCGCATGGGCATTCTCCTCCTTGAGGGATCCTTTGGCGTCCCCTTCTGAACCCTTTTGAAGGTCGCGGCGGCCGCTGCGTCAAGCCCGAACTTCCGTAGGGTTGTCGGCAGCATGGCACCTCACCTGCGCCCGCCTCGCCACCTTCTGGCCGCACCACGGCCACGCTGGGCCACCCAAGCATCTGGCAAAGCGCGATTTTTTCAGGCGATTTCCGCGAGGAACAAGCGCGGGCCGGGCCGGTTCTCTTGAGACGACTCTTGAAAGGAGACGCCATGAGAATCTCGCGCTCGCCCCTCACCCGAGCGCTGCTCTCCACGGCGGCGCTCGCGCTCGCGGTTCCCGCCGTCGCTTCGCTCGCCGTTGCGACGCCGGCAACCGCGCAGCAGGCGCAGAAACGGAGCCAGGGCCAGCCGCAGCAGGCCGGCCGTGAGCGGGTGGACATCAACATTTTCTACGAGCCGCTGGCCGAGCACGGGAGCTGGGTGCGCCATCCCGACTATGACTACGTCTTCGTGCCCTCCGGGCTCGACGCGTCTTGGCGGCCCTATCAGGAGGGGCGCTGGCTTTGGACGGACGATTACGGCTGGTACTGGGATTCGGCCGAGCCGTTCGCCTGGGCCACCTACCATTACGGCCGCTGGGGGTATGAGCCCGCCTATGGCTGGTATTGGGTGCCCGGCGACACCTGGGCGCCGGCCTGGGTGACGTGGCGCAGCGGCGGCGGCAAGACCGGCTGGGCGCCCATCGCCCCCGATTCCCGCGGCTATGCCTATGGCGCGCCGCGGGTGATGGACCCTCCGGTGGCGGAAAGCTGGGTGTTCGTGGACAACCGCTACCTCGCCGCGCCGGAGCTGGCGCTGCATGTGGCGCCCATCGCGCAGATCGCCGTGTGGCTGTCGCGGGACAATCCGCGCATCTATCAGCCGGTCTATCGCGACGGGGTGGTGACGACCCGCTTCGTCGACCGGCGCGACTATGCGAGCGTGATCGAAGGCGGCATCCCCTCCCGCCGGGTTGTCTTCGTGGACAACTACCGGGACGAGTTCGTCGATCGCGGCGGCTATGTGGGCATCTACGGCCCGCGTGTCGCCCGCGCGAACCGCGTTCCCCCGCCGCCGCGCTTCGAGCGCGAGCTGCCGCAGGACCGGCGCATCCTGGTGCGCAACTATGTGGGTGAGCGGGTGCCGGGGCTGGCCGCGCCTTCGGCCGCGCTGCTCTCGGTCATCGACGACAGCCAGCGGCGCCAGCTGCGCGAGCAGCGCTGGTCGGGCAACAACCATGCCTATGAACGGGAGATCGACCAGTTGCGCGACCGCCAGCGCGATCGCATCCAGAAGACCGTGGAGGAGGCCAACCGCAACGCGACCGAGATTCAGGAGAAGCGCCTGGAAGCCATCAAGGCGCGGAACGAGAAGCTGCAGCAGCGGGTGGAGCAGCGCCAGGAGCGGGCGCAGCAGGTGATCGACAAGATCCGGCAGGAGCGGCCGAATGCCCTGCCTGCCCGCGCCACCGACGACAACCGGCCGGGCGCCCCCGGCGTTCGACCCGGCACGCCGAACATGCCGCCGCCCGGCGCCGGCGATGCCGCCCGTCCCGGCGCGCCCGGTACCCCGCCGGGCACACCGCAGCGCAATCCCGATGCGCCGACCACGCCGCCGGACCGCACGCCGCCCAATGCGGCGCGCCCGGACACACCGCGCAGCGGCCAGCCGGAGCGTAGCGAGCGGCAGGCCGAGCCGGATCGCGCCCGCCAGCCGGACTCTCCGTCGCCGGCGAGCCCTGCCGAGCGTCAGGACAGGCAGGCCCAGCCCGACCAGGGCCGCCAGCCGGAGACACCGCCCAACCGGCCGGCCACCCCGGCACAGCCGAGGCCGGACGGCAACGCGCGCCCGGAGCAGAGCGGTGCGCCGAACCGCCCTGCCGTGCCCACCAATCCGGATCGGGGCCGCGAGGAGCGGCCGTCTCCCGGCCAGATGGACCAGCCGAAAAACGCCCCTTCCCCACGTGCTGACCGGGAGCGGCCGGAGCGCCCCAGCCGCGATCAGCCCCGCCCGGTGGATCGGGCCGTCACGCCCGACCGTGCGGCTCCCGAACGCGCTGCCCCCGAGCGTCCCGCGCCCCAGCGCGCCGCCCCGGCAGAGCGGCCGGGCGGCGCAGGTGGTCCCGGTGGGGCCGCGGGGGCTCCCGGCGACGGACCGGGCCGCAACTGATCCCGCAACGAAAAAGGCCGCCCCATGGGGCGGCCTTCTTTGCT
>NZ_JAMJXC010000041.1 GCF_023571765.1 Xanthobacter aminoxidans | reverse complement strand
GTTCGCCACGTGGCAGGGGTTCAGGCGAACCTGAACCCCTTTTGAAACCTCAAGACATCTGCCCCGTGTTCGGCGCCCGCGGCGGCGAACATATCAAGGGGACGCCCCGCGTCCCGACGCCTTCCGGCGCGCTATGGGGCGGAGCCGGGGGCAAGGGCGGCGCAGTCCGGGACCGGAGCCACGCACAGCCGGCGTGCCGGCGAACATGGCGAGGACCCACCCCCTTGCGCTCGGCGAGCACCGTGGCACTCATCGGCAGCTGAAAGGCACACAGACGGCCCGTCCGCCGTCAGTCGCAGCGGATGAAAAGGGCGTTGTTGATCTCGACGGACTTCGGACCCTTGACGAGAGCCGATATCGATCCATCCCCGTCCCCATCGGCCTCGACGGCCGGCTTGCATTTCATGGAGGGAGCAAGATAGGTCGCCCCGTTGACCTTCCACTTCGGCAGCACGCACACGCGGCGTCCGCCCGAGTCGCCATCGATCCAGCTTTTCTCGGAGACCTCGACCCATCCCACGGGATTTGAGCACATCGATTTGCGCTCGGTGTCAGTCTTGGGCTCCTCATTTGATTGGGAGAGCACCCACTTGCCCGGCGCCATCGGTGCCGGCGGAGCGCCCACGCCTTGGCCGACCGACGCGGTTGTGAGCACAGGGAGGAGAAAAAGGGGGCCGAAAGCGATGCGCAGACAAATGTTCACGGCTTCTCCTGCTCCAGCCGGTGGATTGTGGACCGATGAACGCCGAGCGATGCGGCGATTTCCCGTGCCGACATCCCCTCGGCCCTGAGGCGTTTCACCAAACGCGCCTGATCACCGCTCAGGGCCGGCGGGCGGCCAAACCGCACGCCCCTCGCCCTTGCGGCCGTGCGACCTTCACCGGTTCGCTCTGCAATCAAGGATCGTTCAAACTCTGCGATACCCGCAAAAATTGTAAAGACCATGCGACCCGCCGGCGTGGTCGTGTCCGCCCATGGCTCGGCCAGGGACCGGAGGCCGGCGCCGGCCGTCGACAAGCGCTCCGAGATATCGAGAAGATCGCGGGTGGAGCGTGCCAGCCGGTCGAGGCGCGTCACCGTGACCACATCGCCCACCCGCAATTGGCCCAGCATCGCCTCGAGCTGGGGCCGCGCACGGACCGCGCCGCTAACCTTCTCCTCGAAGATGCGCTCGCACCCGGCCGCCTGCAGCGCCGTGCGTTGGCGGGTCAGATCCTGATCGTCGGTCGAGACGCGGGCATATCCGATGCGCATGAGAGAGCCTGTCGCAAAATTTGTCGCAGAGATGATCCATTCTGCGACTGACTTTTGCAACGCTGAAGCTGAGGCGGATCGGACGGAGCCCCAGTGTCGCAAAAATTAGGAATTAGGCGACATTGCAAGCACCAGCTAGTGGGCTCCTACAACCTGCCTTGCTCCATAGCCTCACTTAAGCTGCCAGCCGGTCGTTCCCTCCGCGTACCGCCGAACGTCACGTCGCCGCCGAGGCTTGGCATCGCGCCAGCATCACCGCTCGCAGCAAATTGGCGAACCATCGCGCCAAGCCAGGCGTGGGCGGGCTTGATCGGTGAGTGCGTCATGCGTTTGCATGCGGAGAGCGGCGTCATTCCGATGCTGCTGGTGTTTTCCGGCGCGTCCGGCGCTTGGCCAGCCGCGGTAGTAAGGCGGTCTGCCAGTCGATCCGCTTTTTAGGAACGAAAGATTCTTCCAGCAAGCGGATGGCAGGATGGCCGGGATAAGTTTCGACCGCGCGTCCCAGCCATGCCCTTGCCGCTTGCTGCTGCTTCGCGCAACGATACCGCTCGGCGAGGGCGAGACAGAGCACAGCGTCGAGCATCTTTGGGGCATGAAGCCCCGACGGCGTGGAGCGCGCCGCGAGATAGCGGTTAAGGGTCTCCTGGTGCACCTCGACCGGCCAGACATCGAGTGTGCCAAACAATGTCCGCGCCACGAGCGCTTCGCTCGATGGCGCGCCGATTTCGGCCATGTGCCGATCGACAAGCGCATCGAGCGCCGCCGATCGGTCTTGCTTGCCAAGGAGCGCCGCGAAAAGCGCGTAAAGCGTGAGCAATGACCTCCGATGAATCTTGCCGGAGGCGGCAAGCTTCTCGATATCGGGAAATATCGGGCGAAGGTCGGTGACCGTCGCCCCAGGCGTATCAGCTAGAACCGGTACGATCTGCTCAATATGCCCCTCGAGCCGCTGCCGGGCGTCAGCCGCGCGCCTGAGCGGGGTCCCCACCCACACTTCCGGCGCCAACGGGACCACGACCACCCCAGACTGCTCGCGCGTGTAGTTATAGGGTTCTCGCTCAACCTTTCTGCCCGCGGTGACGAAGGCGGTGATGACGTGGTGGGTAAGGCGAACGAGGCCCTGAAAGGTTAGGACCGGGCGGCGATCGACCTCGGTCACATCGCGAGTGTTCCCCGCCAGCTCGATCGCGTCGGGGAGCGACCGTAGATTGTGCACGTAGCGCGAGCGGATGACATAGGCCTGACGCAGCGCTTCCTCGATCTCGTGGCGCGCGATCGCGCCCCCTGCGACGAGATCTGCGCCCCTGAAATATCCCGCGTCCACATGGCTGAGGACAAAGCCGCGATATCTTCGCGCGAGCGATGCGTGCTCGACCGAGAGAATCGCCTCGCGTACCTTGTCGCCGGTGCTCTTTGATGCGCGGCTCAGTGCGAGATCGAGCGGCTTGCGCTTGCGCTCATCGACGTCCTGCCAAACCGTCTGGTGCCCGTCGAAATCCTGGGCAAGCGATTCGATCGCCGAAACCAGCAATGTGTAGGCCAGCGCCAAGTCATCACGCATTCGGTGGAGACCGCTCACGAAGGTCCGGATCGCGCGCATCGCGGCGAGGAAGGTGCGACGGTCGAGTGCGATCAATCGGTCGACGAATTCGGCGAACGGCGCAATCTCACTTTGCTGCAGCGGGATCCGATCATCGAAGTAGCGCCTGACGAATTGCCTCGGCGGATGATATGAGGCGAGGCCCGGGCCGGCCGATGTGAGCCGATCGACGACGTCCGCATCAGATGAAACGATCGCGCGTAGCCCGAACGTCGCCAGCGCCGAGAAATCCTCGAGGAACGGGGCGATCGTATGCGATACCAGAACGCCCGGCCCTATTTCAGCCGCTTCGATATTCTCGTCGATCTCGTAGACGACCGCGCGGTTGCCGCGCCGGCCGTCGGTCTCGCGCAAGCTGCCCGCGGCCGTGACCACGTCGTAGCCATAGAACAGCCCCAGGTTCGAATAGAGCACTCCGCGCAGATGATTGGTTCGGCCGACGCCGCGCGCGAAAAGCTTACCGCTGTTGATCTGCAGCATTGTCGGTCAGCTCACTTCTTGCATCTGGAGGCCCATTTGGCCGATCTCTATCGCAACGCTGCGATCCGTCGCTGCAGCCCCATTGCTGTTCCCACCTGCGCCCGCACCAACTTGGCTACAATTGCGATTACCGCATCCCGCGCTCTAGGCTGCGCGAGAAGATCCGGGGCATGTCCCGTCAAAACGGTATCGATTGCTTCCGCGATATTGTTTCCGGTGGAGCCGCGGGATAACCGCTCCTTTTTCGCTAAGGCTGCTTCGAGCCAGATCATGCCCTCGAGCCGCAGGCTCCGGCCCGATTCCTTGGTCAAAAAGTGGCAGAATGTCGCGATGTCATCCTCATCGTACGGCATCACGGTCTGGGCCCACCGCCGGTAATAGTCGATGAGTTCGGGGATCCGGGGCAAGATGGCGTTAGCCTGACTGATCTCGATCGGCGCATTGAGGCCGAGCAACTTGGTGAGCATGTCCCTGCCACGATACCAACGGCGATGCGATGGCCAGTCGGCGTCGAATGCAAATTGCATGACCGCCTTCCAGATTGCCATGAACTGGTCCGCATCGACCGGCTTGAACAGCTGCAGGAACCAGCCGGCCGCGAACTGCTCGACGGCATGATAGCCCCTCGGCCCGATCGCTAGAATTGCGCGCCATAAGGGCTGCGGCTCGTTCGCGGGCGCGGTTATCACGAATGCCGCGGCTATGCGCAGGATCGAATAGCCCATGCCGCTCGGGAGGTCATATTCCTCATCGGTGTCGACATCATCTTCGAGCGGATCGCCTTCGCCTTCCATGCGCCATGCCTCGAATGCCCAAAGGTCGGCGAGCAGCCGATGATTCTCCGGTACCTGCGCGGTTTCATGCGCCGTTTCATGATCCAGCAGCCAGCCATAGCCGGCTTCGAGAATATGCGTGCTGAGCCCGGCGAAGCGACGCGACGTGCCCGCCAAGCGAGCGCACCGACCACGATATTTGCGCGCGCGCCGCGCCTCCAGAAGCCGCTCGACGCGTCGGGCGATGCTGGCGGGGTCGAGGATGTCGATCGACGCGGTTGAACCGAAAATCGGCTGGGCGCGAAGGCGCGCGCGCCAGCGCTCCCATGCCGGAGCGAGTTCCTCTTCCTCGTAGCGCGGCGAGAGGCGATCCAAACCCGCGAAAAGCAGCAGCAGGAAGTTGAGCCGATACCATGCCGGACCGAGGTTAGCCTGAAGGCGCTTGGCAAAGCCCATTAGGGTCGCGATCGCACTTCCGCCCCGTGCGGTCAGGATCACCGCCAGCGGCGCCGACCAAGGCGAGGGATCGGCCGCTTTGACGGCAATGTGAAGCGTGCCGATCGCCGCGAACCGCAGTGCCTCATCTGCGGCATGATCGTCGCGGCTGGTCGAAAGCGCATCAACATGGGCGATCATGGCTCGAAGCAGCTGCTCCGCACGTTCAGCGATTACCGGGTGCTGCTCATACCAGTCTCCACCGCGCGCGATCAGCGTGGCCGCGGCCGCTGCTACTATTGGCAATCGTTCGCTTGAATCGGGTAGTGGTGACCCAAGGTCAGGCAAGAAGGTGGCGAGATATTCCGCGCTGGCTTCAGTCAGGTTTGCGCTGCCGGCGAGCGCCTGCTCACACTGGTGCGGCAGAGTCAGCGGCTCGAGTGTAGCGTTGGCCTGCATCTGATAGGCGATAAGGTCAGCTTGGAGATCGTCCGGATAGATCAGCCGTACGACGGTTTCACCGCTGGCATCATCCAGCACCGCCTTGCGATTGGCAGGATCGAACTCGCTCTGGAGAATTCGCTGCTCGAGCTGCCGCTTGACGTCGTCCGGGCGCGGCCAAGCCGCGGCAGCGTACATGACCTGGCTCGCGAAGCTCGCATCGGCGGCCGCGAGCTCGCCGATCACCGCCCGCAACTCGAGGGCGCGATGCGGCGCGTGCACCCAGTCTCGCGCCATGTTGAGGACAGCCTCACCCTGGCGATACCATGTGAAGATGTCGAAGCCCAAGCCGCCATTGCGGACACGCTGCACGTCCCAGCTGTAGAGGGCCTCGACGCCGACGAGCGAGAGAAGCGGGCCCTTGAACAGGTCCGGGCGACATTTTCCCAGATTCACCAGCACGCCGAGGATGGCGGTCGAACCCTCGAGTGCGAGCAATCGTTCGCACCAGGGCTTTAGATCCTCGCCTGCCTCCGCCTTGAGGATCAGCCAGCGCTCCAGCGCATCGAGCGCGCAGAAGAGCTGGCCGTTGGCGGTCGAGTTCTGTTGTGACCAGCCGAACTGGCTCCTGGTTCCGGGAAAGTGCCGCGACGTGCCATCGGCCACGGTGATGGAAATTGATGGAATGATCGCATCAGGCGGCGCCTCCGATGCCCAGCGCTCCATAACGAAATCCAGAAGCTGCTTCAGCGCAGAGAGCGCCCGCTCGGGTCGCAGCTGGAGAAAGGCGAAGAAGGGGCTTTTCCAGAAGATCGTCGGATAGCTGTGCTGGTCGGACTCCAGCCCGAGATCGCCTTCCATGCGGAGCGTTCGGCCATAATCGCGCGTGGGATTTCCTTCGATGATGCAGGCAAGCAGCACTTCCGAAGAGGCTGCAGGATCGGCCTCGATCAAGGCGTTGAGGCCATTGGCGTGCAGCACCGCGTCGCGAAATGATCCGGAGAGCCGTTCGCTCGGACCGAGAGGCCAAGGCGCAAGATCCTTCTGCGACGAGAGGAATCGGGCTGGGGCAGGAGGTTTAGGCCGGCGAGGTTGTGCCACGGCGCGGGCTTTGGCGGCCGCGCCATCGGCTTCGCGTAAGGACTGCACCCGCATGAGCGTCGTGTCAGCCGGCGGCCGCCGCGTTGCCATTTCGAGCGCGAACGCGGCTACTTCCGCTGGCAGATCGACGGCCCCGGCCAGCGCGGTGACGTAAATGAGTTTCTCGTCGTCACCGCCGCCATAGTGCCGGTGCCGTGCATTCTCGATCTGGCGCGTGCGCGCTGTCTCCAATGCGACCTTCGCCATGACATCGCGCAGGGGCATCGGTTGCTCGCCGAGCATGCGCGGCAAACTCAGCCATGCCTTGCAAACCTTCGCGACGACGGTCGCACCCAAAGACCCGACGCGATCGGCATTGTAGGCGAGGAAGCGGCCCATCGGCGCCCAGCGGGCTATGATCGGGAAGCGCATGTCGGCTTCGAGATAGATCCGCAGGCCCTCGCCGGCCGCGAAATTCCCCGGGATACCGGGAACGGTGGCGATATGCAGGAAACGGTGCATCAGCCGCTTCAGAAGCGCGCCGTCCTCGGCGAACATGAGGTCCACACGCGCGGTCAAATGACGATCGAGGCCGGGGTCGGCGCACAATGCGTCGAGCAACAGGTCGCTTGCTTCGACATTCTTCGCGACCGTCACCGCCGCAAAGGCGGCATCCCAGCCATTTCTGGCCTGATCAGGCTGCGTGAGAAGGAATTGCCCGAACAGGCGCAGCGCGCCAATCCACAAAGGCTGCGGCGCGAGCGCCGACCATTGTGGAATATCGTCGGCGATCTCCTTGAGCCGCTGGTATCGCGCCCAGTCCGATGCGAGGTCGTGGCGGAATTCAACGCGGTTGCGCGCATTGACCTGGAGCGGCAGTTCCTGGGATCGCTGGTCGAAAGCGGCCAGATCGCCACTTTCGAGATCGCTTATCGCAAAGCTGCGCTCGAAGGCGGCCTCGCGAACGGCGAGGCGAACCAAGAGGCGTTGGAGCTGCGATCGTGCGGGTCCATCGGTCCATCGGGCCCAGAGGCGATCGGCGATCGCGCCCGTCGAGGTCAGGCCCGTGCCATCGGACTGCTGGAATGACGAGGCCGCGGCGACGACCCAGCCAAGGGTCCGCAGGTTTGCGAGCAGCGGCAGGATCTCGGCATCGTTCGAAATCCAGGCGAGCGTGGGAGCGCTGTTCAAGGCGGCGCGAACCGATCCGTCCGACAAGGTCGTGACGATGACGCTTTGCCAGGTCCCCACCGTGCCCAAGGTCCGGAGCTGATCTTCGTATGCGGCGAACTGCGAGATCAGGACGACCCGCCAGGCCGCGTCGCCAGCGAGTGCGCGCAGAAGCGTGTCGAACTTCGTCAGCGTCGCCGCATCGAGTCGTTCGGCTGCGTCGAGCACCAGAAGCTTGTCGCGACCCGGGCTGCGCGCGAGGATCAGCGCGAGATCGTGGTCGATGCCGATCGATTGCCGGCGCGCGGCACTCAGCGCGTCGCCAAGCGCCTCCGGGCCGAGCCAGATTTGCACCGCATCGGGAAAGGCCGCGTCCAGCGTTGTGCGAACGAGCGCCGACTTGCCCGCGCCCGACTCGCCGATGACCACACATCCGGCTGCCTTGCCGAGCGCCTGCGCGAGGCGCTCGGCCACCTTCGGGCGTTGAACGACGTGGCCGTTTGGAAGCGCGGTCTCGATGCCAGCACGTTGGTCGGCGGATAGCGCGATCAGGCGGTTCCAGGCACCGGCGATGCTCGGATGGGCCTTGAACGCGAAACGCGGAGTCAGATCGCGCAGGAGATCAGAGAGACGCGTGATGCCGTTGCCCAGCCGCGCGGCCTCCGCGCTTTGGACAAGGGCGTTCCAGAGCTCTTCGGCTTCGGCTGCGTCTCCTGTGCGGAGCGCGATGCGGCATCGGCGTTGGGCCTCGGTTATCGCCCTGGAAGGGATGAGCTGGAAATCGAGCGGATAGATCTCAAGCGCGGATATCAGGGCGATCGTCTGCGAATCGGTGGGATGCTTTCCTTCTTGCTCGCCAGGATTGCGGACGCTGTCGAAAACCCGGCGATGCGTCTGCGAGGCATTGATCCGGTCCATCGCGAGCGTGGGGTCGGCACCCACGCACCATTGCTTCAGATCCGACCAAGTCGCATCGAATACCGTGTTGCGGCCGCGCGTGACCAGTCCGATGCGGTCAGTGTCTCTGTTGAACGGATCTTGCTTGCGCCATAGCTCCCAGGCGGCGGACACGAAGTCCGCTGGCCAGCCCGTGGCGGTGACCTGGACGTTGCTCTTGCAGGAAAGGGCGAGGCGGCGCTCGGGGCCATTCACGGTTTGGCCCACGCAGATCAGATCATCGATGCGCCAGCCCGCGGCCCCTGCCTGGGAGAGCAGATGGTCGCCAGCGACGCCGATGCCGTCGATCGGCAGGTCGAGCAGCATCTGGCTTATCAGGTCGGCAGCAACGAGGTCCTCGAAGGCAAAGCCGGGCCCCGCGGTCGACCGAGTGGTGGCGATCGTCTCCTTGCGATTACGTTTCGGCTTCGCGTCAGTCATTCCATATCATCTAGCGCAACAAGCAAGGGCGGGCTCTATTTGCAGCCGATCGTCGACGCATTGGCAAGTACGACGATTTTCACTCACTCAGACTATCCTTGGCTCAACACGCCGGTTCATGTCGTGATCGTCGGCAAGGCGACCGCCGACATCCGCTCGATCCTCGGTGAGGACAACCGACGACTGCGGCGAAGGGCAATCGCACGGGAACATCGCCGTCAAGGCGAGCGGGTCGAGGAGGAGTCAAAAGTCAGCTTGAACCGCCCCTAGATTCCTGGACGCCTTCTTCCCTAAATTTTTAGGCAAGGAGGCCCCGATGGGCAAAGCGAACTTCACCGAGGACTTCAAGCGCGACGCGGTCGTTCAGATCACCGAACGGGGCT
>NZ_JAMJXC010000040.1 GCF_023571765.1 Xanthobacter aminoxidans | reverse complement strand
CCGCCTCCTGCTCCTTCAGCATCCCTATGATCTGTTCCTCTGTGAACCGTGAGGCTCGCATCGTCCGTCTCCATGATCGACGGACTCTACCTAAATCTGGACGAGGATCAGGGGCTCACGTCAGAAGCGTGTCCGGCCGCGCCTGAGCGCGTCGGGTGCGCCGACCTATGTCACGTTGCACCTGGCCCCGCGTGGCGGCGGCAGCAGCGGCGGGAACAGCGGAAAGGCCGTAATCGGCATCGTTGCGGCGTTGGCGCTCACGCTGGCGACGGCGGGCATCGCTGGCGGCTTTCTGGCCAGTGGCATCGGAGCCCAGCTGACAGGCGGCCTATTCGCCGCCAATGGCCTGTTCTGGGAGGGCGGGGCGCTCGCGTTCCTCGGCACAGGCATTGGTGCGCAGGCGCTGGCGCTCGGCGTGCCGATGGTTAGTGGATTGAGGTGCGCCGCGTTGCGGTGAGGGTGTTAAGCACGGATTCGACCCGAGCAACCATGGTTGGCGGCATCCTCCAGCCATGGGCCAATGCCTGTACTTTGGCAACGGCCTGTTCTGGCGGCTTACCCAAGGGCTTTCACCGCCGCCGCCTTTCAACGCTCCTTTCGCGTGGGCTTGACCTTTGAGTGAGGGAGAGAGGCCCCGTGAGGCGCAAGCGTTTTTTCAGACATGATGGACGATCCCAATACCGCGCCTTCAAATGGCCTCAGCAGGGCATCTTTGATCAGGCCAACATGACGTATTCGCGGTAACGCATTGTCGAATATGACGTCATAGCCGCTTGATACGTTAACATTTTGGAGGTCCAGATAGGCGCACGCCAAAGCAATATAGCGTGGAACCTTCTTATTGTTTGCATAGTAAGCGACGAGCCGACGACTGATCCCTAATTGGGCCGCCGCCGAGTCGTAGGTCAGGCCATTACGAATAAGGAAATCCTTAAAATCGGCCGGCGTCATCTGCTCTTCAGCAAGCCGCTCGATTGTCGTGGCGGGCATGTCGATATCGCCCGCAGCCCACTCCAGCGCTGCGCCATCATCGGAGACTCGAACATCGTGAAAGGCGCGGGCATTTTCACGCAAAGGTTGGTACAACTTGAATGTGAAAATGACCGGCGCGAGATCGACGAGATCGATCTGACCTTCCCGGTTGCCCGCAGCCCAAGTCACGGCAAGGCTCGTGTCGCCATGGGGCGTCACGTTGCTGATCACAGGCATCGGATCACCAATGCGGATCATGTCAGCCTCGCTCATTGAACGCCTTCCATTTCTCGATCAATAGAGCCTTGTTCTCTGCGGCCCAGGCCAAGATGCCCGGAAGATCGTTTCGCGGTATGCAGCCTCTTAAAACCTGGAGGGACTCAATCTCGATCTGCGCGTCGAGGCCAGCGCCCCTGACGTGAAAGTGAGGCGGTGCGTGGTCGTCCGGATAGATATAGATTACCCAGTTCCCAAGCGCGACGATGCGCGGCATCGATAAATCCCATCCGCTCCGTTCCCAAATATAGTGCACACGGTGCACCGGCGCAATGCGACGATAGCGTCCGGAGCGGGATAACTTTCTGGCGCTGCTCTCCGCACCGCGCCATGGCCGTCGCGGCCATCACCTGTCAAGAGGGGGTGAGTGTGTCGTAAAAAGGCAAAAGATGAGATCGGCGTTGATGTGGCGGGCTTCGCCAATTTAGCTCTCGCGATAGGCGTCGATCCCCAGCGGTTTGCCGAGCACCTGATCCTGACCGGCCTGATCGTGCTGGACCGCAACGAAGGCCAAGGAGCCGAAGAGATCGCCGCAGCGATCATCGCCGGCTACCGTAACAGTCAGGAGGTCGAGAGGCGGCGGAAGGGGATGATCTAGGGCGGGATGTTTCACGGGGAACCACCCCTGAAACACTAGGACGGCCCGCCTGCGTGACGTTGAACGGCGGGTCTCAGCTGGACGCGCGAATTCGCAGGCCGACCAAGGCGTCTATGGCGCTTTGTAGCGTGCTGAGACGTACGCCCCCTCGGTTAAACCGGATTGAGCTCACCCGCGCGATGGTGAGATCGTATTCGGCATCGGCACCGCCCGTGAGGGATTGCCCCTCCACGATCGTCTTGCACGCCCGGAGATCGGCGACGGCACGGTCGATGGCGCTGCGCGTCAATAGAGCCGGCTCGGTGGTGAGCGTCGCATGGGCGCGATCCAGCAGCTCTTGCAGCGGTGTGCGCTCTTCCATGTCACCTCTTTCTCTTCAAGATGTCCGCCGGATTGATCGTCTTGAGGCGCGGCGGGAGGGTGCTCAGCTTGCGGCGGCTGGGCTCTTTCTCGGGCTCAGGGCTATCAAGAGCTTCCCGCCCCAATGCGGTGATCCGCATGAGCTTGGTACCCGAAAGGCGTGGCGGAAGCTCTTCCGCCCATCCCTCGTCGAGCAGAGTCTGTCGTGTCTTCTCTCCGGCGCCAAAGAGATTGGCGACCGGCTCGCCTTCGGCTCCGCCGTACGACAGATGACGGAGGGCGTCGCGCTCGCGCTTGGTGGGCACGCGCATCATTTTTCCTTCCTCAGCCGCACCCCTGGCCCCTCGCCATTCTCGGCAACGAAGATGACGCCGGCGGCTTCCAATGTAGAGCGGATGGTTGCCCGCGCCTCGTCGGATACGCTTGCACGCTCTGCGCGGTCGATGGTCGGCCTCGATAGCTTAGCTGCATCGGCCAAAGCCGATTGCGACCAATTCAGCAACCCACGTGCTGCGCGAATTTGAGCCGCTGTGATCGTCATAAATTCTCGCTTGATGCAATTTGCATCTCATGTATGATGCAAACTGTATCACAAACGCTCACCGGAGCAATCCCAATGCCTCGCACCCACGCGGCGGCAAGCGCCGCCACCTTGCCCGCAATCCTCCCCACGCCATTCGAGCATCAGCCGGAGCTGCGCGTCCTTCCGGTATTCGATGAAGTTCCCACCGGCCACATGACCATGCGCGTGGAGGATGAGTCCTTCCACCCGCATCTGCGGCGCGGCGAGTTCGCGGTGATCGACCTTGAGGACCGCGAGCCGGCCCATCGCGAGATCTTCCTGTTCGCCTTCGCGGACTGGAAGGCCGAACGCGGCTACGCCCATGCGCTTGTCGAGGCGCGATCCCGGCCGGCCTATTACGGACGCCCGAAGGGCTGGGCGGATTGCGGGCCCGGCTTCTGCTTCGGCCCGGCGGAGGGTTTCGAGCCGTGCAGAGCCTGGAGTGTCGCCAGCTGGTCGACGGCGGCCGGTGGGGGAGGGCGGGCGCCGGACGGCGTGGCGCGGCTCGCCGATGGTCCGTTCAGGGCGGACGCTCTGGCGCGCAAGCTGGTGGGGCGCGTCGTCGGGGTGTTCGTCCCGATGGCTCGCGAGGCGCGAATGGGAGGGCATCACCATGGGTGAGACCCTCCACAGCCGCCGCGCCCTCCTGAAGGCCGGCGGCGCCCTCGGCACGCTTGCCGCCCTGGCGGCGCCCGCCGCGCTGCGGTCCAATGCCGAAGCGGCGGCGGATGATCCCCTGATCGGCCTCATCCAGACCTATCGCGCCGGGACGGCGGCCTACGGTTCCGATGAGAAGGTCGGCACCGGTGATGATGCCTACGACGCGCGCCGCGAGGCCGAGACGTGGGGGGCGGCCTATGCCGTGCTGACCGAGGCGCCGCCGCCCGCCCTCACCTTCGCCGGCGCGGTCGCCGCGGTGCGCCTGGTGGTGGATGAGGAAGGCGAGACGGGTGAAGCTCACATCCCCCTGCTCCGGGCAGCGCTCGCCTATCTGGAGCGGGATGCGCGGGAGGGTGTGCGATGAACGCGATCGCCGCACGCGCCCGTCCGCGACCGGCCCTTTGCAAGGTCGGCGCCCCGCCGGAGGGGTTTTCACCAAAACTGGTGAAAACCCCGCAGCCGAGCCTCTTGCTGGCAATGGCCAAGGAGGCAGCAGCGGCCGTTGTCTTGCAGGATGAATTCAGTGCGCTCCCGGAGGGCGTGGATAACGGGGATTCCATCACTGCGCGGCGACTGGACAACGCGGCGGAAATGCACCGCGTCCGCGCCGAGGCGCTGCGCGCGGCCATCTCCTCCCTGCCTGCGCAGGACCTGGCGGAGGGCGCCGTGCAGCTCGCCTATGGCATCGACCGGCTGGGCGTTCTGGTGGATTGCGCCACCTTTTCGGAGAACGTGAAGGACCTTGCCCGCGAGCACCGGGAAGCCTTGGACCGCCTCCTGTTCTCGGTTCTCCGCCTGCTGGAGCGGGAGGCCGGCGTATCGCGGGCTGCCCTCGGCACCCACGAGCTGGCGCCGGAGCATCTGGACCCTTGGGCGGACCCAAGGGAGGGGTAAAGCGGGACATTTCGTGGCTAACGACGAAAACATTTCGTGCGGAGCATTTCGTGTGCTATGCAGAAATGGAACTTTCACTGGTCCCATTGTCTCATGGCCTCCGTCCACAGTCTCAATGAAGCGCTCGCTAAGGTGCGAGGCGTTCCGCTGGGAACGATCGAAGCGTATTCACGCGCACTGCGTCAGGCCGGCGTTCTGCCGCCGACCAAGCGGGGCGTGGGGGCGGCCCCTTTGACACCGATCATGGCAAGCCATGTGCTATGCGCCGTCCTGCGTGGCTCGCCTACCGAAGCGGGGCGCAATGCCCGCACCCTCGGGGGACTCGTCGCCGCATCTTCTGGTGGCGGCGTGCTGGAGCCCGTCCTGGCGAGACAGCTCCGGGCCATGGGCTGGGCAGACGGAATCACTTTCGCCGAGGCTGTCGGCTGGTTGATCGAGCGAGTGTTGGACGGCTCCCTCGGAGAATACGTTCCCGAGGGGGGAGATATCCAGATCGGCGCGGATCGTTATTCCCACCGCGCTTGGCTGAATTGGCATCCGACCAGCCGTATCATTGAAGAATACATCACGGGACATCGTGAAACGTTTGAGAACGGCGAAGAGGCCGTACTTCCGGAGCGGTGGGCAAATGGCCAGCTGCTCCAGCCCATGGAGATCGAGTTCAGAAGCCCTTGGCTCCATGAAATCAAGATTGCCTATGCGGCTCGCGATAAGGAAAGAAACCGCGAAGCTTGGGCTCATTTCCGAGAAGAGCAGAAGGACTCTCGCCCGGGAGATCTGTGGGGATCAGAATTCGTGACCAAGAAGACGCTGGTTGCGATCAGCGAGGTGTTCAAATGAGCACGTCAGATCGCCCCATCCGCACCTCCAAACAGATCGCCCACGAGCTGGGCATCAGCCAGCGCACGGTCACGCGCTGGACACAGAAGGGCATCTTGCCCGCCACCAAGACCGGCTCCGGCGGGCGCACGAGCCCACTGGAAGTGGACCGGCGCGCCGTTGAGAAGCTGAAGAAGAAGGCCTGATACCATGCCGCCCCGCCCCGAACCGACGCCCCGGCCCATCCTCGGCCATGCCGATCTCGTGCGCGCCCTCCGGGCTGCGACGGCGGCAGGGATGCGGGTGGTCCGGATCGAGATCGAGCCGGCGAAGATCGTCATCATCGCGGCGGACGCCTCGGCGCCGGCTACGCAGAGCTGAAGGAGCAAGACATGTCGCGCACCGGCGCCACATTCCAACAGGCGGACCTCAACCGCGCCCTGCGCGCCTGCCGCAAGGCCGGCGTTCTGGATCAAGTCGCGGTGCGCGTCGAGAAGGGCGCCATCGTCATCCTGCCCCTGGCGGCAGCTGCGGGCGCTCCGGCGGCGGGCATGGCGGACGCGCAGGATGGCGTTTCGGCGGAGCGGTTGCCCGCGCTTCCCGTGATCTGAGGATCTGAGGAGACGACCCCATGCCCAGGCCCCTGCCCCCTTGCCTGCAGCGCGAGCGCACCCGGCATGGCGCCATCATCTTCTACGTGCGCAAGAAGCACGGCCCCCGCGTCCGCCTGCGGGCCGAGTTCGGCACACCCGAATTCTGGGAAGAGTACCGCCGTGCCATGGCCGATGAGACGCCTGCGTCGACCGCAAAGACGCCGAAGGCGGGGACGATCGCATGGGGCTTCGCGCTCTATCGGCGCAGCTCGGCATGGGCTGGCCTTTCTAACTCCACGCGCCGCGCGCGGGAGAACATCCTGCGCCAGATCGTCGAATCCTCCGGCGAGAAGATGCTGACGCAGATCAGTCAGGCAACCATCATCGCCGGCCGGGAAAAGCGGGCCAAAGCTCCGCATTCGGCCAACGCCTTCCTAAAGACGCTCCGTACCTTCTTCGGCTGGGCAGCCGGCGAGGGCGGCCTCGTGAAGGTTGATCCGACGATCGGGGTCAAACTGCTCAAAGGCCCCAATGATGCCGATGGCTTCCATACCTGGACCGAGGAGGAAGTGAGGCGCTTTGAGGAGGCTTGGCCCGTTGGCACGCGCGAGCGGTTGGCCCTCGACCTTCTTCTCTATACCGGCCTGCGCCGCGGCGACGCCGCGCGGCTGGGGCGGCAGCACGTGCGGGATGGCGTCCTTACGATTCGCACCGAGAAGACGGGCGAGGTGGTGAGCCTGCCCATTCTGGAGCCGCTGGCGCGATCCATCGCCGCGACCAATACCGGCGACATGACGTTCCTCGTAACCGAGCGCGGCGCACCCTTCGTCAAGGAGAGCTTCGGCAACTGGTTCAAGAAGGCCTGCGTCAAGGCCAAGGTGCCTGGCTCGGCCCATGGCCTGCGGAAAGCCGGCGCCACCCGCGCGGCCGAGAACGGCGCCACCGAGCGCGAGCTGATGGCACTATTCGGCTGGACCAGCGGGAAGATGGCGACCCACTACACCCGCGCGGCGAGCCAAAAACGCCTCGCGCAGGACGCCGCCAGCCTGCTCCTGCCGAAACAGACGACGAACAAATCGGCCCGCACCAAGCGTTCCGGTGCGGGCGCCAGCGCTAAAAAGCGTTGAATTTCCGGAGGTTAGAAAATGAATGGTGCCCAGGGGCGAGGTGCTAGAATATAACGAAATCAAGGTGCTTGAGGCCGGTGGGAAATCGAAACATCCTAGTCCATCATAAGGGTTTTCAGGGGCGACCTTTCTCACCGCAGGGCACTTGACGAAGAGTGAGAAAGTCCGCATTATGCGGACATAGCTGAGGGATTGGCCCCGGCCGATTGAGGGATAACCCCAAATGACTGACACGACGATGGATCTTAACGAGCAGGTGGCCCGCATCGAGCGCGCGATCGCTGAAACCGGCAAGCTGCAGGAAGAGACCCGCAAGTTCGTTGCCGAGCAGCACAAGCTCTATGCCGAGGCCCGCAAGGCCGAACGGGATCACTCTTTCGCCCCTTGGCAGGTCGCCTTCACCGGCATGGGCGCCGGCGCCGCCCTTGTCGGTGCCACCGTTGCCCTCATGAAGGTGCTCGGGGGATGACCCCGAGCCGCTTCCGCGACTGCCTCGCCCTCCTGCGCTGGTCACAGCGCGGGTTGGCCGAGGCACTGGAGTGTGATGATCGATTGGTCAGGCGATGGGCATCCGGCGAGGCAGAGATCCCTGCGAGCGTCGCCGCATGGCTTGAAACCCTTGGACAGGTTCATGCATCTGCGCCACCGCCGAAGGGATGGAAACGCCGGCAAACTGCCGAGGCTTAGGATCATTCCCCCAGCGCCCCGATGAAATGGGGCAGCACATCTCCAACTTGTAACGATCTCTTACACGTTGGCCGCACCACCACCCGGCCGCGCAGCGCCAGCGCGGCCGCCATGGCCTCGGTCGCCAGCCTGTCCGCATCAGGGAGGCGGATGACCTCGGCCGCTGCGCCGGGCCGGGTGATGACGGCATAGGCGCCGTCACCATCCCAGTCGATGGCGAGGCGGGCCTCAAGGCTGTTTGAGCACATGCGTCCTGATCCCCAGCCAGAATATAGTCAGGACGCCGCCTGCCAGCACAGTCAGGACGGCAGTGCCGATCACGAGCGCCGCCCGGTTCCACATGCGGCGGAAACGGCGCAGATGCTCGATATCAGCGCGCGCCTCCTCGATCCGCGCTTCGTCTGAGGTGGAAAGGCCGATCTCCTTCAGCACCTTGCGGACGGCTTTTTCGGCCGCGTCCTCTGCCACCTCCACCACCATCAGCTCCAACGCCCGCTCTGAGATGATGATGGCTCCACTCGGCGCGCGCGCAGCGGCCGAAACTTCCCCCGTCATCGCTCACCTCCAGCCGCAGAGCCGCTTGCCAACGGCGTTGTGCGCCTTGGCCTGACGGATGGTTTCATCGGTGTCATTGTCCGACCAGCGCATGGGCTTGGCCGAGGCGCAATAGACGCTAGTCGCGCCGTTTGAACCCGTCGTCGTCACGCAGCCGGCGAGGATCGGCATTGCGGCGGTCAGCATCAGCGCGAGCTTCATTCGCCCGCTGGACAGCACGGTCGGCATTGGCCTTGTCCTTCTGGATCTGGCGGGCGGCGCCACTGCGCTCCCCCCGGCGGTAGGCGATAGCAACGGCGCCGGCGGCGAGAACCGCCAGCGCGCCCTTGAGGCCGAGGAGCCGCAAGGCAAGTACGGATGCAGCGAGCACAGCTGCGGCGAGCAGCGCCTCGGTCCAGTCCCCGCCGAACAGCAGCGCGACGATGAAGCCCCCCACGGCCGAAACCGTGGGGAGGAACCACAAGGTGGCGAGGAGGGCGGCGGGGATCACGCCGCCGCCTCCGCCGCCTCGGCGGGGTTATCGTTTGCCGCCGTGCCGAGCTGCGGCGGGTTGAGGTCCAGCGCATCGGCGAGCGCGTCGGCCTTGTTCTTCGCCCACATGCGGTAGACGACACCGCCCACCAGGGCGATCGCGCCGAGCACCATGAGGATGGTCAGCACAGTGCCGGCGATCGCGCTCTTGTCCGCCAGAGGCGTCACCGCGTCCGTCGCCGTGGAAATGGTGGTGCTCACCACGCCGCCGCCGGCGAGCGCGTCGCCGATGGCCTTGGGCGGCGCCTTCCGGGCCGAGGAGACATAGGCCTTGCCGCTCGCCGTCTGCGTCGGCATGGGCAGGTTGACCGAGCCGCTGGCGAGGGCGAGCCCCAGCTCGCGCACCTCTGCCACCCGCCGGCCCCAGCCGTTGCCGAAGACGGACCAGGTGCGCAAGGACTTCAGCATGGCGAGCCGCCGGGCCTGCACATCGGCCACGATCGCGTCCACGTCCTGAATGGCGTCCACGGCCGCAAGGGTGGACGGGCCGAGCACGCCGTCTGCCGGAAGGCCGAGCGCACGCTGCAGCCACTTGGTCGCCTGCGCCGGGCCGGAGTTCACCGCCCCGTCGAAGACCACATAGTCGAGGCCGGCCGGCAGACGGTCGCCGCGAACGAGATCCCAATAGCGGCGCTTATAGATCTCCTGAAGCTCGGCGTCCGTGATCTCGCGCACGTCGCGCACCGGGAGGCCCTTCGAGCGGCGATAGTCGTCATAGACCCGCTTGATGACGCCCTTCATGGTGGGGCCGCCGGGGTCGGCCGGGTGGTTGGAATACCCGCCTTCGTGCACGAGCACGGCGGCGAGCGCGGGAGTGAAGTTCTCCGCAACCATCAGATGGTCCTTTCGGGTGGTGAAACAAAAAAGCCGCCCGGAAGGGGCGGCATGGGCAGAAGGCGGATGCGTGCGCGGCGGGTCAGTCGATCGGCCGTCCATCGCGGTCCAGGCACACGGCAATCGCAAGGGCGCCACGCCGCCGGGCTGCGTCGAAGTCGGAGCGGGTCAAGCCAGCTTGCCCGAGAATGGCCGCCACCTTCCGGCCGTGCGCCTTGCCGTGGCTCCAGAGGAGGAGGCTTCGGCGCGCCTCTTCGTCTTCGGCGAGGTACAGGCCGCACCATTCAAAGGCGCGGTCCATCCGGGAGATCTGCGCGGGGACGGTGGCGGCCGGTTCATGCGGCGCTCGCCGGCGTCAGAAAGCCCAGCCGCCAGCCTCAGACGGCAAAGACGCCGGCCGGCATGTCCGGCTTCACCACAGCCGCGCCGAAGTCGGGCGGCTCGGCGCCCCACCATAGGACGTTGACGTGGTAGCCCGGCAGGGGCGCGGTGACGGGGGACGGGCCAAAGGGTGTGTCGATGGTCGCACC
>NZ_JAMJXC010000003.1 GCF_023571765.1 Xanthobacter aminoxidans | reverse complement strand
CGAACTTCATCGGGAGGCCGCTCCGAAGATGAGCGCGGCTTTTTTTAAGATGTCGCGCTCCATCCGCAGGCGTTCATTCTCCCGCCTGAGCCGGGCGTTCTCGGCAGCAAGGTCGGCCGGCGAGGGGCCGCCGCCTGCGGGATCGGGCGCCGCGCCGGCCCCCTCGCCTGGGGGGCGACGTCTCTCACCCACCGGCGCAGCACCGTTTCGTGCAGCCCCAGTTCCTGAGCCACCTGTGCGGTGGAAAGGCCGCTGGCCGTGACCCGTTCAACCGCCTCCCGCTTGAACGCCTCTGGAAACACCCGACGCCGTGCGCCCATCGAACACTCCTGTGAAGCTCGCCAAAGCTAGCATGGGTGTCCACCAAAACGGGGGACGATCAGTCCTGAGATGCGACGCCGCTGCCCCGACTGGAGCGCTCGCCCCACGACAAGTTCATCAGTACGATGGCGAGAACCACAACGACATACCCGACCACGAACGGATTGACTTTCACTTCCGGCCTCCACGAACTCGGACCAAATAGCCTGCGATTGGCGCGACTCCCATGCCTATTCCCGGCCGCCGTCCGGGCATTCCGGCTCACGTTCCGTCCTCCAGGCAGGGCGGTGCTGTTTCCGGCCATTGCCTCCGCCTTGACCATCGCCTTCTATGGCAGAAGCGGAGAACCTGGAGCGACGTTTCGTCTTGGGGCCGGGCATGTTGCCGCCTATTCCTTGAAGCGCATCCGCAGCACAGGGTCCGGGAAGAGGAGCACGGTCGCTATGCCCAACTCCTCCTGCATCCGTGGCGGTGCTGGCCACGCCATAGGCGCCATGCCTTCCGTTGCCATGAGGTCGGGGGCCTTGGCTTGCTCCCCGCCGTCATGCGTCGCCGAGCCGCCAGCCCCGACACCCCCCGGCAATCCGATCCATTCGCTTACGACCTCCGGCATGGCCCCGAAATCTTCAAATCGGTAGTACCCGGTCAGGACCACCCAATGCGGGATCGAGTGCCAGCCGGGCGGCGGCGGCGGATTGACGTTGAGGCAGTCCCGCCGGGACCATCCGTCGTCGGTCAGAGGGACCGCCGGAACGTCCTCGACGCGGCATCCATATGGGTGGAGCGGGAACGGAAGCGGGATGCGCTGGCGAGGAGAGAGGCAGGCGGAGTCGTGGCGTTCATTGTCGGCGGGTGCTCGCGTGGTGTCGGGAAGGTTCGGCACAGCTCAAGCCGGCCGCAGGGGAACCTTCGGTGCTTCGCGCCCATGCTGTCCAATGACAGTTTTGAATCGATCAGCGGCAATTGATTCACTTCTTTGATGAATCCCCCGACCGATCGCAAAGCGCGTGGGGAGGTGCGGGCGCGAAGGCGCCAATTCCATCAAGGTGCATGGGCTGCTACGATGGCCATCGCGAACCTTGTCTTGTCAGGCGAGGGCCGCCGTCTCTAAGCCAGCAAGTTGGAAGGGCCACGAGGGGTGCCGCTGCAACGGTCCTCGTGGCCCTTTTGCTTGTTGGTCAGCTCGTCTTCGCCTGTGCCGCCGCCCGCTCCTGATTTAGGGCGAAGAGGCGGGCCAGCACCTCGTCGTCGGGGAGGTCTGCCGGCCAGCCGTAGGCGGCGGCGACGGCTTCGTCGAGGGTCTTGTGGGCGTTGGCGAGCCACGTGGGGCGGGCGTTGTAGAGGTTGGTGAGGGTGCGCTTCTTCAGCTCCTTCTCCGCCTCCGGGCTCACGGGCAGGATGCGGTCGGGATAGCCCGTCACCACCTCCGGCTCCCGGCGCACGAGGTCGGCCGGATTGAGCCAGTTCTCCCGCAGTTCATTGAGCCGGGCCGCCGCCTTGGCGATGGCGATGGCGCGGGGGTCGTCCGCATACGCGGCGGCAGGGATGTTGGGCGTGAGGCCTTCAGGGAACGGGAAGGTCTCGAAGGTGGTGGTGGGCGTGTAGCGCGGCCGGTCTTCGAGCGAGGTGCCGAGGCGCAACGCCCACAACTCATGGAACCGCGAATGTAGAATGCCGAACGTAGTGTCGTCGTCGCGGGTTACGACAACAAGGTTTTTATCCGGGACAATTCGAGTTGAGAGAAAACAAAATAATCTATACTTTGATACCTCAGGGGTGACAATAACGCGATCAAGATTATACATCCTCGCTCTGAGGGCTGGCGCCCGCCGAGCTAATAGCCACCAACGCGCTCTTTCTCCAGAAGCCCGGCTGCTTTCCCGTTCTGGACGGACCACGGAAATAAATATTCGAAGGGCAGCTCATACAAACTTGCTTCGCTCTCGGAGCATTCCCCGAAATGCACAATCCACGTATCGGGCCATCGCCGTGCAACGTGGAGCCCATTGTACCAAGGCGCCAGAACGTCCGAATTGGTTCGCCCGTTTGGGTTGGAGGGAGCTGAGAGCCATATTCTCGCGAGCTCACCGGGGATGTCGAACGAACCCTTCTTCGAAATGCCATTTGAGGCACCGTTTCTATTGCTCAGAAGTGGTTGAGCCGTGGTAATGTCAGCTTGATCCGCCGTGAGATCAGAGTTTATCCTGAATACCGGCCGTCCGTTCAGGCGAGGACGCCCATGTACAATGTCGCCACCCCCAAAACATACTAGGGAGACACGCACAGCCGCTCCCTCAACAACCCACGGCTCGTCAGACCACGCGTTGAATATCAGCCCATGTTGCGCAATTTTGGTGAGTATTTCTCGATTCGCGCCGCCTCTGATTGAATTTGTTGCGACGAGCCCCACCCTTTCAGCGTATCCGTTGTGGATTTGGTTCCAAGCTTTCGCGAGCCAGTAGATCACCAAATCAGCGCCGCCGCGAACGCAATCCCGCCAAGCTCTGCGCAAGGCTGCAGTGTAATCCTCGCCTAGCTCGGCGATCATCTTCTTGTCGCCCAAAAACGGCGGATTGCCAATGATCGCGTCCGCCTCCGGCCACTCCGCCCTCGTCCCATCCGCGTTCAGCACCGCATCCCGGCACTCGATGGTCTCCAGCGGCTTCAGCACGGGGTTCTGGGCCGCCTCGAAGCCGTTCTTCAGCATCCACTGGATTTCGCCGATCCACACCGAGACCCGCGCCAGCTCCGCCGCATAGGGGTTGATCTCGATGCCGCGCACCACCTCCGGCCCGATGCTGGGGAAGCGGCGAGGCAGGCCGAGGGCTTCCGCCTCCACCTGGGCACGGTGCTCCAGGTCCTTCAGCGCCCGCAGCGCCAGGTACAGGAAGTTGCCGGAGCCGCATGCGGGGTCCAGCACCCGGAAGTCGGCGAGGCGCTTCAGATAGCGGTCCAGCACCGCCTGGGCCGAATTGAGCGCGGCGGTGGCCTGCCCCTTGGCTGTGGAGCCAGCCTTGCCGCGCTGGGTCTTCGCCGTGGCGTCGAGAGCCGCCGCCTTCTCCATGAGCGCGGCAATCTCCGCCTTCGCCTCCGCCCATTCGGCGGCAAGCGGCGCGATGATGACCGGCTCGATGATCATCATGATCTTGTCGCGGTCGGTGTAATGCGCTCCCAGCTGGCTGCGCTTGTCCGGGTCCAGTCCGCGCTCAAAGAGGGTGCCGAGGATGGACGGGTCGATATCGCCCCAATAGCGCTTGGACGCCTCATGCACGAGGCGGATTTCGGCCGGGGTGAGCGGAAAGACGCGATCGTTGTCGAATAGGCCACCGTTGAACCACGCCACCTTTTCAAACCCGATGCGGCCGCCCGTGCTCATCGCGCGGAACAGGTCGCGGGCGAAGGCCTCGAACTCCGCCGGCTCCTCCAACGCCCGCTCCAGCATGCGAGAGAACATGCCCTCCTTCAGCAGCTTCACGTCCTCGGCAAACATGCAGAAGACGAGGCGGTTGATGAAGTGTGCCACCTCCTCGGGTTCGTCGTATCGCGCCCGGAGCGAGCGGGCGAGTTCGGCGAACTTGCCGGCCACTTCCTCGGTGAGCTGCTGGCGGGTCTTGGTGGGCCGCAGCGCCTCCGGGTCCGCAAAAGCGGCCTTCAGCCACTGCCGCTTCTCTGCATCCTCCAACTCGGCGATGGGGATGTCGTAGGCCTTGGAGACCGTGTTGGTCCAGTTGGTGTGGATGCGGATGGTGGTGCCGATGTCCGACACGATGAGCAGCGGCGGATTGTCGAGGGCTACCGCATAGCGCTGGAGCTGGAGCAAGGCAGCGTCGAGATTTGCGCGGGTGCCCTTGTATTCCCAGCCGAAATGGCCGCGTTTGAACACGTCGGCAAAGCCGTGCCCGCCGCCGGTCTTGGTGGCGCCCACCTCGAAGCCGTAATCGAGGCCGCCGGCATCCACCTGGGCCGGCGTCTTCTCGCCGAGCAGCCGGCATAGATCGAGGAAATGCTCCTGCGCCGCCGCCCGCTCCTTCAGCTTCGAGTTCTGCCACTTGGTGATGAACTCGTGCGGCGTCATGGTGCAGACCGTCTCCCGGCTCGGCGTGTTGTCCCGTTCTAGCGCAATCTTGGATGGACGCTAGCGCCACCCGCCTTCGGCAACTGCACCGCCTCGACACAGGCCCGCTTCGCCTCGATCCGAGACGCCCCCGGATATCTCCCCATCGTCATTGGGAGCGGGCCGCTCTCCTTCGAGTGGCCCACCACCTCCGCCAAGGTCCAGGCTGTGAAGCCCGTGGCGCCCTTTTCCAGCGCTTCCACGGCCCGCCGCATGAACCACCTGCGGAACGAGTGGAAATCAATTCGGGCCTGTCGCCGGCCGGGGATACGGTCTTCAAGCTCCAGCTCTCGGAGCAGACGGGTGAACGCCTGAGAGGCGGGGGCTCCGCGGGGACGGGCGGCGTTCTGTTGGTCGGGGAGTTCGTGGAAGAGGTAGGCGTCCGCCTCCTTCCCCTCGCACCGTGAGGCCACCAAGGCGACAACGTCGGGATGGATGGGCACGTCTCGCGTTGCTGCCTCCGTCTTCCCCTGCCCCACCCGAATGGTCCCTTCCTTCAGGTTGCGCACCCGGAGCTCGGCCATCTCCCCGATGCGCATTCCTGACAGGGCTCCTAGTCGGCAGAGGTCGCCGAGAACGCCCTTGGCGGCGGAAAGGATTTTGGTGATCTCGTCGTTCGTGAAGGGGCGCTTGGCCTCCTCCCCCTCCTCCGTCTTCACCTTCTTCAGCTTCAGGCTCTGCCGCTCCCACGGGTTGCCAGCGGCAGCATGGCCCCGCTTCTCCATCCACTTCCAGAATGCGGACAGGCCCGTGATGAGCTTGTTCGCGGTGGCGGGGTCGGCGTTCTTCGCGATGAACACCTCAGAGATGAACCGCCCCGCCGTCTTCCTGTCGATGGCCTCGACCGTCTCCGGGATGGATGAAGTGCGGCACCATTCGAGGAGCACCCGCACAGCCTGTTTCCGTGATGTCTCGGTGCGCCCCGCATAGTTCGCCTCGGCGAGCCATGCCGGCTCCAGGGGCTGGATGGGCGTGGCCCGCCCCTTCGCCACCTTGACGAAGGCAATCGCGGCCTCGGTCCCGTGGCGCTTCTCGATCTCTTCCGCCCGCTCGGGGAGGAGAATGTCGTCGGCCACATCGTCGCCCTTGGCGATGGCCTCGCGCCATTCCATCGCCTCGACAATGACCGGGTCACCGCCTTTCGCCTTGGCCTCGGCGACCCGCTGGGCTTTGGCGAGCTGGTCCTTCAGTTCCGAAACGACGGACCACTTCAGCATGTTCGCCTTGGCGAGGCTGTCGGTGTGCAGCGGCACCTTCAGGTGAGCCTTGCCGATGACCTCCCGCAGTGCAGCAGGAACCTTCACCTTGACACGGTACTGGTTGCCGTGACGCTCAAGAAAACGCATATCGTGACGCATAAGGGACCCCACCGGGACCCCAAATTGGTACCCCACAGGCCGCCTCATAATCAAGGTGTATCAACGGTTCTGCGGCCTCTCGCCCCACCCGTGGAACCCTCCCCTAGGGCGCGCCAGCTTCGCACGGCCGGCGAACGCTATCCCCCAGGCGCGATCCCACGACCCAGCTTTGATCCTAAGCATCTCCTTCCGGTCGCATCTTCGCGCCTAGCGTTTCTGACATGACGCTAGGTGTCCCCTATTTGCGGTATGCGGATGATCCCGCGCGGGGTGACAGTCAAGACAGATCAGAGAGCCGCCGTTTGTTCAAAAAGGTCTTTTGGGCAAAAGCGGCCTGACGCTCTGCTCTATTTTGCAAGCAGCGCTCCGGATTCGCGCCCGAGACGGCAGCGAAGGATGGGATCCATGTTGTCCAAATCGATTCAGATCACGGCGACAGCGGCCTCGATACTTTTAGTCCTCCTCCTCGGGTGTCCCGGGGCTGATGCGCAGGGGAGCGAAAACTGCCGGAACACATCGGAAGGTCGCGTCTGCGAGATCACCCAGCCCCTCGTGAACGGCGACCCGCTCGATGAGGCGACCCGCAAGGCGCGGGGGCTCGTCATCGTCAACGGCGGATGCAGCGGCATTCTGCTGAACCGCTACTGGGTTCTCACCGCCCGCCACTGCATTACAAACGAGCCCGCCGGTGCGACCGCCAGCGTCGATATCGGCTCGCCGGCGTTTCCCGCCAATCAGGTCACGATCACGGCCGCCTGGGATCCGACGCTCAGTGCGCAGGCGTCCGACTATTATGAGTTCGCCGTCAACCGGAACCTGGCCGCCGGCGCCGTGCCCGGCCGCGACATCGTGATGGTCTATCTTGGCCTGGGCGATCTCGGCCCGGTGGCGGGAATACTGCCCTACATCGCCGAGCCGGAGGGCACGGCGCCGGACCGCTGGACGGGCGTGCGGCTTCAGACAACGGACCAAATCATCCAGAATGGCCAAGGCTTCGGCACATTTGCGAGCGGCGCCTTTCTCGCCAATGGGCAAGCGGACCCGCGCAATCCGCCGCAGCAGGCGACCGGCCTTGGAACATACCGCAGCGGCCAGTTCACCCCCTCCGACATCAGCACGACCGGATACACGCTGACCTTGAACTCGGCTGCTCAGGTCGGACAGGGCGGTGACAGCGGCGGCCCCACCCTGGTCGGGCGGCGCGACGGTCGCGGGCTTGCGGTGGCTGGCGTGCAGTCCACCTGCAGCGCGACGGGCCACGTGCCGCACGCACCACTCCCGGCGGGCGCGTCCAATCCGGGCTGGGAATGGGCGACGGGCATCTCCGGCTGCCAATACGTCTCGGTGGAGCCGCTGGTGCGCGAAATTGGCGAGGCCATGGCGCGCGCACCTGTCTGCAAGACAGACGCGGAATGCGCGACCACGACCCTGCCATTCATCCTCGACTACGTCCTCGCCGATTCCGCGCCGGCCGCCACCGCGAGCCTGACCACCATCACCCGCTATCTCACCAGCGACGAGTAATCCTGAACCAGGGAGAAACCGAGATGACGACCCATGCAAACGTCTGGGGCTGCGCAATCGTGCTCGCCTGCAGCTTCGGCCTCGGCCAGCCCGCAGGCGCTCAACAACTGACCGTGACGGCAGGAACTGTTCTCAATGTCTTCGCGGACCCGTCCGATTTCGTCGTGGAAATGGACAAAGCCGGCCGTTGCGGCTCGAAATATTTCCACATCCAACGCACCAAGGCCAATTTCAAGGAAGTGACGGCGGTGATGCTGACGGCCTTCACCGCGGGCAAGACCTTCACCGGTTTCATCGAAGGCTGCGCCGGTGACCGGAACATCCTCAGCCACGGCGAGGTCTCGCGCTGACCTCGGATCGGCAGATGCTTCAGGCCGGAGTGTCCCTCCGGCCTTCACTCACACCTTCACCCGAAACGGCGTGAAGTCCGTACCCACGTCATAGACATCCACCCCCTCCCGCCGTTTCATGAAGCCGACGATCTTGTAGGTGACGGGGGTGAGCACCGCTTCCCAGCCCACCTTGAGCAGGTAGTTGGAGACCATCACCGTCAGCACGAGGTGGGTGTCCCACACGCCGAGGAAGGCGAGCGGGTAGAAGATGAGGCTGTCCACGGCCTGCCCGACGATGGTGGAGCCGATGGTGCGGGTCCACAGCATCCGGCCGCCGGTGAGCACCTTCATCCAGGCCAGCACGAAGGCGTTGGCAAACTCGCCGCACCAGAAGGCGAGGATGGAGGCGAAGAAGATCCGGGGCGTCTGGCCGAACACGCTGGTGACGGCGTCCTGCCCCGTCCAGCCCGGCGCGGGCGGGATGGCGACGACGATGGCCGTCATCAGCGCCGCATAGACGGAGGCGGCGAAGCCCACCCACACGATGCGGCGGGCGCGGGCATAGCCGTAGACCTCGGTCAGTACGTCGCCGAGCACATAGGACAGGGGAAAGAACAGCACCGCCGAACCGAACACGAACGGGCCGATGAGCGGCAGCTCCACCACCGACACCTTGGCGGCGCCGACGAGGTTCGAGCAGATCAGGATGACCGCGAAGGCCACCATGCAATAATCGTAATAGCGCAGGCGCTTGCCTTCGAGGGCGCGCGCCTCCACCGGCGTGATGCCGGCGCGGGTCTCGACGCCATCGACGCCGAAGTGTGTGTTGTCGGAAAGCATGTGGGGCAGCCTCGATGCTGCACCGCATTAAACCGCAAAGCGCCGCGCAAGCCCAGCTCTCGCTCGAGAAGGCCCGCCGGGACGGCTCAGCGCGAGAAGGTCGCCACTAGCTCCACATGGGCCGAATAGCGGAACTGGTCCACTGGCACCACGCCCTCCAGCCGCATCCCGCCCGCGACGAGCAGCGCCGCATCCCGGGCGAAGGTGGCAGCGTTGCAGGAGACATAGACGAGGCGAGGGAGCCGCGAGGCCGCTAGTTCGCGCGCCTGCGCCTCCGCGCCCTGCCGCGGCGGATCGATGACCACGGCATCGAAGGCGGCAAGCTCGGCCGCCATCAGCGGGCGTCGGAACAGGTCACGCGCCTCGCCGTCCACGCCCTTCAGGCCCGGCGTGTGGCCGGCCTTGAGCAGAGCGGCGAGCGCACCCGCATGGCTTTCGGCGGCGAATACGCGCGCCGTCTCGGCAAGGCGCAGCGCGAAGGTACCGACCCCGGCGAACAGATCCGCCACCTTGCGGGCACCGACCATGCCCGCCGCGACATGATCCGCCAGCACGCGCTCGCCCTCGGCCGTCGCCTGGAGGAAGGCCGCCGGCGGCAGGTCCACCCGCGCCCGGCCCATGGCGAGGCGCGGCGGCTCGCGCTGGATGACGAGTTCGCCGTGCCGCGTCAGCCGCGCAAGGCGGAAGCGGTCGGCGATGACAGCGAGGTCCGTGAGGAGCGCGGGCGGCAGCGGGCCGGAGCCGCGCACATCCATGTCCAGCCCGGTATCGGTGGTGATGATCTGGAGATCGAGCGGCTTCTTGAGCGGTGCCAGCGCCTCGGCCACCGCGCGGGCGGCGGGCAGCGCCTGGTCGAGGCCCGGCGCCAGCACGGGGCAGGCGTCGATGGCGACCATGGCGTGGGACTTCCGCTCGGCAAAGCCGACCACGGTGCGCGCCCCATACTGGCGGGCGTGGAAGATCACCCGCCGCCGCCCAGCCCCATGGGCGTCGATGGTGGGGGCCACGTCCGCCTCGATCCCCTCGCGGGCGAGGGCATCCACCACCATCTGCCGCTTCCAGGCGAGATAGGGCGCGCGCTCCCAATGCTGGAGCAGGCAGCCGCCGCAGCGGCCGAAATGCGGACACGGAGGCTCCACCCGCTCGGGGCTGGGCTCGACGATGGCATCGAGGAGGATGCGCTCGCCCTCCGCCTCCCCGCGCACCAGCTCCCCGGCGAGGGTGAGGGGCGCGAACAGGGGGCCAGCGGAGCCTCGGACGATGCCATCGCCCTGCGCGCCCATGCGCTCGATGCGGAACTCGGTCACGATCGGATCGCCCCCACGAGATATTCCTGATTGCCGTCGCCGCCCGCGATGGGCGACGGGATGCGGCCGAGAAGGCGCCAGCCCAGCGCCGCGATCTCCTGCTCCACCCTGGCGCAGACCTCGTCCCGCACCGCCGCGTCGCGCACCACGCCCTTGCGGACGAAGGCCCGCCCCGCCTCGAACTGCGGCTTCACCAGCGCCACCAGCCGTGAGGTGGGCGCGGCAAGCGCGAGGGCGGCAGGCAATACCAGCGCGAGTGGAATGAAGCTGACGTCGATGACGACGAGGTCGAAGCCTTCAGGCACCAAAGCGGGATCGAAGGTGCGGATATCCGTTTCCTCGAACAGGCGGACGCGCGGATCGTCCCTCAGGCGGGCATGGAACTGGTCGCGCCCCACATCCACCGCATGCACCCGGCGCGCGCCGCGCCGCAGCAACACCTCGGTGAAGCCGCCGGTGGAGGAGCCGACATCCAGCGCCTCGGCCCCGGCGGGATCAATGGCGAAGGCGTCGAGGCCCGCCGCGAGCTTGAGCGCGCCGCGCGACACGTAGTCGTGGACGTCTTCCGCCTCGATGTGCGCACCGACGCCGACCTCCGCCGAAGCCTTGGCCACTACGACCCCGTCTACCTTCACCAGCCCGGCGGCCAGCGCCGCCTGGGCGCGGGCGCGGCTGTCGAACAGGCCGCGCTCCACCAGCAGGCGGTCGAGCCGCATGCGGCGGCCGGCGTCCTGTTCGCCGTCGCGCGCCATATGGGAATGGGGTTTCAACATTTTTTGCCGCAGGGCTCCCTGCCCGATGTCGCGGGCGGCCGGAGGCCGTGATATGCGATGGCTGCGGGGGAAGCAAACACCAGTCGACAGTTGTGATTCGGAGATCGGAGGTCCGTCCGCCGGTCGCCAAGCCTGTCGATCGTGCGGCGAGGGGCAAGGACCCGGTGGCGATGGGTGGATGGTTCTACGGCCGGTGCGCGATCCTGGCGATAGCCGCAGCGTGTGTGCTCGCGCCGGTCTCGGGCGAGGCTGCCCCCAAATCCACCGGCAAGACCGGCGGGAAATCCGATTCCAAAAAGGCTGAGGCCAAGGCGGACCCCCGGATCTGGCTGGTCGTCAAGGTCGATGAGACCTATGTGCTGCGCTTCGGCCTGCCCCGCACCGCCGACCCGGTGTTCGCCGTCTCCTGCCAGCCGGGCGCGCAGCTGATCCAGTTCACCGCGGAAGTGGCCTCTGGCAAGGTGAAGGCGGGCGACGGCGTCGCCCTCTCCCTCGCCGCCGGCAAGCGGCATCTGGAGCTGGCGGCCTCCGCCTTCCGGGGTTCAGCCGAAGGCAAGGTGGTGGTGGAGGCGGCGGTCGCGTTGGACGGCCGCGTTCTCGACCTCTTCTCGGACGCGGACAATCTCGTCGTGCGCCTGCCCGGTGCCACCGAGACCTATCCGCTCGCCGGAGCCAAGCCCAAGCTGCCGGACTTCCGCCGCGCCTGCCTCACCGCCATGCCCGCGCCTGCCGAGCGCAGGTAACTTTACGGCAGGCTGGCATCTTTCCCTTTTGGATCGAGCCGGTATGATCCGCCGCCGCAAAAGGGACCCTGACATGCTTCGTTCCGTGCTCGCCGCCGCCGCTCTGGTTGCCATCTCGGCCCCCGCCATCGCCGCTCCCGCGCAGGAGAAGCCGGCGGAGAAGATGATCTGGCACATCCAGGACAGCGAGGACACCGCCGCTCTGGTTTACGGCGTGCCCGACAGCGACAAGGCTGCGATCTTCTTCCTCTGCCAGAAGGACGGGTCTGCGATCACCGTCCAGTCCATGATCGGCTCGAAGGATCTGACGCGCGGCGCCCAGACCGCCATCGTGCTGAGCGCGGGCAGCGTGAAGAAGAGCTTCCCCGGCAAGGCGGTGGCCATGGAGGAAGGCGACGCGGTGAATGTGGAGGCGCCGACCCAGATGGCGGATGTCAAGGCGCTCACCAAGGCCTCAGGCACCCTCACCATCGAAGTGAAGGGCGCCAAGCAGGCCATCCCGCTCTCCGGCATCGGCCCGGCCGTCACCAAGTTCGAGACCGCCTGCAAGCCCAAGAGCTGAGAAGCCCTCAAGGAGCTGGCGGCCTGAAGCCGCCGGCTCAGGCCGCCCCGGCGAGGCCCCCGGCCTTCTCGATGAAGGCCGCCACCACCTCCACGCCCACGCCATTGCGGATGGAGGAGAAGACATAGGGCCGGCCCGCCCGCATCCGGATGGTGTCCGCTTCCATCACCTTGAGATCGGCTCCGACCATGGGCGCGAGGTCGGTCTTGTTGACCACCAGCAGGTCCGACCGCGTGATGCCCGGCCCGCCCTTGCGCGGGATCTTCTCTCCCCCCGCCACGTCGATGACGTAGATGGTGATGTCCGCCAGCTCGGGCGAGAAGGTCGCGGCGAGATTGTCGCCACCGGATTCGATCAGCACCAGATCGAGGTTGGGGAAGCGGGCGTTCATGTCCGCCACGGCACGCAGGTTGATGGAGGCGTCCTCACGGATCGCCGTGTGCGGGCAGCCGCCGGTCTCTACGCCAAGGATGCGCTCGGGCGGCAGCGCTCCGGCCACGGTCAGGAGGCGCGCATCTTCCTTGGTGTAGATGTCGTTGGTGATGGCGCAGAGGTCGTAGCGCTCGCGGAAGGCCTTGCACAGCGCCTCCATCAGCGCCGTCTTGCCCGAGCCGACGGGGCCGCCGACACCGACGCGCAGGGGATTCTTGCCGGAACTCATGAGCGGAACAGCCTCGTATATTGGGTTTCGTGGCGAAAGCTGCCGAGATCGGCGCGGAAGGTGGCCGTGCCGAGATCATCCAGCGTGAGAGCGGGAATGTCCGCCGCAAGCGCCCGCACGGCCGGTGCAAGGCCGGCGACGACACGGGTGCCCGCCGTCTGCCCCACCGGGGCGAGGCGGATGCCCGACGACACCAGCGCCTGCACCAGCGCCAGAAGAAAGCCTTCGAGCGTCGGCCCGAGCGGAATGCCATGCGCCCCCGCCGCCAGCCCCACCGCGACCGGATAGGCGACCTCGCCGGAGAGGGCGCCCGCCGCCGTCTCGAGCGCAGGGGACGGCCACGCCGCGCGAACCGCATCGAGGAAGGACCGGCCCTGCTGGCAGGTTTCCAGCCTGAGTTCGGCGGATGGTGCGAGGCAGACGGCGAGTGCGTTCACCTCGCCGAGCGCTGCCCCGTCTCCCGCCGTGGCCGCCCGCCAGGCGTGGGCCAGGAGGATGCCGTCTGAACGGCCGAATCCGAGGCGCATCAGGTCCGACACCTGCGCCGCAAGACTCGCCTCGTCCTTCACCTCGCCGGCCTCCACCGCCCATTCCAGGGCATGGGAATAGGCATAGGCCCCCACCGGAAACGACGGCGAGAGCCACGCGAAGAGGGGCAGCAGGTCGGGCTGGTCAGCCATGCTTGTGGTCGTGCCCGCAGCCCGGGCCGTGGACATGACCTTCGGCGGCATGGTCATGGCCGTGCTCGTGGCCGTGCTCGTGCTTATGGTCGTGATGGGCATGGTCATGATGGGAATGATCATGGTGCGCATGATCGTGTCCGCACCCGCAAGCGTCGCCGTGAGCGTGGTCATGGTCATGATGCTCGTGACCGTGGTGCTCATGGCCGTGCTCATGTCCATGATGCTCGTGACCATGGTGTTCATGTCCATGGTGCTCGTGCCCGTGAGGCTCGTGCGCGTGGCCGTGCCCGCCATGGGCTTCCGCCGCCTCGTAGGCGCCCTTCTCCGGGCGGAACGGGCGCGTCACCTTGGCGACGCCGGCGCCCAGGCCACGCACCATCTCGGTCAGCACATGGTCGTCCACGAAATAGACGGCGGTTTCGGTGATCTCCGCCGGCACATGCCGGTTCCCGAGGTGCCAAGCCACCTTCATCAGACGCAGCGGATTGGCGGTGGTGACCTCCACCAGATCCTCGGCGGCCGCCTTGATACGGACGAGGCGCCCGTCCTCCAGCTTCACCGCGTCGCCGTCGTCCAGAACCGTCGCCTTGTCGAGGTCGAGCAGGAAGGAGAGGCCGCCGTCCGCCGTGAAGGCGAAGCGGCGGCGGTGGCGCGCGTGGTGATCGAGGGTGATCTCGTCCGCCACCCTTTCCGGGCGGACGGCGGGACGGCGGACGACGGTGGTGGCGCGGATCATCGGGTTACTCCGGTACAGCCACCCGAGCGCCCTGCCCCACCGCCTTCGCGGGTTCCGGCTGCGCTCAGGTGGCGCTGTCCTGCCGATTCTGGTTGGTCTCGAACAGGAACCACAGGCGCTTCTCGGCCTCGTCCACATATTCTTCCAGCAGGCTGGCGGTGGCAATGTCCTCCGCCTCGTCGCAGATCTCGTGGGCCTCGCGCATGGTCTTGATGGCCGCCTTGTTGTCGGCGATCAGCTCCGCGAACATGGCCTCGGGCGAAACGTAGGGCTCGTTGTTCTCCTTAAGGCCGGTGAGCTTCAGGATCTCGCCGTAGGAATGCACCGTCCGGCAGCCGATCTTGCGCACGCGCTCGGCCAGCGGGTCGATGGTGGCCTCGATGGTCGCGGCCTGCTCGTCCAGCAGCAGGTGGTAGTCGCGGAAATGCTTGCCGCTGACGTGCCAGTGGAAGTTCTTGGTCTTGAGGTACAGCACGAAGCTGTCGGCCAGAACGCGATTGATGGCATCCGCCACCTTCTGTGCCTTGGCGCTGTCGAGATCGGTGGGGGTCGCGAGGGCGGCGGTCTTCGCCGGCTTCTTGGTCAATGAACGAACGACGGCCATGGGTGTGGCTCCTCAAACGAAGCGGGTTGCAACACCCGCTGCAACGAGGAGCCACGGCGAAGGTTCCGCCGCGCCGTGGCGATATTCGCTCAGAACAGGAAGTAACGCTGCGCCATGGGCAGGACTTCGGCCGGCTCGCACACCAGCAGTTCGCCGTCCGCGCGCACGTCGTAGGTCTCGGGATCGACCTCGATGTGGGGCGTGGCGTCGTTGTTGATCATGCTCTTCTTGGAGATGCCGGAGCGGGTATTCTCCACCGCCACCAGCTCCTTGGCGATGCCCAGGCGCCCGGCAAGGCCATCCTCGATGGCCACCTTCGAGACGAAGGTGAGCGAGGTGTGGGTCCGCGCCCGCCCAAAGGCGCCGAACATGGGGCGGTAGTGCACCGGCTGGGGCGTGGGGATGGAGGCGTTGGGATCGCCCATCTGCGCCATGGCAATGGCGCCGCCCTTGATGACGAGATCGGGCTTCACGCCGAAGAAGGCCGGCGTCCACAGCACGAGGTCGGCCAGCTTGCCCGCTTCAACCGACCCGATGTGCCGCGACATGCCGTGGGCGATGGCCGGGTTGATGGTGTATTTCGCGATGTAGCGGCGGGCGCGGATATTGTCGCTGTCGGTCTCGCCGGGCAGCGAACCGCGCTGGCGCTTCATCTTGTCCGCGGTCTGCCACGTGCGGATGATGACCTCGCCCACCCGGCCCATGGCCTGGCTATCCGAGCTCATCATGGAGAGCGCGCCGATGTCGTGGAGGATATCCTCGGCGGCGATGGTCTCCTTGCGGATGCGGCTTTCCGCGAAGGCCAGATCCTCCGCGATGTCGGGGTCGAGGTGGTGGCACACCATGAGCATGTCGAGATGCTCGTCGATGGTGTTTCGGGTGTAAGGCCGCGTCGGGTTGGTGGAGGAGGGCAGCACGTTCGGCAGGCCCGCCACCTTGATGATATCAGGCGCATGCCCCCCGCCCGCCCCTTCCGTGTGGAAGGCATGGATGGTGCGGCCCTTGAAGGCGGCGATGGTGTCCTCGACGAAGCCCGACTCGTTCAGCGTGTCGGAATGGATCATCACCTGAACGTCCAGCGCGTCCGCCACGGTGAGGCAGCAGTCGATGGCGGCCGGCGTGGTGCCCCAGTCCTCGTGCAGCTTGAGCGCCGCAGCGCCGGCCAGCACCATCTCCTCCAGCGCGCCGGGCAGCGAGGCGTTGCCCTTGCCGGCGAAGGCGAGGTTCATGGGGAAGGCGTCGGCTGCCTCGATCATGCGGGCGATGTGCCACGGGCCGGGCGTGCAGGTGGTGGCGAAGGTGCCGGTGGCCGGCCCCGTGCCGCCGCCGAGCATGGTGGTGACGCCGGAGGCCAGCGCCTCCTCGATCTGCTGCGGGCAGATGAAATGGATGTGGCTGTCGAACCCGCCGGCGGTGAGGATCTTGCCCTCCCCCGCGATGATCTCGGTGCCGGGGCCGATGATGATGTCCACGCCCGCCTGCACGTCCGGGTTGCCGGCCTTGCCGATGCGGGCGATGCGCCCGTTCTTCAGGCCCACGTCCGCCTTCACCACCCCCCAGTGGTCGAGAATGACGGCATTGGTGATGACCGTGTCCATCGCCCCGTCGGCATTCGTGACCTGAGACTGGCCCATACCGTCACGGATCACCTTGCCGCCGCCGAACTTCACCTCCTCGCCGTAGACGGTGAAATCCTTCTCGATCTCGATCACCAGCGAGGTATCGGCGAGCCGCACCCGGTCGCCCGTGGTGGGGCCGAACATGTGGGCATAGGCGGCGCGGGGCATGCGGCCGGTGGTCATGGTCTCGCTCCTGAAATCTCGCGCATGCGGGCCGGGGATTACTTGCTGGCGCCGTCGTATTCGATGGGGTGAAGGCTCTTCACATCCACGCCGTCGAGGCAGCGCGCGTTCACCGCCACCGTCTCGGTGCCATCCGGCGCCGTGCCGCGGGCGAAGGATTCGATGCCGCAGGAGGTGCAGAACAGGTGATGGATCTTGCCGGTGTTGAAGAGATATTCGGTGGTCTTCCCCTCCCCCGACGTGAGGGTGAAGGCGCTTGCCGGGGCGAAGGCAAGGATGCCGCCGACGCGCCGGCAGCGGGAACAGTTGCAGGTCACCGTGCGATCGAGATCGACATCCACTTCATAGTGGACAGCGCCGCACTGGCATCCGCCGGAATAGTGCTGAACCGCCATGTCACAGTCCTCCCTGAACCGCCGCGCGGAAGCCGTAGACCTCGCGCTTGCCGCCGAACGGCACCAGCGTCACGTCCCGCGTCGCGCCGGGCTCGAAGCGCACGGCGGTGCCGGGGGCGATGTCGAGGCGCATGCCGCGCGCCTTGTCCCGGTCGAAGTCCAGCGCCGGGTTGGTCTCGAAGAAGTGGTAGTGGCTGCCCACCTGGATCGGCCGGTCGCCGGTATTGGCGACGGTGAGGTGAACCCGCTCGGCGCCCTCGTTGAAATGAATGTCGCCTTCCTGCGGCAGCAATTCGCCGGGGACCGTCTCGGAGGGGGTGCCGCGGATGGGGTGGTGGACCGTGACGAGCTTGGTGCCGTCCGGAAAGGTCGCCTCCACCTGGATGTCGTGGATCATCTCGGCGATGCCTTCCATCACCTGATCCGAGGTGAGCACCTTGGCGCCGGCCTCCATCAGCTCGGCGACGGTGCGCCCGTCGCGCGCGCCCTCCACCACGAAGTCGGTGATGAGCGCGACCGCCTCCGGGTGATTCAGCTTCACGCCGCGGGCGAGGCGCTTGCGCGCCACCTCGGCGGCCATGGCGACCAGGAGCTTGTCCTTCTCGCGCGGCGTCAGCAGCACGGCATCTCTCCTCGAACGAGCATCAGGTGGCCCACACGCGGGGGAGCGGGGCCTTTCGGAAAGCCATCAGAAACGAGGTTGCGGCGCGGCGCAACGTCCCGATGTCGGGAGCGAGCCAGCGCACGGCGAGAATGCCGTTCCAGGCGCTGGCCCCGGCCTCGCAGGGCACGTTCTCCACGAGGACGCGCGCTTCCTCCAGCCGTGCCTCGGCGTCGGGCGCGATGTAGAGGAGCGTCGCCAGCGCCCGCGCGCCACCCGCGACGGCCGGCCGCTCCAGCAGCGCGCCGATGGGGCCGGACAAGCGGAAGGCATCGGCATACACCAGCGCGCCGCCGCGTCGGATGCGCCAATGATCCTCAAGATGCCCCTCCCCCATCACGTCGCCATGGGCAAGGCGGCCCAGCATGAGCCCCTCGAAGGAGAGGAAGGTGGCGTCGGGCGCGAGGTCCACCGCGTAGCGGCGCTTCAGCCGGGCGCGGTCGAACAGGATGGTTTCCTGTGGCAACCATTCCAGCCGTGCGCCCTGCTGCGCTGCCAGCGACACGGAAATCTCCGCCAAAGAGCCATCGGAGCGATAGACCTTCTCCGCGGCCGGGGTTGCCACCGTGAGGTGCGCGCACTGCCCGGCCGAGGCTTCGATCGTGAAGCGGTCGCCGCAGCAGACCCCGCCGGCAGTGTTGACGATGACGGCTTCCAGCCCCGGCCCGCCGCGCGGTACCCGCACGCGCATGGCGCCGCCTTCCGCAAGGTCGGCGACGCGCGTTACCGCGCCGAACCGCGCACCGGCGATGCGGACCCGGCCTTCGCTGCGCTGGCGCTGGGGCGGGAGGGGAGCCGACGTGGCGTCAGATCGCCATGAGGCGGCGAACATCGTCGCCATCCAGCCCACTCCTGTCACCGCTTGCCACCACCTCGCCCCGGTCCATCAGGATGAAGCTGTCGGCGAGGTCGCGGGCGAACTCGAAATACTGCTCCACCAGCACGATGGCCATGTCGCCCTTGTCCCTGAGATAGGAGATGGCGCGGCCGATGTCCTTGATGATGGAGGGCTGGATGCCCTCCGTCGGCTCGTCCAGCACCAGCAGGCGCGGGCGGGTGACGAGGGCCCGGCCGATGGCGAGCTGCTGCTGCTGCCCGCCGGAGAGATCGCCGCCGCGACGGCGCAGCATGGATTTCAGCACCGGGAAGAGGTCGAACACCTCCTGCGGCACGAACTTCTCCTTGCTGGACAGGCGGGCGTATCCCGTCTCCAGATTTTCCTTCACCGAGAGCAGTGGGAACACCTCCCGCCCCTGCGGCACGAAGCCGATGCCCATCGCCGCGCGGTCGGGCGTGGAGAG
Source organism: Xanthobacter aminoxidans (assembly GCF_023571765.1). GTDB lineage: Bacteria > Pseudomonadota > Alphaproteobacteria > Rhizobiales > Xanthobacteraceae > Xanthobacter > Xanthobacter aminoxidans. Next base: position 464,687 of record NZ_JAMJXC010000003.1, on the reverse strand, counting down.
CTTCGAAATCTCCTTGCCGTCCAGCGTGATGGAGCCGCCGGCGATGGGCCGCTGGCCGACGATGGCGCGCAGCAGCGAGGTCTTGCCCACGCCGTTGCGGCCGAGCACGCACGTCACCTTGCCCGCCTCGGCGGAGACCGACACCTTCTTCAGGGTGTGGGCGGCGCCGTAATAGAGGTCGAGGTTTTCCACCTTCAGCATGGCCTCACCTCCCCAGATAGACTTCGATGACGCGCTCGTCGGCACTCACCTGGTCGAGCGGCCCCTCGGCCAGCACCGAGCCCTCGTGCAGCACCGTGACCTTCACGTCGAGGTCGCGCACGAACTGCATGTCGTGCTCCACCACCACCACCGAGCGGGTCTTGGCGATTTCCTTCAGCAGCACCGCGGTGTCCGCCGTCTCCTGGTCGGTCATGCCGGCGGCGGGCTCGTCCACCAGCAGCAGGCGCGGCTCCTGCGCCAGCAGCATGCCGATCTCCAGCCACTGCTTCTGTCCGTGGGAAAGGTCGCCGGCCCGGCGATGACGGCTGTCCTTCAGGCGCACGCGCTCCAGCAGTTCCTCCACCCGCTCGCGCTCGTGGCGGCTCGGGTTCCACTCCATATTGGAGAAGGGGCGACGGTCGGCCTTCACCGCGAGGAGGATGTTGTCCTCCACCGAATGCATGTCGAACACAGTCGGCGTCTGGAACTTGCGGCCGATGCCGAGCTGGGCGATGGCGGCCTCGTCCAGGCTGGTGAGATCGTTGGTGCCGGCGAACAGGGCGACGCCCTGGTTGGGGCGGGTCTTGCCGGTAATCACATCCATCATCGTCGTCTTGCCGGCGCCGTTGGGGCCGATGATGGCCCGCATCTCCGCCTCGCCAATGACGAGGGAGAGCGCGTTCAGGGCGCGGAAGCCGTCGAAGGAGACGGTGATGTTGTCGAGATAGAGCAGCGCCGAGGTCAGGGCCATCCGGTCCGGGGCGGGCTGCTCCTCCTTCAGGAAGCCGAGTTCGGCCTCCAGCGAGAGCGCGCCCTGCGACTTGACGGCATAGGGATCGGCAGAGGGAGTCAGCATGCTCATGGGGCTCACTCCGCCGGGGTCGCGCTGGGGGTGGGGTCCGAGGACGGCCGGCGGGCCTTCCACTTCTCGGAGAGGCTCGCCGCGAGGCCGAGCACGCCCTTGGGCAGGAACAGCGTCACCAGCACGAACAGGGCGCCGAGGGCGAACAGCCAGGCCTCCGGCAGCACGCCGGTGAACCAGGTCTTGCCCGCATTCACGATGAGTGCGCCGAGGGCTGCACCGACCAGCGTGCCGCGGCCGCCCACCGCCACCCAGATCACCATCTCGATGGACTGGGCAGGGGCGAACTCGGACGGGTTGATGATGCCCACCTGCGGCACGTAGAGCGCCCCGGCGACACCCGCCAGCATGGCCGAGAGCACCCAGGCCACCAGCTTGTAGTTCTCCACCCGGTAGCCGAGGAACCTTGTGCGGCTCTCCGCATCACGCACCGCCACCAGCACCTTGCCGTACTTGGAGGTGACGAGCGCCCGGCAGAGCAGATAGCCCGCCGCCAGCGCCACGGCGGAGAGGAAGAACAGCGTCAGGCGCGTCGAGGGCGCAGAGATGGGGAAGCCGAGGATATCCTTGAAATCGGTGAGGCCGTTGTTTCCGCCGAAGCCCATGTCGTTGCGGAAGAATGCGAGCATCAGCGCGAAGGTCATCGCCTGCGTGATGATGGAGAGGTAGACGCCGGTAACGCGCGAGCGGAAGGCGAACCAGCCGAACACGAAGGCCAGCGTCCCCGGCACCACAAGCACCATCAGCATGGCGAACGGGAAGATGTTGAAGCCTTCCCAGAACCAGGGCAGTTCCTTGTAGTTCAGGAATACCATGAAATCGGGCAGCACCGGATTGCCGTAGACGCCGCGCGATCCGATCTGGCGCATCAGATACATGCCCATGGCGTACCCGCCGAGGGCGAAGAAGGCGCCGTGGCCGAGCGAGAGCACGCCGCAATAGCCCCACACCAGATCCACCGCCACGGCGAGCAGCGCGTAGCACAGATACTTGCCGAGCAGCGGGATCATGTAGTCCGGCACGTGCAGGGGATTGCCGGCGGGGAGCAGCAGGTTGGAGGCGGGGATAAGCACGCCCGCCGCCAGCACCACGATGAGGAAGATGCCGCCGGTGCGGTCGATGATGCGGGTGCGGTTCATGATTCCACCGCCCGGCCCTTGAGCGCGAACAGACCGCGCGGGCGCTTCTGGATGAACAGGATGATGAAGACGAGCAGCAGGATCTTGCCCAGCACCGCGCCGGCGAACGGCTCCAGCAGCTTGTTGGCGACGCCCAGCGTGAAGGCACCCACCAGAGTGCCCCAGAGGTTCCCGACGCCCCCGAACACCACCACCATGAAGCTGTCGATGATGTAGCCCTGCCCGAGGTTGGGGCTCACATTATCGATCTGCGAGAGCGCAACGCCCGCGATGCCGGCGATGCCCGAGCCGAGGCCGAAGGTCAGCGCATCGATGCGGCCGGTGCGGATGCCCATGGCGGCGGCCATGCGCCGGTTCTGCGTCACTGCCCGAACGTAAAGGCCGAGCGGCGTTCGCCGCAGCACCAGCAGCAGGGTGAAGAACACGATCAGCGCGAAGCAGATGATCCAGAGCCGGTTGTAGGTGATGGACAATTGCCCGATCTGGAACGCGCCGGACATCCACGAAGGCGCGCCCACCTCCTGGTTGGTCGGGCCGAACACGGACCGCACCGCCTGCTGCAGGATGAGCGAGACACCCCAGGTGGCGAGCAGGGTTTCAAGCGGCCGGCCATAGAGGAAGCGGATCACCGTGCGCTCGATCAGGATGCCCACCAGAGCGGTGAACAGGAAGGCCAGCGGCAGGGCGATGGTGAGCGACCAGTCGAACAGATAGGGCGCCTTCTGGCGGATCAGCTCCTGCACCACGAAGGTGGTGTAAGCGCCGAGCATTACCATCTCGCCATGGGCCATGTTGATGACACCCATGACGCCGAAGGTGATGGCGAGGCCGATGGCCGCCAGCAGCAGCACCGAGCCGAGCGAGAGGCCGTACCAGACATTCTGCACCACGGCCCAGAACTTGAGGCTTTCCTCGGCCTTGGTGATGCCGGCCTCGGCGGCTGCCTTGAGGGCCGGAGACGAATTCGCCGGCAGGCTGCGCAGCAGGCTGATGGAGTCCTGATCGCCACGCGCCGCGATAAGCTGGATGGCGGCGCGGCGATCCGGCTCCGGCGCGTCGGCCTTGCCGATGAGGATGGCGGCGCGGGCCTGCGCCAGCGCGGCCTTCACCGCCGGCACGGTTTCCTTGGCGATGGCCGCCTCGACCGTGGGCAGCGCCGCAGCATCGCGGGACTTGAACACGGCGGCGGCGGCATCGAGCCGTTTCGCCGGATCAGCATTGAGCAGCGTGAGCGCCCCGGCCGCGGCATCGAGCGCGCGGCGGACGCGGTTGTTGGCCCGCACCGGCGAGAGAGTGGCCGGCGCGCTGCCGACGATGGCGCCCGAGGCCGGATCGACCATGCCGCTGGGGGTGCGGATGAAGACGGCCTTGCTCGCCGGATCATAAAGCAGGTTGCCGGCGGCCAGCGCCTCGACCACGGCGGCCGCCTGCGGGCTGCCCGAGGTGGCGAGCGCGGCGATCGCATCAGAGGTGTCGGAATAGCTGTCGTTGCCGAACTTGGCGATGATGCCGGAAATGTCCGGCTGGCTCTGCGCGCGGGCGGGGATCGAAGCCACAAGCCCGGCCAGCAGCACGGCAAGAAGGGAAAGAAGCAGGGTCCGCAGCGTGCTGGGCGAGGTTTTCGCCTGCGGTACGGAAGGGGGCAGCCGCATCATTCAGGTCATCCGCTCCGGCACGGCCGGACAAGCCGGCGGCCCTTATCGGGAGTGCAGCAGGGCTCCCCCTCCCCTTGCGGGGAGAGGGAGAGGCGCCCCGAGGGACGGTACGAGAGGTCGAGATGAAAACCGTGAAGAGCCTTGGGAAGGCCGCGGGGATCGATGATCCCCGCGCAATGGCAGCCGCTTACTTCGCTGCGGCGCCCAGGCACTTGTTCGTGGTGGTGTCGTAGTTGCCGCAATTGTACTTGACCCAGTCGGCGACGAGGTTCTTCGAGCCGTCCAGATACTTGGACCAGGCTTCGCCGGGGATCAGGTCCTTGGTCTTCCACACCACGTCGAACTGGCCGTTGTCCTTGATCTCGCCGATGAAGACCGGCTTGGTGATGTGGTGGTTCGGCAGCATCTCGGAGGTACCGCCCGTGAGGTTGGCCTGCTTGATGCCGGGCAGCGCCGCGATCACCTTGTCCGGATCGGTCGTGCCGGCCTTCTCCACCGCCTTCACCCACATGTTGAAGCCGATGTAGTGGGCTTCCATCGGGTCGTTGGTGACGCGCTTCGGGTTCTTGGTGAAGGCGTGCCACTTCTCGATGAACGCCTTGTTCTCGGGCGTGTCGATGGACATGAAGTAGTTCCAGGCCGCGAGGTGGCCGAGGAGCGGCTTGGTGTCGATGCCGGCGAGCTCTTCCTCGCCCACCGAGAAGGCCACGACCGGGATGTCGGTCGCCTTGATGCCCTGGTTGGCCAGTTCCTTGTAGAAGGGCACGTTGGCGTCACCATTGATGGTGGACACCACGGCGGTCTTCTTGCCCGCAGAGCCGAACTTCTTGATGTCGGAGACGATGGTCTGCCAGTCGGAATGTCCGAACGGCGTGTAGTTGATCATGATGTCCTCGGCCTTCACGCCGCGGGACTTCAGATAGGCTTCGAGGATCTTGTTGGTGGTGCGGGGATAGACATAGTCGGTGCCCGCGAGCACCCAGCGCTCCACCTTCTCCTCGTTGGCGAGGTAGTCCACCGCCGGGATGGCCTGCTGGTTCGGCGCGGCGCCGGTGTAGAACACGTTGCGCTCGCTCTCCTCACCCTCGTACTGGACGGGGTAGAAGAGGATGTTGTTCAGCTCCTTGAACACCGGGAGCACGGACTTGCGTGACACCGAGGTCCAGCAGCCGAACACGGCCGCGACCTTGTCCTTGGTGATCAGCTCACGGGCCTTCTCGGCAAACAGCGGCCAGTTGGAAGCCGGGTCCACCACCACGGCCTCGAGCTTCTTGCCGAGGAGGCCGCCCTTCTTGTTCTGCTCTTCGATGAGCATGAGCATCACGTCCTTCAGCGTGGTCTCGCTGATGGCCATGGTGCCCGACAGTGAATGCAGGATGCCGACCTTGATGGTGTCCTCGGCCCGTGCCGCGCCCACACCCATCGTGCCCGCGACGACGGCGGCAGCGGCAAGCGCTCCGAATCCCCTCCTGGTCGTCCGTCCCAGCAAACCGAGCATGCGCTCTCTCCCCTATTCCGACGGCCCGAGCGGGCCGACCAGTGGAGAGTGAGCAAGGCGCGTGCCAAGGCAGGCGGCGCCAGACAGGCAGGCGCCACGCAATACCTCGCTCCAGTCCAGCCTCCGCCCACGAGAGCGCGGCTGAAGTGAATGCCTATCGATTGGGCAGGAGAGCGAATTGCAAATGGCTAAATTTGCATCAGAAACGGCGCGCGATGCATGCAAGGGCTCGAAAGGGTAATTTCGTACTTCAGCAGGCGCCCCCGCGCCCGGCCGCAACAAGACTCCCTTCGGAAACTATTTGCGCAGCGATTAATCAGCGGGCGCCCGGCGTAGCGCACGCCCTTCCCGACCCTGCGCTGCATCCTGGAAACGCCGGGCGCAACAATCGCCACGCCCAGCTCCAGCCTCAGAGGAAGTTGAAGAGGTACAGGAGGACGATAACCGAGATCGGAACACCCATGATCCAAAGTAGAATTCCGCGCATGTCCTTGGCTCCACACGTTTTCAAGGCGTCGCGATGAGAACGTGGCAAGGCGAACTCCGGTTCCGCGCGGCATGCTCTTGACTTGTCAGGCGCGCTCAGACTTCCGTGGCCGAGTAAGCGAAGGGAGCGATGGCGTGGACGATCTGATCTCCGGCTACAAACGGTTTCGGGAAGTGGCATGGCCCGAACGCAAGCTGCTGTTCGAGCGGCTGGCGGCGCGCGGCCAGAAGCCGGAAACGCTTGTCATCGCCTGCTCGGACAGCCGCGTCGATCCGCAGATGATCTTCGACGCCGGCCCGGGCGAGATGTTCGTGGTGCGCAACGTCGCCAACCTCGTCCCGCCGTTCATGCCCGACGCCAATTATCACGGTACTTCGGCGGCCATCGAGTTCGCGGTGCGGGTGCTGAAGGTGAAGCAGGTGGTGGTGCTCGGCCACGCCCAGTGCGGCGGCATCCACGCCCTGCTCGACGGCGCCCCTCCCGGCGCAGAGGATTTCGTCGCCGACTGGATGAAGATCGCCGAGCCGGCGCGGCTCATGGCGGAAGACGCCAGGCTTCCGCCGGACGAGCGCCAGCGCTTCTGCGAGCAATGCTGCGTCAAGCTCTCCCTCGCCAACCTCGCCGGCTTCCCCTGGGTCGCCGAGCGGGTTGCGGAAGGCGACCTCAAGTTGCATGGCGCCTATTTCGGCGTGGCGACGGGGCGCCTGGAGCTTCTCGGCGACGACGGCACCTTCGCCCCCACCTGAGGCGGCCTTCGCTCCGGCGCGGGAGGTGACGACGTAAAGGCGTGCCGAAAGGGCAACGTGGCCGGTTGTCCCGGCCGCGTTTCATCCCCTTGTATCAAATGGCGATTATCCGATATGGGTCGGCTCGACCGGCACCTTGCTTCTGACAGGGCCGATCCAGCTTGCACATCCCCTCGAACCGGGACACACCCATATGACCGACGCGGCTATCGCATCGCGGCTCGGGCACGAGCACGTCGCTGACATCGTCGAATTCCTGAATGGCAAGAGCGCCGAGGAAGCGACCGGCGTGGTTTCGCATATGCCGCTAAAATGGGCGGTTGAGGTGCTGGACCAGCCGCAGTTTCACGATGCCTGCGAGGTCATCGAGGCGCTGCCGCAGGAGAAGGCAGTTGGCATTCTCGAAGGGATGTCCGCCGACCGCGCCGCTGATGTGCTGCGCTGGATCGAGGAGCCGGCCAAGGGGCGCCTTCGGGACGCGCTCAGCCCCGAGGCGCAGGTGGCCATCGACCACCTGCTCACCTATCCCGAGGGCACGGCCGGCGCGCTGATGACCACAGAGTTCGTCTCGGTACCGTCCAACTGGACCGTGCAGCAGACCCTCGACCACATCCGCGAGGTGGAGCGCAGCCGCGAGACCGTCTACGCCATCTACGTGCTCTCCCCCGGCACCCGGCGGCTGGTGAACACGGTGTCGCTGCGTCGGCTGATCTCGGGCAATCCCGGCGATTCGATCCTGTCGGTTGCGAACCCCTACACCCCGATCACCGTGCCGCCGAACCTGCCGCAGGAGGAGGTGGCGCGCACCATCTCCAAGTACGACTTCCTCGCCGTGCCCGTGGTGGACACGACCGGCCATGTCCTCGGCATCGTGACCGTCGACGACGTGATCGACGCCATGATCGAGGAGCAGACCGAGGACGTCCAGCGCATGGGCGGCATGGAGGCCATCGACGAGCCCTATCTCGAAATCTCCTTCAAGGAGATGATCAAGAAGCGCGCGGGCTGGCTGTGCATCCTGTTCATCTCCGAGATGTTCACGGCGAGCGCGATGCAGTTCTTCTCCGATGAACTGGAGAAGGCCATCGTGCTGGCCCTGTTCATCCCGCTGGTGATGAGCTCGGGCGGCAATTCCGGCTCGCAGGCCACCTCCCTCATCATCCGCGCCCTCGCCCTGCATCAGGTGCGGCTGCGCGACTGGTGGCGGGTCGCCCTGCGCGAACTGCCGACGGGCATCACGCTCGGCACCATCCTGGGTGTGATCGGCATCATCCGCATCGTCGTCTGGCAGCAGACCGGGCTGTTCGACTACGGCGAGTACTGGAAGCTCCTGGCCGTCACCATCGGCGCCGCGCTGATCGGCATCGTCACCTTCGGCTCGCTGGCGGGATCGCTGATGCCGTTCCTGCTGAAGCGCCTCGGCTTCGACCCCGCCTCCGCTTCGGCGCCCTTCATCGCGACGCTGGTCGATGTGACCGGCATCGTGATCTATTTCTCCGTGGCATGGCTGTTCCTCCACGGCACCATCCTGTGATGCCTCAGGACTGCCGGACGAAGCGCATCAGCGCGACGTAGCCGTCCTCTTCCGCGTCTTCCGATTCCTCCGCTTCCGCCGGCGTCTCAGCGTCGCTGGCGGCGGCGACAAGGTCGGATGCCGTCACCTCGAACCCGCGAGAGGCGAGGAAACGCACCGCATCGTCGGTGGAGGAGAAGCCCTCCACCGCCTCGGCGAGGACGGCGCTGAGGCCCGTGTTGCCCGACGCATCGGACTTCAGTCGATCCATGTCGGCGTTCGTCATTGAAATACCTCTCGATGGTTTTGCGTCCTTAACCGGAACACGAGACCCACCGCGAAGTTCCGAAAGCCTTCCCGCGACCGGCGCGGACGACTTGCGTTCTTGATCCCTTTACCGTCATCCTGCGGCGGTTTCCGCTGAGTGATCCCCGCCTCGCCATGGTTAAGCTTGCCTTCCTGCTTGTGGGAGCCCGTGCATTGCGCGACCGCTGGTGGGTGCTCACCTTGGTCGCGGCCGCGCTGTTCCTTATCGCCTCCCTGATCCTGATCGACGCCATGGACGGCACCATGTCGGTGGCGACTCAGGTGTTCGGGGGTGTTTTCGTGTTCGAGGGCCTGCTGGGGCTCCTGACGGCCTTCGCCTTCTCGGGCACGCGCAGCCGGCTGCTGGCGCTCGGCCGCGCCGCCGCGCTTGTGTTCCTGGGCACCTTCATCCTCGATTACCCCTCCCATAACGGAATGGCGTTGTCCCTTCTGTTCGGCACCGCCTTTCTCGTGGACGGGGCGGCCCGCATCGCCACTGCGGCGGTGGTCCGGTTCCGCATGTGGCGTTCGACCGCGGCGGTGGGGGTGGTTGAACTCTTTCTGGCGCTGTTCATCGGCAGCCACTGGCCCCTCGCGCATGAACTCAAGGTGCCGCTCGCGGTGGCCATGCTCACGCTGATGTCCGGCTGGATCATGCTGCGGGCGAGCCTGATGCTCAGAGCCCACCTCGCCGAAGTGGCCATCCTGAGCCTGCCCATCTATGGCGGGCGCGACTGGTACGAGAACGCGCCGGTGATCGTGGACGACACAGGCCCCCTCCCCCCTTGGGAAGGCCCCATGACCGTGCGCGTGTGGACCCCCACCGGCTCTGCCGACGTGAAGGACCACCACCCGGTGTTCGACCGCTACATTGCGGCGGTGGACCGCAACGGTGCGATTTCCACCGGTCACGCCTCGCTCGAGCTGAAGCCCGACCTCTACATCAGCCATTATCCGGCGGAGGAGATCGAGCATCCGCCGGATGAATTCGCCCGCATCCTGCGCGCCACGGCGGAGAACGACGTGAAGGGCCGCTTCCAGCCGTCCTACGCCTACGAATGCGCCAACTGGTGCGAGGCCGACCAGAAGGTGGAGTTCACCCGATTCGATACGCGGCGGCTCATGGCCTTCTGGGCCGGCTACCGTCAGGTGGACACCTACAACCTCACCGACCGCAATTGTTCGGTCGCGGTGGCCGCCGCGCTCGATTCGGCGCTGGAAGGATGCCTCGCAACCCGGATGCCCTGGCTGCGGGTGGCCTCCCTCATGTTCAATCCGGACGTCTGGGCGGCCGCCTACATCCGCTCGCGGGCGGAGGCCATGAGCTGGACGCCCGGGCTCGTGCTCGACTACGCCCTCACGATGAAGCGGATCGTCGAGCCGGCGCCGCCGCCCTTCGCGGACCGGCTGAGGGATTTCCTGCGCCGCTTCGCAGCGGGACGCGTTGTCGCCACCCCTCCGGTGCGCCAACGCGCCGAGGCTGCAGGGCCAGCCCATCCGTGACCCACGAAAGCAGCGAGCCGATCCCCCCAGCCCTTCCCGACACATCCACCGTGCTCGCGCGCGGCGCGGTGATCGCGACGGCCATGGTCTTCGGCCTCACCTATTCCCTGACCGCCCCGCTCATCGCGTTCGATCTGGCCGCCCGCGGCCTCAGTGAAACCGTGATCGGTGCCAATGCCGCCATGCACGCCGTCGGGGTGCTGGCGACGGCGGTCATCCTCCCGCGGATGGTGGCCCTGCTCGGCCCCCGCCGGCTGATTCTCCTCGCCATCGCTGTCTCGGCGCTGGCGCTCGCCGCCTTCCCGGTCATGCCGGCCATTTGGCTCTGGTTCGTGCTCCGCCTGTTCCTCGGCATGGCGGCGGAAGCGCTGTTCGTCACCTCCGAGACCTGGATCAACGCGCTCTCGACCGAGAACACCCGCGCCCGCTCCATGGCAGCCTACACCGCCGCCATGTCGGTCGGCCTTGCCCTCGGTCCGATGATTCTCTCCCTGGTCGGCACCGAGGGGGCCTTGCCCTATCTGCTGGGTGCCGGGGTGGCCTTGGTCGCGGCGCTGTTCGTGGCGTCGCCCAGGGTGATCGCGCCGCATTTCGACGAGCCGACCATCAGCAATCCGCTGCGCTTCGTGCGACTCGCGCCGCTGGCCCTGTCGGCGACCATGCTGAATGCCACCATCGAGACCGCCGGCCTCTCCTTCCTCGCGCTCTATGCGGTGGGGCTCGGCTGGGCGGAGGAGCATGCGACACGGCTGATGTCGGTGATGATGATCGGCGCCATCCTGCTGCAACTGCCTATCGGCTGGCTCGGCGACATCATGGACCGCCGCAGGCTGGTGATCCTGCTCGCGGTCATCTCGGCGGTCGGAGCGGCGATCTGGCCGCTGGCGCTCGGCAACGTGGTGGCGACCTGTGCCCTGCTGTTCGTCTGGGGCGGCGCCTTCGTCGGCATCTACACCATCATGATCACGCTGGTGGGCAGCCGGTTCAAGGGCGGCGACCTCGTGGGCATCTACGCGGTCTCCGGCCTGTTCTGGGGCCTCGGCGCACTCGTCGGCCCTCTGGGGGCGGGATTCGCCATGCAGATCCACCCCCATGGCCTGGCCCTGTTCGCCGCCCTCTCCTGCACCCTCTTTGCCCTCGCCGCCTGGCGACTGCGCGGGAGCGCGTGACGGGGCTGGCGAATCAGGGAGCGGGCTCTCCAGGCGGCACCAGCGTCTCCTTCAGATCGTCGAATCGGAACGCATCGCCTCCCCGACAGGAAATGCGCATGGACCGAAATGTGCGATCCCATCCGCGGGGAGAGCCGACATCGGTGCAGTCCTTCAGGCGAGGAACGGTTGCGGTCAGCAGCCACGGGCGGGGGCGCACCGGCGCATAGTCGAGCAGCAGCAGCCGGGGATCGGCGGCCATGGTGCACAGCTTCGCGTGGAGGCTATCGATCGCCACCTCCAGCGCCTCTTCCCTGGGATCGTGCTCCGGGAGGCACTGCCGGACGAACAGAGTGATTCCCTGCGCGCAATCCCCCAGGAACCGCGCCTGAAGGGCCTGGTATTTCGGGATCAGGCGCCGCGCCATCTCCGCCTCTTCGAGGGCGAGAAAATCCTCTCCCGCGGGGAATTCGTGGAGGTGGATGGTGCCCGAGAGGTGGGAATACAGCGCGGGGTGGCCACCGTAATCCGGCACCTTCATGAGCTGCGCTGCCTCGAACACAGCCGGCGCGCCGGCGTCGAGCACCTTCATCACGCTGCCGAGCGGCGTCACCCACCAATCGAACGGATAGGCCCGCTCGGACCGGGAGAGGCGGCGCACCTGATAGGCCACTTCGCAAAGCGCGCCGAGACTCACGATTCGGTCCGGAACGAGCGCGGGAGTGCGGCGGAGAAGGCGGGACAACATGGCACCTGTCTACCATGAGACGGTAAAAGATGCCCTACGCAACCTCCCGCAGCAGAAAGAATCCACGAGGCGTGACGCGTGCTTCGGCGCGCCCGAGGGCGGCGAACAATCATCGAGATGATGGGGGACAGGGTCTCCGGCCTAGCCGGATTTTCATCTGGTCGGAGTGGCAGGATTTGAACCTGCGACCCCCACGTCCCGAACGTGGTGCGCTACCAGACTGCGCTACACTCCGATCCAGAGGCGCCGCATCTAGCATCCGCTCTCGGGCGATGCAAGGGGGGCGACGCGCCAGCTTCGCTTGAACGGTGGATGGCCCCATGCCATAGGAAGCGCGCCCATGGTGCGTCCACTGGCCGGCATCATGGGTTTCAATAGCTTGAGCATGTGGAGTGGGGTCTATGGCGACGGACGGTTTCGCGAGCGGTCTTCTGAAGGGCAAGCGCGGGCTGATTCTCGGTGTCGCCAACAACCGATCCATCGCCTATGGAATCGCCAAGTCCGCGCGGGCCCATGGCGCCGAGCTCGCCCTCACCTATCAGGGCGAGGCGCTGAGGAAGCGGGTGGAGCCGCTGGCGGCGGAACTGGGCGGTCATCTGGTCGGCCACTGTGACGTCACCGAGCCCGAGACGCTGGATGCCGTCTTCGCCGAGACCGAGCGCCTGTTCGGCACGCTCGATTTCGTCATCCATTGCATCGCCTTCTCCAACAAGGACGAGCTGGACGGCCGCTATGTGGAAACCACGGCGGACAATTTCACCAAGACCATGCTCATCTCCTGCTACTCCTTTACCGCCGTCGCGCAGCGGGCGGAGAAGCTGATGACCAATGGCGGCTCCCTCATCACGCTCACCTATTACGGTGCGGAAAAGTGGATGCCCCACTACAACGTCATGGGTGTGGCCAAGGCGGCGCTGGAGGCCAGCGTGCGGTATCTGGCCGCTGACCTCGGCCCCAAGGCGATCCGCGTGAACGCCATCTCCGCCGGCCCCATCAAGACGCTGGCCGCCTCGGGCATCGGCGACTTCCGCTACATCCTGAAGTGGAACGAGCTGAACTCGCCGCTGCGCCGCACCGTCACCACCGACGAGGTTGGCGACGCGGGCGTCTATCTCCTCTCCGATTTGTCGCGTGGTGTGACCGGCGAGGTGCATCATGTGGATGCCGGGTACCATATTGTGGGCATGAAGCATCCCGACGCGCCGGACCTCGCCCTCGTCCGCGATTGAATACGGCGCGCGCCCACAAAGGAGACAAACCATGACGGCGCTTGATTCCCGGGCTTCCCGTTTCGCCCTCGCCGTTGCCGTCTCCGCGGGATTGCTCGTGTCTGCCGGTGCGGCGCTGGCGCAGAGCCCGCCGACCTTCGAGCAGTATCCGTTCCGCGACCGCGTGTTCGGCCCGGGCGGCGCGATCTTCCCGGACTATGTGACGCCCTACGAGAGCGGCGTCAGCTTCATGATCGGGGGCGGCGGCAGCCGCAGCGCGCTCTTTGCCGCCGGCACCTCCGACTACAACTGCCAGCAGACGCAGATTCCGACCATCCAGGTCCTCTCCGCCCCGCCCGGCGGCAAGGTCGGCATCCAGTATGGCCGCTTCGTCGCCACGGGAATCGATGGCGGGCGCACCACCAAGTGCATCGGCCAGCCGGCCAAGGGGCTCATCGTGAGCTACAAGGGCAAGGCGGCGCCGGGCTCGACCATCAAGCTGCGCGTGACCTACCCGCCGCGCGGCGAGTGGTACGACCACGTAATCACGATTCCGCCGCGGTGAGCGACGCCGCGCCCGACAGGGCGGGCCGGAGAGAGATGACGACGCGACGCTTTTTCCTCGTCCGCCATGGCGAGACCGACTGGAATGTGGTGGGCCGGCTCCAGGGGCGCCGCGACGTGCCGCTGAACACGCTCGGCCGCATCCAGGCGGGCCAGGTCGGACGCGTGCTCGCCCAGCTGGCGGGAGATACGCGCGCCTTGGCCTATGTCTCCAGCCCCCTGTCGCGGGCCGTGGAGACCATGCGCATCCTGCGCACCGGCCTCGATCTGCCTGTCAGCGATTTCAAGACCGACATCCGTTTCGCTGAAATCTCCTTCGGCATATGGGAGGGCCAGACCTGGCCCGAGCTGCGCCGCCGCGACCATGACGCCGTGCGCCGGCGCGATCTCGATCCCTGGAACTTCGCGCCCCCCGGCGGCGAAAGCTATCGCACCCTGTGCGAGCGCGTCGGCGCGGCCTGCGCCGAGATCGAGGATGACGCCGTCATCGTCACCCACGGCGGCGTCATCCGCGCGCTGCTGCACGTGAAGGCCGGGATGCCGGAAGCCGAAGCCTCCAATCTGCCCGTGCGGCAGGGGGCGGTCTATGTGGTCTCCCGCGGCGGCTTCGAGGTCGCGGACTGAGCTTCCGCGCTGTCCGTCCACACATTTCCCCTTGGCATTTTTCTTGCTGCGTCAAACCGGTAGGCCCGGCACCCGTGTCGCGAACGCGACGGGCAGGGTCGTTTGTTGACGCCTTTTCACCCGAGCCCCGGGGGGACTTTTCATGACCGACATGGCCGAACTGCAGAAGCGGAAGATGCCGCTCAACCTCGCCATCGTCCATGTGGATCCGGACGCCTTCATCGCCCACTACATGGGCTGGCTGGAAATCACCAAATTCATCACCGCCCTGCGCGCCGGCGATGCGACGGTTCCGGCTGATGGCAAGACCCCCACCCTCAGCCCGGCCGACCTTGCCAATGGCGGCGTGCACAATGTCGCCAACGATGCCATGTTCGCCTTCTGCATGACGGCCGCGCTGAAAGGCGACAAGGCGGCGGTCGACAAGGTGGAGGCCGCCTTCATCGAGGCCTGGGGCAAGGAATATCCGGGCAACTTCGCCCTCTGGCACTTCCGCACCAACATCGAGACGCCCATCACGCTCGAGGATTTCGTGGGACAGGCCGGCAAGAAGATGCTGCTGGGCGACATCCCGCCCCCGCCGCTGCGCTCCAAGGAGAACTGGAGCGCGGGGCTGCGCTTCTTCGAGAAGGCCCGCAAGTCCAACTTCGTCCACGAGATCATGTACCCGCTGGCCTTGTGGCACCGCGCCAAATGGACCGAGACGCTGGAGAAGGGCATCGCCTTCCTCAAGCACATCGAGGACACGGTGCCGGTCCTGCGCGAAACGCTCGAAGAGAAGCGCAACGATCAGCCCTTCATTGCCAACATCCTGCTGAAGAACGCGTTCGGCGTGGATATGGAGCTGACCGAGGAATACGAGGGCTTCCTGCGCTCCCTCGCCCGGCGGGATTAATCAAGAGGCTGAAGGGCCGGCGCGGGCGGGGCCTCAGCCCTGCCCCGCCACTTCCTGCCGGTGCAGCACGTGGGGCCGCGACACCAGCAGCTTGTCGATGCGGCGGCCGTCCATGTCGACGATCTCGAACCGCCATCCCAGCGCCGTGAAGACCTCGCCCTCCTCGGGGAGTTCCTTGAGGTGGGAGAGGGCGAAGCCGGCGACCGTGTGGAAGCCCTCGTCGATCGGGAGGGCGACGTCCAGCAGGTCGCGCAGTTCGTCCACCGGCGTGTCGCCGGCCACCAGATAGCTGCCGTCGTGGCGCTCGACCACGTTGCGCTCCACATGCGCATCGCCCGGCTCATGGCTGGCTTCCACCGATCCGGTGATGGCGAGCAGCAGGTCGTAGCCCGTCACCACGCCGGCCATGTCGCCGTACTCGTCCACCACGATGGCCATGGGCACCTCGGCGCCGCGCAGCACGCGCATGGCCTCCAGCGCGCCCACGTTTTCCACGATGAAGGGCACCGTCTGCACATATTGCCGCGGGTCGGGCCGCTCGCCCTTCAGATAGGCGTCCAGCACGCGCTTGGCCTGAATGACGCCGATGGTCTCCTCGGGCGATCCGTCGCAGGCCGGCAGGCGCGAGTGGGGCGTGGTGAGGAGAACGTGGCGCACCTCCTCCGCATCCTTGGAGATATCCACCCACTCCACGTCCGGCCGGGGCGTCATGATGGCCGTCACCGGGCGGTCGGCAAGGCGCATCACGCCGGAGATCATGCGCCGTTCGGCGGGGTCGATGACGCCCGCCGTCTCGGCCTCGGTGATGATGGCGCGGATTTCCTCGTCGGTGACCGAGCTGGAGCGGCTGCCGCCCCGGCCGAGCAGGGTCAGCACCGCGCGGGTCGAAGCATCGAGCAGCCACACCATGGGCGCCGACACCTTGGAAAGCCCGATCATGAGGGGCGCGAGAATGCAGGCCAGAGGCTCCGCATTCTGAAGCGCGAGCCGCTTGGGAATGAGTTCGCCGATCACCAGCGACACATAGGTGATGGCCACCACCACCGCCGTATAGCCCAGCGGGTGCGCGACACTGGTGGGCAGTCCGGCCTCCCGCAGCGTCTCGCCCAGGAGATCGCCGAGGCTGGCGCCGGAGAAGGCGCCGGCCAGGATGCCGATGAGGGTGATTCCGATCTGGACGGTGGAGAGGAAGCGGCCGGGGTCTTCCGCCAGCCGCATGGCCGCCTTGGCCCCCTTGTTCCCGCGATCAGCCAGCGTCTTCAGCCGCGCGGGGCGAGACGAGACGATCGACAATTCCGCTGCTGCGAGAACGGCGTTGATGAGAACGAGGACGAGGACGATCAGGATTTCGAGTAGAGGCATGGCGGGGGTGTGGTGCTCCGTCGGCGCACGTCATAGCACAGGATGCCCTTCCTGTGTGACGCCGGAGCCACAAATGCGCGGTGGGCGGCACCGGCCCTTCCTCGTTCCCTTGCCGGCCGTCCTCGTTTATTGAGCCCGGAGCAGTACGAGGACTAAAGGCGCCATGTCGTTCAACACCTTCGGCCACATGTTCCGCGTGACCACCTTCGGCGAAAGCCACGGGGTCGCCATCGGCTGCGTGGTGGATGGCTGCCCGCCCAACGTGCGCTTCTCCATCGAGGAGGTGCAGGCGGCCCTCGACCGGCGGCGGCCCGGCCAGTCCCGCTTCACCACCCAGCGCCGCGAGCCGGACGAGGTGAAGGTGCTGTCCGGCACCCTGCCCCATCCCGAGGGCGGCCTCGTCACCACCGGCACGCCCATCGCGCTGCTGATCGAGAACGTGGACCAGAGGTCCAAGGATTACGCCGACATCGCCGGCGCCTACCGCCCCGGCCATGCGGACTTCACCTACGACATCAAATACGGCATCCGCGACCATCGCGGCGGCGGACGGTCCTCTGCGCGCGAGACGGCGACGCGGGTCGCGGCTGGCGCCATCGCCGCCAAGGTGCTGCCCGGCGTCACCGTGCGCGGGGCTGTGGTGCGCATCGGCGAGATCGAGATCGACCGGTCTCGCTGGGACTGGGACGAGGTGGGCAACAACCCGTTCTTCTGCCCGGACCCCGGCACCGTGCCGCTGTTCGAGGAATACCTCGACGGCATCCGCAAGGCCGGCTCCTCGGTGGGCGCGGTGGTGGAGCTGGTGGCGGAGGGCGTTCCGCCCGGCCTCGGCGCACCGCTCTATGCCAAGCTGGATGGGGACTTGGCCTCCGCCCTCATGGGCATCAATGCCGCCAAGGGCGTGGAAATCGGCGAGGGCTTCAACGCCGCCCGCCTCACCGGCGAGCAGAATGCGGACGAGATGCGCCTCGGCAACGAGGGGCGGCCGCACTTCCTCGCCAACCACGCGGGCGGCATCCTCGGCGGCATCTCCACCGGCGCCCCCATCGTCGCGCGCTTCGCGGTGAAGCCCACCTCCTCCATCCTGACGCCGCGCCAGACCGTGGACCGGACCGGCCACGAGACCGAGATCTTCACCAAAGGCCGGCACGACCCGTGCGTGGGCATCCGCGCCGTGCCGGTGGGCGAGGCCATGGTGTGGTGCGTGCTGGCCGACCACCTCCTCCGCCATCGCGGGCAGGTGGGCCAGAGCCCGGCCTGGCCGTTCCCCCAAGGCTGACGCGGGAGGCGGGAATGAAGCAGCCGCCCCACGCACGGCGCCTTCTTCTGGCCGTGGCCGCGCTCCTCCTCTGCGCGCCCGGCCCTGCCCTCGCCTGCGGGCCGGAGGCGCTGGGGACGGCGCGGGTGATGGAAATCGACCCCAAGGGCCTGCGCGTCGGCAAGAAGTCCTTCCCGGATACCTTGCCGCTGGCGCCCAAGGAGGTCGTGCTCACCTTCGACGACGGGCCATGGCCGACCACCACAGCCGCCGTGCTCGATGCGCTGAAGGCGGAGTGCGTGCGCGCCACCTTCTTCCTCATCGGCGAGAATGCCCGCGCCCGACCGCAACTGGTGAAGCGGGAACTGGCGGAGGGCCACACCGTCGCCCACCACACCATGACCCATCCCGCCGCGACCCTGGCGAAGATCCCCTTCGACGCGGCGGTGAAGGAGATCGAGCGCGGCATCGCCGCCGACGACACCGCTGCCTACGGCGCCGCCGGGGCGGCGCCCCGCGTGCCCTTCTTCCGATTCCCGGGGTTCGCCTCGACGCCGCAGCTGCTGGCCTATCTGGAGACGAAGGGCATCGCCGTGTTCGGCGCGGACCTGTGGGCCAGCGACTGGAACGTCATGACGCCGGAGGCCGAGCTGGATCTGGTGATGAAGCGGCTCGATGCGGCCGGCGGCGGCATTGTGCTGTTCCACGACACCAAGCCCTATACCGCAGCGATGATTCCCGCCTTCCTCAAGGCCTTGAAGCGGAACGGCTACAGCATCGTGCACATGGTGCCGAAGGCCTGAGGGGACGCCGGAGGGCCCATTCCTAGCCCTGAAACGAAAAAGGCGGCCCGAAGGCCGCCGATTTCGCGCGATCCGCACGCCTGGGGCGCCGGATGCTCACCAATCCACTGGTGCGGACGAGAGGACTCGAACCTCCACGGGTCTCCCCACTAGCACCTCAAGCTAGCGCGTCTACCAATTCCGCCACGACCGCAGTCAGGGATGGCACCGGCCTCAAGGTTCCTCGGGAGAGGACCGCTTCCGGCCGGGGGCCATCGTCTAACAGATCGAATGTGCCGCCACAAGTGCCCGGCAAAGGTAACGCGCCGCTCGTGCTGCGGCCTGTGGATGACGGTTCCGCGAACCCTGAGACGGCGGGGGCTGGACCCACCGTGCGGATGGATTAAAGCAGTTCGCATGAACGCCAGCGCCCCCACCCCCGCCATTACCCGCGCCAGCCTGGAAACCGACTTCCGCCCGCTCGATTCTTCCGCTCCCCCGGTGGAGTGGGTGGTGAGCGACGCTCTCGTGCCCTATCCGGAGGCCCTCGCGGCGATGGAGGCACGCGCGGCCGCCATCGCCGAGGGCACGGCGGCGGAGTGCGTGTGGCTGCTGGAGCATCCCCCGCTCTATACCGCCGGCACCAGCGCGCGGCCGGAAGACCTCGTGGACGCGCGATTCCCGGTCTACGAGACGGGCCGGGGCGGCCAGTTCACCTATCACGGCCCCGGCCAGCGGGTGGCCTATGTGATGCTCGACCTCAAGCGCCGCTCGGCGGACGTGCGGCGTTATGTGAGCGCCCTGGAAGCATGGATCATCGGCACGCTCTCGGCCTTCAACGTCACCGGCGAGCGGCGGGAGGACCGGGTGGGGGTGTGGGTCAGGCGGAAGGGCGGCGGGGAGGACAAGATCGCCGCCATCGGCATCCGCGTGCGCCGCTGGGTGACGTTCCACGGCATCTCGCTGAACGTGGAGCCGGACCTTAGCCACTTCGGCGGCATCGTCCCCTGCGGCGTGCGCGAGCACGGCGTCACCAGCCTCGCCGACCTCGGCCTGCCGGTGACGATGGCCGAGGTGGATGCGGTGATGCGGGTGGCGTTCGAGGAGGTATTCGGGAAGACGCTCGTGGGCGAACCGCTCGTCTGAGGGGGAGCTGATGACTCCCCTCTCCCCTTGCGGGAGAGGGGCTGGGGGTGAGGGGGAGAGGTGGTGCCGCCTTCCAGCTGCTGGGGGAAAGGGCGAGACACCCCTCACCCCAACCCTCTCCCGCAAGGGGAGAGGGAGTGCGAGCGGCGCGGCGGCAACTACCGCGCACCCCTCAGAGAGAGCACGCCCTCAGATCCCGAGCTTCGCCTTCAGGATATCGTTCAGCGCCTGCGGGTTCGCCTTGCCGCCGGAGGCCTTCATGGCCTGGCCGACGAACCAGCCGAGCATGGTGGGTTTGGCCTGCACCTGGGCCACCTTGTCCGGGTTCGCGGCGATGATCTCGTCCACCACCTTCTCGATGGCGCCGGTGTCCGTCACCTGCTTCATGCCGCGGGCTTCCACCACCACGCGCGGGTCGCCGCCCTCGGTGAAGATGATCTCGAACAAATCCTTGGCGATCTTGGAGGAGATGGTGCCCTCCCCGATCAGGTCGAGGATGGCGCCGATCTGCTGGGGCGTGACGGGCGAGGAGGTGATGTCCTTCCCCTCCTTGTTCAGCCGGCCGAACAGCTCGTTGATGACGAAATTGGCCGCTGCCTTGCCGTCGCGCTTGGCGCCGCCGCCTTCCACCACCTGCTCGAAATAGTCGGCGGTCTCGCGCTCGGCCACCAGCACGCCGGCGTCGTAGGGCGAGAGGCCGTATTCGGCGATGAAACGGGCCTTCTTCTCGTCCGGCAGCTCGGGAAGATTCTCTTTCAGCTCCTCCACCCACTCGGGCTTGATGTCGAGGGGCAGGAGGTCCGGGTCGGGGAAATAGCGGTAGTCGTGCGCCTCTTCCTTGGAGCGCATGGACCGCGTTTCGCCCTTGTTCGGGTCGAACAGGCGCGTTTCCTGATCGATCTTGCCGCCGTCCTCGAGGATCTCGATCTGGCGCCGCGCCTCCACCTCGATGGCCTGGCCGATGAAGCGGATGGAATTGACGTTCTTGATCTCGCAGCGCGTGCCGAGCGGCTCACCGGGCCGGCGCACGGAGACGTTCACGTCGGCGCGCAGGTTGCCCTTTTCCATGTCGCCGTCGCAGGTGCCGAGATAGCGCAGGATGGTGCGCAGCTTGGTCACATAGGCCTTCGCCTCATCCGCCGAGCGCAGGTCGGGGCGGGAGACGATCTCCATCAGCGCCACGCCGGAGCGGTTGAGGTCCACGAAGGAGAGGGTCGGCGACAGGTCGTGGATGGACTTGCCGGCGTCCTGCTCCAGATGCAGGCGCTCGATGCCCACGGTGAAGCTCTCGCCGTCCAGCAGATCGACGATCACCTCGCCCTCGCCCACCACGGGCTGCTTGAACTGGCTGATCTGGTAGCCCTGCGGCAGGTCCGGGTAGAAATAGTTCTTCCGGTCGAACACCGAATGCAGGTTGATCTCCGCCTTCAGGCCGAGCCCGGTGCGCACCGCCTGCGCGACGCACTCCTTGTTGATGACGGGCAGCATGCCGGGCATGGCCGCATCCACCAGCGACACGTGGTCGTTGGGCTCGCCACCGAAGGCGGTGGAGGCGCCGGAGAACAGCTTGGCATTGGAAGCGACCTGGGCGTGCACCTCCATGCCGATCACCACCTCCCAATCACCGGTGGCGCCGGAAATCAGCTTCTTGGCCTCCGCGGGCCGGGTGTGAAGGGTCATGGTCGTCCTATCGTCGTGCGCGGATGGTCCGCACTGTCTGGTCCTTGCGGCAGCGCCGCCATCTGGCCGTGTCGTACCCCTAGGCGACATTGCAGGCAACGGCCATGCGATGCCGCAACGTCTCGAAACACTTTGTTACACCAAGTTATCTGCGCCTCATTTCGCCCGCAAAACCGCCGCGGTCCCGCTACCGCCGTACCCAAATTCTGCTCAGCCCGCCTTTAGATTGTGCACCGGGGGCTAGTAGGAGTAGGGCTGATGAGGCTGGCGGGGGTCTCCATCGTCCGCGATGAAGCGGACATAATCGAAGCGTGGGTACGCCATAATCTATTTTTCTTAGATCATCTTTACATTGTAGATGATGGCAGTACCGACCAGACAACTCGCATCCTCGAAATTCTCGTCGAGGAAGGTCTTCCCATATCGGTGACTTCTGAGAAATCACTGGCGGCTTATCATCAGGGCGAGCGCACTACGGCCCTGATCACGCACGCCATGAACGCTTCATCGTGGGATTTCATCTTTCCTCTGGATGGCGATGAATTCATCGTCGCGGAGGATCGCGCGGCCCTGGAGACGGACCTCGCCGCCATCGGCGGATATCGCCTCGGCGGGCTGAACCCGCGTCATTATCTCATGACCGAAGAGGACGACCCGGACGAGCCCTGCCCGCTGACCCGGCTGCGCCACGTGGCGGTGCACGACCCCTACATCTTCAAGGTGGTGGTCCCCGGCCCCCTCGCCTGCGAGCGGGGCTTTGCCATCATCGACGGGAACCACCGGGCAACCAAGTGGGACGTCACGCTGCCGTCCATGATGCTGCCCAACGTCCAGCTCGCCCATTTCCCGGCCCGGTCGGAGGCGCAACTGGTGAGCAAGGGAATCGCCGGCTATCTGCGCTGGACCGCCCGGACCGACTTCTCGGAAGGCGCTCCGGACCGGATCTTGGCAGGGGTGGGCATCCTCAAGGAGGAATCGGACATCCGGGTGCGCGCGCTGGACCGGCTGGCGGAGGTTCTCGGCCCGGATCGCGGCGGACACCATGCGCGGCTCCAGCCGTTCGTCGAGCGCCGGGGCGAAGTGCGCTATCCCGAGCTGGCCCGTATCTTTCCCTATCGTCGCGTGCTGTCGGCGACGGACGATCTCGTCCACGCCTTCAAGGCGGCCCTGGACGAGAACCGCGAGCTGCGGCAGGTGGGCGCCACCTTCCGGTCACGCCTGATCGCGCTGTTTTCCCGACGCCAGAAGTCGCTGCTCAAGCGGCTCACCGCCCTGCGTCATGCCCAGGACGTGCCGAAGGCGCCGCTCGGGTACTATTGAGGGCGCGATTGCCGGGGGCTTGGCCTCAGAGCTTGATGATGCCCCCCAATGGCGCCGGCTTGCCGGCCTGGAACCCGTTCGGACCGCGAAACCCGGGCAAGGCCGGGGTTTCGCAGCGCCGGAGGGTGTCTCTCAGGACTTCCACCACAGATCTTCGACCGGGAAACGGCCTGCCGCTTCCTCGATCACCTCGGCGAGGGAGAACAGCGTCTCCTCCTCGAACGGGCGGCCGATGAGCTGGAGGCCCAGCGGCAGGCCGTCGGCCGAAAGACCGGCGGGGACGGAGATGCCCGGCAGGCCGGCCATGTTCACCGTCACCGTGAAGACGTCGTTGAGATACATCTCCACCGGATCGGCCTTCAGCTTCTCGCCGATGCCGAAGGCGGGCGACGGGGTCGCCGGGGTCAGCACGGCGTCAACGCCCTGCGCGAAGGCGAGGTCGAAGTCCCGCTTGATGAGGCTGCGGACCTTCTGGGCGCGCAGGTAATAGGCATCGTAATAGCCGGCGGAGAGCACGTAGGTGCCGATCATGATGCGCCGGCGCACCTCGGGGCCGAAGCCGGCGGCGCGGGTGTTCTCATACATCTCCACCACGTCCTTGCCCGGCACGCGGGCGCCGTAGCGCACGCCGTCATAGCGGGCGAGGTTGGACGAGGCTTCCGCAGGCGCCACGATGTAATAGGCCGGCAAAGCGTACTGGGTATGGGGCAGGGAGATGTCGACGATCTCGGCGCCGGCCTCTTCCAGCCACTTGGCGCCCTCGCGCCAGAGGGTGTCGATCTCGTCGGCCATGCCGTCCATGCGGTATTCGCGCGGAATGCCGATCTTCTTGCCCTTGATGGAGGCGCCGACCGCCTCCTCATAGTCCGGCACCGGCCGGTTGACGCAGGTGGAATCCTTCGGGTCGTAGCCGGCCATGGAGCGCAGCAGGATCGCCGCATCGTTCACCGTGCGGGCGAAGGGGCCGGCCTGATCGAGGGACGAGGCGAAGGCGACGATGCCCCAGCGCGAGCAGCGGCCATAGGTGGGCTTGATGCCGACCGTGCCGGTGAAGGCCGCCGGCTGGCGGATGGAGCCGCCGGTATCGGTGCCCGTCGCGCCGGCGCACAGGAAGGCCGCCACCGCCGCCGCCGAGCCACCGGACGAGCCGCCGGGCACGATGGGGGTCGTGTCGCCGTCGCGCTGCCAGGGTGACACGACAGGACCGAAGGCCGAGGTCTCGTTGGACGAGCCCATGGCGAACTCGTCGTTGTTCAGCTTGCCGAGCATCACCGCCCCGTCCCGCCACAGGTGGGAGGTGACGGTGGATTCGTACTGCGGCACGAAATTTTCGAGGATCTTCGAGCAGGCCGTGGTGCGCACGCCCTCGGTGGCGAACATGTCCTTGATGCCGAGGGGGATGCCCTCCAGATGCCCGGTGTCGCCGGAAGCGATGCGCTTGTCGCTCTCCTTCGCCATCTCAAGGGCGATCTCCGGCGTCTCAAGCACATAGGCGTTGAGCGGGCGCGCCTCTTCCATGGCCTTCAGATAGGCCTCGGTGAGCTCGACGGAGGTGAACTCGCCCTGGGCAAGCCCCTCGCGCGCCTGGGTGAGGGTGAGCTTGGTGAGCTTGGTCATTCCACCACCTTCGGCACGGTAAAGAAGCCACCCTCGGCATCGGGGGCATTGGCGAGCACCTTCTCCGGGCAGTTCCCATCGGTCACGGCGTCTTCCCGCATGGGCAGCTCCATCGGGACAACGCTGGTCAGCGGCTCGACCCCGGAGACATCGAGATCCGCCAGTTGCTCGACGAAATCGAGAATGGCGTTGAGCTCGTTCTGAAGATGGCCGAGTTCCTCCTCCCGCACGGCGATGCGTGCGAGATGGGCCACCCGGCGGACTGTCGCCTGATCGACGGACATGAGTAGGCTCCCAAAAGCTGCCTGCCGCTATAGCAAGGGGTATGCCGCGGTGGAAGGGTTTGGGCGCGGGGGGCGGCCCGTCAGAGGTGGCGTGGCAGGTCCATCCGTTGGTGCAGAATTCGGACGACCTCTAGCGTTTCTTTGCCTGCGAGCCGGAAAAAGACCACGTGCGATCCGACGGCGTGGCGCAGATAACCGGCCTTCACCGCGCTTGCATCACGGCCGACGATGGTTCCTCGGGCGAGGCAATCGAGGGCGCCGGCGATCAGCCTCACGTAGGTTTCAGCCTGCGCCGCGCCCCAGCGGTCTTGCGAGAACGTCCAGATGGAATCGAGATCCTGCCGCGCCTTGGGCGTAAGGATCAGGAGAAGGCGCGCCATATGCGGTCAGGCCGCGCCGGACCGCTTCTCGGCGAGGAAAGATTCGACATCGAAGGGCTCACCCGGCCCGCTCGCCTCGCCCTCGGCCAGAGCCGACCGGAGCGCATCGAGTCGCGCCTCATGCTCCTCCAGCAGCCGCAGGCCGGCGCGCACCACTTCGCTGGCCGAACTATAGCGTCCCGCCTCCACCTGGCGATCGACGAAACTGGCGAAATGGTCGCCGAGGGAAACGGACGTGTTGCGCGACATGGGTCAGCTCCTCTTCGAAGAATACCAAGGATTGGTACAGGTTGGTAGGCTACCCCCTTGCTCCGCTCCGCAAATCCTCTACCCCTCGCTTATGGTAGACGCCCCCCTCCCCGCCCCCGTTGGTCCGCTCGCGGACATCGCCGCTCTTCTGCCGCCGCGCGGGGCGCTGATCGGACTTGATCTCGGCACCAAGACCATCGGCGTCGCGGGCTCCGACCCGGACCGCCGCATTGCCACCGTGATCGAGACTGTGAAGCGCACCAAGTTCACCGCCGAGGCCCTGCGTCTGGTGGCATTGGCGGACGAGCGGCGGGCGGTGGCCTTCGTGCTGGGACTGCCGCTCAACATGGACGGCACCGAAGGTCCCCGCGCGCAGGCGAGCCGGGCCTTCGCCCGCAATTTCGCCCGGCTGGCGGGGCGGCCCATCGCCCTGTGGGACGAGCGGCTGTCCACCGTCGCGGTCGAGCGGGCGCTGATCTCGGCGGACATGAGCCGGTCGCGACGGGCCGAGGTGGTGGACCAGCACGCGGCGGCCTTCATCCTCGACGGGGCGCTCGGCTTCCTCGACCGCCTCGCACAGAACGAGGCGGGAACCGACTTCGAAGATTGATTCGGCCCCCTCCCGTTCCCGGCAGGTTCTCCGCCCGCCGCCGACCCGGCCCCATTTCGGGACAATGGCGCTTTTCTTATCCCGGCTCCGGGCCTAAAGCGGGCGCGCGGCGAATTCGCACCGCCGTGTAGGAGTAATTGCCTGCCGCCGAACGGCCGGCACGGTAAGCGTCTGCCCCATGAGCCTCATCTTCACGGCCCTCGTGCCGGTCTTCCTCGTCATCGCCCTCGGCGCCGTGCTGCGACGCATCCTCCTGAAGGATGCGGCCCATTGGGCGGCGCTGGAGAAGCTGACCTATTTCGTGCTGTTCCCGGCGCTTCTGGTGGTCTCCGCGGTGAAGGCGGACCTCAGCACCGTGAACGTCGTGGCGGTTGCCGGCGCGCTCATCGGGACCGTCGTGATCCTCTCGGGCCTGATCGTTCTCCTGCACAAGCCGCTGATCGCAGCGCTGGCGGCGGACGGCCCGGGCTTCACCTCCCTGTTCCAGGGGGCGGTGCGCTGGAACACGTACATCGTGCTGGCGGTGGCAGGCGGCCTCTACGGCGCGGCGGGAATCACCATCGCCGCGCTGGCGCTGGTGGCGATGATCCCGGTGGTGAACATCATCGCCGTGCTGGTGCTCGCCTCCTTCTCCGGCCGCCATCCGCCCACCTTCGCTTATGTGGCCGAGCAGTTGGCGCGCAATCCCTACATCTGGGCCTGCTCGGCGGGTGCCCTGCTCAATGTCACGCACGTCCCGGTGCCGCCCGTCCTGGTGGAGTTCGGCGATATCCTCGGCAAGGCCTCGCTGGCGCTGGGGCTTCTGGTGGTCGGCGGCGGCCTGATCCTGGACCGGCTGAAGCGGCCGCGCGCCATCGTGTTCGCCAGCCTCGCACTGAAGCTGCTGGTGAAGCCGGCCATCGCGATCGCCCTGGCGCTGGCGTTCGGGCTGAGCGGCACGGAGCTTGTGGTGGTGGCAATCACCGCCGCCGTGCCGTCCGCGCCCAACGGCTATGTGCTGGCGCGGCAGATGGGCGGAGACGCGCCGCTCCTTGCGGAGATCCTGACCATCCAGATCATCGGCGCCGCCATCACGCTGCCGCTGGTGGTGACCATCGCCAAAATGCTGGCCTGATGATGCTGGCCTGATCCAAACGAAAGGGCGGCCGAAGCCGCCCTGACGAACCCCATATCCCCGCGACTCAGCAGGGCGAGAAATAGCCCTGCCCGCCCGGGCCGGTCGTCACCCAGCAGCTGCGCGGGCGCGGCGGGGGCACCGGCTCCAGATAGACGCGCGGCGCGGGCTGGTAATAAACAACCGGCGGCTGCTCGTAATAGACGACCGGGGGCGGCGGAGGCGCAGCCACAGCGCCAGCGATGGCGGCCGCACCCAGCACGCCGATGGCGACGCCCGCGCCGAGCGCTGCGCCGTTGCCGCAGTTCCAGCAGCCGCCGCGATAATAGCGGCCGCGATACCAATAGCCGACATCGGTGACGCTCGCGGCCTTGGCCGGCGCCATGGCCAACGCGCCGGTGCCGATGGCGGCGGCGTTGCCCGTTCCGGCACTGCCGGTGAGCACCACGGCGACGCCGAGCGCCATGAGGTTCGTCCGCATCAGAATGGACATGACGATTAACTCCCAACCTCCGGGGCGACGGTCTGGCGGCTCGCAACAGCCCGTCCGGTCCGGCTGCGAAAAGGCTCGATGAGACTTCGTTCCAAAGTGTGGCGACGCCGGGGAATCACCGGGACCGCCCTTCACGGATGGTGAACGGCCGGTAAATCACGGCGATCGATGCCTTGCCGCGCCAAGCTTCATTCACAGGCTTCCCTTGCCGGGGCCGCGCTTGGCCGCTATGCCTCCCGCCTGCCATGCAAGATCCTTCCGCCTTCACGCTCTCCGGCCGAGACCTCATCGGCATCGAAGGGCTTTCCGCCGGCGAGATCACGGGTCTGCTCGACCTCGCCGAGGAGTTCGTCGAACTCAACCGGCAGATCGAGAAGAAGCGCACGACGCTGCGCGGACGCACCCAGATCAACCTGTTCTTCGAGGCCTCCACCCGCACCCAGTCCTCGTTCGAGATCGCGGGCAAGCGGCTCGGCGCCGACGTGATGAACATGTCGGTCGCCTCCTCTTCGGTGAAGAAGGGCGAGACGCTCATCGACACCGCCATCACGCTGAACGCCATGCACCCGGACATCCTTGTCGTCCGGCATCACGCCTCGGGCGCGGTGGCGCTTCTGGCGCGCAAGGTGGATTGCTGCGTGGTGAATGCCGGCGACGGCGCCCACGAGCACCCCACCCAGGCGCTGCTGGACGCCCTGACCATCCGCCGCAACAAGGGGCGCATCCAAGGACTGACGGTCGCCATCTGCGGGGATGTGCTCCATTCGCGCGTGGCGCGCTCCAACATCGCGCTCCTCAACACCATGGGCGCCAAGGTGCGCGTGGTGGCGCCTTCGACCCTCCTGCCTTCCGGCGTGGAGAGCCTCGGCGTCGAGGTCTTCCGCACCATGGAGGCGGGGCTGGAAGGGGCGGACATCGTGATGATGCTGCGCCTCCAGCGCGAGCGCATGGCCGGCTCCTTCATCCCCTCGGTGAAGGAGTATTTCCACTATTTCGGCCTCGACGAGGCCAAGCTGCGCTACGCCGCGCCCGACGCACTGGTGATGCACCCCGGCCCCATGAACCGCGGCGTGGAGATCGACTCCGCCATCGCGGACGGGGCGCAGTCCCTCATTCGTGAGCAGGTGGAGATGGGCGTCGCCGTGCGCATGGCGGTGCTCGATTCCCTCGCGCGGAAGCTTCCCAATGCGTAACGGCCGCTCCCATTCCAACGATTCCCGGCCGCTGCTGCTCGCCAATGCGCGGGTGATCGACCCCTCGCGCGGCGCGGACTTCCATGGCGATGTCTTCCTCGCCGACGGCGTGGTGAAGGACGCCGGCTTCGGCATCGCCGCCGCCGGCATCCCTGATGGCGCCGAGGTGGTGGATTGTGCCGGGGCGGTGGTCGCGCCCGGCCTCGTGGACATGCGCGCCTTCGTGGGCGAGCCCGGCGCCGAGCATCGCGAGACGCTGGCCTCGGCGAGCCACGCGGCGGCGGCGGGCGGTGTCACCACCATCATCTGCCAGCCGGATACGGACCCGGCGGTGGACGATCCGGCCATCGTGGACTTCATCCTGCGCCGGGCGCGGGACACGGCGGTGGTGCGGGTGCATCCCATGGCCGCCATCACCAAAGGCCTCGAAGGCCACGAGATGACCGAGATCGGTCTGCTTCAGGCCGCCGGCGCCGTCGCCTTCACCGATGGCCACAAGTCCATCATGAACGCCCAGGTGTTGCGCCGCGCGCTCACCTATGCCCGCGATTTCGACGCCCTCCTGGTGCACCACACCGAGGACGCCTCCATGTCGCAGGGGGCGATGAACGAGGGGGCCTTCGCCTCTCGCCTCGGCCTCTCCGGCAATCCGAAGGCGGCCGAGACCATCATCCTCGAACGCGACGTGCGGCTCGTGGGCGCGGCGCGCTCGCGCTACCACGCGGCGGCGCTCACCTGCGCCGAATCGCTGGAGGTGCTGGAGCGGGCCAAGGCCGCCGGGCTGCCGGTCACCGCCTCGGTCAGCATCAACCACCTCTCGTTCAACGAGCTGGATATCGGCGCCTACCGCACCTATTTCCGCCTCGCCCCGCCCCTGCGCGGGGAAGAGGACCGGCAGGCGCTGATCCGCGCGCTGGCCTCCGGCCTGCTGGACGTGGTGGTCTCCGACCATCTGCCGCAGGACGTGGAGGGCAAGCGCCTGCCCTTCTCGGAAGCCGAGCCCGGTGCCATCGGGCTGGAGACGCTGCTCTCCGCCGCGCTGCGCCTCGTCCATTCCGATCAGGTGGACCTCGTGAACCTGCTCGCCGCCCTCTCCACCCGGCCGGCGCAGATTCTGGGTCTGGATGCCGGAACGCTCCGGCCCGGCGCGGCGGGGGACGTGATCGTGTTCGATCCGGGCATGCCCTATGTGCTCGATCCCCGCTCCCTGAAGTCGCGTTGCCGGAACACGCCGTTCGACGAGGCGCGCCTCGACGGGCGGGTGCTGCGGACCGTCGTTGCCGGGCGCACCGTCTACGAATACGTTTGACCCACCGTGACCTGTGCCGTCCCGCCGCGGCGGCGCGGCGAGATCGTTCGAGGTGCGCATGCCTGATACCCCGCCCGCGCTCGTGCTGCTGATCGCGCTCGCGTTCGGCTACCTGCTCGGCTCGGTCCCGTTCGGGCTCCTCCTCACGCGATTTGCCGGCACCAAGGACCTGCGCACCATCGGCTCCGGCAACATCGGCGCCACCAATGTGCTGCGCACCGGTCGCAAGGATCTCGCCGCCGCCACCCTTGTGCTGGACGCGCTGAAAGGCACTGCGGCCGTGCTGGTCGCCCGCCATTTCGCCGGAGAGACGGCCGCCATGGCGGCGGCGGTCGGCGCCTTCCTCGGCCACATCGCGCCGGTCTGGCTGCGTTTCAAGGGCGGCAAGGGCGTCGCGACCTTCCTGGGCGTCACCATCGGGCTGTTCTGGCCCGCCGCCATCGCCTTCGCGGTGGTGTGGCTGGGGGCGGCCTATTTCACGCGCTATTCCTCTTTGTCCGCGCTCATGGCGTCGGTTGCCACGGTCATCGCGGCCATGGGCCTCGGGCACAACAATCTCGCCGTGCTGCTCGCCGTGCTCGCCATCCTGCTGTGGCTGAAGCACCACGAGAACATCCGCCGGCTGCTGGAAGGCACCGAGGGCAAGATCGGCGCGAAGGGCTGAGGCGACATGGCGCGGGGCAGGGCACAGGGTCCCGCCAGCGGGCCGTCGAAGGGCGAATTGCTCGGGCCAGAGCAGCGCCGCGACTGGCTGCGGCTGATCCGCACCGAGAATGTCGGCCCGCGCACCTTCCGCGCCCTCATCAACCAGTTCGGCGGTGCCGGGGCGGCCCTGGAGGCCCTGCCCTCCCTCGCCCGGCGCGGCGGACGGCTGATGCCGCCGCACACGCCCACCATCGCCGAGGCGGACGCCGAGATGGAGGCGCACGCCCGTATGGGCGCCCGGCTGGTCGCGCTCGGCGAGCGTGACTATCCCCCTGCCCTCGCCGCCCTCGACGATGCGCCGCCGCTGATCTCCGTGCGCGGCGAGGCCGAGGTCCTGCGCCGGCCCATGGTCGGCATCGTCGGCGCCCGCAACGCCTCGGCCGCCGGCCGCACCTTCGCGGCGCGCCTCGCCCGTGACCTCGCGGCGGGTGGCTGGGTGGTGGTGTCCGGCCTCGCGCGCGGCATCGATGCGGCCGCCCACGAGGCGAGCCTCGACGGGGGCACGGTGGGCGTGTTCGCCGGCGGGCTGGCCAAGCCCTACCCGCCCGAAAATCTCGGCCTGATGGACAAGGTGGCCTCGACCGGTGCCCTCGTCTCCGAGATGCCCATCAGCTGGGAGCCTCGCGCCCGCGACTTTCCCCGCCGCAACCGGCTGGTTTCGGGCATGAGCCTCGGCGTCGTGGTGGTGGAGGCGGCGGAGCGCTCCGGTTCGCTGATTACCGCGCGGCTCGCCGCCGAGCAGGGGCGCGAGGTGTTCGCCGTGCCCGGCTCGCCGCTCGATCCCCGTGCGGGCGGCACCAACCGCCTGCTGAAGCGCGGCGCGACCCTCGTCACCGAGGCCGCCGATGTGATCGAGGTGCTCACCCCCATCGCCGGGCGGCGCGAGGAACCGGTGGTGGAGGCGGAGGCGCCGTTCGTGCCGGCGGGGCCGGTCACGCCGGGGGACGATGCACGTGCCCGCGTGATCTCGCTGCTCGGCCCGGTGCCGACGCCGACCGACGATCTGGTCCGCCTGTCCGGTTGCACGGTCGCGGAAGTCCAGATCGTGCTGCTGGAGCTTGAGCTTGCCGGACGCCTCGACCGCCCGGGCACCGGGCGGGTTGCGCTCAAATAGGGGCGGAGCGGCTCACCGCCGCTCGGCGTCGGTGCTCCCCGGTCCGCGGGACGATACGTTGTCGGCCAACGCGCGCGCCTCCTGACGCGCCATATCGAGCACAAGGCGAGGGTACTGAACCCGTGGTTGCGGGCGAGACGTGACAATTCGGCGGTAATGGCGGCGACATAGGCAGCCGTCGCGGCCGCATCGTCGGCGATGTCGACGGGAGACCGTTCGGTCATGTCGGTTCCAAGCCCCGGTTGGTATCTGAGACTGGTCTTAAAGATTGAGCTCGATATTGAAACATACTCTGGGTTGTACTTTCATCAAACCCGGCGGCTGAGCCTGAAGGGGGGCACCATTTGACAGGCGCCCCTTGGCTCCCCATGTTGCGGCGCTCTCGGCGTCGCGATCCTCTTGCTGGGGTGAGCGATCGCGATCAGACGCCGGGCATCGGAGCCGGAGCTTCACGCTTCGCTCCCGGGATACCAAACGGTATCGCGGGATGCTCCCTCCCCTTTCCAAGGCCGCGCAATGGGGCGGCGGCCCTTGATTGAGACACGGTTCGTCATGCAGGTCGTCATCGTCGAATCGCCGGCCAAGGCGAAGACGATCAACAAATATCTCGGTCCCGGCTACGAGGTCATCGCCTCCTACGGCCACGTTCGCGACCTCCCGTCGAAGGACGGGTCGGTGGATCCGGACGCCGACTTCCGCATGCTGTGGGACGTGGACCCCAAGGCGCAGAAGCGGCTCAACGAGATCGCCGCCGCCGTGAAGGGGGCCGATGGCCTGATCCTCGCCACCGACCCGGATCGCGAAGGCGAGGCCATCTCCTGGCACGTGCTGGAGGTGCTGCGGCAGAAGAAGGCGCTCAAGGGCCAGAAGGTCGAGCGCGTGGTCTTCAACGCCATCACCAAGCAGGCGGTGCTGGAAGCCATGAAGGCGCCGCGCGATATCGACGTGGCGCTGGTGGACGCCTATCTCGCCC
Organism: Xanthobacter aminoxidans; assembly: GCF_023571765.1. Lineage (GTDB taxonomy): Bacteria > Pseudomonadota > Alphaproteobacteria > Rhizobiales > Xanthobacteraceae > Xanthobacter > Xanthobacter aminoxidans. The sequence continues at coordinate 432,001 of NZ_JAMJXC010000003.1, read as the reverse complement.
GCCGCGCCCTCGATTATCTCGTGGGCTTCACCCTCTCCCCCGTGCTGTGGCGCAAGCTGCCCGGCGCGCGCTCCGCCGGCCGTGTGCAGTCGGTGGCGTTGCGCCTCGTCTGCGACCGCGAGCGGGAGATCGAGACCTTCGTCCGCAAGGAATACTGGTCCATCCTCGCCCGGCTCGCGACGCCGCGGAACGAGGAGTTCGAGGCCCGCCTTTCCGGCGCCGACGGCAAGAAGATCACCCGCCTCTCGGTGGGCACGGCGGAGGAGGCCAAGGCCTTCCGCGAAGCGCTGGACAGCGCGGCGTTCCGGGTGCGCTCGGTCGAAGCCAAGCCCATGAAGCGGCATCCCCAGCCGCCCTTCACCACCTCCACCCTGCAGCAGGAGGCGAGCCGCAAGCTCGGCCTCGCGCCGGCCCGCACTATGCAGATCGCCCAGCGCCTCTATGAGGGTGTGGACGTGGGCGGCGAGACGGTGGGTCTCATCACCTACATGCGAACCGACGGCGTGGACATGGCCCCCGAGGCCGTCGCCGCCACCCGCGATGCCATCGGCAAGCAGTTCGGGCCGAAGTACCTGCCCGGCGTGCCGCGCAAGTACACCACCAAGGCCAAGAACGCGCAGGAGGCCCACGAGGCCATCCGGCCCACCGACCCGTCGCGTCATCCGCGGGATGTGGCCCGCTATCTCGATGGCGAGCAGGCCAAGCTCTATGAGCTGATCTGGATCCGCACGGTCGCGAGCCAGATGGAATCGGCCGAGCTGGAGCGCACCACGGCGGACATCGAGGCGAAAGCCGGTGCCCGCACGCTGGACCTAACCGCCACCGGCACCGTGGTAAAGTTCGACGGCTTCCTTACCCTCTACCGCGAGGGCAAGGACGACGAGGACGACGACGAGGAGAGCCGTCGCCTTCCGGCCATGAGTGCCAACGAGGCCCTGGCCAAGCGCGACATCAACACCACCCAGCACTTCACCGAGCCGCCGCCGCGCTATTCGGAAGCCTCGCTGGTGAAGCGCATGGAGGAGCTGGGCATCGGCCGCCCCTCCACCTATGCCGCCGTGCTCGCGGTGCTGCGCGACCGCGAATATGTGAAGCTCGACAAGAAGAAGCTGGTGCCGGAGGACAAGGGCCGGCTCGTCACGGCCTTCCTCGAAAGCTTCTTCAAGCGCTACGTGGAATACGATTTCACTGCCGACCTCGAAGAGAAGCTCGACGAGGTTTCCGCGGCCGAACTCGACTGGAAGGAGGTGCTGCGCGCCTTCTGGCAGGATTTCCACGCCGCCATCGAGGCCACCAAGGACCTGCGTGTGTCGCAGGTGCTGGACGCCCTCGACGAGATGCTGACCGCCCACATCTTCCCGCCCACCGAGGACGGGACAGACCCGCGCCTGTGCCCCACCTGCGGCACCGGCCGGCTCTCGCTGAAGATGGGCAAGTTCGGCGCCTTCATCGGCTGCTCCAACTACCCCGAGTGCCGCCACACCCGTCCGCTCACCGGCGACAATGCGCAGGAAGGCGACGGCACCCGCGTGCTCGGCCTTGATCCGGACTCGGGCGAGGAAGTCACCATCCGCTCCGGCCGCTTCGGCACCTATCTCCAGCTCGGAGAGGGCAAGGAAGGCGAGAAGCCCAAGCGCTCGTCGCTGCCCAAGGGCCTCGCCCCGGCGGACGTTGACCTTGAAACCGCACTGAAGCTGCTGGCCCTCCCGCGCGAGATCGGCCTCCATCCGGAGGATCGCGAGCCCATCCTCGCCGGCATCGGGCGCTATGGACCCTATGTCCAGCACGGGCGCACCTACGCCAACATCGAGGACGGCGACGACATCCTCGCCATCGGCCTCAACCGGGCGGTGGCGCTGATCGCGGAGAAGCAGTCCAAGGGTCGTGGTGGGCGCGGCGGCACGCCGGCCGGGCGGGTCGTCGGCGATCATCCGACGCTGGGCGGGCCGATCACCGTGCGGCCGGGCCGCTTCGGGCCTTACGTGAACCACGGCAAGGTCAACGCGACCCTGCCCAAGTCCACCGATCCCGAAACGCTGACGCTGGAACAGGCGGTGCAGCTCATCGACGCCAAGGCGGCGTCTTCGCCGGCCAAGCCCGCGCGTGGCGGCGCCCGCAAGGCGGCTTCGGCGGATGGCGAGAAGGCCGCGCCGAAGAAGGCCGCCGCGAAGAAGCCGGCGGCCAAAAAGCCGGCGACGAAAGCCGCGGCTCCCAAGAAGCCCGCCGCCAAGAAGGCAGCCGCAAGCAAGCCCGACGCGGCCGAATAGGCGCCGCGCCGTTCCGGCCGGGGCAGCATCACACGATGCTGCCCTCGCCCTCGCTGGCGTGGACCGACGTGCGCAGCGGCCGCTCCGGCAGGAACGCCAGCGCCACGGCCGCCAGCGCCGCCACCACCGTCATGGTGAGGAACACTCGGCTGAACGCGCTTGCGAGGCGCGCCGGGTCCGCGCTGCGCGCCAGGGTCTCGATATCCGCCGCCCCGCCCGTGGCCAGCGCGGCGAGAAGCACGGCGCCAAGCACGGCCACGGCCAGCGCCCCGCCGAGCTGGCGGAAGAAGGTCATGACGCCCGTGGTGGTGCCCATCAGATGCGGCTGCACTGCGTTCTGGATCGACACCGTGCAGACCGGCAGCGCCGTGCCCAAGCCCAGGCCGATGACGACGAACAGCGCCAGGGCCAGCGCCAGCGGCATGGCCGGAACCAGACCGATCGCGAGGAGTCCCGCGGATGCGAGCGTCAGCCCGGCGAGGGCCGGACGCTTGTAATGGGCAAGGCGCGCCATGGAGCGCCCGGAGAGCACGGCCCCCATCACCACGCCGCCCATGAAGGGGATGAGCCCCAGGCCCGACTGGGTGGCGGAGAGGCCGCGCGCCGTCTCGAAATAGAGCGGCACGAAGATGGACAGGCCGACCATTCCCCCGAATGCGAGGAACGAGGCGATCATGCCCCAGCCCACCACCTTGTCGGCGAGGAGGCCGAGGGGCAGGAACGGTTCCTCCGCCCACCGCATCCGCCAGATGAACAGGGCAACGAAAACCGCCGCGCCGGCGAACAGGCCGAGGATGGGCGGCGAGCCCCAGGGCAGACGCACACCACCCCAGCCGAGGGCGAGGAGCAGCATCAGGCTCGCCACCGCCATCAGCGCCGCGCCCAGATAGTCCATGGCATGGCGGCGCTCGTGGCGCGGCAGGTCGCGCAGCCGCCGTTCGGTGATGAGCAGCGCCACAAGGCCGATGGGCAGGTTGACCCAGAAGATGAGGGTCCAGCTGAGATATTGCGCAAACAGGCCGCCCAGCACCGGACCGGCAATGCTGGAGGCGGCGAACACGCCGGCGATCTGGGCCTGATAGCGCCCCCGTTCCCGCGGCGAGACCAGATCCGCGATGATGGTCTGCGACAGGGAGATGAGGCCCCCGCCGCCCAGCCCCTGCACCGCCCGCGCGATGATGAGGGCGAGCAGGTTCGGCGCCAGCGCGCACGCCACGGAAGCCGCCGAGAACACGGCGACAGCCGTCAGCAGCATCACCCGCCGCCCGTGGATGTCGCTCAGCTTGCCGTAGAGCGGCGTCGCCACCGTCGCGGTCAGGAGATAGGCGGTGACCACCCAGGAGAGGTTGGCGAAGTCGCCGAACGCATCGCCGATGGTCGGCAGGGCCGTGGCCACGATGGTCTGGTCCAGCGCGCCCAGCAGCATGGCCAGCATCAGGCCGAAGATGATGCGGCGGATCTCGGCGTGGCTGGGTGGGGTCTTCGCCCCTGACGAAGCGTGGGGCGACTGGGGATCGATCTGGTTCATCGGGGGAATCGAACGACGGCGGAGGGACGACCATGGGTCGCCCGTTGCCATCCGATTGCAAGGCCGACGGGACGGATGGGGCACCCCCATCCGCTCCCGCCCAGCTTCACGAGTGCGTGAAGGCGCACCCCGCCGACGCCTTACGCGACTGCGGCGATCGGGCTGCCCTCCGGCGCATCGGCGGCATTCTCGCCACGGCCCGGCGGCACCTCCTCGGTGACGGTCTCCGGCACGGGATCGGCTTCCACCTGCCGGTGGACCAGGCTGTGGATGAAGCCGACCTTCTCGATGACGCCCGGACCGAGGATGAACGGATAGGCATCGGACATGCCGAGGCAGCGGTTGAGATTGTTGAGCGCGAACGAGATGGGCAGCCAGGAATCCACCATCTGCTGGATGGCGCAGGCGCGATACGGGTTGAAATCCACCTCCGCGCCCAGCTCGCCGGTCCGGTCGAGCCGCGGCTGCACGCGCATGCCGAAGGCGCCCGCCATCTCCAGCGTATCCACGATGTGGATGTAGTGCTTGAACGTCTCGGCGAAGTCCTCCCACGGGTGGGCCGTGGCGTAGGCCGAGACATAGTTCATCTGCCAGTCGGGCTTGGGACCATTGGCGTAATAGGCCTGCAGCGCCTCGCCATAATCCACCGTCTCGTCGCCGAAGAGGGCGCGGAAGGCTTGGAGGCGACCGGCGTCGCGCACCAGCCGGTTCCAGTAATAATGCCCCGTCTCGTGGCGGAAATGGCCGAGCAGGGTCCGGTAAAGCTCGCCAAGCTCCCCCTTGCGATGCTCGCGCTCGGCGTCGTCTGCCTCCGCGAGGGCGATGGTGATGAGGCCCTCGTCGTGGCCGGTCATGATCTTCGGGGCCGAGCCGTCCGGATCGTCGGCGAGGAAGTCGAAGCAGAGGCCGCCCTCGCGGTCCTCGTTGTTCTCCAGCGGCAGGTTGAGGCGCAGGAGGGAATAGATGAGCCGGTGCTTTGCCACCTCCACCTTGCGCCACTTGCGCAGGTTTTCCGGCACCGTGAGGTCCGGCACCGTGCGGTTGTGGCGGCAGGCGAGGCAGAATTCGCCTTCCTCCTCCGCCGGCATCAGCCAGTTGCAGGCATCGAACGCCGCATTGGCGCAGAAGCGGTAGCGCTGCTCGCCGCCGCGACCGATGGCGCGCCACACGCTGCTCTCGGCATCCCCTTCGCGCTCCAGCGGCACCAGAGCGTTGGCTTGCGGGATGTAGCCGAGATCGTGGCCGCACTTCTCGCAGCGGCGGTTTTCGAAATACAGGAGCTGATCGCAGGCGGCACAGCGAAACAGGCGCATGATGGGTCTCCCCCCAAGCCAGCGGCCGTCCTTGTACGACGCCCGCCCGGGTGGCTCTTGAACCCGAGAAGCGCCGCGCGGTTCCCCGTTCACCGCTGGCTCAGGCAAGAAAGTGAGCCTTTCCCCGGCTCAAGTCCATTTCGCGCCTGCGAAACGCGCTCTGGGCGGGGATGACGGGTCGTCCGCCGCGCGGCATGATCCCTTCATGAGCAGCCGCAAAGCCCCCACCGCCCTCTTCACCATCGGCTACGAGCAGTCTACGCCCTCCGCCTTCCAGTCGGCGCTGGATGAGGCGAAGGTGGGCCTGCTGGTGGACGTGCGCGCCGTCGCGGCGTCACGCCGGCCGGGTTTCTCCAAGACGGCGCTGGCGGCGGGCATTGCCGAGCACGGCGTCGCCTATGTCCACCTCAGGACGCTGGGCACGCCCAAGGAGGGCCGGCTCGCGGCGCGCAGCGGCGACCATGACGCGCTGATGCGCATCTACGACGCTCACCTCGCCACCGATCCCGCCAAGGCGGCGCTGGAGGAATTGGCCGAGCTGGCGCAGGGCCGGCGCATCTGTCTCATGTGCTTCGAGCGCCATGTGGAGGGGTGCCACCGGCTGCGGCTCGCGCAATTCCTGTGCGAGCGGCTGGACATCGGCGTCACGCACCTTCAGCCGGCGCCGTTCTGAGCTGCCGCTCACCTTTGGCGGCGGCCTCGCGCGCCTCGGCGAGGAGGCGCGGCGTGTCCACGTCGAGGAAGGCGCCCTCCTCCGCCGCGACCGGCACTTCCGCCACCAGCTCGGCATTGGCGGCGAGGATGGCGCGGGCGCCCACATCCCCCTCCAGCGCCGCCAGCTCGGCGAAGAAGCGGCGCGACCACAACACCGGATGCCCCCGCTGCCCGCCCTCCACCGGCGCCGCGATGAGCCGACCCGAAGCAGGCGCATAGGCCGTCATCAGGCGGTCGAGCAGGCCGGGCGCGAGCAGCGGCATGTCGCCGAGCACCACCAGCGCGCCGGCCGCCGTCTCCGGCACTGCGGCAATGCCGGCGCGCAGCGAGGAGGCCATGCCCGTCGCATGATCGGGATTGTGGACGAATACGACCTCCAAACCCGCCAGCGCCGCCTCCACGCGGCCGCGCTCGTGCCCAGTCACGACGATCACCGGCCGCGCACGGGAGGCCAGCGCCGCCTCCGCCACGCGGCGTATCACCGGCCGTCCGCCCACTTCCGCGAGCAGCTTGTTGATGCCCTCCCCCATGCGCGAGGAGCGGCCGGCGGCGAGGATGACGGCGGCGAACCCGTCCTCCGCCTCGTCGCTCTCTGCGCGGGGATGGGGGCGGGCGGCGATATCCTGCAGCAGCCCGCCGGCGCCGAGCCGGGCGATGTCGCGGGCGCTCACCTCCAGCCCGGCGAGGAGGCGATGGAGGATGAAATCGAAGCCGTTCTCCTTCGGGCTGCGCGCGCAGCCCGGCGCGCCCAGCACCGGCACGGCGCCAAGCCGCCCCAGCATCAGGAGGTTGCCGGGGTCCACCGGCATGCCCAGCCGCTGGACTTCTCCGCCCGCCGCCACGAGCCCCGCGGGGATCACGTCGTTGCGGTCGGCGATGGCGGAGGCGCCGAAGACGATGACCAGTTCCGCACCGTCCGCCACCGCCTCCTTGAGTGCGGCGGCGAGGGCCGCCGTGTCATGGGGCAGGGTCTGGTGGGCGATGACCTCGGCCCCGGCGATCGCGAGGCGGGCGCGGGTGACGGCGAGCGTCTTCGCCACCACCTTGTCGGCGAGGCCCGGCAGCAGGGTGGAGAGCACCGCCACGCGCTTCAGCCGGAACGGCGCGATGGCGATCACGCCCTGTGCCGCCGCGGCGGCCGCCTCCACGAGCGCACCCGGGACGGCATAGGGGATGATCTTCACCGTCCCCACCATGTCGCCGGCCGCCACCGCGCTGAAGTCGCGCAGGGTGGCGAGGGTGATGGCTTCGTCCACCGCGTTGAAGGCGTCCAGCGCGGCATCCGAAATCCGCAGGACGCCGGCGGCGGCGGCGTAGAGATTGGCGCGGCCGGTGAAGGCCGTGTCGGGCCGCACGTTGGCGCCCGCCACCGCATCGGCGAGGCGACGCGCGGCGGCATCCTCGGCCACATCCCCCGGCTCCATGCGCGCCGCGACCACCTCGGCGATGCCGGCCGCCGCGAGACGGGCGATGTCGGCCGCCGTCAGGCGGGTGCCCTTCTTGATGGTGCCGCCGGGGAGCCGCACGGAATGGGCGGCGACGGCGCCTTCGGCCTCGGCGAGCGGCAGGGGGCCAAATCTCACGCCGCCGCTCCCGCCGTGGCGCTGGCACCGGTGCGCAGGGCGCGGATCACCTCGGCCAGCACCGCGACCGCGATCTCCGCCGGGCTGGAGGCGCCGATGTCCATGCCGATGGGCGCGTGGATGCGGCTGATGGCCTGCTGGGACAGCCCCGCCGCCGCGAGCCGTTCCACGCGCTTGGCGTGGGTACGCCGCGAACCGAGCGCGCCCACATAGAAGCACTCGGCCCGAAGGGCGGCGGCGATGGCCGGCTCGTCGATCTTCGGATCATGTGTGAGCGCCACCAGCGCGGTGAAGGGATCGAGCCCGTAGGCCGGCAGCGCCTCCTCCGGCCATTCGGCGATCACCGGCACATCCGGGAAGCGCTCGGGGGTGGCGAAGGCGGTGCGCGGATCGAGAATTGTCAGGTCGAATCCGGCGAGCCGCGCCATGGGCGCCAGCGCCTGGGAGATATGGACGGCGCCGATCACCAGCATCCGGGGCGGTGGCACATCCACCGCGAGGAAGACGCTGCCCTCCCCGGCCTTGCCGCTGCGACGCTCGGCCAGCGCCGCCGCGATCTCCGGCGCCAGCGGATCGGAGGCGAGGGTCGCGGCGGTGGCGAGCCTTTGGGCACCGGTGGCAAGCTCGGTCACGACGACCGCCGCGCGGCGGGCGGCGCGTTCCGCATTCAGGGCCGCGAGCAGGTCGAGACGCATGGTGGTCCTCCCTCAGGGAGCATCCGGATCATCTTCCCCACTGAATATAACGCTTGACGGCCTGCGTCACCGCCCGGTGTGCTCAGTCCACCGGCTCCACATAGACGGCGATCTTGCCGCCGCAGGAGAGGCCGACCTTCCAGGCGGTCTCGTCAGCGACGCCGAATTCCAGCGTGCGCGGCCTGCCTGCCGCGATCACCTCCGCCGCCTCGCTCACCACCGCGCCTTCGACGCAGCCGCCGGAGACCGAGCCGAGGAAATTGCCCTCCGCATCGATGACAAGGCGGCTGCCCACCGGGCGCGGTGCCGAGCCCCAGGTTTCCAGCACGGTGGCGATGGCCACCCCCCGGCCCTCGCGGCGCCAGCGCTCGGCGGCGGCGAGAACATCGCTGTCGGTCACGTCCATGGGCGGCTCCCGTATCGATTTGGCATCCCGGCAGGCTTCCCATATAGCTGTCCGCCGAGCCGATGCCGAACCCTCTCAACAAACTTGTGTCCTTGGCCGCCCGCGATCAAGGGACGCTGCGCACCGCCGACGACCTGATCGGCGCCGGCCTCGCCGCGCCGGACGCGCGCACCGCGCTGGAACAGGTGGCCGCCCGCTATGCCGTGGCGGTGACGCCCACGCTGGCCGCCGCCATCGACATGACGGACGCCGCCGACCCCATCGCCCGCCAGTTCGTGCCCGATGCCGCCGAGCTGAAGGTGCGCCCCGAGGAGTTGGCCGACCCCATCGGCGACGACGCCCATAGCCCCGTGCCGGGCGTGGTGCATCGCTACCCCGACCGGGCGCTCCTGAAGATCGTGGGCGTCTGCGCCGTCTATTGCCGCTTCTGCTTCCGCCGCGAGATGGTGGGGCCGGGTGCGGCCTCGCTTCTGTCGGACGATGCGCTGGAGCAGGCGTTCGCCTATTTCGCCGGGCATCCGGAGATCTGGGAAGTCATCCTCACCGGTGGCGATCCCTTCATGCTCTCGGCGCGGCGCATGGGCGAGGTAGTGGGGCGGCTTGCCGCCATCCCCCATGTAAAGATCGTGCGCCACCACACCCGCGTGCCCATCGCCGCGCCGGAGCGGGTGACGCCGGCCTTCGTCGCCGCGCTCAAGGCATCAGGCCTCACGCCCTATGTGGCGGTGCATGTGAACCATGCGCGGGAATTGACGCCCGCCGCCCGCGCCGCGCTGGCGCGGCTCGCCGATGCCGGCATTCCCCTGCTGTCGCAGACGGTGCTGCTGCGTGGGGTGAACGACAGCGTCGAGACATTGTCCGAGCTATTCCGCGCCCTCGTGGAATGCCGGGTGAAGCCCTATTACCTGCACCATCCCGACCTCGCCCCCGGCACCGGCCATTTCCGCCTGCCCATCGCCGAGGGGCAGGCGCTGGTGCGGGCGCTGCGCGGGCGCCTTTCCGGCATCGCGCAGCCGACCTATGTGCTCGATATCCCCGGCGGGGCCGGGAAAGTGCCGCTCACGCCGGGCCATCTGGCCGCGACCGAGGGCGGCTATCAGGTGAGCGACAATTGCGGCGGCCTGCACGCCTATGCCGATGAGGGAACAAATGGCTGAGCTTCGCCGCATCACCCAGCCCGGGCCGGTCGCCCCCCAGCGCATCGAGAGCGCGGTGGGTGCGCTGAAGGTGCTGGACTTCACCCTCCAGCCCGGCCTCACCATCAATGCCGCCATCTGCGGGCCGCTGCTGGACGCCGGAATGGGCGCGGCGCAGGTAGAGATTTCCGGCGGCGCCTTCGGCCCCTTCACCTATGTGATGCCCGCCGCCTCGCCCGACGACACCCACGCCGCATGGTACAGCCGCGCCTTCTCCCCCGAGGGCGTGACCAAGCTGGAGCGCGGCAACGTCACCTTCGGCCGGAAGGAGGGCGCGCCCTTCATCCATTGCCATGCCTTCTGGATCGAGCCGGACGGCACACGCCACGGCGGCCATGTGATGCCCCACGAGGCGGTCGTGGCCGAGCCCATCCGCGCCCGCGCCTATGGCGCCGCCGAGGTGGAGACATCAGCCGATTACGATCCCGAGACCAACTTCCCCCTCTTCACCCCCCATGCCGTGAACGCTCCGGCCGATGGCCCGCGCATCGCCTTCGCGCGGGTGCGGCCCAACACGGAGCTGTTCGGCGCGGTGGAAGACATCTGCCGCCGCCATGGCTTCAAGGGCGGGCGGCTGCGCGGCGGGGTGGGCAGCATCATCGGCGCGCGCTTCCATGATGCGCCGGAGGTGGAGGACTATGCCACCGAGGTGTTCGTGACCAACGGCGTGATCGCCCCCGATGTGACGGGCGCGCTGGTCGCCGACATCTCCCTCTCCCTCATCGGCCTCTCCGGCGTGCTCGCCGAGGGGCGGCTGGTGCGGGGGGAAAACCCTGTTCTCATCACCTTCGAGCTGGCGGTGGAAGAGACCGCCGGCTGAGGGGGCCGGACAGGGCTGTCACAAGGCCTTCCAGGCTTTTAAGGTCGTGGACGGGACGCATCTCGTCCACCTGCGGCAGCATGGCGGCGACGCCCTGCGCCTTCGGCTCGAACCCTTCGTAGCGCAAAAGCGGATTGAGCCAGACGAGCCGGCGGCAGGAGCGCTTGAGGCGGGCCATCTCGCCGGGCAGCGTATCGTCCACCTCCCGCTCCAGACCGTCGGTGAACAGCAGAACGACAGGGTTCTGCGCCGTTACCCGGCGCGACCACTCCACATTGAAGGCGCGCAGCGAGGCAGCGATGCGGGTGCCCCCCGCCCAGTCCCGCGCCGAGGCGGAGACGGCCGCCAGCGCCGCATCGGGATCGCGCCGCGCCAGCTGCCGGGTGACATTGGTGAGGCGCGTGCCGAACAGGAAGACGGACACCTTCCGCCGCGCCCCGAGCGCATGGAGGAAGGAGAGGATGGGACGGGAATAATCCGCCATGGAGCCGGAGATATCCACCAGCGCCACCACCGGCGGCGGCTTCTCCTTCGGGCCGCGATGCTTCAGCAGCACGAGGTCGCCGCCCGTCGCCACGGCGGCGCGTAGGGAGGCGCGCAGATCGAGCCGGCGGCCCTTCGGGTCGGGGATGAGCCGCCGCGTGCGGGCATAGTCGTCCGGCATCCGCAATTGCGCGATGCGGCGGCGCGCCTCGGCGAGTTCGGCGGCAGACATCTGGGCGAAATCCTTGGTGCGCAGCACGTCCTCGACGGAGGCGGAGAGGCGCGCCTCCACCTCCACGCGGGGCTTTTCCACCTGCCGCTCGGTGCCGACTCCGGCGAACAGCGCCTCCTCCACCCGCCGGAGCACGCTCTCGCGCTTCTGCTCGCGCTGCGGCACGGCCACCGGCGAGAGCATGGCGATGAGCCGTTCCTGATGCGCCCGACGGCGCCAGAACAGGCGGAAGGCCTGATCGAACACCACGCTGTCCTCGTGGCGCGACACGAAGAGGGCGTGGAGCGTCCAGTAGAAATCCTCGCGCGCGCCGACGCCCGCCATCTCCACCGCCGCCACCGCGTCGAGGATGCGGCCCGGCCCCACCTTCAGGCCGGCGGCGCGCAGGGCCCGGCCGAACCAGGCGATGTTCTCGGCGAGCCGCCCGTCTTCGGCGGCGGTCGCAGCGGTCACAGACGTCCCGTTCACTCCGCCGCGCGCGAGGCCTGCCGCGCCTCCTCGATGAGACGCTCGATGCGGGGCGCGTCGGTGCGGGCGATGTCGTCCTGATATTTGAGCAGCACGCCCAGCGTGTCGCCCACGAGGCCGGGATCGAGCGACACCGCGTTCAGTTCCACCAGCGCGGAGGCCCAGTCCAGCGTCTCGGCGACGCCGGGCACCTTGAACAGGTCTTCCTTGCGCAGCGCCTGCACGAAGGCCACCACCTCGGCCGAGAGCCGCGCGGGGGCGTCCGGCAGGCGGGTGCGCAGGATCGCCATCTCGCGGGTGGCGTCGGGATAGTCCACCCAGTGATAGAGGCAGCGCCGCTTGAGGGCGTCGTGGATTTCCCGCGTGCGGTTGGAGGTGAGGAGCACGATGGGCGGGGCGGCGGCCTTGATGGTGCCCAGCTCCGGGATCGTCACCTGATGGTCGGAGAGCACTTCCAGCAGGAAGGCCTCGAAGGCTTCATCCGTGCGGTCCAGCTCGTCCACCAGCAGGACGGGCGGGCCTTCGGCATGGGGCTCCAGCGCCTCCAGAAGGGGGCGGCGCAGCAGGTAACGGTCGGAGAAGATGTCGGCGGCGATGGCGCCCTTGTCGCTCTCGCCGGCGGCTTCCGCGAGGCGGATGGCGATCATCTGGGCGGCGTGGTTCCACTCGTAGACGGCGGCCGAAAGGTCCAGCCCCTCGTAGCATTGCAGGCGGATCAGGCGGCGCCCGAGGGCCGCGGCCAGCGCCTTCGCCACCTCGGTCTTGCCGACGCCGGCCTCGCCCTCCAGCAGCAGCGGGCGGCCCATGCGCAGCGCGAGGAAGACGACGGTGGAGAGCGCCCGGTCGGCCACATAGCCCTGCCCGGCCAGCAGCCGGCCGGTGTCGTCGATGGAGCCGGGCAAGGCGCCCCGTGTCGCGTCTGCGGTCATGGCGCGAGTAGAGCATGGGGCGGGAAACCGGCCAAGCGGGGGCAAGCCCCGTCGTCGGTCAGGCCGGATGGGCTGGCGCAGGCAGCGCCGGCAGCCCGTCCAGCAGCGCCTCAAGCTCGATCGGGCGGGAGAACAGGAAGCCCTGCGCGAAGCGGATGCCGCAATTGCGGACGCGTTCAAGCTGCCGCTCGGTCTCGATGCCTTCGGCGATGATGAGGACGCCGAGGTCGCGCAGCAGCGGCACCATGGCCTCCAGCATGTGCGGCTCGGTCCACGCCTCCTCGCGCAGGAAGGAGCGATCGATCTTGACGAAATCGACCTCGATCATGCCGAGCAAAGCGAGATTGGAGAAGCCGACGCCGAAATCATCGACCGCGATCTGCGCGCCGCGATGGCGCAGGCTGCGCAGCACCTCGCCGAGGGCCGGCGCGTCATAATCGAGCGCCTGGCGCTCGGTCAGCTCGAACACCACCTGGCAGAGCGCCAGCGGGCGCGTGCCGAAAGCCTCGTCTGCCATCTGCACGAGGCGCGTGTCGCTGAACTGGACGGGCGGCACGTTCACGGCGAGCGAGAAATCGGGAACCTTCTGCGACATATGGGAGAGATCCCGCGCCGCCTGCAGCAACACCCACCGCGTGGTGTCATGGATGAGGGGGCTGGTCTCGATCCAGGGGATGAAAGAGTTCGGCATCAGCACGCCGTGGCGGGCATGCCGCCAGCGCAACAGCGCTTCAGCTCCCACCCAGTTGCGCGACGCCACATCCACCAAAGGCAGGTAGGCGAGGAAGAAGTCCCCGCGCCGCAGGGCATTGCGCACCTGCCCCTCCACCGAAAGACGCCGCCGCACCAGAGACATGGGACCGAACCACAGCGCGATCCCCAACCCCGAGATCAGGCTGAGCTGTAGCGGCACGGTGGCCAGCCACTGGTGGACCAGGCTGGATTCCGGCACGTTGATGACAACCACCACCGGCCACTTGTGCGACTGAGCCTTGAGCTCCACGGGCGAGACGAACATGGACAGGACGCCGGCAACGGTCGCGTCGCCCGCGTCCTGCGGCGTCGCTGACATGGACCGGCCCAACTGGACGGAGAGCAGGCGATGCCGGACGCCCTCGTCCGCCTCCGGCGGGACCACCGCTTCAAGGAGGCAGGCCCCGTTGAGATCGAGCAGCAGCCTGCGACCGTCACCGAGGTCCAGAGGTATCTGCACCGGGTCCCGATCCGACATTCCGGCGCACAACTCGTCCAGGGAAACCGCCGACCGCACCGTACAGGCGTCGCCCTGCCGCCCCTGGAACTCAACATTCAGCAGGGGCGCCGTGCCCAATTGCTGCCTTAGGCCCCGAACACCTTCCGGGCTGCACAGATCTTTTGAGCGGCCGGCAGCATCACGCACCAGACCCGCAAGGCGGTCGAGGTTGCGGTCGGTCCATTGGGCGAGGTTGAGAGCCTGCGTGTGGTAGCGCTGGACGACCCCCGATCTCATCCTCTGGAAGTCGAGCATGAGATAGACGGCCGCGACGAGGCAGACGGTCGCGACGAACACGACAGGCACCATCATCTCGAGATGTTTCGGCCAGAGGCGCCGGCGCCAAGACTGCACGTCCCCCATCCCGCATCACCACCCCTAGTGGAACTTGTTTCTCCAAACCAAGGCCACGTTGTAATTGATCCGGGATGTACCAGAACACCTGAAACTACGCTAATCCTTTCCGTGCGGAAAGATCTGCGAGCTTTTTCAGCACGGTGAGGGTGCCCTTCAGCCGGTGCTCGGCGTTCGGCCAGTCGCGCAGGAACACGACCTTGAAGTCGGGGCGCACCTTGGCCTGATTGCCCTCGTTGGCAATGAGCTTCACGAGGCCCGAGGGGTCCGAGAACTCGTTGCCGCGGAAGGTGAGGACCACGCCCTTGGGGCCGGCGTCCACCTTCTCCACATTGGCCTTGCGGGCCAGCGCCTTGATCTGGGTGAGCTTCAGCAGCTGGCCCACCTCCTCCGGCGTGGGGCCGAAGCGATCCACCAGTTCGGCGCCGAAGGAGTCGATCTCGGCATCGTCCTGGATATCGGCGAGGCGCCGGTAGAGGGCGAGGCGGACGTGGAGGTCGGCCACGTAATCCTCGGGGATCAGCACCGGCATGCCGATGGTGATGTTGGGCGACCACTTGTCGTCCACATAGTCGGTGATGCCGGCCTTGATGTGGGCGATCGCCTCCTGGAGCATCTCCTGGTACAGCTCGTAGCCCACTTCCTTGATGTGGCCGGACTGCTCGTCGCCCAAGAGGTTGCCGGCGCCGCGGATGTCGAGGTCGTGGCTCGCCAGCTGGAAGCCAGCGCCCAACGTCTCCAGGGATTGCAGCACCTTCAGCCGGCGTTCCGCCTGCACCGTCACCGGCTTGGTGGCGGGCACGGTGAAGATGGCATAGGCGCGCGCCTTGGCCCGGCCGACGCGGCCGCGCAGCTGGTAGAGCTGGGCGAGGCCGAACATGTCCGCGCGGTGGACGATGAGCGTGTTGGCGTTGGGCACGTCGAGGCCACTCTCCACGATGGTGGTGGAGAGCAGCACGTCATACTGCCCATCGTAGAAGGCGGTCATGATGTCTTCGAGCGCGCCGGCGGCGAGCTGGCCGTGGGCCACCGCCACCTTCACCTCGGGCACCGAGGCGGCCAGAAACTCCCGCACCTCGGCGAGGTCCTCGATTCGCGGCACCACATAGAAGCTCTGGCCGCCGCGATAGCGCTCGCGCAGCAGCGCCTCGCGCACCACCAGCGGATCGAACGGCGTGATGAAGGTGCGCACCGCGAGGCGGTCCACCGGCGGGGTGGCGATGATGGAAAGCTCGCGCACGCCGGTCATGGCCAGCTGCAGCGTACGGGGAATGGGCGTGGCGGTCAGCGTCAGCACATGCACCTCGGCGCGCAGCTGCTTCAGCCGCTCCTTGTGGGCGACGCCGAAATGCTGCTCCTCGTCGACGATGACGAGGCCGAGATCCTTGAAGGCGATGCCCTTGCCCAGCAGCGCGTGGGTGCCGACCACGATATCCAGCGTGCCGTCGGCAATGCCCTTCTTGACCGCGGTGAGGTCCTTGCCCGTCACCATGCGGGAAGCCTGCCCCACCTGAACCGGCAGGCCCTTGAAGCGGTCGGAGAAGGTCTTGAAATGCTGGCGGGCGAGGAGCGTGGTGGGCACCACCACCGCCACCTGCTTGCCGGAGAGCGCCACCGCGAAGGCGGCGCGCAGGGCCACTTCCGTCTTGCCGAAGCCCACGTCGCCGCAGATCAGCCGGTCCATGGGGTGGCCGGAGGCGAGGTCGTCCAGCACCGAGTCGATGGCGGCTTCCTGGTCGTCCGTTTCCTCATAGGGGAAGCGGGCGCGGAACTCGTCATAGAGGCCCATGGCCGGCACCAGCTTGGGCGCCTCGCCGAGCTGGCGCTGGGCGGCGATCTTGATGAGTTCGGACGCCATCTCGCGGATGCGCTTCTTCATCCGCGCCTTGCGCTGCTGCCAGGCGCCGCCGCCCAGCTTGTCCAGCTGCGCTTCGGTCTCCTCCGAGCCGTAGCGGCTCAGGAGTTCGAGATTTTCCACCGGCAGGAACAGCTTGTCGCCGCCGGCATAATGCAGCTCCAGACAATCATGGGGTGCGCCCATGGCCTCGACGGTCTTCAGGCCGATGAAGCGGCCGATGCCGTGGTCCACATGCACCACGAGGTCGCCGGCGGTGAGCGCGGTCAGTTCCGTGAGCACATCCTGCGGGCGGCGCGCCTTGCGCTTGGGGCGCACGAGGCGGTCGCCGAGGATGTCCTGCTCGCCGATGACGGCGAAGTCCGGCGTCTCGAAGCCAGCTTCCACGCCGAACACGGCGAGCGCCGCCTGGGTCTTCGGCAGGGCGGCGAGGCTGTCGAAGCGGGAGATGGCGGCGCAGCCCTTCAGGCCATGGTCGGCGAGCACCGTGCCGAGCCGCTCGCGCGAGCCTTCCGACCAGCCGGCGAGGATGACCTTCTTGGACTTCTGCAAATCCCTGACATGGGCGATGGCGGCGTCGAAGACGTTGGCGTCCTGGTCCGCCCGCTCGGCCGCGAAGGAGCGGCCCTGCACACCGCCGAGATCGATGACCTTGCCCGCCCCGCCTTCCGGCACGGCGAACGGCGAGAGGCGCGCGAGGCGCATGCCGGCGAGGGCCTTGGACCATTCCGGGCCTTGCAGATAGAGCCGGTCCGGCGGCAGCGGATTGTAGATCGGTCCGCCGCTGAGGTCCTGCGCCTGCCGGCGGGCGTCGTAATAGTCGGCGATCTGGGCGATGCGCTCGCCGCCAGCTTCCTCGGCCAGCGGATCGAGCAGCAAAGTGCCGCCTTCCAGATAGTCGAACAGCGTGTCCATGCGCTCATGAAAGAGCGGCAGCCAATGCTCCATGCCGGCGTGGCGGCGGCCTTCGCTCACGGCTTCATAGAGGGTGTCGCCCTTCTGGGCGGCGCCGAACTGGGCGATGTAGGCCATGCGGAAACGGCGCATGGTGTCGGTGGTCAGCTGGAACTCGGCCATGGGCACCAGCTCCAGCGCGCGGAGCTGGGAGGTGGTGCGCTGGGTCTCGGGATCGAAGGCGCGGATGCTCTCCAGCGTGTCGCCGAAGAAATCGAGCCGGATGGGCGCGTCGAGTCCGGGCGGGAACAGGTCGATGAGGCCGCCGCGCACCGCATATTCGCCGGTGTCGCGCACGGTGGGGGTGCGCAGGAAGCCGTTCTGCTCGGCCCACTCGGTGATGCCGTCCAGCGCGATGGCATTGCCCGGGGCCGCCACCAGCGACTGCGACGCCAACAGCCCCTTGGCCGGCACGCGCTGCACCGTGGCGTTGACGGTGGTCAGCAGCACGCTCGCCGCCCCGCCCTTGATGCGGGCGAGCTTCGCCAGCGCCGCCATGCGCCGCGCCACGATGGAGGCGTTGGGCGAGGCCCGGTCGTAGGGCAGGCAATCCCACGAGGGGAAGGAGATCACCTCCAGCTCAGGGGCGAAGAAGGCGAGGCCCCGCTCCAGCGCCGCCATGCGCTGGCCGTCGCGGCAGACCACCGTCAGGCTCGGCCAGGGTGCGTTCTTGCCCGCCGCGATGGAGCGCGCGAGGTCCGCGACCACCATGCCCTCCATGCCGTCGGCGACGCGCGAGAGGGTCAGCGGCCGGCCTTCGGCCAGCACGTCGGCGATGGGCAGGGGACGCTTCAAGACAGGAACTCCGGAAGGACGGCGGGGGCGGAAGATCAGCCCGGCAAGATCAGCCGAGCAAGATCAGCCCGGCAGCCCGCGGCCCGAGAAATGGAAGGCGCAGATCTTGCGGAACAGCTCGGTGTCGAATTCCGGCGGGATCGGCTCGGTGCCGCTCACCCAGGCGAAGACCTTCTGGTCCTCGGGCTCCAGCAGCTCCTCGAAATCAGCGAGTTCCGCGTCCGACAGCGCGGTGATCTCGGCATCGGCGAAGCCGCCGAGAATGAGGTCCATCTCGCGCATCCCGCGATGGCGGGCCCGGAACAGGACGCGGCGGCGCCGCTCGTCGAGGCCGTCGCTGGACCTGATGATGCCGGACATGAGGGGACCTCCAAAGCAAGGCGACGGCCGGGCCCTGCGGCCCGTCCGACACCGGCATATAGGGGCTTGTCCCCCGTCTTGGCCAGTAGGCACGGGGGATGGCGGCTGGTCGCGGCGGGATTTGCCGGCGCCGATAGGCCTCCTCTCCCGCGAAGGGAGAGGGGCAAAACCGCCCACGGGGCGACAGCGGCGAAGCGGCTGGCCCGCGACACCGGCCGAACTCCCTCTCCCCTTGCGGGAGAGGGCTGGGGTGAGGGGTGAAGGATGCCGGACGGGGCGGGATTGCCGGGGGTCACCGCCAGTGGGCCGACGGGAAAACTCTTCCTCACCGTCGCGCGCATTGGCGGCGATACCCCCCTCACCCGTCTCGCGGCTGCGCCGCGATCCACCCTCTCCCGCGTAGGGGAGAGGGGAAATCAGCCCACCGCCCGGGCAATCGCGAGGAAATCGGCCGCCTTGAGGCTGGCGCCGCCCACCAGCGCGCCGTCCACATCGGCGGTGGCGAGCAAAGCGGCCGCGTTGTCGGGCTTCACCGAGCCGCCATAGAGGATGCGGATGCCGTTCGCCTCGGCGCCGAAGCGCTCGCCGAGAATGTGGCGGATGGCGCCGTGCACCTCGGCCACATCGTCGGTGGTGGGGGTGCGGCCGGTGCCGATGGCCCAGATGGGCTCGTACGCGACAACAAGGTTCACCGCCGTCGCCCCGTCCGGCACCGACTGCCGCACCTGCCGCGTCACCACCGCAGCGGCTTCCCCGGCATCACGCTCCACCAGCGTCTCGCCCACGCAGACCACCGGGAGCAGCCCGGCCCGCCACGCCGCCTTCACCTTGGCCTTGACGATGGCATCACCCTCCTGGTGGTCGATGCGCCGCTCGGAATGGCCGAGAATCACCGCCACCGCGCCGGCGTCGCGCAGCATCTCGGCGGAGATGTCGCCGGTATGGGCGCCGCTCTCGGCCGGGTGGCAGTCCTGCCCGCCGATCATCAGCTGGGTGCCCGCGACGTCGGCGGCGAAGGCGCCGATGAGGGTGAAGGGCGGGCAGATCATGGTTTCCGCCGAAAGACCGGCAAGGCCGGCCGCCACGGTCCGCAACTCGGACTTGGCCGCCCGCAGGCCGTTCATCTTCCAGTTGCCTGCGATCAGGGGGCGGCGTTCGGCCGTCATAGCGGTTCCTCCGGGTTTTGCAGCAGCAGCAAGGCTCGCGTAGGGGCCTCACGTACCAGAGCGGCGCGCCCGCTGGAAAGGGGTGCGACCATGCGCCGTTGCGAGGCCCCCTCCCCCTCCCTATGATGCGCCGCTTCCGCGCCGGGGCCCCCGGCGCTCTTCGAACGAATGAACGATGGTCCTTCAGACACTCCGCAAGGGCGCCTCCGGCTGGATCGCCAAGATTTTCCTCGTCGTGCTCACCCTCAGCTTCGTGGTCTGGGGCATCGCCGACGTGTTCCGCGGCATGGGCGCGTCATCTGTCGCGAGCGTCGGCGGCACCGAGATTTCGGCGCAGGTGTTCCGCCAGCAGTATCTCGACCAACTCCAGCGGATCAGCCGGCAGGCCGGCCGTGCCATCACGCCCGAGCAGGCGCGCGCCTTCGGGCTCGACCGGCAGGTGCTGAACCAGATGATCGCCGACGCGACGCTGGACGCCGAGGCCGCCCGCCTCTCGCTTGCCGTGTCCGACGCGCAGATCGCCCGCGAGATCGCGGAAAACCCGAACTTCCGCGCCCCCGGCGCCAAGGCGTTCGACCCCGGCTATTTCCAGCAGATTCTGCGCTCCAACGGCCTGACGGAGCAGCGCTTCGTCGCCAGCGAGAAGCAGCGCCAGGTGCGTGACCAGCTGCTGCAATCGCTCGGCGCCGGCGTCTCGGTGCCGCAGGTGCTGCTGGAGGCGGTCAACCGCTTCGAGGGCGAGACCCGTACCGCCTCCTATATCCGCGTGACCCCGGCCGCCGCCGGTACCCTGCCCGCGCCCACCGAGGAGGCGCTGCGCGCCTATTTCGATGCGCACAAGCTGGCGTTCCGCGCCCCCGAATACCGCAAGATCAGCGTGCTCGCGCTGACGCCCGCGACCCTTTCCGCCGGCATCACCGTGACCGACGCGGACGCCAAGGCCGACTACGACCGCACCATCGCCCGCTTCGGCAAGCCGGAGACGCGCGAGGTGCAGCAGATCGTCTTCACCAGCGCCGCCGATGCGGCGGCCGCGGAAGAGAAGATCAAGGCCGGCGCGACCTTCGCCGACATTGCCACGGCGCGCGGTCTGACGCCGAAGGACACCGACCTCGGCCTCGTCGCCAAGTCCGCCATCCTCGATCCGAAGATCGCCGATGCCGCCTTCTCCCTCGCGGACGGCGCGGTGAGCGGCCCGGTGGAAGGGCGCTTCGGCACGGCGCTGGTGCATGTCACCAAGATCGTGCCCGGCGCCTACCAGCCGTTCGAGCTGGTGAAGCCGCAGATCGTCTCCGAGCTGCAGCTGGACAAGGCCAAGCGCATCATCCTCGACATGCACGACAAGGTGGAGGACGAGCGCGCCTCCGGCGCCACCCTCCAGGAAGCCGCGCAGAAGCTGGGCCTCAAGGTCCAGAGCTTCGACGTGGACCGTTCCGGCCACGACACGGCGGGCGCTTCGGTGGACGTGCCCGGCGGAGCGGACGTGATCTCCGGCGCCTTCGCCGCCCAGCCGGGCGTCGAGACCGACACGGTGCAGCTGCCCCAGGGCGGCGGCTTCGTGTGGTACGAGACCGCCGCCATCACCCCCGCCCGCGACCGCACCTTCGAGGAGGCCAAGGACGCCGTGACTGCCCGCTACACCGAGGCGGAGACGGAAAAGGCGGTGGAAGCCAAGGCCAAGGAGCTGATGGACAAGGCGAAGGCCGGAACGCCCCTCGCCCAGGTCTCCGCCGAGGCGGACATTCCGCTCCAGATCGCCGAGGGCCTGCACCGCGGCCGCGCGGAAGGCCCGTTCAGCGCCGAGAGCGTCACCTCCGTGTTCGACGTGAAGGAGGGCGGCTTCGGCATCGCCCTCGGCGCGCCCGAGCCGGACCGCATCGTGTTCCAGGTGACGAAGGTGGAGGTGCCGCAGCAGATGCCCGACACCAGCCGCGTCAGCCAGGAGCTGTCGCGCCAGCTGGAGAATGACGTGCTGGTCCAATACCTCGCCGCCATCCAGAAGGAGCTGGGCGTGAAGATCAACGAGCGCCTGTTCGCCCAGGCGGTCGGCACCAACCCGGCGAACTGAAGGCCGGCGCCCGTGAACGCACCCACCGACTTCGACCTCTTCGCCTCGCGCTACCTCAGGGGCGAGGCGCAGGTGGTCTCGACCACCCTCGTCGCCGATCTTGAGACGCCGGTCTCGGCCTTCCTCAAGCTCGCCGGCGACCAGCCCAACGCCTTCCTGCTCGAATCCGTCGAGGGCGGGCAGGCACGCGGGCGCTATTCCATGATCGGGATGAAGCCCGACCTCATCTTCCGGGCCTCCGGCGATGTCGCCGAGATCAACCGGACGCCGGATGCCGACAAGGGCGCCTTCGTGCCCTGCGCCGAGCCGCCGCTGAAGGCCCTGCGCACCCTTCTGGCCGAATCCGCCATCGAGCTGCCAGAGGGCGCCCCGCCCATGGCGGCGGGCGTGTTCGGCTATCTCGGCTACGACATGGTGCGGCAGATGGAGAAGCTTGGCCCGGCCAAGCCCGATCCCATCGGCGTGCCCGAGGCGCTGCTCATCCGCCCCACCATCATGGTGGTGTTCGACGCGGTGAAGGACGAACTGACCGCCGTCACCCCCGTACGGGCGAAGGAGGGTGTCTCCCCCCGCGCAGCGTGGGAAGCGGCGATCGAGCGCCTTGACCAGGTGGTGGCGGACCTCGACCGCGCCATCGCCCACCCGGCGCCCGATCCGTTCCACGGCGAGGTCTCGCAGGCCTCCAACACCAGCGCAGCTGAATTCTGCGCCATGGTGGAGAAGGCGAAGGATTACATCCGCGCCGGCGACATCTTCCAGGTGGTGCTGTCCCAGCGCTTCGAGAGCGCGTTCACCCTGCCGCCCTTCGCCCTCTACCGGGCGCTCCGGCGGGTGAACCCGGCGCCGTTCCTCGTCTATCTCAACTTCGACGGTTTCTCGGTGGTGTGCTCCTCGCCGGAAATCCTCGTGCGGGTGCGCGACGGGAAGGTCACGATCCGCCCCATCGCCGGCACCCGCAAGCGCGGCGCCACCCATGCCGAGGACGAGGCGCTGGCGCAGGAACTGCTCGCCGATCCCAAGGAGCGGGCCGAACACCTGATGCTGCTGGACCTCGGCCGCAACGACGCCGGCCGCGTCTCGCGCGTCGGCACGGTGAAGGTGACGGACTCGTTCTTCATCGAGCGCTACAGCCAGGTCATGCACATCGTCTCCAACGTGGAAGGCGCCATCGACACGCGCTTCGACGCGGTGGACGCTCTGGCCGCTGGCTTTCCCGCCGGCACGGTCTCCGGCGCGCCCAAGGTGCGGGCCATGGAGATCATCGACGAGCTGGAGAAGGACAAGCGCGGCATCTATGCCGGCGCCATCGGCTATTTCGGCGCCAATGGCGAGATGGACACCTGCATCGTGCTGCGCACGGCGGTTGTGAAGGACGGGCGCATGTTCGTCCAGGCCGGCGCCGGCATCGTCTACGACTCGGTGCCCGAGAGCGAGCACCAGGAGTGCGTGAACAAGGCCAAGGCCCTGTTCCGCGCCGGCGAGGAAGCCGTCCGCTTCGCCGCCCGCGCCGGCAAGGGGCAGTGAGGGGATGGAGATGGGGATGACACGCCGCGAGCGATGGTGAAGCGGGAGCAGCCTCGCGCCCCGGACGCATGCAGCGTCAGCGGAATGCGAGCCGGGGCCCAGCGCAAGGAGGCCGCCGCATGCGCTTCCTGATCCAGCGCTCTCCGGCATCGCCCGCTTCGCGGTTGTCCCTGCGCTGGACCCCGGATCGGCGCTCCAGCTCCGCTGGAGCTTGTCCGGGGAACCGCTTCGCGGCGCATCACCATTGACCGCCCGTCATTCCTCGCCTTAACACCCGCCATTCCCGCACAGCGCGGCGCGGGGCCGGAGTTCCAGATGTCCGCCACACAGGTTTCGGCCAATCCCTCCCCGAAGGTCACGCTGATCGATAATTACGACAGCTTCACCTACAACCTCGTCCATTATCTCGGCGAGCTCGGCGCCACCGTCACCGTCCACCGCAACGACACGGTGAGCGTGGAGGACGTGCTGGCCGAGAAGCCGGACGCCATCGTGCTGTCGCCCGGCCCCTGCACGCCCAACGAGGCCGGCATCTGCCTCGATCTCATCGCCAAGGCGGGGGACAAGGTGCCGCTGTTCGGCGTCTGCCTCGGCCATCAGGCCATCGGGCAGGTGTTCGGCGGCGACGTGGTGCGCGCGCCCTCCCCCATGCACGGCAAGATGAGCGAGATCCTGCACGAGGGCAAAAGCGTCTTCCGGGGCCTCAACCATTCCTTCCAGGCCACGCGCTATCATTCCCTGATCGTCGAGCGGGACACCCTGCCGGACGCGCTGGAGGTGACGGCCCACACCGAAGACGGCCTCATCATGGGCCTCGCCCACAAGAGCCTGCCCATCCACGGCGTGCAGTTCCACCCCGAGAGCATCGCCTCGGAGAACGGGCACGCGCTGATCCGCAATTTTCTCGAGATCGCCGCCGCCTTCAACGCTGAGAAGGCCAAGGGCTGAGACGGGGGCGAGGACACACCATGGACCAGTTCAAACCCCTGCTCGGCAAGGTGGCCACCGGCGCGAGCCTCAGCCGCGACGAGGCCGCCTTCGTGTTCGACCGCATGATGTCCGGCGAGGCGACGCCCTCCCAGATGGGCGCGCTGCTCATGGGCCTGCGCGTGCGCGGCGAGACGGTGGAGGAGATCGCTGGCGCGGTCTCCGTCATGCGCGCCAAGATGCTCACCGTGGAAGCCCCGGACGAGGCGGTGGACGTGGTGGGCACCGGCGGCGACGCCTCCGGCTCCTACAACATCTCCACCTGTGCCAGCTTCATCGTGGCCGGCGCGGGCGTGCCGGTGGCGAAGCACGGCAACCGGGCGCTTTCCTCCAAGTCCGGCGCGGCGGATGTGCTCGCGGCGCTCGGCGTGCGGCTCGATCTTGATCCGGCCGGCATCTCCCGCTGCATCGGCGAGGCCGGCATCGGCTTCATGTTCGCCCCCTCCCACCATCCGGCGATGAAGCATGTGGGCCCGACACGGGTGGAGATGGGCACGCGCACCATCTTCAACCTGCTCGGCCCGCTCTCCAATCCGGCCGGGGTGAAGCGGCAGATGGTGGGCGTGTTCGCGAAATCCTGGATCGTGCCCCTGGCCGAGGTGCTGAAGGCGCTAGGCTCGGAGAAGGCGTTCGTGGTCCACGGCTCGGACGGGCTGGACGAGATCACCATCTCCGGCGGCACCGACATCGCCGTGCTGGAAGACGGCCGCATCCACACCTTCACCCTCAACCCGGAGGATGTGGGCCTCGCCCGCGCCCCGGCCGAGGCGCTGAAGGGGGGCGATGCCGCCCACAATGCCGAAGCCCTGCGCGCCGTGCTGGACGGTGCCCCCGGCGCCTATCGCGACGTGGCGGTGCTGAACGCTGCCGCCGCCCTCGTGGTGGCCGGCCGCGCCAAGGACCTGACCGCCGGCGTCGGCATGGCGCAGACCAGCCTCGACACCGGCTCCGCCCGCGCGCGGCTCGAACGGCTCGTCACCCTTTCCGCCTCACTCGCCCCGGAGGCCGCGCAATGAGCGACATTCTCACCAAGATCGAGGCCTACAAGCGCGAGGAAATCGCCGCCGCCAAGAAGGCCCGGCCGCTCAACGAGATCGAGGCCGCCGCCCGCTGCGCGCCCCGCGTGCGCCCCTTCGCTGGCGCCATCGAGCAGAGCCTGTCCGAAGGCCGCACCGCGCTCATCGCCGAGATCAAGAAGGCGAGCCCCTCCAAGGGCCTGATCCGAGCGGATTTCGACCCGCCCTCCCTCGCCCGCGCCTACCAGCGCGGCGGCGCCACCTGCCTCTCGGTACTCACGGACACCCCCTCCTTCCAGGGCGCGCCGGATTATCTGAAGGCCGCCCGCACGGCGGTGAGCCTGCCCGTGCTGCGCAAGGATTTCATGTACGACACCTATCAGGTGGCGGAAGCCCGCGCCTGGGGGACGGACTGCATCCTCATCATCATGGCCGGGGTGGACGACGCCCTCGCCCGCGACCTCGCCGACGCCGCGGCGGCGCACGGCATGGATGCCATCGTGGAGGTGCATGACGACGCCGAGCTGGACCGCGCCCTCGCGCTGCCCTGCCGGCTCATCGGCATCAACAACCGCAACCTGCGCACCTTCGAGACCACGCTGGAGACCTGCGAGCGCCTCGCCCCGCGCGTGCCGAAGGACCGCATCGTCATCGGCGAAAGCGGCATCTTCACCCCGCAGGACGTGGCCCGGCTGGCGCAGGTTGGCATCGGCACCATCCTCGTGGGCGAGAGCCTGATGCGGCAGGAGGATGTCGCGTCCGCCACGTGCCAGCTGTTGGCCACATAGGCCTCGCCACCTCGGCTTGCCGTATACGTGAAGTTACTCTTTAATACGTGAGGTGGCCCGCAAGAGGCCGCACGCAAGGGAGGAGCTTCATGAAGACGTTTGCGATTGCCGGCCTCGCCGCCCTTCTCGCCACGCCTGTTTTCGCCGCGGACCCGACCGGCCTGTGGCTGACTCCCACCCGCAGCGGGCAGGTGGAAATCTCCAAGTGCGGCGCGGGCCTGTGCGGCCGCCTCGTTTCCTCTGAGGGTCTGAAGGCCGATCCGGCGCTGAAGGACGTGAACAATTCCAACGCCTCGCTGCGCGGCCGGGCGCTGAAGGGCCTCACCATCCTCACCGGCTTCTCCGGCGGCCCGCAGGAATGGACCGGCGGCAGCATCTACAATGCCGAGGACGGCAAGACTTATTCCGGCACCATCACCATGGATGGCGACAACACGCTGAAGCTGCGCGGCTGCGTGGTCGTCCCGCTCTGCAAGACGCAGGTGTGGACCCGCCTGCGCTGACCTGAACCCAGCCCGGCAACACTGCCTTTCCGCCGCATTGCTCCTGCGGCGGTGGACAGGCGCCGCCGCGGACGCCATCTTCCCCCCGACATCGAATCCGGGAAGACCGCGACGGCCATGGCCAGCCTGACCCATCTCGACGAACAGGGCGCCGCCCGCATGGTGGACGTGTCCGACAAGGACGCGACCACCCGCGAGGCGCTGGCCGAGGGGCAGGTGGTGATGGCGCGCGAGACGCTGGACCTCATCCTCTCCGGCAACGCCAAGAAGGGCGACGTGCTGGGCGTGGCGCGCATCGCCGGCATCATGGCCGCCAAGCGCACCCATGAGCTGATTCCCCTCTGCCATCCGCTGATGCTGACCAAGGTGGAGGTGGAGGTTTCCCCCGATCCCGCTCTGCCCGGCCTCCACGTCACGGCCCGCGCCAAGGTGACGGGCCAGACCGGCGTGGAGATGGAGGCGCTCACCGCCGTCTCCGTGGCCTGCCTCACCATCTACGACATGGCCAAGGCCGCCGACCGTGGCATGCGGATTGAAGGCATCCGCCTGCTGGAAAAATCCGGCGGCCGCAGCGGCCACTTCCGCGCCACCGACGCGGCCTGAGCCGGCCCGCCACCATGACAAGACCTGCGTTCAGGCAGAGTGAGGGAGCCGCGCCATGGCGCTCATGACCGTCGAGGAGGCCACCGCGCTCATCACGTCCGGCGTGTCTGCGCTCGGTGTGGAGGATGTGCCGGTGCAGGCCGCGGCCGGCCGTGTGCTGGCGCGCGATCTGGCGGCCCGCCGCACCCAGCCGCCGGCGGACATGTCGGCCATGGACGGCTACGCCGTGCGCGGCACCGATATCGCGCAGACGCCCGCCCGCCTCGCCGTCATCGGCGAATCCGCCGCCGGACGACCCTTCGCGGGCACGGTGGGCGCCGGGCAGGCCGTGCGCATCTTCACCGGCGCCGTGGTGCCGGAAGGTACCGACACGGTGGTGATCCAGGAGAACGTCTCCCGCGAGGGCGACACCATCACCACCACGGCCCCGACCGCCGCGCTCCGCAACGTCCGCAAGCGCGGCTGCGATTTTTCCGCCGACGCGCCCGGCCTCTTCGCGGGCCGGCGGCTGACCGGCCGTGACATCATGCTGGCCGCCGCCATGGACCATGCGACCGTGCCGGTCGCCCGCCGCCCGCGCGTCGCGCTGCTCCAGACCGGGGACGAACTGGTGCTGCCGGGCCAGGGCACCGGCAACGACAGCGAAATCGTCGTCTCCAACGCCTTCGGCCTCGCGGAACTCGCCCGCCGCGCCGGCGCCGATGTGACCGACCTCGGCCTCATCAAGGACGACCTCGCCGCCATCCGTGCCGTGGTGTCGCGGGCGCTCTCCGGCGAGTTCGATCTCGTCGTCTCCTCCGGTGGCGCTTCGGTGGGCGATCATGACCTGATGGCCCCGGCGCTGAAGGCGGAAGGGGTCGATCTCTCGGTCCACAAGATCGCGCTCAGGCCCGGCAAGCCGCTCATGTTCGGCCATCGCGGCACCGTGCGGGTGCTGGGGCTGCCGGGCAACCCGGTATCGTCCCACGTCTGCGGGATGGTCTACCTCGTCCCCCTCATCCGCGCCCTGCAGGGCGATTCCCGCCCCGGACCCGAGACCGTGCCGGCGCGCCTCGCGGCCGACCTGCCGCCCAACGACGTGCGGCGCGATTTCATGCGCGCGACCCTCGAGCGCCGGGCGGATGGCTCGATCCACGCCATCCCCTGCGCCTCGCAGGACAGCGCCATGCTGAGCATTCTTTCCGCCGCCGACTGCCTTCTGGTGCGCCCGCCTTTCGCCCCGGCGGGCCGCGTCGGAGACCCCTGCGAGATTATTCCCTTCGCGGATTGAGCCCTTAACGGAGCCTTCACCACTTGCGGAACACAAAAGGAACAGATAAAGACTGTTCATGATTTGTTTCGCGGCGCACCGGGCTGGATGCGCCTTGAATCGGGACCGGCCGAGAGCGCCTGTTCCGCGGCGGTGCGTGCAAGGAACGGGGCCAGGGAATGCTCACTCGGAAGCAATATGACCTTCTGCGCTTCATCCATGAGCGGCTGAAGGAAACCGGTGTTCCCCCCTCCTTCGACGAAATGAAGGAAGCGCTGGACCTGCGCTCCAAGTCCGGCATCCATCGTCTCATCACCGCGCTGGAAGAGCGCGGCTTCATCCGCCGCCTGCCCAATCGCGCCCGCGCGCTGGAGGTGGTCCGCCTGCCCGACAGCGTGGCGCCGGGGCTCGCCTCCGCCCGGTCCGCAGGGCGGGGCTTCTCGCCCTCGGTCATCGAGGGCAGCCTCGGCAAGGTCCGCCCCGTGGCGGAGGATGACGAGGCGGGACAGGTGGTCTCGGTGCCGGTCATGGGCCGCATCGCCGCCGGCTCGCCCATCTCCGCCATTCAGAGCCGCAGCCATACGCTGAACATCCCGCCCGAAATGCTGGGCTCCGGCGAGCATTTCGCCCTCGAGGTGCGCGGCGACAGCATGATCGAGGCCGGCATCCTCGACGGCGACACGGTGCTGATCCGCAAGTGCGATTCCGCCGACACCGGCGACATCATCGTCGCGCTGGTGGACGACGAGGAAGCCACCCTCAAGCGCCTGCGCAAGAAGGGCGCCTCCATCGCGCTGGAGGCCGCCAATCCGGCCTACGAGACCCGGATCTTCGGTCCCGACCGCGTGCGCATCCAGGGCCGCCTGATCGGCCTCATGCGCCGCTACTGATCCTTATTTCTCCCGCGGGAGATCCGGAACGGGGTGAGGGGCGCGGTGGTCCACGCTCAACGGGCGCCTGCGCTTTTTTGAAGGCGTTGCCCCTCACCCCGACGCCTTGTGGTTGTCGCATCAGGGAGCGGTGGCGTCGGTCTGCGGATCGCCTGCATCGACCGCCCCCCGCTCCGGTGCGAGGTCCGGCGGCAGCGGTGCCATCCACGGCCGGGACACCGAGGGGCTGCGGCTTCGCTCGGCCACGAGGGCACCATCGCGCAGGGTGAAGGCGAGCGTTCCGGTCCGCGCGAGTTTTTCCGGCGTCAGAACCTCGGCCGGGCAGGCGCGAGGCGGGGCATCGCGGGTCACGACCATGCGGGCGTTGAGGCAGTCCGCCTCCAGGCTCTCGGCGCGCCGGGAGACGGCGATGGTTCCGCCGCCGGGCAGCGGCGCGGTGCAGCCGAGCGGGTCGCACAGGAAGGCGGAGGCGAGGTCCTTGGTGCCGGCCGTCCGGCGGTCGCCCTCCCGCGTCAGCCATTGCTCCACCACCAGCTTCTGGCCCGAGGCGCCGAGCACGGAAAGCCGTCCATCCGGCATCCGCACCGCCACCGTCTGCGCATCGGGCGCGATGAGGAGGTCCGGTTTCAGCGGCGTTCCCGCCACCAGCGCGGCAAGGCCGAGGGGCACCAGCGCCGCGAGGGTCAGAACGCCCCGCAGCAGGCAAAGGGCCAGCAGGGCGAGGGACAGCCAGAGCAGCGTTCCGGCACCGACGAAGGCGGCGCGGATGTCGGCGCCCGGCAGGGTCCCCACCCAGTCGGACACCGCCGTCATGATCTCGATGCCCCGCCCCATCACCGGCCAGGCCAGATGATCCCAGCCGAACGGCATCAGCAGCACGCCCGCAAGCCCCGCCGGCATCACCAGGAAGGAGACGGCCGGCATCGCCGCGAGATTGGCGAGCAGGCCGTAGGGCGCCACCCGCTGGAAGTGGAAGATGCCATACGGCGCCGTCGCCAACCCCGCCACCAGCGAAGTCAGCGCCGTGCCGGCCACCAGCACGGCCACCCAGGAGACTACGGCTCCGGCGATGCCATCCGGCCGGGGGATCGCCCGCAAAGGCTGGAGCCGTTCATAGGCGGCGACGAGGGCGAGGGTGGCGGCGAACGACATCTGCGTGCCCGGGTCCAGCGCCGCCTCCGGCGTCAGCGCCAGCACCACCACCGCCGCGACACCCACCGAGCGCAGCGACAAAGACGGCCGCCCCACCAGCACGCCGGCCAGCACCAGCCCCGTCATCACGAAGGAGCGCTGCGCCGGCACGTCGTTGCCCGACAGCACCAGATAGAAGGCGCTGCCCGACAGCGCGATCAGCGCCGCCATGGACTTGATGGGCCACGACAAAGCCAGCCCCGGCACCAGCGCCAGCAGGCCCCGCGCCAGCGCGAACAGGGTGCCGGCGACCAGCGCCATGTGCAGGCCGGAGATGGAGAGGATATGCGAGAGGCCGGACACCCGCATGCTCTCCTCCACCGCGCGCGGAATGCCGGAGCGATCGCCGGCCACCAGCGCCACCGCCACCTCCGCCGGCACGCCGGAAAGCGAGGCGCGGATGCGGTCCGACAGGCTCTGGCGCACCCCGTCGAGCGCCATGGCGAGGCGCACGGACAAAGGCGGATCGCGCGGCGCCGCCGCCTTGGGCCGGCCGAGCCCGTAGCCAATGGCGCCGATGCCCTGAAACCACGGCGTGCGGCCGAAATCATGGGCGCCCGGCATGGCCGGGCCGGAGGGCGGCAGCAATTGCGCCAGCTGGGTTACATGGCTCCCCACCGGCGGCGCCCACCCCTTGCGGAGCGAGAGGCGCACCAACGCCGGCGCGTTTTTCAGCCCCCGCACGGCGTCGCCGTCGAGCCGCAGCAGGATGCGGTCGCCGGTGGTCCGCCGCTCCACCCGCTCGATGAAGCCGGACAGGCGCACCGGGGTCTTGGGCGGCACCACCATCTCGTGGGCGATGAACGCGGTGCGCACCCCGCCGGCCGCGAAGCCGGCCATGGTGGCGAGGAGCACCGCGGCGGCCCCGAACATCACCGGCCGCGCCCGAGCGCCCCAGGCCGCGGCCGCGAACAGGGCCACGAGCACGAGGCTCGCGGTGAGCGAAGGTTCGGTGGAGGCGCCGAAATAGAGCAGGATGCCGGCGGTGAAGGCGGCCGGCAGCCACAGGATCAGCCGGCCGGACGCCGCCTCGGCCGTAACATCATGGGCGATGCGGGCCTTCAGCGCGTCGGCGAGGCGTGAAAGCCCACGCGCGGAGAACACCGGGAGCGCGCCCGCAGCTCCCCGTCCCCCTGCCCGCGCGCCGCCTGAAGCCCGCTCGTCCATCCCCGTCCGCCGGGGGCCGGGCCGGGTCGCGCCCGTCCCCGCCCCATGTTCCTTGTGCCCCGCCTCTATGCTACACGGGCGCCTCCCGCGCGCCATGTGGTTCGGTTTGCGTTCCGCAGGGCTGCGCACGCGTGTCTTCCGTCCAAGCGGACCCCATCCCGCCGAGCCCCGCCCGATGTCGCAGATCGTCACCCGCTTCGCCCCCTCGCCCACCGGCTTCCTGCATATCGGCGGGGCGCGCACGGCGCTGTTCAACTGGCTCTATGCCCGCCACACCGGCGGCAAGATGCTGCTGCGCATCGAGGACACAGACCGCCAGCGCTCCACCAAGGAGGCCATCGACGCCATCATCGAGGGGCTCTCCTGGCTCGGCATCGACTGGGAGGGCGAGCCCATCTACCAGTTCGCCCGCGCCGAGCGGCATCAGGCCGCGGTGGCGGAGATGCTGGCGAAGGGCAACGCCTATCGCTGCTACGCCACGCCCCAGGAGCTGGACGAGATGCGCGAGCTGGCCCGCAAGGAGGGCCGCCCGCCGCGCTATGACGGCCGCTGGCGCGACCGCGACCCCTCCGAGGCGCCGGCTGACCGCGCGCCCGTCATCCGCCTGCGCGCCCCGCAGGAAGGCGAAACGGTGATCGACGACATGGTGCAGGGCACCGTGACCTTCCCCAACAAGGACCTCGACGACCTCGTGCTGCTGCGGTCCGACGGCACGCCCACCTACATGCTGGCGGTGGTGGTGGACGACCACGACATGGGCGTCACCCACATCATCCGCGGCGACGACCACCTCACCAACGCCGCCCGCCAGACGCAGATCTATCGCGCGCTCGGCTGGGACGTGCCGCGCATGGCGCACATCCCGCTCATCCACGGGCCGGATGGCGCCAAGCTCTCCAAGCGCCACGGGGCGCTGGGCGTCGATGCCTATCGCGACATGGGCTATCTGCCGGCGGCGCTGCGCAACTATCTCGTGCGCCTCGGCTGGAGCCATGGCGACCAGGAAGTGTTCTCCACCGACGCGATGGTCGAATTCTTCGACCTCGACAAGGTGGGCCGCTCGGCCGCGCGCTTCGATTTCACCAAGCTCGAAAGCCTCAACGGCCACTATATGCGCGCCTCCAGCGACGCGGACCTGCTCGCCGCCATCGACGCGCTGGTGCCCTACCTGCCGGACGCCGCGCACCGCCTGCCGCGCATGACGGACACCCGCCGCGCCCAGCTCGCCGCCGCCATGCCGGGGCTGAAGGAGCGGGCGAAGACGCTGGTCGAACTGCTGGACAATGCCGAGTTCATCTTCGTCGAGCGGCCGATCCCGCTGGACGAGAAGGCGACCACGCTGCTCTCGCCCGAGGCCCGCGCCCATCTCGGGCGCCTCGTGCCGCTGCTGGAAGCCGTGGACTGGAGCGCCGCCGCCACCGAGGAGGTGGTGCGCCGCTATGCCGAGGCGCAGGGCGTGAAGCTCGGCGCCGTGGCCCAGCCCCTGCGCGCCGCGCTCACCGGCAAGTCCACCTCCCCGCCGGTGTTCGATGTGCTCGCAGTGCTCGGCCGCGAGGAGAGCCTCGGCCGGCTCCGGGATCAGGCGATTTGAAGCCGGCCGCCGTCACCGTCGCACTGGATCTGAAGGGGCTGAAATGCCCCCTGCCCGCCTTGCGCACCCGCAAGGCGCTGGCGCAGGCGGCGGCGGGCACCCGGCTCGTCGTCACCTGCACGGACCCCATGGCGGTGATCGACATTCCCCACCTCGCGCACGAGACGGGCGCGGTGCTGGAAAAGCAGGAGGTCGAGACCGGCCTCCTGACCTTCGTGCTGGTGAAGCCGGCCTGAGAGAGCTTTGCACCGCGCAGGCTTTTGGTGCGTCTCGCTCAGGCGCCGCGCGGGCTTCTAGCGCGTCTCGCTCAAGCGCCGCGCAGGCTTGAACTCACGCCGTCAGCGGCAGTGCCCGCTCCACCAGCCGCACCCAATAGGACGCGCCGTAGGGAATGGCCGCGTCGGCGAAGTCGTACTGCGGATGATGCAGGCCGGCGGATGGGCCGTTGCCGATGAAGATGTAGGCGCCCGGCTTCTCCTCCAGCATGTAGGCGAAATCCTCGGCCGCCATCAGCGGCGGCGCGGCGGCGTCCACCTCGGAGGCGCCGGCCACCTCGCTCGCCACCTCGGCGGCGAAGGCCACCTGATCGGCATGGTTGCTGGTGACCGGATAGCCTTCCTTGAAGCTCACCGTGGCGGTGGCGCCATAGGCCGCCGCGACGCCTTCCGCCACCTGCCGGATGCGCTCGCGCAATTGGGCGCGCACCCCCTGGTCCAGCGTGCGGGCGGTGCCGACGAGGGTGGCCGAGGGCGGCAGCACATTGTCCGCCTCGCCCGCATGGAACATGGCGATGGAGACCACCGCCGCCTCCAGCGGGTCCACATTGCGCGAGACGATCTGCTGCAGGGCCATGACGATGGCGGCGCCGGTGAGCACCACGTCCACGCCCTGGTTGGGCCGCGCCGCATGGGCGCCGCGCCCGTCCACCACGATCTCGATATGGTCGGCCGAGGCCATGATGCCGCCCGGCCGCATGGCGAAGCGCCCCACCTCGAGCCCCGGCAGATTGTGCATGCCGTAGACCTCGCGGACGGGGAAGCGGACGAACAGCCCGTCGTCGATCATCGCCTTGGCGCCGGCCCCGCCTTCCTCCGCCGGCTGGAAGATGAGCACCGCCGTGCCGGAGAAGGCGCGGGTCTCGGCGAGGTGGCGCGCGGCGCCGAGCAGCATGGCGGTGTGGCCGTCATGGCCGCAGGCGTGCATCTTGCCGGGCGTTTGCGAGGCATAGGCGGCGCCGGTCTTTTCCAGAATGGGCAGCGCGTCCATGTCGGCGCGCAGGCCGATGAGCGGGCCATCCCCCTTCCCACGCACGATTCCCACCACGCCGGTGCGGCCGATGCCGGTGATGACCTCGTCGCAGCCGAAGGCGCGCAGCTTCTCCGCCACCGCGGCGCTGGTGCGGTCGAGGTCGTACATGAGCTCGGGGTTACGGTGGAAATCCTGCCGCCAGGCCGCGATCTCGTCGGCGCGGGCAGCGATGTGGTTGTTGACCGGCATGGCAATTCCAGAAGCAATTGAGCGGCCATGGTGCGGAACCCATCCTGCCCGGTCAATGCCCGCGACCGCGCCGCCCCCTGCCGAAATGCCGGGACATCCCGCCCGCCCGGCCTTGACCCCGCCGCCTTCGCACCCTAACCAACGCGTCAAGTGAGCCCGTAGCTCAGCCGGTAGAGCACGTGACTTTTAATCATGGGGTCTCGGGTTCGAATCCCGACGGGCTCACCACCTCACCTCGACATATTTTTATTGCTGTATTCTCAATGGGTTAGAGATGCGGCAATTTGGTTTTATGCCTTAGAAGGTGCACTAAACCTAGACCAGCTCCCGCCGATCGCGACTCAGGAGCCCAGCGCTTGAAGGGCCTCCCAAAGCTTCTGGACAAGAGGAACCGCTGCCGACACACCAATGAGCCCATCCTTGAGTGACTTCATCAGAGCTGAAATTACCGCAGGCTTCCGCCCTTCAATTACCTGTTGCGAGAGTGCCTCGATCAATTCCACCATTTTTGCCTGCTCATCCGCCGTAAGCTCGTGAGCCGCGAGAACTACCGCAGTGAGTGCTTGAATTATTTTTCCAATACCCTCGGCATCCGACCCTTGGGTCTGCGTTATGGCTGTATCTATTTTTTGGATGCTGCCGGTGTTGATGATACCGACTTGGCTGTTGGTCAAATTGAAATGGTTCAACGTAGGCGATCCTTGTATTGCGCGAGCGAGCGGCTCAATGGGTATTCGACCACCTGGAATAAGGGGCCACATCACTGCATCCATGTCGTCCAATGCCCGATTGGCCATTGCCGCGTTCATCAAAAACTCTTGCGCGTGAATCCGAGAAAGGATTCCGTAGCAGTGGAGACATAGCGCTACCCCCTCCACTTCGTAGAAGGCCGGCCTTTCGCACTGGTGGCATTTCATCAGCGTGGACCTGAGGCTTCAATTGGCTGCACACCCATAGGTAGCAGGAGTCTGGCAGCTTTGGCGATACTACGCCATCGCCCTTGTCCTCCCGGAACAGCCGCCCTCACCTCTATTGGGCGCCCACGCTGGCCGTTCTTGCCGGAATAGACGAATTCAGCCTTAGCAAACATGGCGCCAAAGTGACTTGCCGCACTTTTTCATTGTCACTGAAATTCGCTTCGCTATGCTGGCCCCATGAAGCTCGCGGAATGGCTCTCGGCAACCGGAACGAAGCGCAGCGCGTTCGCGCGGCAGGTGGGCATGTCCCCGGCCAGCGTGACGGCCCTGTGCAATGACGAGCGCGCCTGGATCTCCCGCGAGACGGCCGAAAAGATCGCCGAGGCGACGGGGCAGCAGGTGACGCCCAACGATTTCCTCGGCCTCGTCCCGCACATCCGAGGTTTGCCCGTGACCGATACCACCCAGGCCCGCGTCCAGTCCGCCATCGAAGCCATCGCGCGGGGAGAGATCATCGTCGTCACCGACGACGACGACCGCGAGAACGAAGGCGACCTCATCCTCGCCGCCTCGCTGGCGACGCCGGAGAAGATGGCCTTCGTCATCCGCAACACCTCCGGCATCGTCTGCACGCCTTTGCCCCCGTCCGAGGCGAAGCGGCTGCGGCTCGATCCCATGGTGTCGAACAACGACGCGCCCATGGGCACGGCCTTCACCGTCTCCATCGATGTGCGCCACGGCACCACCACCGGCATCTCGGCCGAGGAGCGCACCAACACCGTGCGGGCGCTGGCCAATCCCAACATGGGCGCCGGTGATTTCGTGCGGCCGGGCCATGTCTTCCCGCTGATCGCCCGCGAGGGCGGCGTCCTGATCCGCTCC
Source organism: Xanthobacter aminoxidans (assembly GCF_023571765.1). Lineage (GTDB taxonomy): Bacteria > Pseudomonadota > Alphaproteobacteria > Rhizobiales > Xanthobacteraceae > Xanthobacter > Xanthobacter aminoxidans. The sequence continues at coordinate 395,758 of NZ_JAMJXC010000003.1, read as the reverse complement.
GGCCATACCGAAGCGGCGGTGGATCTCTGCCGCCTCGCCGGCCTGCCGCCCATCGGCGTCATCGCCGAGCTGGTGAATGACGACGGGACGGTGCAGCGCGGGCCGCAGGTGACCGCCTTCTCCGAGAAGCACAACCTCACCCGCATCTCGGTGGCGGAGATCATCGCCTATCGCCAGGCGCGCGAGAAGCTGGTGACGCGGGCGGCGGAATTCCCGGTGCCGACCGTTGTCGGCGAGTTGCAGGGCTATTCCTACGTGACGCCCTTCGATCCGGTGAACCATCTCGCCCTCGTGAAGGGCCGCATCGGCGACGGCGAGAAGGTGCTGGTGCGCCTGCACCGGGCGGATGCCATCGCCGACGCCTTCAGCGGCGGCAAGGTGCTGCAGAAGAGCCTGGAACGCATCGAGGCCGAGGGCCGCGGCGTGCTGGTCTATCTGCGCGACGGCACCAGCGGCGTGCCGGCGGTGGCCATGGGCCAGAATTCCGAGAAGAGCACCAGCGAGCTGGAGCGCGATCGGCACTGGCGCGAGGTGGGGCTGGGCGCGCAGATCCTGCGCGATCTCGGCATCCAGTCGATCCGCCTTTTGTCCTCCAAGACCCGAACCTATGTGGGCCTCGCGGGCTTCGGCATCGAGATCCTCGGTACCGAAACGCTCGATTGATTTCGGCACGGCGGCGGCATTGCCGCCGCTAACCCGTTGCGAGGGTTAAAAAGACAATGGCGTGACGCCCGCAGCGCACGCCATTGCAACGGTTCCGCCGCAAAACGTGACAGGCCCTGAGGCGGCAAATCTCTTCTCCCCGCCGGGGAACGGTGTCAGCATTTCACGGACGTGATGCCGCACCGTTCCTTCCCCGGGAGGAAGCCGTCCATGTCCTCGCGCCGCCGCCTCTGGTCTCGTGCTTCCGGCCTGCTGGCCGCGTCTCTCCTCGCCCTCGGCCTTTTCCACACCGCGCCGGCTGAAGCCGGTGGCTCCGGCAAGCTCGCCGTGGATGTGGAACTGGTGCTTGCGGTCGATGTCTCCTACTCCATGGATGCCGACGAGCTGGCCCTGCAACGCGAGGGCTATGCCTCCGCCATCACCTCCCCCGAATTCCTCGATGCGCTGAGGCTCGGCCCCAATGGCCGGATCGCGGTGGAATATGTGGAGTGGGCCGGCGAGAACGAGCAGAAGATCGTGGTGGAGTGGCGCATCATCGACGGGCCGGACAGCGCGAAGGCGTTTTCCGATGCGGTGCGGTCCGCGCCCATCCGGCGCATCTACCGCACCTCCATCTCCGGCGCCCTGCTGTTCGCCGCCGACCAGTTTGACCTCAACGGCTTCCGGGGCCTGCGCAAGGTCATCGACGTGTCGGGCGACGGCGTGAACAATCAGGGGCCGCCCGTGGCGCTGGCGCGGGATTCGGTGGTCCGCCGGGGCATCACGGTGAACGGCCTGCCGCTGCTGATGAAGCGCTCCGCCTCGTCCGCGCTCGATATCCCCGAGCTCGATGTCTATTACGAGGATTGCGTCATCGGCGGCCCCGGCGCCTTCGTCATCCCGGTCGAGACGATGGCCGAGTTCTCCCGCGCCATCCGCACCAAATTGGTGCTGGAGGTGGCCGGCGTGGTGCAAAAGCCCGGACCGGGCCTGATCCAGCACGCCTCAGCCCAACAGCCCCGCATCTCCTGCACCATCGGCGAGAAGATCTGGATGGATCACTGGGCCAATTGAGGCATGGGCGGGATAGGCGCCCGTCTCGGCACCGCCGTCGCCCTCCGGCTCGACCGGAGGGCCCATTCCTCCGCAGGGGCAAGCCTTCGGCGGCCGGGTAAACGGCGCCATGGGTCCTCCGGCGGCGCCATGGGTCCTCCGGTCGAGCCGGAGGACGACGCAGAACGGTCGCTTCAGCGCGCCTCGACCAGCGGCACCGCCCGCAGGTCCGCGAGGCTGCCAGCCCCCGCCGCGAAAGCCGCGATACGCAACTGCTCCGCGAGCAGCTCGAAATGGGCGACGACCGCCTCGGTGGAGGTGACGGCCGCCTTCAGCGTCGCCGCCGCCTGCCCGACAAGATCGGCGCCGAGGCGGATGGCCTTGGCGGCGTCCACCCCGTCGCGGATGCCGCCGGACGCGATGATCGGCACATCCGGCAGCGCCGCGCGCACCTCGACCACCGCATCGGCGGTGGGAATGCCCCAGCCGGCGAAGGCGGCGGCCAGAGCCTGCGTGCGGCCATTCCCGCGGGCGCCTTCCACCAGCGCCCAATTGGTGCCGCCGGCCCCCGCGACATCGAGCGCGGCCACCCCGCACTTCACCAGCCGGCGCGCGACTGGGGCGGACAGGCCGAAGCCCACTTCCTTCACCACGACCGGCACATGGAGATAGGTGCAGAGGCCGGCGATGGCGTGGAGCACGCCGCGCCAGTCGCGGTCGCCGCCTTCCTGAATGGCTTCCTGCAAGGGATTGAGATGGATGACGAGCGCATCCGCGCCGATCATGTCCACCGCGCGGCGGGCATGGTCGCGGCCACCGGCGGCGAGGAGTTGCGCGGCGCCGAGGTTGGCGAGCAGCAGCACATCCGGCGCCCGCTTGCGCAGTTCGCCGCCGAGTCCTGCGGCCGCGCCGGTCTCCACCGCGATGCGCTGCGAGCCGACGCCGAGGGCGATGCCCAGCGCCTGCGCCGCCTCGGCCAGATGCGCGTTGATGGCCTCGGAGCGCGCCGGCCCGCCGGTCATGGCGGAGATGAGGAGCGGCGCCTTCAGCCGGCGGCCGAGCAGGCTGGTGGAGAGGTCCACCGCATCGAGGCTCAATTCCGGCAGCGCGCAGTGGACGAAGCGCCAGCGGTCGAATCCCGCATCCACGCGGGACGCCACGCGATCGCCGGAGAGAACGATGTCGATATGGTCTTCCTTGCGGCGACCGGCTGCGTTCTCGTCCATGCCTCTCCCGGCGTTCCCTGGATCCGTGCCTTCTGGCGTCGCGCATTCCGCGCCGCGGCGCTGGCGCCACACGCCGGCAAAATGTGCGACGCGGCGGAACGCACGCACTGGCATCATTGTGTAAGCGGTGATCTAAAGTCATTCAAGGCAACGTATGTGCCTGTTGCAGGGGGATGGTCGCCCAAGGTGGCCAAGAGCGCGGCCAAGAACAGAGTGAGGGGGCGTATGGGGCAGAAGGGCGGACGAGACCGGCGGACCGATGCTTCGGCGACGGCCTCGCGGGAAGCGCTGTCGGCGGCTGCCGGCAGTGTCGTGCTCGCCGCGGCGGCGCCGGACATGGAGGCCGCGCACGCCCACGATACCGCCCTGCCGGACTTCCCGCCCCGCTCCCGCGACCTCTCCTATCTGCGCGCGGTGGTGGACCGCCGGCTCGGGCTTCTGGTGCCGCCGGCCGCGTCCCATCCGGCCGTGCTGCACGCCGCCATGCGGCACATCCTGCTGGCGCCGGGCAAGCGGCTGCGTCCGCTGCTCACCATGGCGGCGGCCATGCAGCTCGACGCCTCCGAGCATGCGGTGCTGGATTTCGGCTGCGCGCTGGAGATGATCCACGCGTCGTCCCTCATCATCGACGACCTGCCGTGCATGGACGACGCCATGGTGCGCCGGGCCCAGCCGACCACCCATGTCCAGTATGGCGAGGATGTCGCCGTGCTGGCGGCGGTGGCGCTCCTGTCCCGCGCCCTCGGCGTCGCCGGCGCGGCGGCGGGGACGAGCGATCATGTGCGGCTCGACGCCGTGTGCATCCTGTCCAAGGCGGTGGGCTCCCTCGGCCTGTGCGGCGGCCAGTATGACGATTTGCGCCCCAGCCCCGGCCGCTCCCTCGCCGCCACCGAGGACGTGAACCGCCGCAAGACCGGCGTCCTGTTCTCCGCCGCGGTGGAAATCGCCGGCCGCGCCGCAGCGGCGGACGAGGCGCAGGCTGGCCACCTCCGGGCGCTCGCCGGCCATGTGGGCAGCGCCTACCAGATCCTCGACGACATCCTCGACAATGCGGGCTCGGCGGCGACGCTGGGCAAGGATGTGGGCAAGGACGCCAACAAGGCGACGGTCATTGCCTCCCTCGGCGCGCCGCGTGCGCGCAAGCTGTTGTCGGAGCACTTGGCGGGGGCGCTCGCAGCCTCTAAAGAACTGGGGCCCAACAAGGAGGGCCAGCAGCCCCTGCGAGACTTCATGACCGCTGCCTTCGGTGAACTGATGGGGCCGCTGGCGCCGTGAGCGCCGCCGCCCACCATTACGACGACCCGAAAGACGAAAGCCCGGCACCTCCCCTCGCCATTCTCGGCCTCACCGCAGGCTATGGCGCGCGCACTGTGCTGGCTGGCGTGGACCTCGTGCTGCGCGCAGGAACGGTCACGGCCCTCGTCGGCCCCAACGGCGCCGGCAAGAGCACCTTGGTCCGCGCCATCTGCGGGCGCATCCCGCCGCGCACCGGCGTGATCCGCATCTGCGGCATCCCCGCCGCCGAGAGCGAGGCCCGCGCCCGCATCGGCCTCGCCCCGCAGGACATCGCCCTCTACCGCGCACTCACCATCGCCGAGAATCTCGCCGTCTTCGCCCGTCTCGCCGGCGTCCGGCGCACGGACGTTGCCGCCTGCGTCGCGCGGGTGATGGCGCGCACCGGCATCGAGGAGCGCGCCCACGAGCGCATCGACCGGCTCTCCGGCGGCTGGCAGCGCCGCGCCAATGTGGCGGCCGCCCTCGTCGGCAATCCGCGCCTGCTGGTGCTGGACGAGCCGACCGTGGGCGTCGACGCCCCCGCCCGCGCCGACCTCGCCGCGCTGGTGCAGCGGCTGGCGGCAGACGGGCTCGGCGTTCTCGTCATCACCCACGATTTCGCCTTCGCCGAGGAGGTGGCCGAGCGCGTCGCCATCCTCTCCGAGGGGCGGATCGCGCTGGAAGGGCGGCTCGCCGCCCTCATCGCCGCGCGCTTCCCCAACCAGCGGCGCGCCGCCGTCACCTTCGCCACGCCCCCCTCGCCGAACGGGCGGCAGGTGCTGGCCCTGCGCGGGCTGACCGGCGATGACGGCGGCACCTCCTTCAGCGGCGTCGTCTCCGATACGCCGGAAGGCGCGGGCGGGCTCATCGCCGCGCTCAAGGTGGCCGGGCTCGTGCCGCGCACCATCGCCTTCGAGGCGGCGGGCCTCGATGCGCTCTATGCCGACGTGACCGGGAGCGGCCATCCATGATCGGCGCCATCGTCCGGGCCATGGCGCTGACCCTGATGCGCGACCGCGGTGCGCTGATGATGACGTTCGTGCTGCCGCCGGTGCTGTTCATCCTGTTCGCGGCGGTGTTCGCCGGCACGGGAGGCGAAACCTCGGTCATCAAGATCGCGGCGGCGCGCGCCACCGACGCGCCATCGGCCACGGCCTTTCTCACCGCGCTCGGCCACGCCGGCGACAACGATCTCGTCCTCGTCACGCCCGAGGAGGTCCGCGCCCGGGTGGCGGACGGCCGCGCCGATGTGGGGCTGGTGGTTCGGGGCGACGTGGCCGCCGCCACCGACAAGCCGCCGCTGCTCGTCATCACCGATCCCGCCCGCAATGTGGCCGCGGCCTTGCTCTCGGCGCGCATCCAGCGGGTGTTCACGGACGATCTCCCCGGCCTCGCCATCCGCCGCGTGGCGGCGCAGATCCAGGTGCTGGTGGGCGCCTTCTCCGAAGACCAGACGTCACGGCTGGAGCAATCCATCGCCCGCGCGCCGGAGCTGGTGGCAGGCGGCGGCGCCGAGCTGATGGAGCGGCAGCCGCTCACCCGCCGGCGGTCCGAGCCGGGCGTAAGCTATTACGCCGGGGCCATCGCCATGCTGTTCCTGTTGTTCTCGGCGGTGCAGGGCGCCGGGAGCCTCGTGGACGAACGCCGCTCCGGCGTGTTCGACCGCATCGTCATGAGCCGCGGCGGCGTGCTGGCACTGGTGGGGGGCAAGCTCGCCTTCCTGATTCTCCAGGGGCTTGCGCTTTCGGCGGTGCTCTTCACGGTGGCGCAGATCGTCTATGGCGTGAACGTGTTCGTGAATTTCTGGACCTTCGCGGCCGTGGCCGTCGCCGCCTCGGCCGCTGCCGCCGGCGTCGCCTTGCCGCTCGCGGCGGTCTCCCGCACGCGCCAGCAGGCGCAGACGCTCTCCACCTTCGCGGTTCTGCTGCTCTCGGCCGTGGGCGGCAGCATGGTGCCGCGCTTCCTCATGCCCGAATGGCTCCAGCATGCGGGGATTCTCACCCCGACGGCCTGGGGCATCGAGGCGTTTCAGGGGGCGCTCTGGCGCGGCGAGGGCATGGCGACGCTGGCGCCCTCCCTCCTGATCCTCCTCGGCTGGGCCGCTGCCGGCGCCGCCGCCACCCTCTGGTTCATCCGGCGGCAAGTCCGGCTCGCCTGAAATTGCGGCTGGCCTGAAGTCTCGCCCCTGCGACACGAAATCCTGAACACCGTCTGCGCTTCCATCCGGCGCCCGCGCACACTAGAACGCCTTCATGGCGATCCTCGACCTTGCCAATCCGGTCCGCTTCCTCAGCCTGTCCGCGCGCATCCTGCCCTGGATCGCCGCCGCGGCGGTGGTGACGCTCGCAATCGGCTTTTATCTCGCCTTCCAGGCGCCGCCCGACTACCAGCAGGGCGAGACGGTGCGGATCATGTACATCCACGTGCCCTTCGCGTGGCTGGGCCTGTTCGGCTACTCCATGATGGCCGCCTCCTCCATCGGCATCCTGGTCTGGCGGCACCCTTTGGCCGATGTGGCGCACAAGGCCGCCGGGCCCGTGGGGGCCACCTTCACCGCTTTGTGCCTCATCACCGGCGCCCTGTGGGGCCGGCCCATGTGGGGCACCTATTGGGTGTGGGATGCCCGGCTGACCTCCATGCTGGTGCTGCTGCTGCTCTATCTCGGCCTGATGGCGCTGCGCGCGGCCATCGACGACCCCAACCGCGCCGGCCGCGCCGCAGCCGTGCTCACGCTGGTGGGCTTCATCAACGTGCCCATCGTGAAGTTCTCCGTGGACTGGTGGAACACCCTGCACCAGCCGGCATCGGTGTTCCGCATGGGCGGCTCGACCATCGATTCCAGTCTGCTGTGGCCGCTGCTCATCTGCGCCATCGGCTTCACCCTGGTGTTCATCGCTTTGCACATGCTCGGCATGCGCACGGAAATCCTCCGCCGCCGCGTGCAGGCGCTGGAAGCCCGCGCGGCCGCGGAAGCCATGGCCTGAGCCCCCGCGCATGACCCATACCGTCTTCATCGCCGCATCCTACGGCGTCTCCCTCCTCGGCCTCGGGCTGCTCGCCCTCTGGCTCGTGCTCGACTATCGCAGCCAGCGGCGCACCCTGTCGGAGCTGGAAGCGCGCGGCGTCGGCCGCCGCAGGGCCAATCGATCGGGAGAGGCGGAATGAGCGATCCCGTCATCACCCCCGCCCGCCCGCGCCGCCGCCTGTGGTTGGTGGCGCTGCCGCTGGTGGTGTTCCTGGCGCTGGCCGGCCTGTTCTTCTCGCGGCTGGAGACCGGCGGCGATCCCTCGCGCATTCCCTCCGCGCTGGTGGGCAAGAAGGCGCCGGTCGTCTCCCTGCCGCCGCTGGAAGGCCTGAAGGGGCCGGACGCCGCGCCCCTGCCCGGCATCGACCTTGCCGCGCTGGGCGGCAAGCCGGCGCTGGTGAACGTGTGGGCCTCCTGGTGCGGCCCCTGCCGCGAGGAGCATCCCATCCTGATGCAGCTCGGCAAGGACCCGCGCTTCAGCCTCGTCGGCATCAACTACAAGGACGCGCCGGACAATGCCCGCCGCTTCCTCGGCCAGTTCGGCCTGCCCTACAAGGCGGTGGGGGTCGACCCCAAGGGGCGCGCGGCCATAGAATGGGGCGTCTACGGCGTGCCGGAGACCTTCGTGGTGTCGAAGGACGGCACCATCGTCCACAAGTTCGTGGGGCCGCTGACCCCCGAGGCGGTGAGCAATACGCTCCTGCCGATGATGGCACGCCTCTCCGGCGGCTGAGGCATCAGCCGAGGCGTCGCCCGAGGATTAGAGATGGCCTTCTCTCCCGAAGAGATCGAGCGCTACGCCCGCCACATCGTGCTGCACGACGTGGGCGGACCGGGCCAGCAGAAGCTGAAGGCCGCGACCGTGCTGGTGATCGGCGCCGGGGGCCTCGGCGCGCCGGTGCTGCTCTATCTGGCGGCGGCCGGGGTCGGTCGGCTGATCCTGGTGGAGGACGATGTCGTCTCCCTGTCCAATCTCCAGCGGCAGGTGATCCACCGCACGCAGGACATCGACCGGCTGAAGACCGACAGCGCCCGCGACGCGGTGGCGGCCCTCAACCCCCATGTGGAGCTGGTGACGCATCCGGTGCGGATCGACGCCGGCAACGCGCTGGACCTCATCTCCCAGGCCGATCTGGTGGTGGATGGGTCGGACAATTTCTCCACCCGCTATCTGGTTTCGGATGCCTGCGTGCTGGCGAAGAAGCCGCTGGTGACGGCGGCTTTGGGTGCCTTCGACGCCACCATCACCACCATCCGCGCCCATGAGAGCGGGCCGGACGGGACCCCCAACCCCACCTATCGCTGCCTCTTCCCCGAGCCGCCGCCGGCCGGCACCGTGCCCGCCTGCGCCGAGGCCGGGGTGCTGGGCGCGCTGGCCGGGGTCGCCGGATCGCTCGCGGCCCTGGAGGCGCTCCGCGCCATCGTCGGCTTCGGTGATCCGCTGGTGGGGCGCCTGCTGATGATCGACGCGCGCTCCATGCGCTTCGAGACGCTGAGCTATGGCTGGGACCCCGAGAATCCCCTCACCGGCGAGGGCGCGCGCATCACCGACCTCTCCGCGCACAAGCGCAGCGCGGCGGCCTGAGGCATGGCGGAGGGCTCTGGTCGCGCGTGCGTCTATACCTGCCTGATCGGCGGCTACGAAGCGCTGAACGAGCAGCCCATGGCGGCGGCCTCAGGCCTCGACTTCCTCTGCTTCACCGATGATCCGACCCTCACCAGCGCCTCGTGGCAGCTGGTGCCCTACGTCCCGGCCTTCCCGCTCGACCCGGTGCGCAGCCAGCGCATCGTCAAGCTCTCCCCGCACGATCTGCTGCCGGGCTACGACGTCTCGCTCTACATCGACAACAGCGTCATCCTGACGGCGCCGCCGGAAGAGGTGATCGCGCGCTACCTGACCGATGGGGTGGCTGCGGCCATGCCGGGGCACAGCTTCCGCGCCAGCGTCCGCGACGAGTTCATGGAGGTCCTGCGCATGGGCCTCGACGATGGCGGGCGGGTGCTGGAGCAGCTCAACCATTACGTGATGACAGACCCGGCAGGGCTGGAAGCCGTGCCCTTCTGGTCCGCCATCCTCCTGCGGCGCCACCACGACCCTGCGGTCGTCGCCGCCATGCGCCTGTGGCTCGCGCAGGTGCTGCGCTACTCCCGCCGGGACCAGCTCTCCGGCACCTACGCGCTTGGGCGGTCGGGGCTGGAAGTGGCGCGATTCGAGGTGGACAACCTGGGGTCATGGTTCCACCGCTGGCCGGTGACGGAGGCGCGCGACCGCGGCGCCTTCCCCTTCTCGCCAACCCATAGTCAGATACCAGCCGCTCTGCTGGCCGACGACTGGCGGCGCGACCGTGCGGCGCTGGAGGCGCGGATCGCGGCTCTGGAGCAGGCGCAATCCGATGCGTCGGCCAAGGTCGGGACTGAATGCGCCCCGAACCCGCCGATACCCGCACCGAATGGCCCCCGAACGTCACCGACATCGGGGCCTGTCAGTAGGCTCGCGCGTCTCGTGAGCCGTCTTTCCGGCCGCAGCCGGAGCTGAGGCGTTTCCGCCTCAGAGCATCGCCGGCAGCACGCGATCCGGCGGACGGTGGCCGTCCATGAAGGTCTTGATGTTGACGATGACCTTCTCGCCCATGTCCACGCGGCCCTCGAGGGTCGCCGAGCCAAGGTGCGGAAGAAGCACGACTTTTCCCTGCCGGGCGAGGCGCACCAGCTTGGGGTTCACCGCCGGCTCGTGCTCGAACACGTCGAGCCCCGCACCGGCGATCTCGCCGGCTTCCAGCAGGCGGGTCAAGGCGTTCTCGTCGATCACCTCGCCGCGCGCCGTGTTCACCACATAAGCGTCTGGCTTCAACAGCTTGAGACGACGGGCGGAGAGCAGGTGGTAGGTGGCGGGGGTGTGCGGGCAGTTCACGGACACGATGTCCATGCGCGCCAGCATCTGGTCGAGGCTGTCCCAATAGGTGGCGTCGAGCATTTCCTCGATGCCGGAATTGAGGCGGCGGCGGTTATGGTAATGAATCTGCAGGCCAAATGCCTTGGCGCGCCGCGCCACCGCCTGGCCGATGCGGCCCATGCCGATGATGCCGAGGCGCTTGCCCCAGATCCGCCGACCGAGCATCCAGGTGGGCGACCAGCCGGTCCACTCTTCCTTGTCCGCGATCATCGCCTGAGCGCCTTCGGCGAGGCGCCGCGGCACGGAGAGGATCAGCGCCATGGTCATGTCCGCGGTGTCCTCGGTGAGGACGCCGGGCGTGTTGGTGACGGTGATGCCCCGGTTGAGCGCGCTGGCAACGTCGATGTGGTCGACGCCGTTGGAGAAAGAGGCGATCAGCCGCAGGTTTTCCCCAGCCTGTGAAAGCACCGACGTATCGATGCGGTCGGTCAGAGTCGGCACGAGCACGTCCGCGGTCTTGACCGCCTCCACCAGCGCGGCCTGATCCATGGGCACGTCGTCGATGTTCAGTCTGGCATCGAAAAGCTCGCGCATCCGCGTCTCGACCGAGTCGGGCAGCTTGCGCGTGACAACGACGAGGGGCTTGCGACGCACCATCGTTACTCCCCATTCCCCATTTCTTAACGGTTCTGGTCCCGTCTATCAGACAGCCGGGGAAACACAAGGCGCGCCGGGACGCAGGGCCTTGACGTGCCCGCCACGTCGGCGCACCCCTCCGGTCGGTTAGGTGCGATGCGAAAGGACGATCCCATCATGCCCGCAAAGCGAACTCATCTGAAGCGAAGCCTCGACAGCCGGTCGGTGAAAGCCCTGGCCCTTGCGGCGGCGATGATGGTGGGAACGGCTGCGGGTGCAGTCGCCGCCGAGCCCGGCACCTCCGGCCTACCGGTTCCCCGCTTCGTCTCGCTCAAGGCCGACAAGGTGAACGTCCGCAACGGACCGAACCGGGACCAGGACGTGGCGTGGGTGTTCAACCGCGCCGGCCTGCCGGTGGAGGTGACCGCCGAATATGAGACGTGGCGCCGCATCCGCGATGCCGATGGCGCGGAGGGATGGGTGTACCACTCCATGCTGTCGCTGCGGCGGACCGCCCTCGTTGCCCCCTGGCTGAAGGGCGAGACCGTGCCCCTGCGCGGCTCGGCCGATGCCGATGCCAAGGTCGTGGCCAAGCTCGAGCCGAGCGTGCTCGGCGTGGTGAAGACCTGCGACGGCAAGTTCTGCCGCATCACCGGCGACGGCTTCGACGGCTATGTGCAGCAGAACCAGCTGTTCGGCGTCTATCCCGGCGAGAAGGTGGACTGAGGGGAGCCTCGCTCCCCTCGCCTCCCGGATTTCAGCCCTGGGTCTCGGGCGTGTGCAGCACCAGCCCGTCCAGCGCCGCCGTCAGCTTGATCTGGCAGGAGAGGCGTGAGGTCGGGCGAAGGTCGGTTGCAAAATCGAGCATCCCCTCCTCCATCTCGGAGGGCTGGCCGACCTTGTCCATCCAGGCTTCATCCACATAGACGTGGCAGGTGGCGCAGGCACAGGCGCCGCCGCATTCCGCGACGATGCCGGGAACGCCATTGCGCACCGCCGTCTCCATGGCGGTAGCACCTTCCGGTCCATCCACCTTGTGGACCGCGCCCGTGTGTTCGATAAAGGTAATGGCAACCATAGATTGTCGCTTCCCGGCTTCCGCCGCGCAGGCGGCGGTGGCTTGATCGGACGGCTCGCGCACCCCGGCCTAATGGCCGCGGCGGGGCCGCTTTCCGGCCACTGGCTATAGCGGCTTGCCTCGCGCCGCACCAGCGTGGGCGCCGATTGTCGCGGCTCCCGCCCGTGCGAACCGAATGGCCAAGCCCAAGCCAAGCCGCTCGATATTAACGATATCTTCATTAATGCGGCCGGGGCGGTTCAAACGGAGCCGCGGCCTGTCTAGGATAAGAAACGGTAAACCATCTTCGTCCGGCATGGCCGGATGACGGGGGCGTGTACGGGTATCGGAGCCTTGGGCGGCATCACGCCGGGGCACCGAAAGCGGGCAGAGGCGACAGCGAGATGAAGAACCCGAAGAAGATCCAGGACCCGACCGAGGCGGCTCTGTCGGCCATCCAGGAGGCTCTGACGCTCGAGCTCGACAATGCCGAGGCCAATGCGGCTGCGGCCAAGGGGGGCGAGGCGCCCCTGCCGCCTGATCGCGGAACCCCGCTGGATCGACCGCCCGCACCCGAGCGTGTTCTCTCCGGTCCCGGACCGCAGCGTGAAGGCCGCCCCATCAACCGCCGGCCGCGTCCCCCCGAGGGTGGCGAAGTTCGCGTCGACGGCGGCCGCCGCGAGGGCGCCCCCCGCCCCCGCAGCGAAGCCGAGCGCCGCGCCGCCAACGACGACCGCCAGCCCATCGGCCAGCTTCTCGGCCAGTTGCAGAAGAAGGCGCCGGTCGTGCCCTTCTACTGGGCGACCGGCGCCTCGCTCGTGTGGATCGTCATCGGCATCATCTTCGCCTACACCGTCCATCATAGCCTGATGGCAAGCTCGAACGGGCTCCAGTCGCTCGGCGACTCCCCGGCCCTGCTCGGCATCTTCGCCGGCATCCTCATTCCCCCGCTCGCCTTCTTCGGCATGGCCAGCATCGTGCGCCGGTCCTTGGAACTGCAGGGCATCGCCCGCTCCATGACCGAGGTCGCCCTGCGCCTCGCCCAGCCGGAATCCATTGCCACGGAAAGCGTTGTCACCGTCGGTCAGGCGGTGCGCCGCGAGGTCGCCGCCATGGGCGACGGCATGGACCGCGCCGTCGCCCGTGCCGGTGAGCTGGAATCCATGGTGCGCGCCGAGGTCGCCACCCTGGAGCGCGCCTATGAGGAGAACGAGACGCGCATCCGCACGCTGATCGACGACCTTCAGGCCGAACGCCACAACATCCAGATCGAGACCGAGCGCCTGCGCGAGGGCATCATCGCCGCAGAGACCGTGCTCTCCAGCGAGGTGAAGGACGTCGCCTCGCGCATCCACACCACCATGATGGAAGCGAGCGAGCAGGTCACCGAGATCCTCGGCCAGAAGGGCGAGCACATCACCGCCGCCCTCGCACGCGTCGGCGACAGCATGATCGACAGCCTCACCGCCAAGGGCGGCGAGCTGATCGATCGCCTCCAGCTCACCGGCTCCGACATCCGGCAGGATCTGTCCGAATCCGGCGACCTGCTGGTGGAGACCCTGCGGTCGCGCACCGACGACCTCGCCTCCAACCTGCTCGCCACCACCACCGACGTGTCGCAGCTGGTCGAGCGCTGGGGCGACGAGGTGAACAACAACATCGACCGCCTCAAGCAGGGCATCACGGACACGCTGGCCGAAAACGTCGGCCGCTTCGCCGACGACATCGACGTGCGCGTGGCCGAGGTGAACTCCGCCTTCCGCGCCACCAGCGAGAGCGCGGTGGTGGAATTCTCCACCCGCGGCGGCGAACTCGTCCGCAAGCTCGAGGAGACCGGCGAGCGTGTCGCCGAGACGCTGGCCGTGCGCGGCACCGATCTCGCCGACCGCATCGAAGCCACCGGCAACCGCATCTACGAGGCCGTCGCGGTGCGCGGCGAGGATCTCCAGCAGCGCCTGTCCGAGACCGGCGAGCGCATCACCTCCTCGCTCGACCGCTCCAGCAACCAGGTGGTCACGGCGCTCGTGGACAAGGGCAACGAGGTCACCGCGTCCCTGAACGGTGCCGGCGAGGACATGACCGAGCGCCTGTCGCGTGTCGCCACCGAGGTCACGCAGGCCATCGGCGCCCGCGGCTCCAAGGTGACGGAACAGTTCCGCGAGACCGCCGACATCTTGGTGGCGACCATCGGCACCAAGAGCGACGCCATCAAGGAGATGCTCACCGCCCGCCTCAAGGCCATGGAGGAGACCATCACCGTGCGCGGCGCCGAGCTCGCCGACCGCATGCAGCTTGATGCCGCCCACCTTGCCCGTGCCATGCAGGACGGTGTGAAGAACTTCGACACCACGGTGAAGGTGCACGCCCCCGAACTGGTGGACCAGATCACCCACCGGGTGGCGCTGGTGAACGAGAACCTGCGCCTCGCCACCTCCACGCTGGACGAGCGCCTGTCCGCCACCACAGACACGGTGGCGACCATCATGGACCAGCGCTTCTCGCGCATCGAGCAGACGCTGGACCAGCGTGCCCAGAGCCTGACCGAGACGCTCGCGACCCGCACGGTCAACTTTGCGCGCACCATCGCCGAAGGCACGAAGAACGCCACCGAGTCCCTCGACAAGTCGGTGGAGACGCTGGAGAACTTCTTCGCCACCCGCTCCAAGGCGCTGGGCGAGGTGCTCACCGACCGTGCCGATGCGGTGAACCGCAACATCGGCGTGCGGGCGCAGGAGATCGCCTCCGTGCTCGACGGCCGCGTCCATCGCATCGAGGAGCTGGTGCTCGGCCGCCTCGATGGCGTCGCCACGTCGCTGGAAGTGCGGGGCACCGCCATCGCCGACGCCCTTGTCGGCCGCATCGAGACCGTCTCCGGCTCGCTGCGTGCCGAGGCGAGCGAAGTGGAGCGCTCGCTCACCACGCTGTCGAGCAACGTCAGCCGCACCCTCACCGAGCATTCGGAGAAGGTGGCGGACAGCCTCGGCACCCGCCTGACCGAGATCGCCCATCTCATCGACGACAAGAACGGCACCTTCCTGTCCGCGCTGGAGCGCACCAGCCAGCGCGCCGTGTCGGAGATCACCGCCACCAACAGCGCCCTGCGCACGGACGTGGGCGTCATCATCGAGCGCCTCGACGACGCCAACTCCACCTTCCAGGGTGCCCTCACCCAGGCGGTGTCCCACCTCGACGCATTCGCGGGCACCTTCGCCCGCCAGGTGGAGAGCTTCGGCGGCGCCGTCTCGGGCATCGCCCTGAGCGCCGACGCCACTGCCGAGCGCTTCCAGTCCCAGATCGGCTCGCTCAAGGAAGTCTCGACCACTGCGCTGGCCCAGATGTCCTCCCTGTCCGAGCGGCTCGAACAGAACCGCCGTCTCATGGACGAGGCGACCCAGACGCTCGCCTCCACCCACGACCAGGTGGACAGCACCCTCGCTGCGCGTCGCGAAGCGATGGAGCAGCTCGCCCGCTCCCTCGCCCAGCGGGTCGGTGACGTGGAGAGCCGCCTTGCCGCTTTCCACACCATGCTCGACGAGACCTATTCGGCCTCCCAGAAGCAGGCCAGCGAGATCGCCAGCGTCATCGCGGCGGCCACATCCGGCTCCACGGAGGCGGTCGCGCAGCAGCTCGCGCTGGTCCGCACGGCTGCCGACGCCGAGCGCGAGCGTTCCGCCGCAGCCCTGCGCGAGACCTACGAGGTGGCGCTCAACGACGTGCACACCCTCTTCGGCGAGACGGGCAACCGCTTCACCGCCGTCGCCACCGATCTCAAGCGGGTGGCCGAGGATGTGCAGCAGGCCATCACCCTCGCCCGCGAGGAGATGAAGCGCGGCATCCTCGAACTGCCCGCCGAGACCGAGGCGAGCGCCGCCACCATGCGCCGCGCGGTCGCCGAGCAGATCAAGGCCCTGGCCGAGCTCAACGAGATCGTCGCCCGGCAGGGTCAGGCCCTCGATGTGGTGGAAGCGTCCGCCCGCGCCGCGCAGCAGGAGACGGCCCGCGCCTCCCGCGAGGCATCGCGTGAGGCCCTCTCCGCCCTGCGCAGCCGCCCCGAGCGCGACCCCCGCGCCGAAAGCCCCCGCTCGGACCTCCAGCGCTCCGAGCCGGCCCGCGCCGAGACGAGCCGCCAGGATACTGGCCGGCAGGAGTTGACCCGCGCGGACATCAGCCGCAGCGAGACCGGCCGTTCCGAGCCGGCCCGCAGCGAAGGCGCAAGCCTGCTCCAGTCGGAGCTGCGCCGTGCCCCGGCCAACCGCCGCGCTGAACCAGCCGAGCGTCCCGCTACCCGGCCTGCCGCCCGCACCGAGACCAACGGCGAGGAGCGCGACAGCTGGCTGACCGAGCTTCTCGCCCGCGCCTCCGGCGAGCTCAATGAAGACACTCCGCGCTCCCGCCCGGCGGCCCCCGCCCCCGTGGCGGCCCCGGAGAGCCTCGACGACCTCTCCGCCGACATCGCCCGGATGGTGGATCATCAGGCGGCCGTGGAGATGTGGGACCGCCACAATAACGGCGAGAGCCATGTCTTCTCCCGCCGGCTCTACACCCTGCAGGGCCAGCAGACCTTCGACGCCCTGAAGCGCCGCTACCGCGCCGATGCCGGCTTCCGCGAGACCGTCGATCGCTACGTCGCCGAATTCGAGCGGCTCATCGATCAGGTGTCGGGCGACGATCGCGGCAGCACGCTGGCGCGCACCTACCTCACCTCCGACACGGGCAAGGTCTACACCATGCTCGCCCACGCCTCCGGGCGCCTCGACTGAGGCAGGACGGATCGGGTCTCGTCGACGAGGCTGGACGCAACAAGGACCGCGCCGGGCCAAAGCCCCCGGCGCGGTCTTTCCATTTTCGGGGCTTGCTTGCAGGGCCGGGGATGCCGGCAGGGAAGAGCGAGATGCGCAACCTCATCACCGACGTGCCCGGCCTGCTGGTCGGTAACGCCACCGAACCGCACATCGGCACGGGCGCCACCGTCATCCTCGCGGAGGAACCGGCGGTGGCGGCGGTGGACGTGCGCGGCGGGGGGCCGGGCACGCGGGAGACTGATCTGCTCGACCCGGCAGCGACGGTGGAGCGCGTCGATGCCATCACCCTTTCCGGCGGCTCGGCCTTCGGACTTGATGCGGCCTCCGGCGTCATGGCGGGGCTCGCGGCGCGGGGGCGGGGCTTTGCGGTGGGCACCGCGCGCGTGCCCATCGTGCCCGGCGCCATCCTGTTCGACCTGCTCAATGGCGGGGACAAGGGCTGGGAGGGCCATCCGCCCTATCTGCAGCTCGGCCGCGATGCGCTGGACGCGGCAGACGTGGATTTCCACCTCGGCTCGGTGGGGGCCGGCACGGGCTGTACCACGGCGACCGTGAAGGGCGGGCTCGGTTCGGCCTCGGCCATGACCGCGACCGGCCATGTGGTCGGCGCCATCGTCGCGGTCAACGCCGCCGGAAGCCCGCTGTTCGGCGACGGCCCGCATTTCCGGGCTGGCCACTATGAGCGGGGCGGCGAGTTCGGCGGGCTCGGCGCGCCGACGCATGTTCCGGATGAGGCGAGCGATCCCCGGCTCAAGGGCGGCGTCTCGCGTTTCGCCACCACCATCGCCGTCGTTGCGACCGATGCAATCTTGACCACGGTGCAGGCGCGCCGGCTTGCCATCATGGCGCAGAACGGCCTCGCACTCTCGCTCTTTCCCGTCCACACGCCGCTCGACGGCGACGTGGTGTTCGCCATGGCGACCGGCCGCAAGCATCTGGCGGCGCCGCTGCCGGACCTCGCCCGGCTCGGCGCCCTCGCCTCCATCGTGCTGGCGCGCGCGGTGTCACGCGCGGTCTATGAGGCGCGCCGCCTGCCCTTCCCGGACTGCCAGAAGAGCTGGCACGATCATTTCGGACGCTGACGCCGTTCGTCCGACGTCGGGCCGGCGTTAGCCGGATGCACGGCGCGCGGGATCGGCTATAAGCCCGGGGATCCGAGGATCCCCATGACCGCACCCTCCACGCCCCAAGTCCCCCTCCGCAGCCCCACCCCCGGCAAGCCCGAAGGCGCGCCGCGCCTCGGCGGGGCACTGGCCTTCCTGTTCTGGTGCGCCTGCGGCATCGCCGCATTGCCGCTGGCCGGGCTGTTCACGCTGATCTCTGCACTGGGCCTCACCGGCGCGCGCTCCGCCTTGTTCGATTCCTTCGCGGGTGCGGGCGTGGCGCAGCAGGTGCTGCGGCTGGGGCTGATGCCGCAGGTGGTCTTGTTCTGCTGGGCAGTGGCCATGGTGGTGCTCACCGTGGCCCGCGCGCGCATCGCGCTTCTCGTGCTGCCGTGGGTGCTGGTGCTCTGGCTGGCGACGACAGGCTACAGCCAGTTCGCCATTCGCGACGCCATTGCTCCGGACGGCGCCGATCTCGGCGCGTTCGCGGCGCTGATGCCAGGGCTCCTCGCGCAGGCGGCGGGCGTCGCAGCCTTCTTCGGCTATTTCAGGGAAGGCACGCGACCGCAGAGCTTCTACCGCCGCTGAGGCGGCGCCTCGTCTTCCAGCTCGCCGTGCGGCTCCACCGGCAGCCGCCTGCGCCGGCGGCCGTTTTCGGACGCAGCGCGGGTGGCAAGGCCAGATGCCCAGCCCGAGGCGGCATGGAGCGCGGCCCGCGCCGCATGGCGGGAGGCCGACGCCGCCGAAGCGACGCTCCGCCGGGCCAGCGCACCGGCCGTCGACGGTGCCGGAAGGGGGGCGGGAAGGTCCGGCTCCTGCGCCGGCGCGAGGGCTGGCGCGCCCTTCTCCATATGCAGGCGCGCGGCGAGGCGCACGTGCCAGAAGGCCGCAAAACGCGCCACCCGTCCGGTCCATCCCGAAAGGCCACCCGTGGCGAAGGGCTGGAGCAAGGCGATCCTGTCATCCCGCTCGGCGATCGCGCCCACGATCATGCGCGCAGCGAGGAAATCGAGCCCCAGCGACCCGGCACCGGGCGCAAGCGCGTACCAGACGCCGCGCTCGCCCTCATACAGCATCGGCATCCCGCCAGGATCGGGCAGGCTTCGCGCCCGCGCACCTTCCACCAGCCCGCTGCCGACCGGATAGACCTCGGCCGCGTGTCGGCGGAGCACGCGCGCCGCACCGACGCGCGTCATCACCGGCAGGGCCGACTGGGCGGCGAGCGCCAGCCGGTCGCCGTCCAGATGATATGCGAGCCCGGTGAGGCCAAACTCCTCGACGACGCCGGCATAAGGCACGTTGCTGCCCGGCAGCCGGAAGCCGCCCGAAACCCACGGCGCCCGTGGCAACCGGGCGACGCCCGAGCCGAGGCGGGCAAACGCCGCCGGTCCGCACACGGCGACCTGAAAGGCGCGGACCCGCTGGTTCGCCATATCGAGATACTTGCGGACGCCCTTCAGATCGACCGAAAGCGCGCCCTCCACATTGACGAAACGCACGCCGGCCGCCCGGGCCGTGTCTTCCAGCGCCGCGACGAGGGAAGCGGTGCGCACGCGTTCGGCCGGCACGACACCAAGGCCGGCGGCAAAGGTTTCCGTGCCGAGCAGCGCCGCCAGATCGTCCGCGCCGACGAAGACGGTGGTATCGGGCGCCAGTTCCTGGCGCAGCTCGTGCTCGCGATAAAGGTCTTCCGCCGCATGGGCGCGCGCCACGGTGAGCCGCCCGCGCGGGCCGATTTCGACGCCGAGACGCTCGGCGAGGGCCAGCCCCGCCTCCGCCGCCTGGGCGGAGAGAATGAGCAGTTCCTGAGCATCGTCGCGGCCGACCCGGCTGGAAAGCTCGAGGGTCGAGAGCGGAAAGCCGGGCGCCACGACGCTGTCGAGCGGCCAGGAGGGCACGGCCGCCGAAGGGCCGGCCATGGCCAGCAACACCACGTCGCGCCCGCGCCGGGCGAGATTCGCCGCCAGAACGAGGCCGGCGACATCGCCGCCGACCACGCAGACGTCGCAGTCGATGATCCGCTTGGGGCCCGCGGCGGAGCGCTCGGGCACCATCGCATCGTGCGCGGGGGGCCTGGGCGCAGACGTCTGGCTCATGAATTGGTCCAATAAGAGATGGGCAATGCTGACGCCGCCAGCTTGAGAAAGCGTTTATTTGCGGCGCTCTAATGGCGTTTGGCCGGCTATTGCGCCGGGGGGGCGTGACGCTGCGGCGCGGCAGCGGTCATTGCGCTGCACAGCCCGCGTGCGTCATAAGGAGCCGCAATTCGTTGATCGGTTAGTAACCATGCGCCGTCTCATTTTGCTGCGCCACGCGAAGTCGGACTGGCCGGACGGCATCGCCGACCCGGAACGGCCCCTTGCAGCCCGTGGCCGGAACGCGGCGCCCCGCATCGGTGCCTATATCGCGCAGGAACACCTGCTGGCCGATCGCATCCTGGTGTCGCCCGCCCGTCGGACGCGCGAGACGTGGGATCTTGTGGCCGCCCGCCTGCCGCCGCCGAAAGTGGTGGCGAGCGAGCCCCGCGTCTACGACGCGTCCGCCGCCCGCCTCATGACTGTGCTGCGCGAACAGCCCAAGGACGCCCACAGCGTGATGCTGGTGGGCCACAATCCCGGCCTCGAAGACCTGGCCGAGCTGCTTGTGGCTTCGGGTCCGGCGCCCCATCTTGCCAGCATGGCAGAGAAATTCCCGACCGGCGGCCTCGCCGTCATCGACCTTCCCGTGGACGAGTGGAGCGCGACCGCGCCCGGCATCGGCCGCCTCGACCGTTTCGTCACCCCCCGCGATCTCGGCGGAAACGACTGACGATGGCGTTCTTCACGGACGCCGTGGACGATGCGCGCATCGCGCTTCAGGCCCTGGCGGATCGGGTGGAGGGCATCGCCCATCCCACCCTGCGCCTCGGCGTGACCGGCCTGTCCCGGGCGGGAAAGACCATCTTCACCACGGCCCTCATCCACGCCCTCACCAAGGGCGCGCGGATGCCCGTCTTCGAGCCGTACCAGTCCGGCCGCATCGCCCGGGCGGAGCTTCAGCCCCAGCCGGACGACGCGGTGCCGCGCTTTGCCTATGAGGGCCATCTGGAGATGCTGGGGGCGGAGCGGCGCTGGCCGTCCTCCACCACCCGCGTCAGCGAGCTTCGCCTCGCCATCCGCTATGCCACCCGGCGCGGCAGCCTTAAGACGCTGACCCTCGACATCGTGGACTATCCCGGCGAGTGGCTGCTGGATCTGCCGCTGTTGAACATGTCCTACGCCGACTTTGCCCGGCAGAGCCTCGCCCTCGCGCGGGCGCAGGCCCGGGCGGAGGTGGCCGCGCCCTTCCTCGCAGCGGTGGCCGACGCCCCCGCAAGCGGGCCAGCCGACGAGGCGCGGGCGCGGGAGGTGGCGGCGCGGTTCACCACATATCTCGCCGCCTGTCGCAGCGAGCGGCTGGCCATGAGCCTGCTGCCGCCCGGCCGTTTCCTCATGCCCGGCGACCTCGAGGGATCGCCGGCCCTCACCTTCGCCCCGCTGGAGGTGGAGGACGCGCCCTCTCGCGCCGATACGCTGGGCGGGATGATGGAGCGGCGTTTCGAGGCCTACAAGCACGCCGTGGTGCGGCCGTTCTTCCGCAATCACTTCGCCCGGCTCGACCGGCAGATCGTGCTGGTGGATACGCTCTCGGCGCTGAATGCCGGGCCCGCCGCCCTCGCCGACCTGGAGCGGGCGCTGGACGGCATCCTCGCCGCCTTCCGCACCGGGCGGAACAGTCTGGTGAGCACCCTTTTCCGCCCCCGCATCGAAAAGGTGCTGTTCGCCGCCACCAAGGCGGACCACCTGCATCGGGCGAGCCATGACCGGCTGGAAGCGGTTCTGGGCCGCCTCGTGGAGCGTGCGCGCGAGCGGGCGCAGGACCGTGGCGCTACTCTCGATGTGGTGGCGCTCGCCGCCATCCGCGCCACCCGCGAGGCCCGTGTGCGGCGCGGTGGTCACGAGCTGGATGCCATCGTCGGCACGCCCGAGGCGGGTCAGGACGCCGGCGGCCACGTGTTCGATGGCGAGGAGGAGGTGGCGGTGTTTCCGGGCGAGCTGCCGGCGGACCCGGATGCCCTGTTCGATCCGTCCGGTGCAGGTTTCCGGGGCCTCGCCTCATCCATGGCAGGCGACGGGCAGGACGACGTGGATTTCCGCTTCCTGCGCTTCCGCCCGCCTGCGGGCATCGGCGACGCCCCCATCCCGCACATCCGGCTCGATCGGGCGCTTCAGTTCCTGCTGGCCGACCGGCTCGTCTGAACCAGCGGCCGGTTCAGACGCCTTCGGTTCAGACACGCCTTCCGTTCAGAACTTGGTCGAAGCCCAGCGCACCATCTGCACCAGCACCTGCTCCTGCGCCTGATCAAGGGCGGCGGTGGCGGCGGGACCGGCGGACGAAGCGGCCGGCACGGCGGCGCGGAACACCTGCGCCGCCAAGATGCGCCCGCTCTGCGTTCCGATGAGCTTGGCCGAAATCTCCACCACGGCCACCGGCCCCTGATCGGTAATGCGCAGCGCGAAGGTGCGGATGTCCGTCACCAGCGTGTAGTCGGCATTCACGCCGTCGCCGGGACGGGCGACGCGGCGCAGCTTGCTGGCATTCTCGAACGCCTGGATGGTGCGGGCGTGCAGCAGCGCAGGGAGATTGTCGCTCCACTGGGCATCGGCGAGATAGGCGACCTGCCCCGCTCCGGGCTCCACCATGATCTTGTCGGTGTTGAGCACGGCAAGCGCCGTCGGCGCCACCACCACGAGCTGCCCGTTGCCGCTGCCGCCGGCCGTGAAGCCGCCGGGCGCCGAGAGGTTGTAGGTGGGAGTCGGGGTCGAACCACAGGCGGCGAGAGAGAGCGCGGCACCGACGAACAGGGACGCGGCAGGCAGGCGACGCCCCAGAGAAGCGGCCCGGGTCAGCACAGCGGTACGGGAGACGGGAACGTCGCTCATGATCGGCTCATCGCCCGTATTTCGGAATGGAGTTGCCGCCGCCCAGGATGAATTGCTGAGGGTTGCGCTCGATGCCCTTGAGCACGCGGTCGATCTCGCCAAGGGTGCGGCGTCCGTCGGTGGCCAGCGCCTCGAACTGCTTCAGGCCGGGCCCGGTGAAGCGGCTGATCTCGGTGGTGAGGAGCGCCGTCCGCTGATCGAGATTGTCCGCCAGCTTGCGCACGGACGTGGCAGCCTCGGTGGCCTGGTTGAGCAGGCCGTTCTTGTCCTCAGTGGCAGCC
Source organism: Xanthobacter aminoxidans (assembly GCF_023571765.1). Lineage (GTDB taxonomy): Bacteria > Pseudomonadota > Alphaproteobacteria > Rhizobiales > Xanthobacteraceae > Xanthobacter > Xanthobacter aminoxidans. Next base: position 372,804 of record NZ_JAMJXC010000003.1, on the reverse strand, counting down.
TGGAGACTGGAAACCACCTTGTCCACTCGCTCCGCCACACCGTTAAGCTGCTTCACCAGCGCGTTCGACTGCTCGATCACGCTCGTCACATCGTCCGACTTGGAGGCGACCGCCTGGGCGAAGGTGTCGATGTTGTGGATGATGTTCTTGATCTCGTCAGGATTGATCGCGTCGAGAAGAACCTCGATCTTCTTCGCGGCTCCCTGCGCGGTATTGATCAGGCCCGACATGCCGGCCCCGCCATCGGATGCGATGCGGGGATAACCGTTCGGGCCCGGCGGCAGCGGGGGAGCGCCCGGTTTTCCGCCGCGGATCGACACCGCGATGATGCCGGTGAGCCCCTGGGATTCCAGGCCCGCGCGGGCGTCGGAGAGCACCGGCACCTTGTTGTCGATGCCGATCTGGACCAGAACCTGCCCCGGCTGCCCCGGCACGAGGCCGAGGCTCGTCACCTGGCCGACCGGAATGCCGTTGAACAGCACCGAGTTGCCCTGGCGCAGGCCGGCGACCGAGCCGTCGAAGACGATCTCATAGACCTTGCGGGCCGTGGAATCGTGCGGTCCGGCGAACCAGTACACGAAGCCAAACGCGGCCGCGATGACGGCGAGCGTGAAGGCTCCGATGATGGTGTAGTTGGCCCGTGTTTCCATGCCTCATCCCGGTTCCGTTGCAGCCTGCCCCGCTTTACCGGCCCGCTCCTTGTCCTGGCGCACCCAAAGGCGCGCAATTGCCTCGATCGCGCCTAACGGCGCGCGCTCTGAACAGCCCGTGCCCGCGTGCCGTGGAAATAGGCCCGCAGCCATGGGTGCTGTTCCGCCATCATGTCCTCGATCGTCCCCGCCGCGATCACCTTGCCGTCAGCGAGCGCCGCGATCCGGTCGCACACCGTGTGCAGGCTGTCGAGATCGTGCGTTACCATGAAAACCGTAAGCCCCAAAGTCTGTTGCAGCGTCCGGATCAGCTCGTCGAAGTCGCCCGCGCCAATCGGATCAAGGCCCGATGTAGGCTCGTCGAGAAAGAGGATTTCAGGGTCGAGCGCCAGCGAACGGGCAAGTGCCGCGCGTTTTATCATGCCGCCGGAAAGCTCGGAGGGTAACTTTTCGGCCACATCGCATTTCAGGCCGACCATCTCGATCTTGGTGAAGGCAATCTCGTCCAGAAGCCGTTGGGACAGCTTGAGATTTTCCCGAAGCGGGAACTGGATATTCTGCTTCACCGTGAGCGAGGAGAACAGCGCGCCCTGCTGGAACAAGACGCCCCAGCGGCGCTCCAGCGCCGAGCGCTCGCGCTCGGAGAGGTCGTCGAGATTCTGCCCGAATACCTCAACCGTGCCCGAGGTCTTCGGCACGAGGCCGAGGATGGTGCGCGTCAGCACCGACTTGCCGCCGCCCGACGTGCCGACGAAACCGAGGATCTCGCCGCGGTAGACGTCGAGATTGAGGTGGTTCAGCACCACCCGGTCGCCGAATCCCACGACGATGTCGTGGACCCGGATGATGGCTTCCCGGCCGCTGGTCTGGAGTGTGGAGGGAGAGGTCTGCGCGTCCATGGCCGCTCACATGTCGATCGCGGCGAAGAACATGGCGAACACACCGTCCATGACGATCACGAGGAAGATGGCCTTCACCACCGAGGCGGTGGTGTGCTCGCCGAGGGATTCGGCGCTGCCGCCCACCCTCAGGCCTTCCATGCAGGCGACAAGGCCGATGGTCGCGGCCATGAAGGGCGCCTTGTACATGCCGACCTTGAACTGATCGAGGTCGATGGCAAGCTTCAGCCGATCGAGGAACACGTCGGGCGTGATGCCGCCATAGCCCCAGGACACCAGTCCGGCGCCGAAAATGGCGGACATGGAGCCGATGAAAGTGAGCAGCGGCAGGGCGATGACGAGGGCCAGGATGCGCGGCACCACCAGCACCTCGATGGGATCGAATCCCATCACGCGCAACGCGTCGATCTCCTCGCGCATGCGCATGGAGCCGAGTTCCGCCGTATAGGCGCTGCCCGAGCGGCCGGCGATCATGATGGAGACGATGAGCACGCCCAGTTCGCGCAGCACCAGCACGCCGACCATGTCCACGACATAGATGTCGGCGCCGAACCGGCGGAAATTGAAGATGCCCTGCTGCGCCAGGATGCAGCCGATGAGGAAGGTGATGAGCAGGATGATGGGGACGGCGCGGAAGCCCACCCGGTCGACCTGGTTCACCATGGAGGTGAAGCGGAAGCTGCGCGGGCGCGCCACCACCCGCAGCAAGGCGGCCACAGTGGCACCGACGAAGTTCAGAAGTGAAAGCGCGTCCTTGGCGGCATTGACGACCTCGTGGCCGAAGCGCTCCAGAATGCCTTCGTGCCGGCGCTTGGGCGGCACCGGCTCGTGCCCCATGCGGGCGAGTTCGTCCAGGAGCACCCTGTAGCGCGGCGCCAGCCCGACGACCTTGGGCTCGATGCCTGCGCCCACCCACGAGCGGCGTAGCCGCTCCAGCAGCAGGGCGCCGAAGGTATCCATGCGCTCGACCGAGGCGAGATCAATCTCGACGTCCTTGGGCTTGGCATAGGAATGGGCGGTATCGTTGACCGCCTGTTCCAGCTCGTCGGCATATTCAGACGTCCACGCACCGCGGCCGGCCACGGTCAGGCGGTCGTCCTGGCTGTGCACGGAAATCAACGAGGCGTGCGGCAACGCGGCGTCTCCAAAGGCGACCGGCGCGACACGCCGGATGGTCTCAACCCCAGAACAGACTTCGGACCTTACCGTCCGCAGCCCTACCACGACACCTGCCGCGGTCAAACCGTCGCCCCGCTTGAATCCGGCAGCAGCCCAGGCTCCTGCCGAACACGCTCCCGCCCCGCAAGGCAAGAACGCAATCTAGCCATACAGATGAGCGGAGGCGGCGTCGAGATCAGCCAGGACACACCTCGCCACCATCGTCACCTGCCCCGCGATGGGCGGCGCGGAATCGGCTATTAAGCTTAACCCATGGCCGAACTGTCTCTCAGCGTCGAGCGCTTTCCCATCGCCGGCACCTTCACCATCGCCCGTGGCTCCAAGACGGAGGCCGTGGTGGTGGAAGTGCGCCTCACCGTAGGCGGCATCACCGGTCGCGGTGAGTGCGTGCCCTATGCCCGCTACGGCGAGACCGTGGAAGGCGTGGTCGCGGCCATCGAGCAGCTCAGGGCGGACCTTGCCGCCGGCCTCAGCCGGGAAATGCTGCAGCACCACCTGCCCGCCGGCGCCGCCCGCAATGCCATAGACTGCGCCCTGTGGGATCTGGAGGCGAAATCCTCCGGCCTCGGCTGCGCTGAACTGGCCGGCCTGCCGCCCCTGCGGCCGGTGGTCACGGCCTATACCCTGAGCCTCGATACGCCAGAGGCCATGGCCCGCGCGGCGGCCGCCGCCTCAGACCGCCCGTTGCTCAAGCTGAAGCTCGGCGCCCCCGGCGACCGCGAGCGCCTCGCCGCCGTGCGCGAGGCGGCGCCGGACAAGCGGCTCATCGTCGATGCCAACGAGGGCTGGAAGGCCGCCGATTTGCCCACCTTGTTCGATGTCTGCGCTGCCGTCGGCGTCGAACTCATCGAGCAGCCGCTGCCGGCCGACAACGACCGCCGCCTCGCCCGGATCGACCGGCCGGTGCCGGTCTGCGCCGACGAGAGCGTCCACGACCGGGCCGGGCTCGCGGATCTGCGCACGCGCTACGACGCCATCAACGTGAAGCTCGACAAGGCGGGCGGCCTCACCGAGGCGCTGGCATTGGCGGAGGCGGCGCACGGGCTCGGCTTCTCAGTCATGGTGGGGTGCATGCTGGCATCATCGCTGGCCATGGCCCCTGCCCTTCTGGTGGCCCAGGGGGCGAAGTGGGTGGACCTCGACGGGCCGCTGCTGCTCGCCCGCGACCGCATCCCCGGGCTTCACTACGAGGGCGCTGTCGTCTCCCCGCCCGAGCCCCTGCTCTGGGGCTGAAGCCGCGCGGCGGCGAGGGCCACGCCCGCCCCCGCCAGACCCAACGCGCAGCCCGCCAGAAAGGCCATGGGTCCGAACACGGCCCAGAGCGGCCCGGCTGCCACGTTCGCGGCGGACGACATGAGGCTCGAGGTCCAGGCGGCAGTGGTCTGCCCCGTACCGGAACGATGCTCGCTCACACCGCGGGTCACAAGATCGACCATGGCGAGATAGGTCGCCGCGAAGGTCAGGGCATGCAGCAACTGCAGCGGCAGCAGCACGGCGAGGGGCGGATCGCTCGCCATCACCGCGAAGCGCACCACGGCCGCCGCGCCGCCGATGGCGATCATTCCATAGGCGCCGAAGCGGCCCAGCAGTGGCCGACCGAAGCGGAACAGCACCATCTCGGCCGCGACACCCACCGCCCACAGGACACCGATGACCGTCAGCGAAATGCCCTCCGACCGCCAGTGGACGGTGGCGAAGAGGTAGAGCACCGCATGGCTCGCCTGCACCAACCCGGCCGCGACGATACCGGCGAGAAAGCCGAGCCGCGCCCGCCGGCCCGTGAGCGGAGACGGCATGGGCTCGGCCCGCGGCAGTTCCGGCAAGGCGAAGGTCGCGAGTACATAGGACACATGGCCGGCGACCATGAGCAGAACGACCGAATCCGCGCCCAGCGCGCCGACGATCACGCCGCCGGCGAGATTGGCCGCGAGGAAGCTCGCCGAGCCCCACTGCCGCGCGCGGCCATACTCCGCCCGTCCCGCCCGGGCGAGGCGCGAGGTGTAGGAATCCAGCAGCGAGAAGCCGGGGAACCACGCCGCCGACATGGCGCCGAGGATCAGGAGGATCGCCGGGAGGCTGGAGGTGAAGGCCAGAAGCACCATGGCCGCGACCGTGACCATTCCCAAGAGGGTGAGCAGCGCCCTCGGCCGTCCCAGCCGGTCCGAGAGCAGGCCAAGGAGGGGTGTCGCGGCAAGCCGGCTGAGCATGGGCACGGCCAGAACGAGACCCATGGCCTCCGGTCCCAGTCCCCGCGCCTGCAACCAGAGCGGCAGATAGGGCTGGAAGATGCCGAGCGCGATGAAGAAGGTGCCGTAGGCCGCCCCGAGCCGCAGCGCGAGCGCGCGCGGCGGCAGATGGCCCTGCCCGTTCTCCCCGGCCTCGTCCACGATGCGTCAGGCGGCGGCGAGGCAGCGGGTGAAGGTTTCCGCGTCCACATTGCCACCGGAGAGCACGATGACAGCCGTGCCGCCGGAGACGTTGAGCCGCCCCTCCAGCAGACTCGCCAGAGCCACGGCGCCGCCCGGCTCCACCACGAGCTTGAGTTCGCGGAAGGCGTATTCCACCGCCCGCGCCACCTCGGCGTCGGTCACGGACGCCGCCTCGCCGACGATGCGGCGGGTGATTTCGAAAGTGATGGCGCCGGGGGTGGGCGCCAGCAGCGCGTCGCAGAAGGAGCCGTCGGGCTGGGCATTGCGCTCGCGTACGCCGGAGCGGAAGGAACGGGCGTGGTCGTCGAAACCCGCCGGCTCGCACACCACCACCCGCGCCTGTGGCGCAACCCGCTTCACGGCGAGCGCGATGCCGGCCACGAGGCCCCCGCCGGAGGCATTGGCCGCCACGAGGTCCGGCACGCGGCCGAGGGCGGCGAGGTCCTGCACGATCTCAAGGCCCACCGTGCCCTGCCCGGCGATGATGTGGGGATCGTCATAGGGCGGCACCATGATGGCGCCGCGCTCCGCTGCAATGGCGCGGGCGATGGCGTCGCGGTCCTCGGTGCGGCGGTCGTAGCCCACCACTTCCGCGCCGAGCGCGCGGGTGCGGTCGCGCTTCAGGGCAGGCGCGTCGTGGGGCATGACGATGACGGCCGGCATGCCGAGGATCTTCGCCGCGGCGGCAACGCCCTGGGCATGGTTCCCGGACGAGCAGGCGACGACGCCGGCAGCGCGCGCCTCTTCGGGGATCTGCACCATGCGGTTGAAGGCACCGCGAAACTTGAAGGAACCGGTGCGCTGCAACGTCTCCGGCTTCAGGAATACGTCGGCGCCCATCCGCTCGCTCAGCACAGGCGAGAACACCAGCGGGGTGCGCACGGCGAAACCGAGCAGCCGCGCGGCAGCGGCATCGACATCTTCGGCGGTGGGAAGCGGGGCGGGCTGAATCTGGGAGGCGCTCATGCGCCGGAAGCTACCCGACGCCGCCGCCGAAGGCGATAGCGCCGCGCGATGGGTCCGATGTCATGCGCGATCAGCACGTTGTCGAGGAACTGCCGGGCACTCTCCCGCCACGTATAGCGCAGCGCGAAGCGGCGGGCGGCGGCGGGCGACAGCTCCAGCGCCTTGAGGCAGGCGGTGCGCAGATCCTCGTCCAGGATGCCCACCTGCTCCGTCGCATCGGCCAGCACGTCGGTCGGGCCGGTGACGGGATAGGCCGCGACGGGAAGGCCGCTCGCCAGCGCTTCCAGGAGCACGATGCCGAAGGTGTCGGTGCGGCTCGGGAAGCAGAAGACGTCGCAGGCGGAATAGACCTGCGCCAGGTCCTCGCCTTCCTTCGAGCCCAGGAAGTGCACGGCGGGGAAGCGCTCCTTCAGGCTGGCGAGGGCCGGGCCGTTGCCCACCACCACCTTGGAGCCGGGCAGATCGAGATTGAGGAACGCCTCGATGTTCTTCTCAACCGCCACGCGGCCGACGAACAGATAGACCGGGCGCGGCAGGTTCAGCGTCGCCTCGGGGCGCGGACGGAACAGGTCCGCATCCACGCCGCGCGACCAGCGCATCAACCGCTTGAAGCCGCGCGCCTCGAGATCCCGCTCCAGCGTGGCGGTGGAGACCATGACGCCGCCGCCGGCATTGTGGAAGGAGCGCAGCCACGCATAGGTCAGCCGCTCCGGCACCGGCGCGCGGGCGGCGAGGTATTCCGGGAATTTCGTGTGGTAGGAGGTTGTGAAGGTGCGGCGCGAGGCGATGCAGGCCCGGCGCACCAGGATGCCGATGGGCCCTTCGGTCGCGATATGCACGAAGTCCGGCTGCAGCGCCTCGATGCGCCGCATGATCATGCGGGGCGTGGCGAGGGCGAGCCTGATCTCGTTGTAGGTGGGCAGCGGGACGGTGCGGAAGCCCTGCGGGGTCAGGAACTGCATGTCCGCCCCGAGGTTCTCGGCCTCGCGGGCGGTATGCTCCAGGGATCGCACCACGCCATTGATCTGGGGATGCCACGCATCGGTGGCCACGAGAACCCGCATCAGGCCGCCGCGCGCGCCCCCTCGACGACCTCGCCCTCCTGGGCCGGCGCATTCTTTTCCAGCTTGCGCGTCCAGGAAATGATCTCGAGGCGGCCGTCCTCATGCTCGGCAACGGCGGTGCAGCTCTCCACCCAGTCGCCGCAATTGACGTAGCGGACGCCAAACTGGTCGTGGATGGTGGCGTGATGGATGTGGCCGCAGATCACACCATCGACCTGATGGCGCTTGGCCTCCTCGGCCACCGCCTCCTCGAACTTGCCGATATAGTTGACCGCGTTCTTCACCTTGAGCTTGGCCCACTGGCTCAGCGACCAGTAGGTGAGGCCGAGGCGGCGGCGGATCTTGTTGAGGTAGGTATTGATGCCGAGGGCGGCGGTGTAGGCCCAGTCGCCCAGGAAGGCGAGCCACTTGGCGTGGCGCACGACCAGATCGAACACGTCGCCGTGGATCACCAGGTAGCGCTTGCCGTCGGCCGCCTCGTGGATGGCGGTCTCCACCACCTCGATCCCGCCGAAGTGGGTGCCGTAATAATCACGCAGGAACTCATCGTGGTTGCCCGGCAGGTAGAGCATGCGCGCGCCCTTGCGGCCCTTGCGCAGCAGCTTCTGCACCACGTCGTTGTGCTTTTGCGGCCAGTACCAGTTGGCCTTCAGCCGCCAGCCGTCGACGATGTCGCCGACGAGATAGACGGTATCGGCTTCATTGTACTTGAGGAAATCGAGGAGCAGTTCGGCCTGGCAGCCCTTGGTGCCGAGATGCACGTCGGAGATGAAGAGGGCGCGATAGCGGCGCGTTTCAGGACTGTCGCTCACGCCCGATACCTCCACCTTCCGCGGCCCACCGGTGCGACCGTAACAGCCAGCCCCGGCTAAGGCGCCATCGTGGCACCGGTAAGGCGCCCCGCTCAAGTTCGCCGGCAGGCTGGCCCATTGACCTTCCCGAGGGGCCGGCGCGCTTGCTTTCGACGCTTCGGACTTAGCCGGAGTCGTGTATCCCTTTTATGACGTCCGCCCGCGAAAAGGAAGGCCACCTGCCCAATCCTGCGACTTGCACAGATTAGATGCAGATCATTGCTGCCTCGGGAAGGCGGCTAATAGTCGAGGGTCGAATCGTCCAAGTCATTCCCTCCCGCGCCCGGTCGGGCGACCTGTCAAATCGCAACATCTCATCTCTGCCGGCGGGCGCGCGCGACCAGCGCTCACCGTCGAGGAGCGAATCCCGGGGCGCGGCATATTCGCCCCGCTCCTTTCGTCGCATGCGGCGTGCGTCGCATCGGGGCGCGCCACCTCGGCTCCTGCCGACGAAAATTATCCGTTCCACCATTGACCTTGGCCGAAGACCGCGCCAGCGTGCCCCCGCCTTGGACGGAGCTGATCCTGCACCGCCCACACCAGAACAACGCCATACAATTCCACCAGGAGCTCCCCCGATGAAGCTGGTCCGCTTCGGCGATTTTGGACGAGAGAAGCCGGGTCTAATCGATTCAGACGGCAAGGTTCGCGACCTGTCCGGCGTCATCGCGGATCTCAATGGCGAGACGCTCGCGCCCGAGAGCCTGAAGAAGATCGCCGCCCTTGACCCCGCGTCCCTGCCGCTCGCGCCGGAAGGCGCCCGCCTCGGCGCCTGCGTCGCCCGTCCGGGCAATTTCGTCGCGGTGGGCCTGAATTTCGCGGACCACGCCGCCGAGACCAACAATCCCATTCCCGAGGAGCCGGTGCTTTTCAACAAGGCGCCGAACTGCATCGTCGGCCCCAACGACAACGTGATGATCCCCAAGGGCTCGCTGAAGCTCGACTGGGAGGTGGAGTTCGCCTTCGTCATGGGCAAGCGCGCCCGCTATGTCGAGGAGAAGGACGCCCTCGACTACGTGGCCGGCTACTGCATCTGCAATGACGTCTCCGAGCGCCATTTCCAGATCGAGCGCTCCGGCCAGTGGATGAAGGGCAAGGGCTGCGAGACCTTCGGCCCGCTCGGCCCCTGGCTCGTCACCACCGACGAGATCCCCGACACCTCCACCCTCGCCATGTGGCTGGAAGTGAACGGCGAGCGCGTCCAGAACGGCTCCATGAAGACCATGATCTTCCGCATCCCGTTCCTGGTGCACTACATCAGCCAGTTCATGGTGCTGGATGCCGGCGACGTCATCACCACCGGCACCCCGCCCGGCGTCGGCCTCGGCTTCAAGCCGCCGCGCTTCCTGAAGGCCGGCGACGTGATGCGCGTCGGCATCGAGGGCCTCGGCGAACAGCTGCAGACCGTGGTTCCGTTCAAGCTCTGAACGAAAGCACCGTTTGATGTCATCCCGGCCGCCGCCCCTCGCGGCGGCCGTTTCATATCCGGTGCCCGAGCGTCCCCGTGATGGCATAGCGCTTCACCCTCTGCGCGCAGGCGAGATAGACGAGGGTGATGCCGGCGACGGCGGCGAGGGTGGTTGCCGGAAGCGGCACGAAGCCGAACCAGCCGCCGATCCCACTCAGAGGCACAACGAAGGCGACGGCCAGGGCGCCCAGCGCGGAGATGATCAGCGTCCGGTCCGGCGGCGTTTCGCCGAGCGGCAGGCGGGTGCGGATGAGGAAGACCACCAGCACTTGCGTGGCGATGGATTCCAGGAACCACGCCGTGCGGAACGCCTCCACCCCGGCGCCGAGCACCAGCAGCAGCACGCCGAAGGTGAGGAAATCGAACAGCGAGGAGAGCGGCCCCATCACCGCCGCGAACCGCACCAGCCCCTTCATGTCCCACTGCTGCGGCGTGGCGAGGTCCGCCTCATCCACGGCATCGAAGGGGATGCCGACCTCGGAAAGGTCGTAGAGCAGGTTGTTGAGCAGGATCTGCGTGGCGAGCAGCGGCAGGAACGGCAGGAACAGGCTGGCCGCCGCCATGGACAGCATGTTGCCGAAATTGGAGCTGGCGCCCATCCGCACATATTTCAGGATGTTGGCGAAGGTCCGCCGCCCCTCCTCCACGCCGTCGGCCACCACGTCGAGGTCGGGCGCGAGAAGGATCATGTCGGCGGCGGCGCGGGCCACGCCCGTCGCTCCATCCACCGACAGGCCGACATCTGCGAGTTTCAGGCCAGGCGCGTCGTTCACCCCGTCGCCGAGGAAGCCGACGGTCTCGCCATCGGCCATCAAGGCCCGCACCACCCGCACCTTCTGGTTGGGTGTCATGCGGCCGAAGACGTTCACGCTGCGCACGCGCACCCGCAGGGCGTCGTCGGACAGGTGCGCCACTTCGGCGCCGGAGAGCATGTCCGCGGCATCGATGCCGAGTTCCCCGGCGACGCGGGCGACTACCGTGGGGTCATCCCCCGACAGCACCTTCACCCTGACCCCTGCCCCCCTCAACCGGGCCAGCGCATGGGCGGCGGTGGGCTTGGGCGGGTCCTCGAACAGGCAGAAGCCTTCCAGCACGAGACCGGATTCGTCCTCCGGCTCCAGACTGCCGGTGCGGGCCATGCCGTCCGGCGTGCCGGCGCGCGTGGCGATGGCGATCGCGCGCAGGCCCTGCTCCGCGTGCCGCTTGAGCTGGGTCGCGATGGCGGCACGGGCCTCAGCATCCAGTTCGACGATTGCGTCTCCAACCCGGCGGCTGGTGCACACGTCCATCACCGCTTCCGGCGCGCCCTTGCAGACGAGGAGGCGCTCGCCGGCGCCGTCCCCTGCCCGCTCCGCCAGCACCGAACCACGTCGGCGCTCGTAGCCGAAGCCGAGGCGGGAGGGGGCCGACCAGCCGTCCGCCGCATCGGGCGCGGCGGCGGCAAGGGCCGTGTCCATCCAGCTGCGATCGCCCGCCAGCTCCGCGCACAGCGCTGCGAGTTCGGCTGGCCGATGCGTCGCCTGCCCGCTTGCGTCCTCGCTGCCGGCGAGGACGATCTCGGCGGAGGTGAGCGTACCGGTCTTGTCCGTGCAGAGCACCGTCATGGCGCCGAGGTCGTGGATGGCGGTGAGGCGCTTCACGATCACCTTGCGCTGCGCCATGCGCACGGCCCCGCGTGAGAGGGTGACGGTGGTGATCATGGGCAGCAGCTCGGGCGTGAGGCCCACCGCGAGCGCCACCGCGAACATGAGCGATTCCAGCAGCGGCCGCCCCAGCACGAGGTTCACCGCCAGCACCGCCACCGACAAGACGCCAGCGGCGCGGGCGATGACGAAGCCGAGGGCCCGCAGGTCCCGCTGGAAAGGCGACAATGCGGAATCTTCGGCGAGCAGGGCAGCAGCGGCGCCGAACAGGGTCGAGCGGCCGGTGGCGACCGCGAGCGCCACCGCCTCGCCGCTCTGCGCCACTGCGCCACGGAACAGCGCGTTCGTCGCCTCCGCCGCCACCGTGGACGAGACGGCGCCGGGTCGCTTCTCCACCGCATAGGGCTCGCCCGTGAGCGCCGCCTCGTTCGCGGCGAAGCCATCGGAGGAGAGGATCACCGCATCCGCCGGGATGATGTCGCCGGTACGCACGCGGAACACGTCGCCGGGCACGATCCGGTCGGTGGGGAGCGTGCAGAAAACGCCATCGCGGCACACCTCGGCCGTCAGCGCGACCTGCTCGCGCAGGGCCGCCGCGGCCTTGGAGGCTCGCGCCTCCTGCACCGTGTCGAGACCGATGGATGCGACGATGACGAGGATGATGATGGCCGCGCTCGCCGCATCTCCCGTCGCGGCGGAGACGCCGGCGGCCACGAGCAGCATGAGGATCAGCGGTTCCAGCAGGCGGCGCAGCAGGGCGCGGATCGGTCCGCTCCGGCTCGGCGGCTTGTCGAGGTTGGGGCCGAAGCGATCAAGCCGCTCGGCCGCCTCGGCGGAGGACAGTCCGGTGGTGCCGCAGGTGAGGCGCAGGCAGAGGGCGTCCGGCGCCTCTGTCCAGAAGGGCGCCGTCCCCACATCGACAGGAGCGCTCCCGACGGCGGAGGCCTTGTCCTGCGAACCCTGTCCGGCGATCTCCACGGGCGGCCTCCGGCGCTGTTCGAGCCGCCCGGAGCCTAGATCACATTTGCGGCCGGCGGGTACCGGCCTCGATCAAGAAACGGCGGCGAAGGCGACCTTCCGCAGCGGTCTCATTGCATCGTGGTCGTGGCCAGCCAGCTTTTCACCGCGCCGAGGGCCTCGGTGCGGTTGCCGGTGCGATGCTGGGCCTCCTGGAAGACGGCGAGCTGAACGTCGGCGCTGGTGCCCTCCTCGGCAATGGTGCGCACACGCATGAGAGCCTCGAGACAGCCCAGCGCTTCCGCGTCCGAGGCCACGAGGTTGACGAGCCCATCCACCGCGTCCCGCACCGCCACGGAGCGGCGCTGGGCAAGATCCACGAACGAGCCATGCACGCCGTAGCGCTGGGCGCGCCACTTGTTCTCGTCGGCAATGGCCCGGTCCACCGGACCCACATCGCGGTTGTGGTGGGGATTGCGCACGAGGAAGCGCACCAGCGAGCGGTAGAGGGCGGCGATGGCCACCGTGTCCGTCGAGCGGGTGCAGCTGTCCGGCGCGCGCAGTTCCAGGGTCGGCAACTGGCGCGAGGGGCGGATGGCCCACCACACATAGCTCGAATCGGTGATGGCCCGGGCCGCGACCATGGCTTCCACATAGCGATCATAGGCGGCGCTGTTCTCGAACATCTCCGGCAGGCCGGTGCGCGGCAGCTCGTCATAGGCGGCGAGCCGGTAGCCCATGAGCCCGGTCTGCTTGGCGCCCCAGAAGGGCGAGGAGGTGGAGAGAGCGATGAAGTGCGGGATGTAGGGGACGATGCGGCGCATCACGTCCACCCGCTCGTCCGGGTCGGGCAGTTCCACATGCACGTGCAGGCCGCACACCATGTTGCGCTCGCCCAGCATCTTGAGGTCGTTCATGACCCCGTCGTAGCGGTTCGCCCGCGTGGCGCGCACACCGTCCCAGGTGGCGGTGGGGTGGGTACCGGATGCGATGACGGCGAGGCCGTGCTCGCCCGCGACCTGTGAGACGGCGTGGCGTAGTCCGCGGATTTCATCCAGCGCGCTGCCGATGCCGGTGACCGGGCGGGTCGCGATCTCCAGCTGCGACTGGAGCATCTCCACCGAGACGGCGTCGCCCAGCCGGTCCTTCAGCTCGTCGAAAAAACCTGCCGGCATGCGCTTTTGCACCGCCTTCGTCTGGGCGTCGACGACGAAGAACTCCTCTTCGATTCCGAAGCTGTAATCGTTCGACACGGAGCCCTCCACAGAACCTGGCGTCACGGCGAGCCAGTAACGCCCGCCCTATTGCGAAGTTCCGGGGAGACTGACGCGAAATCAGTCCAAATTTGGGCACTGATTCACGCGCTAGAATGCACGTTAAGGTTCAATGTCTTCCCGCAATGCACGCGAGATGGACAAAATCCAAAGTAGTTCGCGAACGAATCGCAAGAACTATTTTATGTCCACCGATGGAACAAAAGCCCCCTATGGGCGTTTCAACCGCCTCACCGGCGCGCCGCATTCACCAGCGCAAGGGCGGCGACGGCTGCCGTATCGGCGCGCAGGATGCGCGGACCGAGACTGAGGGTGAGGCCTCTCGGGGCGATACGCATACGCTCCTCGGGGCTGAATCCCCCCTCCGGGCCGATCAGGACGCTCACCGGTCCCGGCCGGGCCTGCTTCAGCGCGGCAATGGGGTCTTCGTCGGCCGAGGCCTCATCGCAGAACACCAGAAGGCGGTCCTCGGCGAGGGACGCAAGCCAGCTGTCGAGCGGGCGCGGCTCCTCCACATGGGGCAGGCTGAGGATGCCGCACTGTTCGGCGGCCTCGATTGCGTTGGCGGTCATGCGCTCGACATTGACGCGGGAGACCTGGGTGTAGCGGGTGATGACCGGGCTGAGAATGCCCGCGCCCATCTCCACCGCCTTCTGAACCATATAATCGAGCCGCGCATGCTTCAGCGGCGCGAACGCATATTCCAGCGTCGGCGCGGGCGGCTGGGCGCGGGTCTCGCGCAGAACCTCGAGGCGCACCTCGCGCTTGCCGCCGGCGATCCGTGTCGCCCGCCATTCGCCATCCCGGCCGTTGAACAGGAGGATGTCCTCGCCGACCCCAAGGCGGATGACGTTGGCCACGTAGTGCGCCGCCTCGCGCTCCAGCACGATCTCGGCGCCCTCGGCCAGATCGGCGGCGACGTGCAGGCGTTGGGCGTGGAAATCGTGCTCGGGCATGGCGGCTCCTCTCGCCGGAGGGACACCACGCATCGGCGCGCGTTGCAAGCTTGCGGTTCCGACCCCCGGAAACGAAAACAGGCGGAGACCCGAAGGGCCCCGCCTGTCTCACCCCCCGAACGCCCCTCGGGAGACAACGCCCTGACCGGCGCTCAGGTATTATCCACAAGAGCAGCCTTTGGTTGCATCCCCCGAATGGAGGATGCGAGGGACGCAGATACCGTGTCAGACGCGGCAAGGCGTCGCCGGGAGCCCCTCAAGGCTCGGTGTCGACGCCTCCCTGTCAGAGCTTACTTGGAGCCGTCGGGCTTGAACTGGGCGAGGAAGGCGATGAGGTCCTTGCGCTCGTCCTCGTTCTTGACGCCGGCGAAGGCCATCTTGCCCTTGGGCACGAGGTGTTTGGGATTCTCGATGTAGTCGTTGAGGGTCGCCTCGTCCCACACCTTGCCGGCGGCGGCGCCGTCCTTGATGTCCTGGGAATAGGCATAGCCCTCGAAGTGCGCCCACTTGGCGCCGACGATGCCGTTCAGCGGCGGGCCGACCTTCACCTTGGCGTCGGGGCCGATGGCATGGCAGGCCATGCACTTCTTGAATACGGTCTCGCCCTTGGCGACGTCGGGGTCGGCATAGGCCGAACCGGTGGCGGCGGCGAGGACAAGGGCAGAAGCCAGAACAAGACGCATTGAGCTATATCCTCTCTGTCGGCCGGGCCCCGGCTGTGCATGGCGGTGGTGTTCGCACCTGCAGTTTCGCGGAAGCCAGCTTGGATGCTTTACCGGGCAGACGCCTCCACCTAGGACACGACATATACCCCCGGCGGAGGGGTCGGGTTCCTTAGCATGTTTCCAACCCGGCCTTCGATGCGACCTTGAGACCACCCGGAACGACGGCTTGAGCGTGACCCTTGTTGTCAAAATTGGTGGAAGCCTGACACGGGGCGCGCCGCCCCGGCTTCTGCTCGAACGCCTCTCGGGCCGGAAGGGACTGGTGCTCGTGCCGGGGGGTGGAGCCTTGGCCGATCAGGTTCGCGTGATTCAGCCGCAGATGGGGCTTTCCGATGGGGCAGCCCACCGCATGGCGATCCTCGCCATGGAGCAGATGGCCCACGCGTTCCTCGACATGGCCCCGGGCCTGCGCCCCGCGCGGACGCCGGCCGAGCTGACGTCCGCCGCCGCGACCGGCGCCGCCCTGTGGCTTCCCGCCACCATGACCCTCGACGCGCCGGACATCCCCCAGGGCTGGGACGTGACATCCGACAGCCTCGCCTTGTGGCTCGCCGCACAGCTTCCGGCCCCACGGCTGGTGCTGGTGAAGGCGCCGGGCGTGACGATCCCCCAGACCGGCGACCGCGCGAGCGATATTGCGGCCTGGACTGCGGCCGGTCTGGTGGATGCGGCTTTTGCGACCATGGCACGGGGATATTCTGGCGATATTGTCCTCGTCCCCGCCGACGACGGGGCGCTGATGGAGCAGGCGCTCGAACCGCTTGCACCGCAGAGCATCGAGGAAACGAGAGAAGGCCCGCGCCGATCATGAGCGAGACCCGTTCCAGCAAGAAGCCGCCCCGCTGGGCCTGGGCCCTCACCGGCTCCGGGCACTATTTCACCGAGAGCATCGAGATCATCCGCGAGCTTCAGGACGTGGACCTGTTCATCTCCGACGCGGCGGACGAAGTGCTGCGCATGTACAAGCAGGACAAGGAGCCCCTGCCGGCCCAGACGCAGGTGTTCCGCGACAATTCGGCCTCCTCCGCCTCCGTCGGGCGATTCTATCACGGCGAGTATCACACCCTCGTCGTCTCCCCCGCCTCCTCCAACACGGTGGCGAAGGCGGTGCACGGTATCTCGGATACGCTCGTCACCAATTGCTTCGCCCAGGCCGGCAAGTGCCGGGTGGCCTGCATCGTGTTCGCCTGCGACAGCCAGCCGGAGATGATCACCATGGCGCCGGAAGGCCCGGTGCCGGTTTATCCGCGCCGCATCGATCTGGAGAATACCGCGAAGCTCAAGACCTTCGAGGCGACCGTGGTGGCCGAGACGCTGGAGGAACTGCGCCTCGCCGTCGCCCGTCGCCGGGCCGAGCTTGCCACCCTCTATCCCGTCCCGGCCTGAGCCATGGCCAAGCGCGTCGCCCTCGTCACCGGCTCGCTGGCAGAGCCGCGCATCCGCCGCATCGCGGAGGAGCTTGCGGACGGCACGCTCGATCCGGTGGTGGTGAACATCGGGGTGAAGGTCGCGGCGCTGATGACGGCGGAGATTGTGGAGCGCCGCCTCAAGCTGCCCGAGGGCACGGACAAGGTGCTGATGCCCGGCCGCTTCCGGGGCGACTTGGATCGCCTCGCCGCCCGCTTCGGCCTGCCGTTCGAGCGCGGCCCGGAGGAGGCGGCGGACCTGCCCAGCTATTTCGGCCGCGGCAAGGGTCGCAATGTGCCCCTCGACCGCCACGATGTGACGCTGTTCGCCGAGATCGTGGACGCCACCCGCCTCACCATCCCGCAATTGCTGGACCGTGCCCGCTTCCTGAGGGGCGAGGGCGCGGACGTGATCGACCTCGGCGCGTTGCCCGACAATCCGTTTCCACATCTGGAAGAAGCCATCGCCGCCCTCAAGGGCGAGGGCTTCAAGGTGAGTGTGGACAGCTTCGACCCGGAAGAGCTGCGCCGGGGCACCCGCGCGGGGGCGGACTACCTGCTCAGCCTCAACGAAACCAACCTCGCCATCGCCGATGAAGGCGCGGCCGTGCCGGTGTTGGTGCCGGCGCAGGCGGGCGACCTTGCCTCGCTCCTGCGCGCCATCGAGGCGTGCGAGGCCGCGGGGCGCCCCTTCCTCGCCGATCCCATCCTCGATCCCATCCATCTCGGCTTCACCGCATCGCTCGTGCGCTATGCGGAGTTGCGGCGGCTGAAGCCGGACATCCCCATCCTGATGGGCATCGGCAATGTCACCGAGCTGACGGACGCCGACACCACCGGCATGAACGCGCTGCTGATGGGCATCATCTCCGAGCTGCGCCTCAATGCCGTCCTGGCGGTGCAGGTGAGCCCCCATTGCCGTACGGCGGTGCGCGAGTTCGACCGGGCGCGCCGGGAATATTACGCCGCGCGCGAGGCCGGCGCCCTGCCGCAGGGCTTCGGCGGCGGGCTGATGGCCCTGCGCGACCGGCACCCCTGGTCCACCAGCCCCGAGGAAGTGGAGCGGCTGGCATCCACGGTGGCCGACCGCAATTTCCGCATCGAGGTGACGGAACAGGGCATCCACGTCTACAACCGCGACGGCCACCATGTGGCGGCGGACCCCTTCGCCCTCTTCCCCCATCTCAAGGTGGAGGACGACGGCGCCCACGCATTCTATCTCGGCGTGGAGACGGCGCGGGCGGAGATCGCCCACCACCTCGGCAAGCGCTATGCGCAGGACGAACCCTTGAAATGGGGCGTCGCGGGCGAGACCGGCGGCAGCGCCGAGGAGGCCCATCGGTTGACATTCAAGGAAGCGGGCTCGACGCTTTCATCGAAGAAGAAAGGCGAAAGCGCGTGATCCGGGAGACCATCGTCACCACCGTCTCGGCCGCCGGGGAGGCGCATATCGCGCCCATGGGCGCGACCGTGGTGGAGGGCGGCTATCTGCTCCAGCCCTTCCGGCCCTCGCGCACGCTGGACAATCTGGCGGCGGCGAAGAGCTGCGTGGTGAACTTCTCGGACGATGCCCGCATCTTCGCCGGCTGCATCACCGGCCGGCACCGCTCCTGGCCTACCGTTCCCGCCACCCTTCTCAAGGGCGCCGCGCGCCTCGCCGACTGCCTCGCCCATGACGAGGTGGAGGTGGTGCGCATGGAGGACGACCCCACCCGGCCCCGCTTCTTCTGCCGCACCATCCACCGCGAGACCCATGCACCCTTCCTCGGGCTGAACCGCGCCGTCGCCGCTGTGCTGGAAGGCGCCATCCTCGTCTCGCGCCTGCACATGATGGACACGGACCGGGTGGACCGGGAGATGAACTATCTCTCCATCGCCATCGACAAGACCGCCGGCCCGGCCGAGCGTGAGGCGTGGGACTGGCTGTGCGAGACCATCGCCGACCACCGGGCGCGGGCGGCGTCATGACGGCGCACGTTCCGGCCCGGCCGGGCCTCCTTGCATCGGTGGCGACGCTGGATGAGATGCGCACGTCGCTGGCGGCGGGCGTCGATATCCTGGATCTCAAGAACCCGTCCGAGGGCGCGCTGGGCGCATGGGCGCCGGAAGCGCTGGTGGACGCCGTAGCCGTATGGCGCGCCGCTGGCGCACCGGGCAACCTCAGCGCCACGGTGGGCGACCACCCGCTGGACCCGGACGTGCTGCGCGCCGCCGCCGAGCGCACCTCCGCCACCGGCGTGCCCCTCGTGAAGATCGGATTTGCCCGCGGCGATGGCGTCGCCCTACCGCCCGTACTCGAAGCCCTTCGCCCCCTCGCCCGCGAGACCCGGCTGATCGCCGTCCTCTTCGCCGATCAGGCGCCGGACCTCGCTGCCGTGCCGCTGTTCGCCGCCGCTGGCTTTCATGGGGTGATGCTGGATACGGCGGACAAGTCGGCCGGCGGCCTGCTCGCCCACCTGCCGGTGGAAACCCTCGCCCGCTTCGTCGCGGCTGCCCGCGCTGAAGGGCTGCTGACCGGCCTCGCGGGTTCACTGAAGATAGCGGATATCGCTCCGCTGGCGGCGCTGCGGCCCCACTATCTCGGCTTCCGCGGTGCGCTCTGCGCCAAGGGGCGGACCAGTGCCCTCGATCCGGCGCGTCTGTCCGCCGTGCGCGATACGCTGGCGGGGCGCATCCTCGCCTGAGGCCGGTCAGGCGGGCGGGGTCGCCGCCGCCACCGCGTCGAGGATATCGCCCGCCGCTTCAATCTCCGCCTCGGTCACGGTCAGCGGCGGCAGCACGGCGAGCACATTGCCGAGCGGCCGGGCGAAAAGGCCCCGCTCGGCCAGAGCCTCGGTCAGCGAAGCGGCCGGCCCGGAGCAGACCAGCCCCTGAACGAGGCCGGTGCCAGTGGTGTCACTGAAAAGGTCCGGCCGGCGCCAGCGCAGGGTGGCGAGACGGTCCTCCAGCTTCCAGCCTATCTCCTGCACCCGCATCTCGAAGCCGGGCGCAAAAGCGGTCGCGAGGACCGGCAGCAGGCCGGCGGCTGCATCCTCACCCAGCAGCAGCAGGCCGGAGGGCAGGCTGCGGGCCAGACGGGCGCTGAGCACCAGTGCCGAGGCCCCCACCCCGTCTTCGGCCTCGCCCGGCAGCCCATCGATCACCATCACATCCGGCGCAACACCGCGCCATTCGTGGGCGAAGGCCATGCCCGTGCGTCCGAGGCCGGCGTCGGTCTCGTCGAACATCAGCACGACGCCATACTCATCCGCCGCCTGCCGTGCCGCCGCGAGGAGGAAGCCCGGCAGAAAGCGCAGGCCGGCGTCGATGGAGGCGGGCGCGAGCAGCAGCGCCGCCACGTTCGGCCCCATGGCGGCCTCGATGGCCGCTTCGTCCTCCGGGATGCGCCGCACACCCGCATCCTGCGCGAGCGCCGGGGGAAGCCGCGGGTCGTCGGAGACCACGATGATCTCCCGCCGCTTGGGCCGCCCCGCCGTGCGGTGGTGGAGACGGATGGTTTCGACCGCCCCACGCCACGCCGTCGCGCGATCGGCAAAGAAGCGGGCCACGTCGCCGAAGGAATGGTCCGTCAGGAGGGCGGCACATCTGGTGGATGCGGAAGCGCCCTCCCCTTCGCCCACCTCTCCTTTAACGATGCGCGCGGGATCGAAGCGGACGGCGCCCGAGAAATCGAGCACCGGCGCCGCAACGGCGGCTGCGTCGTCGGGCGGCGCTTCAATGCCGTCGGCGTCTGGGGCGGTTACCGACACGCTCTCCTCCATCCCCGGGATGAAGCAAGGAGCGCGCCGGGATCAGTCGTACTTGATGTAGGAAAAGCGCAGATCGTGCTGGGGCGTGCCCTCAAGCGGCGCATCCTCGCCGGCGCCGGGCTGCCACTGCACCACCTCCTCGATCTTCTTCGCGAGGGCGAGATCGCGCACGGTGATGCCCTTGGCGTCGTGGGACTGGAGCCGAACCTCCACCCATGCGTAGGAGGCGGTGAGGTCGGGATGATGCCACGCCGCCTCCGCCAGATGGCCGACGGTGTTGATGACCATCAGCGTGCCCTTCCAGCTGTTGGTCTTGTAGGTGCGCTTGATCCAGCCGTCCTCGTAGCGCCAATGGGGCAGCTCGGCGGCGAGGTGGGCCGCCACCTCTTCCGGCGTGAAGGTCTTCTTGCGATCAACGGTCATGGTCGGCTCCGCGGCAGGGCCCGGGCGCGCGCAGTTGATCTTGCCAGTTGATCTTGCACAGTGCGCCACGCGCCGGGTGATGCTGTATAAGGACGAGGCCCGCGGCAGCCCCGGGCATATCCCGTTCTGCCGCAGCGGATGGAGAACCATGTCGAACGCGCTCGCCTTCCTCGTCAACACGTCGATCGTGCTCCTCACCGTCGCCGCCATGGAAGGCGTGGCGTGGGCGGCGCATAAATATGTGATGCACGGCTGGGGCTGGGGCTGGCACAAGTCGCACCATGAGCCGCGCGAAGGCGTGTTCGAGCGCAACGACCTCTACGCCGTCGTGTTCGCCGGCATCGCCATCCTGCTCATCTATTTCTACCGCAATGGCGGCCCGCTGCTGTGGGTGGGCGTAGGAATGACCGTCTACGGCTTCCTGTATTTCTTCGTCCACGACGGCATCACGCACCAGCGCTGGCCGTTCCGCTACGTGCCGCGCAACGGCTATCTCAAGCGCCTCGTTCAGGCACACCGGCTGCATCATGCGGTGGAGGGCAAGGAGGGCTGCGTCTCCTTCGGCTTCATCTACGCGCCGCCGCCGGCCGCACTGAAGGCCAAGCTGAAGAAGCTGCACGGCGGCAGCCTCAAGAACAGCGAGGCGGCGGAATAGCCGCGCAATTCCTGATCCTGAAACGAAAAGAGGCGGCCCGAGAGCCGCCTCTTTCTTTTTGATCGGGAAGCCGTCAGGCCTTGACCAGCGGCAGCTTGGGCACCGGGCTGCCGGAGCGTCCCGGACCACCGGCCGGCCCGCCCTTCGGGCCCTTGCCCTTGGGGGTGGGCTTGGCCTTCGACTTGGCCGCCGGCTTGCGACGCTTGGCGGGGGCCGGGACGATTTTCTCCGGCTTGGGGGTGACGGGGCCTTCGGGGAATTCGAAGCCGAGCTTCGACTCCCTGCCTTCGCCCTCCACCACCACGCGCACGTGGCCGCCATTCTTGAGCGCGCCGAACAGCACGAGGTCCGCCAGCGGAGTCTTGATGAACTCCTGGATGACGCGGGCCATGGGCCGCGCGCCCATCTGCTCGTCGTAGCCGCGCTCCACCAGCCACGCGCCCGCCTCGTCGGAAAGCTCGATGGTGACGTTGCGGTCGGCGAGCTGGGCCTCCAGCTGGAGCACGAACTTCTCCACCACCTGGGTGATGACCTCGGGCGGCAGGTGGCCGAACGGGATCACCGCGTCGAGGCGGTTGCGGAACTCCGGCGCGAAGGTCCGGTTGATGGCCTCCGAATCGTCGCCCTCGCGCTTGCTGCGGGTGAAGCCGTAGGCAGCCTTGGCCAGATCCGCCGCACCCGCATTCGTGGTCATGATGAGAATCACGTTGCGGAAGTCGATCTGCTTACCGTTGTGGTCGGTCAGCTTCCCGTGGTCCATCACCTGCAGGAGGATGTTGAAGAGGTCCGGATGGGCCTTCTCGATCTCGTCCAGCAGCAGCACGCAGTGCGGGTTCTGGTCCACGCCATCCGTCAGCAGGCCGCCCTGGTCGAAGCCCACATAGCCGGGAGGCGCGCCGATGAGGCGGCTCACGGTGTGCCGCTCCATGTACTCCGACATGTCGAAGCGCAGGAGCTGCACGCCCAGGATAGAAGCGAGCTGCTTGGCCACTTCCGTCTTGCCGACGCCGGTGGGGCCGGAGAACAGGTAGCAGCCGATGGGCTTCTCCGGCTCGCGCAGGCCGGCACGGGCCAGCTTGATGGAGGCGGAGAGCGCCTCGATGGCCTTGTTCTGCCCATAGACCACTCGCTTGAGGGTCGTCTGCAGGTTGGCCAGCACCTCGGCATCGTCCTTGGAGACGGTCTTGGGCGGAATCCGCGCCATGGTGGCGATGGTCGCCTCGATCTCCTTCAGGCCGATGGTCTTCTTGCGCTTGGCCTCGGGCAGCAGCATCTGGGCCGCACCCGACTCGTCGATCACGTCGATCGCCTTGTCCGGCAGCTTGCGGTCGTGGATGTAGCGGGCCGACAGCTCCACCGCCGCCTTGATGGCGTCGTTGGTGTAGCGCAGCTTGTGGTAGTCCTCGAAGTAAGGCTTCAGCCCCTTCAGGATCTCGATGGCGTCCGGCACGGTGGGCTCGGCCACGTCGATCTTCTGGAAGCGGCGGACCAAGGCGCGGTCCTTCTCGAAATACTGGCGGTATTCCTTGTAGGTGGTCGAGCCCATGCAGCGCAGCGAGCCCGAGGCGAGCGCCGGCTTCAGCAGGTTGGACGCATCCATGGCGCCGCCCGAGGTCGCACCGGCACCGATGACCGTGTGGATCTCGTCGATGAACATGATCGCGTTGGGATAGGCCTCGATCTCCTTCACCACCTGCTTGAGGCGCTCCTCGAAGTCGCCGCGATAGCGGGTGCCGGCGAGCAGCGCGCCCATGTCGAGGGCGAAGACGGTGGCGGTGGCCAGCACCTCCGGCACCTCGCCGTCGTTGATGCGCTTGGCGAGACCCTCGGCGATGGCGGTCTTGCCGACGCCCGGATCGCCCACGAACAGCGGGTTGTTCTTCTGCCGGCGGCAGAGCACCTGGATGGTGCGGGTGATCTCGCTGTCGCGGCCGATGAGGGGATCGATCTTGCCCTCATGCGCCTTCTTGTTGAGGTTGATGCAGTAGGCGTCGAGCGCGTCGGCCTTCTTCTGCTTATCGTCGCCGGACTTGGTCTCGGTCTCCTCCTCGGCGCCGCGCACGGGCCGGCTCTCGGACATGCCGGAGCGCTTGGCGATGCCGTGGGAGATGTAGTTGACCGCGTCGTACCGCGTCATGTCCTGCTCCTGCAGGAAATAGGCGGCATGGCTCTCGCGCTCGGCGAAGATGGCGACGAGCACGTTGGCCCCCGTCACCTCCTCGCGGCCCGAGGACTGGACGTGGATGACCGCACGCTGGATGACGCGCTGGAAACCTGCCGTGGGCTTGGAATCGTCGGAGCCGGACTGGACGAGATTTTCCAGCTCGGTGTCGACATATTCTATGAGATTGCGACGGAGCTTCTCCATGTCGACGTTGCAGGCGCGCATAACGGCGGCCGCATCCTGATCATCGACGAGCGAGAGAAGCAGGTGCTCGAGAGTCGCGTATTCGTGGTGGCGTTCGTTCGCGAGGGCCAGAGCGCGATGGAGCGACTGTTCGAGGCTGCGTGAGAATGTAGGCATCGACACCTCTTTCGCGCGTCGCACCGGACTTTCGGAATCTTCCCCCAGATCCGGAGCACGTGCACCATTCACACAAACTTCGTACTGGATGCCGCAGTGCGCAAGTCCCTCGGCGAAAGGAAAGCGCGCGGGCCCGCCGCCGAATTCCGCTTGACGACGGCACAACGCCCCGCCGGCCCGAACTTCCGCCCGGGTCGGGGCACGATCACTTTTTCTGCGGGAAGTCTGAACGCCGCCTGTTGCGGCTCACTTCTTTTCCATCACGCACTGAAGCGGGTGCTGATGCTTGCGGGCGAAATCCATCACCTGAGTCACCTTGGTCTCGGCGACCTCGTAGGTGAAAACGCCGCATTCGCCGACGCCGTGGTGGTGGACGTGGAGCATGATACGGTTCGCCTCGTCCCGGTTCTTGCTGAAGAACCGCTCGAGCACGTGCACCACGAACTCCATGGGCGTGTAGTCGTCGTTGAGCAGCAGCACGCGATAAAGGCTCGGCCGCTTGGTCTGGGGCTTGGTGCGGGTGATGACGGCCGTGCCCGGTCCGTCGCCCTTGCGCGGCGGCTCGCCCGCCATGGCGCGCGGCAGCATGCGCGCAGACATCACGCGGGCCGACTGGGCGCCAGCCGGATGAGACGGATGGAAAGCGTGCTTCATGATCCTCGCGCCCTGTCGCGATCCCCGGCGGCAAGCCGGAGCCTCGGCGCAGCCGCTGACGGCTGGCAATCATAGAAAAATCGATGCGTCCGCGCCAGTACCGCAGTGCGCAAGGAGGACACCAAGCGCATGCGACCGTATGGACGTTCGGTCGGCTTCTATGTCGGGAGCAATGCTGACGAGCGCAAGGTCAGGTGCGCATATCCCGCGTGCGGCGCATTGATGCG
The DNA here is from genome assembly GCF_023571765.1 of Xanthobacter aminoxidans. Taxonomy (GTDB): domain Bacteria; phylum Pseudomonadota; class Alphaproteobacteria; order Rhizobiales; family Xanthobacteraceae; genus Xanthobacter; species Xanthobacter aminoxidans. The sequence goes on along the minus strand of NZ_JAMJXC010000003.1, from coordinate 348,105 downwards.
CGGTCAGGGAGCCGGCGCGACCGGATCGTCACAGATGGGGGCGCCGGGGCGCGACGCGATACGAGCCCCCGGCGCGGAACCGGGAGGCCATCCCTGACGGGCCGGCCTCGCGGGATCATCCAGCCCCCGGCACGCAGTGCTGCGCGCCGGACGGGGCGAGCCTCAGGCCGCAAGCCCGAGGAATTTGCCTCAGCGGCCGAACTTGCCGAAGGAGGTCTCGAAGGGCTTGTAGCTCTCCTTCGCCAGCTCCGTGTAGAGCTCGCCGAGCTTGGTCGCCTGGGCGACGGCGCCCTCGTAGGCGGTCTTGAGGTAGGACTGCTGGATCTCGATGGCCTGCTCGAGGGTCTTGGCACCGAGCAGCTTCTCGAGGGCAGCGGTGCCCTGCTCGAAGGAAGCCTTGGTGTAATCGGCGATTTCCACCGCGATCGCCTGCGCGCTCTTGGAAAGCGTGCCGAAGCTCTTCATCGCGGCTTCGACATTGTCCTTGCTGAGCTTCTGGAGCTCTTCAGCGCCCTGAACCATTGGATGTCCCCTTTCGCGCCAGCAAACGCGCCGGCCTAGCGTCGAGTGGATTATGCCTCCGCTCAGTTGTGGATATTATGCACTGCACAATGAAAGTCAAGCGATATGGTGCACCGCACAATATGGCAGAGGCGCCCGGTTTACGCCTTGGTAACTCCGCGTTTTTAGGGTCAGGCACTGGTCGCTTCCCTGGACCTCCGGTGCGACGCACAAGCCTCTCACAAGGCTTCCCTGTCACATCGGTCTTCCGGAAAAGGGGCGGCGTCTGCGACCAGCGACACGGGACAAAAGTACATGCGTTACGCTCGCGGCGGTCTGCCACATTGCTCGAAAGCCCTTGCCCTTGCGGTGCTTGCGGCCTTCTCCCTGACGGCAACGGTGGCCGACGCGAAGCCGCGCAAGAAGACGCAGGTGGAGCGCAGCGCGAAGTCGTCCTCCAAGTCCGCGTCGAAGTCCGCATCCAAGTCGAAGCCGTCCTCCAATACCAAGACCGCTGCCGCTGCGGACCCGGACGGTGGTCGCTGGCGCTACGGCTCCGCCGCCATCATCGTGGACGGGAATACCGGCAAGGTGCTGTACGAAGAAAATTCGGACGCCCTGCGACATCCTGCCTCAGTCACCAAGATCATGACGCTTTACCTCCTGTTCGAGCAGCTGGAGGCCGGAAACCTTCGCCTTGACAGTAAGTTGGAGGTATCCGCGAAGGCGGCGTCGCAGCAGCCCTCCAAGCTCGGCATGAAGCCCGGCCAGACCATTGAAGTGGAAGACGCCATCAAGGCGATTGTCACCCGCTCGGCCAACGACGTGGCGGTGGTGATCGCGGAAAATCTCGCTGGCTCCGAGTCCGCCTTCGCCGAGGCGATGACCGAGAAGGCCCACGCCCTCGGCATGAGCCGCACGGTCTATCGCAATGCCTCCGGCCTGCCGAACGTGAACCAGGTGACGACAGCCCGCGACCTGTCCATCCTCGGCCGCGCCATCCAGGAGCGCTTCCCCAAGCAATACAAGTACTTCGCCACCCGTACCTTCTATTATCGCGGGCAGGCCATCGGCAATCACAACCGCCTGCTCGGCCGGATCGACGGCGTGGACGGCATCAAGACCGGCTACACCAATGCCTCGGGCTACAATCTCGTCACCTCGGTGAAGCGGGACGGCCGCTATCTCGTCGGTGTCGTGCTCGGCGGCTCCAGCGGCGGTTCGCGCGATGCGCGGATGACCAGCCTCATCAGCCAGAACCTGCCCACCGCCTATGCCGGCGGCCGGATCGCGCCGAAGATCACCGAAGTGGCCGACAACGCCTTCTCCATCAGCAAGCCCGGCACCTTCAACGCGCCCATGCCCATCGTCGCCGCCCGCGACGACGTCCAGCCCCATGCGGTGGCGCCGCTGCCGAAGCCGGCCGTAGTCGAGGCCAACGCCGAGCCGACCACCACCGCCTCCATCCCCGCCAAGCCCGCCGCGCGCACGGCCAATCAGACCGTCGCCGCAGCAGCGCCTTCGGCTCCCCTGCCCCAGGTGAAGCCCGGCTCGGCCGAGCCGATCAAGCCGGTGGCCGTGAAGACCGTCGCCATCCAGAAGCCCATCGCCGCCAACGTGGCTGCGGCGCCTGCCGCCGCCCCCGCCCCGGTCCAGGTGGCCTCCAACACCCAGTTCACCTCCGCTCCCTCGGGCGTCCTCGGCTATCTCGGCCCCTCCCGCCTTGCCCAGTCGCCGGCCGCCGCCGCCGCGACCGCCGCGGCCGAGGGCCGGGCCCATGCCAAGCCGCAGCAGGTCGCCGTGCGCACCGATGTGCCCGCTCCGGCCACCCCGCCGTCGGGCAAGGACAATTCACGGCTCGGCGCGCATGACGCAGCCGCCGAGCAGGCGATGCGCGCCGCGCGCATCGCCGCCATGGAGCCGGACGATCCCTATGCCCGCGCCCTGCGCGCCGCCCGTGAAGGCGTGGTGGACAACCGCGCCAACCCGCAGGCGGTCCAGGCGGCAAAGCCGGTGCGCACGGCCTCCCTCGCCCCGGTGGCCGAGCCCCAGCCCGCGCCTGCCGCAGCCCCCTCCCAGCGCAGCCACGTGCCGGCTTCCGCCAAGACCGGCTGGAGCATCCAGATCGGCGCGTTCGATGCCGAGCGTGCGGCCCGCACCAAGCTCGATGCCGCCCGCACGCGGGTGAAGTCGGCGCTGGCCGGCGCGGACCCCTACACCGAGAAGGTGACCAAGGGTTCGACCGAACTCTACCGCGCCCGCTTTGCCGGGTTCGATGAGAAGTCGGCCAAGGAAGCTTGTCGTTTACTCAAGCGTAACGATTTCGACTGCATGCCTATCAGGAATTGAAGTTCTGACAGAGAATCAGCGATGCTTGCGCAAGATCACGTCCTTCGCTCGGTTGATCCTCGCCGCGAGATAATCGGAGCCCCCATGATCGGGGTGGAGCTTCTTCATGAGGGAGCGGTGCGCCGCGCGGACAGCTTCCGCGCTCGCGCCCGGCTGAAGGCCAAGGATCTGATAGGCCTCCTCCTCGGGCATCGCAGCGTCCAGGCCACCGCCTCCGCCCATATCCCCCGCACCCGCGTTTCCCTGTGCGTTCTCACGCCAGGCGGGCGCCCGGCGGTCGAGATAAGCTTCGAGTAAGGCGAGCGACTGCGCATCGCACTGCGGGCGCAGCGCCACCAGGGAGGGGATGTCCAGCTCCTCCAGACGTCGCCCGGCATGGACCCCGGCAAGCACCGTTCCCCGCATGTCTCCGGTGGAATGGTCCAGTTCCATCTCGATCATCGCGGTGCGCACGCCCGAGGTTTTCGGTGCGCTCCGCCGTTTGAATAGCCCGCCGAGATAACCGCCGATCCCCTGCGGATCGAGCCGCCCCAGGAGGGCGATGCCCACCGCCCCGAGCGGAATCGCAATGCCGATCCGCCCTGTCACCAGAGCGCCTGCGGCCCCGAGAAGGGCGGCATAGGCCAGCGTCCGCATCATGGCGGCGATGAGGGCCTTCGGATCGGCTTTGGTCCAGACCGAAAGGCCATACAGGCCGATCAGCAACAGCAACGCACCGGCGACAAGGCTAATCACGCGGAACTCCGGATCGGGTCGCCGCGCCCCTGCGCCGGCGGGATGGTTTCGAAAGACGGGCGAAACGCCACCGGTCAGCGGCCCATGGCGGCGATGAGGCGCCGGGCGCCGTCGTCGCGGCGGGACGTCAGCGCCATCTGGCCGCCGGCCGCATAGGCGGCGACCGCCGCGAGCAATTGGCGAAGCTCGCCGGGGGCCGAGGGATCGAACCGACACCACGCGCCGCCTGTGACCTGCGCGAGGCCGCGGAAGACGTCTTCCACCCGCGCATCGTAGCCTTCCTGGAACATGAACAGCTTCACGCCGCGCAGGGCGAGCTGCCCCGCGGCCTCCTTCAGCTCCGCCGGGTCTTCCTCCACCGCGTCGCCGACAAAGACCGCGGCGCGCAGCCCCGAGCGCTCGGCTTCCTTGCCGAGATGGCCGAGGATGCGGTTGATCTGGGTGAGGCCGCCCATGCAGGAGATGCGCCGCATCAGCCCGCCCAGCGTCGCGGCATCGCGCACGAAGGGGGAGGCGCGGCACTCGTCCTGTCCGCGGTAGTAGACGATCTGCATGTCGAGCCCGCCATAGGCGGCGGCAGAGGCGAACATGTCCGCCTGGATGTCGCACGCGAGCGTCCAAGTGGGCTGGCGCGAACCGGTGGCATCGAGCGCGAAGGACAGCCGACCGCGGCCATCCGCGGGTCGGGCCGGCGGCATGCTGCGGGCCGCGGCCAGGAACGCCTCCACCTCGGCCGAACCGGAAACCGGAACCGATCCGGCGGCTTTGGTTTCCGCCAGTTTCCCCTTGCTGTCGTCGCGCGTGGCCATGCGTTCCTCTCTGTTCCCACACATAAGCCGCATCGAACGGCGCACCAAGGCCCTCACCCGACCATCCGCACGGCGGCAATGGCTTGAAGCGGACCGGCCCAGGGCCTATCTGCACCCCCCAGCGGCCGGGCGCCGTATCGAGGGGATGGGACGATGGCGACTTTGCCGAGGGTTGTGGGCCGGGTGCGCGAACTGAGGTCGGCGGTGGCCGGCTTCCGGGCCGAGGGCTCCAAGGTGGCGCTGGTGCCAACCATGGGCGCGCTGCATGTGGGTCACATGGCGCTCGCCGAGAAGGCGCGGGAACGCGCCGGCCGCACAGTCGTGTCGATCTTCGTCAATCCGGCCCAGTTCGCTCCGCACGAGGATTTCGACAAATATCCCCGCGCGCTGGAGGCGGACCTCACCAAGCTCGCTGAAGTCGGCGTCGATCTCGTCTATGCGCCCACATCGACCGAGATGTATCCGGCGGGCTTTGCGACCCGCATCAGCGTGGGCGGCCCCTCCGAAGGGCTGGAGACGGATTTCCGGCCCCACTTCTTCGGCGGCGTGGCAACCGTGGTGGGCAAGCTCTTCATCCAGTGCGCGCCCGACTACGCCATGTTCGGTGAGAAGGACTACCAGCAGCTCAAGGTGGTGACGCGACTGTCGAGGGATCTCGATCTCGGCGTCGAGGTGGTGCCGGTGCCGACCATCCGCGAGGAGGATGGCCTCGCCCTCTCCTCCCGGAACGCCTATCTCGACGAGGAGCAGCGCAAGATCGCCCCGGTGATCTATGCCGCGCTCACACGCGCCGCCGAGCAGATTCGCGCGGGAACGGAGCCGCAGGCGGCGGTGGATACTGCCTCCGGCATGATCTCCGCGCTCGGCCTCAAGGTGGACTATTTAGCGGCCCGCAACGCCGAGACCCTGGCGCCGCTCAAGGACGCCAAGGAGCCCATCCGCCTGCTCGCCGCCGCCTGGCTCGGCCAGACCCGGCTGATCGACAATATCCCGGTGTGACGCCCATGGGGGCGGTCTACACCGCGCCCATGTAGCTTGCCGCAAAGCCGATCACCACCAGCGCGAGGCCGACGGACAGGACCATGAGCATGCGTCCGGATGTGACGCCCTGCCTGGCCTTGGCAGCCGTCTTCACCGGCGCCCCGTCCAGCGTGCGCCCATCGGTGCGGTGGAATTCCACGTCCTCGCGGGCTTCCTTCGGATCTTGCATGGCGTTCTCCTGACGGTGTTGTGTTCCGTAAGGAGAACGCTTCCCGGCGCCATGGGTTTCCCCGTGGCGCCGGCGAAGGCTTCTAGCGTGCAGCCGCCTCGCGCATCCGGGCGAAGGCCTGGTCCAGGTCGGCCTTGAGGTCGGCGGTATCCTCGAGCCCGATGTGCACGCGCACCGCCGGCCCTTCCACCTCCCACCGCGTCGCGGTGCGGTAGTCCTTGCAGTCGAAGGGGATGGCGAGGCTCTCGTAGCCGCCCCAGGAATAGCCCATCCCGAACAGCGTCAGCGCATCGAAGAAGGCCGCAACCGCCTTCTCGGGCACCGGCTTCAGGATGAGGCTGAACAGGCCGCTGGCGCCGCAGAAGTCCCGCTTCCAGATGGCATGGCCGGGATCGGACGGCAGCGCGGGATGCAGCACGCGCGAGACTTCCGGCCGCGCGGCCAGCCACTCGGCCATCTCCAGCCCCGCCTTCTGGTGGTGGGCGAGCCGCACCGCCAGTGTGCGCAGGCCGCGGGCGGCGAGCGCGATGTCGTCGGGACCAACCGTCATGCCCAGCGCGCTGTAGGTGGAGCGCACCTTGCCGAGGGCGGAGCCGATGGCGGAGATGGTGCCGATGCTCACATCCGCGTGGCCGCAGATATATTTGGTGCCGGACTGGATGGAGATATCCACGCCGAAGGCATGGGGCTTGAAGAAGACCGGCGTCGCCCAGGTGTTGTCGATGAGGGTGGTGATTCCGCGCGCCTTCGCCACCGCGACGATGGCCGGCACATCCTGCATCTCGAAGCTCTGGGAGCCGGGCGACTCCAGGAAGATGGCCTTGGTGTTCGGCCGGATCAGCGCCGCGATGCCCGCGCCGATCAGCGGATCGTAATAGGTGGTCTCGACGCCGAGGCGGGCGAAGAGCCCGTCGCAGAAATTGCGGGTCGGCCGGTAGACACTGTCCACCACGAGCACGTGATCGCCGCTGCCGGCGACCGCGAGCAGCGCCGTCGTCACCGCCGACAGGCCGGACGGGGTGAGCACCACGCCGTCACCGCCTTCCAGCGCGGTGAGCGCCACCTGCAGGCTCTCGCTGGTGGGGTTGCCGTGGCGGCCGTAGGTGTAGCGCGCGCGATGGTGAATGAGGTCGTCGTAATTCGGGTAGAGCACGGTAGAGCCGCGCACCACCGGGGTGTTCACGAATCCGTCGAAGCGGCGGGGATCGCGGCCGGCATGGACGATCTTGGTGGCCGTGCCCCGCCCCTCGCCTGACGCTCCGTCTGCCCCGTGGTCATCCCTGCTTGCGTCCGACATGCGCATCTCCTGTGGTCACGGCAGCTTGCGACCGGCCGGCCGCTATTGACCGCTCCGCTGTGAGGGGTTGTGATGGGCGGGATAGACGGCCTTGATCCGTCCGTCGAGCCATCTCGTGCCGGATCGCGGCGGGAGGCGGCCGCGGCAGGGCTCGTCGTCGCGAAAAAAGGAACCTTCCGTGAAACGCATCCTCCTCGCAGCAGCAGGACTTCTGTCGCTGGCCGGTGCCGTGCAGGCCGCGACCCTCGACGACGTGAAGGCGAGAGGCGCCCTCAACTGCGGCGTGACGCAGGGCCTGCCCGGCTTCTCCAGCCCCAACGACAAGAATGAGTGGAGCGGGCTCGACGTGGACTTCTGCCGCGCCATCGCCGCCGGCATCTTCAACGATCCCACCAAGGTGAAGTTCACCCCCCTCTCCGCCAAGGACCGCTTCACGGCGTTGACCTCGGGCGCCATCGACGTGCTGTCGCGCAACACCACCTGGACCATGTCGCGCGACACCACCCTCGGCTTCAACTTCGCCGGCGTGATGTACTACGACGGCCAGGGCTTCCTCATCCGCAAGTCGGTGGGCCTGAAGTCCGCGAAGGAGCTGCAGGAAGCCTCCATCTGCGTGCAGACCGGCACGTCGAACGAGCTGAATGTGGGCGACTACTTCCGCGCCAACAACATGAAGTATCGCGAGGTCATCGCCTTCGCGACCCTCGACGAGACGGTGAAGGCCTATGAATCCGGCCGCTGCGACGTGTTCACCTCGGACAAGTCCCAGCTCGCCGCCGTGCGCCTCAAGCTCACCAACCCGGCCGACCACGTGCTGCTGCCCGAGACCATCTCCAAGGAGCCCCTCGGCCCGCTGGTGCGCCACGGCGACGACCAGTGGTTCGACCTCGTGAAGTGGACCTACTTCGCGCTGCTGAACTCGGAAGAGCTGGGTATCACCCAGAAGAACGTCGACGAGATGGTGAAGTCCGAGAATCCGGATATCAAGCGCCTGCTCGGCACCGACGGCAAGTATGGCGAGGGCATCGGCCTCACCCCCGACTGGGTGGTGCGCATCATCAAGGCGACCGGCAATTACGGCGAGATCTACGACCGCAATGTCGGCCCCGCCACCCCGCTCGGCATCGAGCGCGGCCTCAACAACCTCTGGACCAAGGGTGGCATCCAGTACGGCCCGCCGGTGCGCTGAGCGCATCCGGGGCCTGATGGCCCACGCCTTGCTTGAGAACTTGGCTTGAAGACGGGGCGGAGGACGCGGGCATCGTGCCCTCCGCCACCAAGAACACAGGCCAAAGGCCTGAGCTTTCGGGGGTTTCATGTCTGAAGTCAGCCCTGCCGCGCCGCCGCGGCCACGGGGCCGTCGCTGGTCCTGGACGGATCCCAAGCTGCGGTCCCAGGTGATCCAGATCACCGTCGCGGTCATTCTCCTCTGGTTGCTGTGGTCGTTCTATTCCAACGCCCAGTCCAACCTCTCCAGGCTCGGCATCGCCTCAGGCTTCGGCTTCCTCGACAATCGCGCCGGCTTCGCCATCAGCCAGTCGCTGGTCCCCTACAACGAATCCATGTCCTACGGCCGCGCCTTCCTGGTGGGCCTTCTCAACACGTTGCTGGTGGCCTTCCTTGGCATCATCCTCGCGACCCTCATCGGCTTCCTGATGGGTGTGGCCCGGCTGTCGAAGAACGTGGTCATCAAGGCGCTGGCCTCCGCCTATGTGGAGATCACGCGCAACCTGCCGCCGCTGTTCCAGATCATGTTCTGGTACCTTGCCGTGCTGGCCACCCTGCCGGGTCCGCGCCAAAGCTGGGGCTTCGGACTGCAACCGCTGCTGGGTGCCATCGGCTCGGGCCTGTCCTCCATCGGCCTCGGCTTCCTCGGCGGCCCGCTCTCGACCTATGCCGCCACCCTCGCCGCACCGGGCGTGTTCGTGAACAACCGTGGCCTCGTGGTGCCGCGCCCGATCTTCGAGGATGGCTCCATGGCCATCCTCTACGCCCTCATCGCCGCCTTGATCTTAAGCTTCCTGCTCGGCCGCTGGGCAAAGAAGCGGCGAGAGGCGACCGGGCATTTCTTCCCCGTCTTCTGGACCTCGCTCGGCCTCATCATCGTGCTGCCGCTCCTCGCTTCCGCGGCGATGGGCTTCCCGGTCGGCGTCGAGAAGCCGGAGCTGCGCGGCTTCAACTTCGTCGGCGGGCTGCGCGTCATCCCAGAATTCGTGTCGCTGCTGCTGGCGCTGTCCATCTATACCGGCGGCTTCATCGCCGAGATCGTGCGCTCGGGCATCCTCGCCGTGTCCAAGGGCCAGACCGAGGCGGCCCATTCGCTCGGCCTGCGCAACGGGCCGACGCTGCGCCTCGTCATCATCCCGCAGGCCATGCGGGTGATCGTGCCGCCTCTGACCAGCCAGTATCTCAACCTCACCAAGAACTCGTCGCTGGGCGTCGCGGTGGGCTATCCGGACCTGTTCGCCGTGTTCGCCGGCACCACGCTGAACCAGACCGGCCAGGCCATCGAGATCATCGCCATCATCATGGCGGTCTATCTCACCATCTCCATCGTCACCTCGACGATCATGGGCTGGTACAACAAGCGCGTCGCGCTGGTGGAGCGGTGACATGACGGACATCTCCGCCCCCCGCCCGTCCATCACCCCCGCGACGCCGTTCGTCTCGACGGCGTTCCACGAGCCGCAGCCGGCCCCGGTCGCGACCCGCGGCCCCATCCTGTGGGCCCGCCAGCATCTGTTCGGTTCGGTGCCGCAGGTGCTGCTCACCCTGTTCGGCATCTGGCTGCTCTATGTGACGGTGCCGCCGCTCATCAAATTCTTCCTCATCGATGCGGTGTGGACCGGCACGAACCGCGATGCCTGCCTCGCCGAGAAGCTCGGGCGGCCGGTGGGCGCCTGCTGGCCCTTCATCTGGGCCAAGCTCGACCAGCTGATCTACGGCTTCTACCCGGCCAGCGAGCGCTGGCGGGTGAATGTGGTCTACTGGCTCGGCGCCATCCTGCTGCTGCCGCTGCTGATCCAGAGCCTGCCCTACAAGAGGCTCAACGCGATTCTCTTCTTCGGCGTCTATCCGGTGGTGGCCTTCGTGCTGCTCACCGGCGGCAACCTCGATCTCCAGCGCTTCGTCCTCGGCTGGCTCGGTGTCGATTTCTCCACCATCGGCGGCGCGCAAGGCCTGCGGATCGGCTTCTGGATCGATTACGTCCTCTCCACCGTCCTACTGACGGCCATCGCCTACGGCATCTCCCGCTTCCTTGCGGGGCCGGAGGGCGGACGCTCGGCGGCGCAGACGACGCTCAGCGTGCTCGGCGTCCTTGCCGTGGTGCTGCTGGCGGTGGACATCGACACCGGCCTGCCGCAGGTCGAGACACGCCTGTGGGGCGGCCTGCTGGTAACGCTGGTGATCGCCGTCACCGGCATCACCGTGTCCCTGCCCTTCGGCATCCTCCTCGCCCTCGGCCGGCGCTCGCGCCTGCCGCTGGTGAAGTGGCTGTGCATCATCTTTATCGAGTTCTGGCGCGGCGTGCCGCTCATCACGGTGCTGTTCTTCGCCACCTACATGCTGCCGTTGTTCCTGCCCGGCCGCTTCACCATCGACGGACTGCTCAGGGCGCTGGTGGGCGTCGCCTTGTTCGCCTCGGCCTATATGGCGGAAGTGGTGCGCGGCGGCCTGCAGGCCATTCCCAAGGGCCAGTATGAGGGCGCCATGGCGGTGGGCCTGCGCTCGGGGCTGATGATGCGCCTCGTGGTCCTGCCGCAGGCGCTGAAGCTGGTGATCCCCGGCATCGTCAACAACTTCATCGGCCTGTTCAAGGATACGACGCTGGTGCTGATCGTCTCGATCTTCGACCTGCTCGGCTCCATGCGGGCGGCCTTCACCGACCCCAACTGGGCCTCGCCCACCACGCTGTTCACCGGTTTCGGCTTCGCCGGCATCATCTATTTCGTCTTCTGCTTCGGCATGTCCCGGTACTCGATGGCGCTGGAAAAGCGCCTCGACCGGGCGCACCGGCACTGAGAGGGGCAACACACGTGAGCGCAGATCCCATCATCGCCGCCGACGAGGCCACCGCCCCCAAGATCGCCGTCGAGATGACCGGCGTGAACAAATGGTACGGCGACTTCCACGTCCTCAGGGACGTGAACCTGACCGTGGAGCGGGGCGAACGCCTCGTCATCTGCGGCCCGTCCGGCTCGGGCAAGTCCACCCTCATCCGCTGCATCAACCGTCTGGAGGAGCACCAGAAGGGCCGCATCGTGGTGGATGGCATCGAGCTGACCGACGACCTCAAGCGCATCGACGAGGTGCGCCGCGAGGTGGGCATGTGCTTCCAGCACTTCAACCTGTTCCCGCACCTCACCATCCTCGAGAACTGCACGCTTGCCCCCATGTGGGTGCGCAAGATGCCGAAGAAGGAGGCCGAGGATCTGGCGATGCACTTCCTCGAGAAGGTGAAGATCCCGCACCAGGCGCACAAATATCCCGGCCAGCTCTCCGGCGGCCAGCAGCAGCGCGTGGCCATCGCCCGCGCGCTCTGCATGCGCCCGCGCATCATGCTGTTCGACGAGCCCACCTCCGCCCTCGACCCTGAAATGGTGAAGGAGGTGCTGGACACCATGGTCTCCCTCGCCCAGGACGGCATGACCATGCTGTGCGTCACCCATGAGATGGGCTTTGCCCGTCAGGTGGCGAACCGGGTGATCTTCATGGATGCCGGGCAGATCGTGGAGATGAACGAGCCCAACGCCTTCTTCTCCAACCCGCAGCACGAGCGCACCAAGCTCTTCCTCAGCCAGATCCTGCACTGAGGCAAAGGCACTTCCCGCGATATGCCGCGGCCCTCCGGCCACACCGGAGGGCCGGAGCTTCGGTCGGTTGCGATTTCGGTCGGTTGCGGCTTGGAAAGACGCGGCCTACGTCACCGCGCGGTTCGCCCGCCGCTCGCGCAGGGCGAACTGCAGGTTGCGGATGTAGATGAAGGTGGAGAGCGCCTGCCCGGCGATGAACACCGGGTCCTTGCGGTAGATGGCATAGACCAGCAGCAGCGAGCCGCCGCCAAGGGAAAAGGTCCAGAACGCAAAGGGGATGACCGAGCGCTGCGCCCGCTCGCTGGCGATCCACTGCACCACGAAGCGCATGGTGAACATGAACTGCGCCACGAGGCCCAGCGCCACCCACCAGTCGAACTGGTCGATGAACACCTCGGTCATGTAGCGACCGATCTGCGACAGATAATAGACCATCAGCCGCGCTCCACCACTTTCGGCGGGCGGCGACGGCGGACCAGCCAGAACACGCCGAACATGTCGATGATTCCGACCCCCAGGCGGTTCCAGAACCCGTACTTCGATACGCCGTGCCAGCGCTCGCGATCCACCACCTTCACGGTGAGGATCTCATGGCCGTCGCGCCGCACCAGCGCCGCCATGAAGCGATGCTGGCCGTCGAACATGGGCAGGCGCAGCTGCACCTCCCGTCGCACCACCTTGAGGCCGCAGCCGGTGTCGCGCGAACCGTCGTTGAGCAGAGAGCGACGGACCCGGTTGGCGAGGCGCGACTGGAAGCGCTTGAAGCCGGTGTCCTTGCGCCCCTGACGCTCGCCCTGCACCATGCCGATGCTTGGCCCGCCCGCGTCCATGACGCGGACCATCTCGGGCAGATAGGCGGGGTCGTTCTGGCCATCGCCGTCGAGCAGCAGGAGAAGGTCGCCCTTGGCCGCCCACGCGCCGGTCTCGACGCCGGCCGACTTCCCGCAGGCCTTCGCATGCACCACGATGCGCAGATAGGGCCGCGTCTGCTGCGCCAGCCGAAGATTGGCGAGGGTGGCGTCGGTGGAGCCGTCATCCACGAAGATCAGCTCGAACGGTTCGAACGACAGCGCCGTATCGATCTCTTCGATCAGCGGCAGCACGTTGTCCGCCTCGTCCTTGACGGCGATCACCACCGACAGCCGCGGGGCCGCAGGGGTTTCGGAAGAAAGGGAAGTCAAGGTCTCGCCTCTTGGGCTGGAACGGCTGTGCTCATGTCTTGCGGCGGCGGGAGGGATGCTCCAGCCCGCGCGGGATTGACGGGAGCGAGGAGCCGCGCGAGCCGTCGCGCGGACGGCCCCGCCATGGGCACGATCGCCCCGCCCGCGTCAACCGCGAAGACGACGCGGCGGGCAGCGAACAGCTTGACCGTCCACAAGGCCGCAGCGGTCCCCAGCACCGCGCCGGCCACCACGTCGCTCGGATAATGGGAGCTGAGCACGATACGGGTCGCGGCAATGGGAAAGGCCGCCACGAGGAGGATCGTCCGCGCCCGCGGGAACAAGGCGGCGAACGCAACCGCGGCCGCGAAGGTGGTGGTGGCATGGCCTGAGGGGAACGAGGCGAAGCTCGATTTCCAGATCATGACATCGAACGTCATCTCCGGGCTCGGCCCCTTGATGTGCATGGCGGCATGCGGGCGGGCCCGGCCGAGGCTGTGCTTGACGATGGCCACCAGCAGCCCCACCGGCGCAATGGCGAGGAACAGGAAGCCGAGGCGCGCGGCGACGCTGGCCGCGATACGCCGGGTCATCTCGTCACCCGCGTGGGTGAGCATCAACGCATAGGCGAGGCCGATGCCGAGCGGCCACAGCACCACCCCGCTGAAGCCGAGGTCGGTGACACGATCGCTCATGACGACGAGCCAGGACGGGGCCTTGAGCCTGAGGCCGAGGGTGAGCGGGTCGACCAGCAGCATCAGTGCGGCGACCACGCCGACCGTCAGCGCCGCGAGCGCCAGCGCCTCCCAGCGCCCGAGAAATCCAAGGCGCGGGCGCGGCACGCCGATGCGGCGCCCGCGCAGATAGGCGAGCCCGCGTCCGATGGAGATGACGAGCAGGCGGACGGCTTCTCCCACCCACCGCAACCCTGCGGCGAACGAACCGGACGGAGCCGCGCCGGTGCCGGCCTCCGGGCTCACGGGGCGGCCTCATCGGAGCGGAACACCGTGATGGAGGTGGATCGCCCGCCGTTGTAGGTGAAGCCGGAGATGGTCGCGACCGCGTGATACTTCAGGGCGAGCAGGCCCGCGTGCCGCTCGAAGGCGGGGGTAAAGCGCGCATCCATGAAGGCGAGGGCGCAGCCGCCCTTCTTCAGCAGCGCCGCCGCCTCGTTGGGCAGGACGTAGTTGATCTGCGTCCCCACCAGGAAGACGAGGCTCGGTTCCTGATAGGGGAAGGACGCGACCTTGGCGGCCGGGCAGCCCTGCTGCTTCACCACGGCGGCGAGGCGCTCGGAAATCCACAGCGCCCGCATCTGCGGCAGCATGGTCTGCCAGACGGCGAGATAGAGCACCATGGCGCCGGCCAGGGCAGTGAGGAACGCCCCCTCGATGCCGACCCGCGGGAACGCCCGCGCCGCCCACCACAGAAGCATGGCGCCCAGCAGCAGCAGCGGCCACGCAGCGAGGCCGAAGCCGCTGCCGAAATAGAGGTAGGCCCCGCCCAGCCCCAGCGCCACCGCAATGGCGAGCCCCGGCCAGATCCACACCAGCCCGGCCAGTCGCGAGCCCGCCTGAACCAGCCCGCCCCGCTCGACGACGAGGGCCGAGAGGATCGCCAGCGCCGGATAGACCGGCAGCACATAGTGCGGGAGCTTGGTGACGGCGATCTCGAACACCACCCAGCTGGGCACCAGCCAGCACAGCAGAAAGCGCTCCGCCTGCCCGCGCCGGTGGCGCCAGACATAGGGCGCCGCCATTGCGGCAACCACGATGGACGGCCAGAACGTGCCCCATGCGGCGAGGAAATAGGTGCCCGGCGGGCCCCAGTGGCCTTCCGCGCCTTCGGCCACCTTGCCCATCATGTCGACGCCGACGGCCAGCTGGTAGAAGGCGCCGTTGGTGAGGAGGTAGATGGCGACAAACCACGGCAGCACCAGCAACAGGCACCACAGCAGGCCCGCAAGGGGCTTCAGCGGCCGCAGGAAGGCGCCGGAGCGGTCCGCGATGGCGAGCGCGGCGATGGCGGGGCCGATGAACAGCGGAGCCACCGGCCCCTTCACGAGGATGCCGGCCGCAAGAGCGGTCCAGAAGATGAAGGCGAGGGTCCAGTCGGCCTGACGCGCCTCGGGCGGGCGGACATAGGCCCGCGCCAGCGCCCCGAAGCAGGCGAGGATGGTGAAGAGCAAAACCGCGTCGGTCTTGGCAAGCCGCGCTTCCACCCCCAGCAGCACGCATCCCGCCATCATGAGGGATGCGAACAGCGCGCCGCGTCGGGAGAGGAAGACGAGGGCCGTCCAGTAGGTGAGCAGCACCGCGCCGATGGCGGCGACCAGCGACGGCAGGCGGTAAAGCCAGATGGAGGTGCGGGCGGACGGACCGATCACCGCCTCGCCGGCTTTCACCGTCGCGGCTTGCAACCAGTAGATGCCGATCGGCTTCTTGTAGCGGACCTGGGTGTGGAAGCGGATATCAACGTAATTGCCGCTCTCCAGCATTTGCTTCGTCGCCTGGGCGAAGCGCGCCTCGTCGCGATCGACGGGCGGGAGGCTGAAGAAGCCCGGCAGAAACGTGATGAGGGCGACCACCACCAGCAGCAGCACGGCACGGCCATGACGCGCCGACGCCGTGTCGAGGATCCCCACGAGGCGCTGCGGCAGGTCAAGATCGAACGCCCGCCGGTCGTCGGATGCGGGCTGTGAGATGGCCATGCTTCGGTCTGGATCCGCTCGAATTGGGCGCGGACAATAGCAGAAACGCCCGTGCCGAAAAGGACCGGACGGTCGTGCGCGAAAGCCGCCTTCCGCCGGGGCGCCTCCTCATGAAGAGCAAACGCGGCGAAGGAATGGCACCGGCCAAGCTCAAGCGGACAGCAGCGTCAGATGAGATCGAAGCTTGGGCTGCGCTATTTGGTCAGGATTAGCTTGTTCTGCGCCGTGAGCCGCAACTGATACGTGTGCTCGCCGTGGGCGATCGTCACCAGCCGCCCGGCCGCGAACAGGTCCCGGCTGTCGAGCTGCGCGTCCACCATGGGGATGGTCCGGCAGGTTTCATCCGCAGGACGATAGGTCCACTCACCACCGGCCTTGTCGTTATCGAGATGAGCGCTCCCGTGTTCGTACCTGTTCATTTTGAATCGCTCCAGATCCGGGCGCGGGCCACGACCAATGCTGACGGTCGCGGCTCACTTTAGAAGCATTCAATACTTGAATACCACTGACTTATCCTTGAGTAATGCATGCGGCCTCCGCGATCAATCCCCGCGAAGCACGTGATGTACTGGACGCGCGGCTTCGCGCCCGCAGCTTCCGCTGCGTTCGTTCCGGCCGGCCCGATGATGGCTTGGGGACGGTGCGCGAGGGCGCGTCAGAAGGCCTTGAAGGTGATGATGGTGCGGGTGTCCTGGATACCCGGAATGGTCTGCACCTTCTGGTTCACGTAGTGGCCGATGTCGGTGCCGGGCTCCACATAGAACTTCACCAGCAGGTCGAACTCGCCGGCCGTGGAATAGATCTCGGAGGCGATCTCCGCATTGGCGAGGGCATCAGCCACCTCGTAGGACTTCCCGAGCTGGCATTTGATCTGGACGAAGAAGGGAACCACGGCGTGCTCCGCTGGCGGCGGGATCGGAAGGCCCTCGCGGGCCGCGCCAAGGTGGACAAATCCGCCGGGACTGGCAAGGGTGGCGGCTCGATCATCCCTGCCCCACCGGAGCCTCACCGCGTCCATGAGCCGGCCCATTCCCATCGCCCTCACCATCGCCGGCTCGGATTCCAGCGGCGGCGCCGGCATCCAGGCGGACCTGAAGACCTTTTCCGCGCTTGGCGTCTACGGCGCCAGCGTCATCACCGCGCTCACGGCGCAGAACACGACGGGCGTCAGCGCCATCCACGACGTGCCGGACGATTTCATCGCCGCGCAGATGGATGCCGTGTTTTCCGATCTCGCGGTGAAGGCGGTGAAGATCGGCATGCTGTCGCGCCCGGGCGCCATCCGCACGGTGGCGGAGGGGCTCAAGCGCCACAAGGCGCGGCCGGTGGTGCTCGATCCGGTCATGGTCGCGGCCTCGGGGGCGCGGCTCCTGAGCGACGATTCGCTGAACGACCTGCGCACCATCCTCATTCCCGCCGCCGATCTCATCACGCCGAACCTGCCGGAGGCCGGCGCGCTGCTCGGCCTTGAGGCCGCGCACACGGAAGAGGAGATGCAGCGCCAGGGCGCGGCCCTGCTGGCGCTCGGCGCCCGTGCCGTTCTCATGAAAGGCGGACACGGCGAGGGGCCGGAGAGCGTGGACCTCCTCGTCACGCCAGCCGGCACACAGCGCTTCACCGCCCCGCGCCATGCCACCCGGAACACCCACGGCACCGGCTGCACCCTTTCGTCCGCCATCGCCGCGGGGCTCGCTTCCGGGCTCGGACTGTCTGAGGCGGTGGAGAAGGCCAAGGCCTACATCACCGGCGCCATCGCCGCCGCCGACCGCCTCGACGTGGGTGCCGGCCAAGGCCCGGTGCATCACTTCTTCCAGCTCTGGCGCAACTAGAACGCGGAAAAACGCTCCTTTGCCTTACGTCCCCTTCCCTCCCGCGCGCCCGGACGGTAACGTCCGCTGAAGCGAACGCTCGTTCGGTTGAAAGGATATTGGGGCATGGCCGTCAGGGAACGCGGGGGCAGCTCTCTCGAAACCGGCGCGCAGGTGATTACCGGGCAGCTGGGCAAGACCATCCAGCGCCTGCGCAAGGCCTACAACCTCTCCTTGTCGGACCTTGCCGAGCAGTCCGGCGTGGCGAAGTCCATCATCAGCCAGATCGAGCGCAACGAGACCAATCCGACGCTGGCCACCGTGTGGCGCCTGTCGCAGGCGCTCGACATGTCGGTGGAGCGGGTGCTCGCCTCCTCCGACGATGCGCCCTTCGTGGAGAAGCTCTCCCGCGCCGACACGCCGATCCTGCTCTCCGAAGACGGGCTGGTGCGCCTGTCCATCATCGGCTGGATCAAGACGGTGGAGTGGCTCCAGTATTACGACATGGAGGCCGCACCCGGCGGGGAGCTCGATTCGGACGGGCACCAGCGCGGGTCCGTGGAATGCCTCACGGTCATATCCGGCACGCTGGAAGTGGACGTGGCGGGCCAGGTGGAGACGGTGAAGGAAGGCGAGACGGTGCGCTACCGCTGCGACCGCCGCCATGTCATCCGCAACCGAAGCGGCGCGCCTGCCCGCGCCTTCATGGTGTGCCTGCTCAAGGCCGCGGTTCTGGAGTGAATGGGGAGGGGCGCCCCCTCCCCTTCACCCAAGCTCACTCGTCGGTCAGCGGGCCGAGGATGAGCATCTCCAGCTTCACCCAGTTGGCGAGCTGCGCGTAGGTCAGCTTCTCGGCCTTGAGGTCCCAGGTGACTTCCGAGCGGGTGGGGCCGACGCACTTGTCCCGGCCGTTGTCGCCCTTCACCCTTTTGCAGGCGTCCTCGCTGTCGTTGTAAAAGACGCGGCCGTAGAGACCGGGCTTCGACTGGTCGGCGGACGAGAAGAAGGCGTCGGACTGCGCCTGCGCCGCGCTGGCATCGAAGAAAGACTGGTCGGTGTTCACCGCCTGCTCGTTCCAGCGCAGATTGTACTCGTAATAGCCGGTATAGGGCTTCTTCTTGCCCGCCTTGTCGGTGAAGTTGCCGTTCTCCTCCACATAGCGGATCGAGCCGGACACGCGGTCGGTGAACGACTTGTCGGCGACGGTGTAGGCGAAGGTCACGCCATTGGCGTCGGTCAGCCAGTTGCCCAGCTCGTAGTCGTAGTCGAGGTTGCCTGAGACGCGTACGTCCGGAAGGAAGGAGAAGGGGCCGGCCGCGAGCTGGGTGCGCTCGAAGCGCAGCGGATCGGGGTTCTTAACCTGGATCGAGACCACCTTGCCGTCGACCATGCGGGAATAGATCTTGTCCGCCTCCTTCTGCGCCCGGCGGAACTGCTCGGCCACTTCCCACCAGCGCGTCACGTTGCGACCCTGGATGGAGCCGCCGAAGGGCGAGGAGGTCTGGTTGCCCTTCACCACGTCGATGCGCAGCCGGCCGGCATCGGGGATGTAGCGGCCGTTGGCGTCGATCTGCAGGTCGCCGCGCAGGATCGCCACCTCCCGCGCCACCTGGGACGGGTTGGACGGATTGATGACGTCGAACTTCACGGAATAGACGAGGCTCTTGCCCGGCGTGCGCTGAACCGAGCCCTTCAGGATCATCAGGTCGGCCACCGAGAGGTCGCTGATCTCGTAGAGGTCGGTGCCGCTGGTGGAGCGCAGGGACCGGGAGTTGTAGTCCACCGTCATGGCGCCGGTGAGCTTCGCCTTGTCGGCGGGAATCTCCTTCAGCGCCTGGCTCTGCTGTGCCATCGCGGCGCCCGGCGCCGTCAGGCTGGCCGCGCACAGGCCGGCGGCACAGGCGAATATGGCCGGCGCGAAGCGGATGGTCATGTGGATCTCCCTCGATGGCACCGGGCGCGGGGCACCTGGCGTTTCGGGGCGGACCATGGCGAAGGCTTCCTGAACGGCAGATGACCGAACGTCATCAATTCCGTTCAGAGAAGGCCCAGATCGCGCAGCTCCCGGCTGAGGGCTTCGGGCAGATCGGCGGTGCCGGTGCTCGCGCCGAGATCGCGCGGCGCCTCCCGGTCGGAGAGGTAGCGCCAGCCCTGGAAGGGACGCGAGGGGCGCGGCTCCACGCGGATGACGGCGGGATCGAGCACGAGGCCGCAGCGGCGCACCCCGTCCGGATCGACCACGGTCCGCAGCTCGAGCAGGCGCTGGCGTGCCGCCACCTCGCCCTTGATGACCCAATAGAGCGAGCCGCCGTCGATCAGCTCGTCCTTGCGGCTGGGCACCATGCGGGTGACGTGGATCTGCTCGAACGGGACCCCGGCCCGCCGGGCTGTGTCGGCACGGTCGGCGATCCAGCCTTCGAGGTCGGCGATGGAGGTCGCGCCGACGCACAGCTTGATGAGGTGGAGCGCCATCGCGCCCGCGCTATTGGCCGTTCGGGGCGGCGGGTGCGCCCTCGCCGGCGGGTTCGGCTTCGGCGGGCGCCGCAGGCTGGGGACGCGGACGGGGTGCGGCGGGACGCGGGGCCGGATTGGCCGGGGGCGTCGCCTGCGCGGCCGGGGTGCGCGCCGGGCGGGCGGGCGGCAGCGGCGCGCTGGGAGGCGGCGCGATCACATCAGGATCTTCCGCCGCCGGGGCTGGCGCCGCCGCGGCCGGAGCGGGAACGCCCGGGGCACCGGGCTGGGCCGGGTGGGCCGGATCAGGCTGGGTCACCAGCATGCCGAAGGGGCCGGTGCGCGGCGGCGGTCCCCCGGTCATGCCGCGGTTGCGCGCGTTGCGCTCCCACACCGGGGTATATTTGTTGACGAGGCTGGCATAGCGCCCCTCGTTCATGTTGGCGATGATGTGCGTCGGATCGCCGAAGATCGCGGCCTGCGGACAATAGCTCACCGTGCAGCCGGAGAAATCCACCAGCGCGGAAGCGACGAGGCCGTAGGGATCCTGCTCCAGCGGCCGACGCCAAGCGATGATCCGCTCGGTCAGGTAGTCGGCCTTGCGGCGGCGCACGAATTCGAAGGCGTCCTCGACCAGCGCCATGCGCGCGCGGACCATGGCGCGGGCGGCGGCCACCGTGTCCGGCCGCTCGAACAACACCGCCTCGCATACCCCCGTCAGGGACGGATCGGCGCCGATGCAGCCGAGGGCCGCCGTCTGCGCGGCCGCGGAATCAAGGCCGGCGGCGCGGGATTCCAGCGAGCGCGCTTCCGAGATGGCGGCAGCCTGGATGATCTGCTTGACCATGGCGCTGCCCACCGACAGGCCACCCAGCAGGATGCCGATGAGCACGAGCAGGGTCAGCGGGTTTTCATTGGGCTCCGACCGCACGAACAGCACGAAGACGAACACCGCCCCGATGACCATGGCCGCGAGCACGACCCAGCCCGGCACATCGAAATTGCTGTTCAGAATGCTGAGCGTCCGGTTCATCCATTCCAGCATGGCGCCCTCCGCGACGCAGCCCTTGGGACGCGGGCGAACGCCTGCGTCCCTGTTCCGGTTCCCGCCCCCACGATACGCCTACGGCTGCCGGTCGGGGCGCGGATCATTGTCCGGTCCGCCGCACAAAGGCAACGCGGCGCACCGGCGCGCAATCCCCATGGTAAAGGAAAACCCGTTCCCCCGGCCGCGAAGACGCCCGGTGTTCTCGGCGGCTGCGTTCAGTGGGGCCGAAGCGCGGAGGCGTCGAAGCCTCCGTAGAGATAGATCACCGCGACGGCGACCAGAAAGACAGCAAGCGCAGTGCGCGCGACGCCCCAGCAGGAGCGGCGATGGGCATAACCTTGGCTGAGATCCATGATGGATAGCGGCTCTTTCGACGAGTCCCCGCGGCACGACGAGCGCCCCGCAACGCAACATTCATTAAGAATTTATGAACGCTCGGGCAAGCCCTGCGTCATGCTTCCTGCGAACGGCTCGCATGCGAGATCCGGGACTGCCGCAATCCACAGGCTGCCGGATCCGGGGGCGCCGGGTTTGCCCATGCGAAAATCCGCGCGGATGGGGTAGGACTTCCCCATGACCGAGAGCCGCCCCTCCGATTCGACCGCCAGCCCTTCCCCTCTGCCCGACGATGAGGCCGCCGCGGCGCTGCTCCTGCGTCTCGCGGGCGAGGCCGGGCCGGGCAAGAGCATCGGCCCCATGGATGCGGCGCTGGCGCTGATGCCGAAGGACGAATGGCAGCGGGCACTGCCGGTGGTGCGCCGCGTAGCCGTCCGCCTCGCGCTGGAGGGCCGGCTGATGATCTATCGCAAGGGCAAGGCGGTGGACCCGACCGATTTCCGCGGCGTCTACCGCATCGGCCTGCCGCGGGACGAATAGCTTACGGCGCCGGAAACAGCGCGCTGGTCTTGCCCGAGAGATAGTAGGCGACGAGGCCCACCCACTCCTTGATCGACACATCCGCCATGTCGAGCCCGCCCGCCGTGCGCGAGAAGGTCTCGTTGAGCTGGTTCGGGCCGGCGGTGCGGAAATCGACGGGATAGGGGATCACGTCGAAGCCCACCTTGCGGAAGCAGCCGACCGCACGCGGCATGTGGAACGCGCTCGTCACCAGCAGCCAGCGCTCGCCCGGCTTGGGCTTCAGCAATTCCTTGGCAAACTCCGCATTTTCCGCGGTGTTGCGGGATTTCACCTCGTATTCCACACGGTCCGGGGCGATGCCGAGGTCCGGCAGCGTCATCTGCATCATCCGCGCCTCCGAGGCGACGCCGTCGGAGAACAGCTGTCCGCTGCCGCCGATGAACGCGAGGCGCGCCTCCGGGTGCTTCCGCGCCAGGGCGCCGAAAGCAATGGCCCGCTCCCCGGCATTGGCGAAGGCGGGGACGCCGCGCGCCAGCCCCACCTCCGGCACCTCCGCCCCGCCCAGGAGGATCACGCCGGTGATCGGCTCATCGCCCCGGTAGATGGGAAAGCGCTCCTCCAGGGGGTTGAGGAGATAATTGGACACCGGCGAGAAGCCCAGCACCCCCCAGCCGACGATGGAAACAGCGAGAAGCCCCAGTCCCCACCGCCGCCCGCTGGCGAGCGCCAGCAAGAGGCCGAGGCCGCCAAGCAGCATCAGCAGGTTGGACGGCGCGACGAGGAACCAGAACATCTTGGAGGCGGCGAAAAACGAATCCATTCCACCCTCTGGGAGCGTCCCGTGGCGCCGGTCAGGCCAGCTCGACCACCTTGCCTTCGCGCAGGGTGACGCGCCGGTCCATGCGGGCGGCGAGGTCGAGATTGTGGGTGGCGATCAAGGCGGCCACCCCGGTGGCCCGCACCAGCTCCGACATGGCGCCGAACACGTGGTCGGACGTCTTGGGATCGAGATTGCCGGTGGGTTCGTCCGCCAGCAGCAGCCGTGGCGCGTTGGCGAGCGCGCGGGCGATGGCGACGCGCTGCTGCTCGCCGCCCGACAGCTCGGACGGGCGATGGGTGAGGCGGGCGCCGAGGCCGAGATAGGAGAGCAGCTCCTTGGCCCGCGTCTCCGATTCCTTCTTGGCGAGGCCGCGGATCATCTGCGGCATGGCCACGTTCTCCAGCGCCGTGAACTCGGGCAGGAGATGATGGAACTGGTAGACGAAGCCGATGGAGAGCCGGCGGATGCGCGTGCGCTCGGCATCCGGCAGGCGGGCGGTGGGCGCGCCGTCGATGAACACCTCTCCGGCGTCCGAATGCTCCAGCAGTCCGGCGATGTGAAGCAGGGTGGATTTGCCGGAGCCGGACGGCGCCACGAGGGCCACCGATTGCCCCTGGGCGATGCCGAGGTCGGCGCCGCGCAGGATTTCCAGCGCCCCCTGCCCCTGCGCATAGCGCCGCACGACGCCGGCCAAAGCCAGCGCGAACTGGGGACGGGAGCCGGTGCCGGGGCCGCGGCCGCGACCTTCGGGCGGGGTGGGCATGTCCATCACTCGTACCTCAGGGCTTCCACCGGATCGAGCCGGGCGGCCCGCCAGGACGGATAGAGCGTGGCCAGGAACGAGAGCGCCATTGCCATCAGAACCACGGAGGAGGTTTCGCCGAAATTCATCTGCGCCGGAAGGCGGGACAAATAATAGAGTTCGGGCGAGAACAGCTCCGTGGCGGTGAGCCAGGAGATGAACTGGCGGATGCTCTCGATGTTGAGGCACACGATCACGCCGAGCAGCAGGCCCGAAAGCGTCCCCACCACGCCGATGGAGGCGCCGGTGATGAAGAAGATGCGCATGATGGAGCCCTGCGTCGCGCCCATGGTGCGCAGGATGGCGATGTCGTGCCCCTTGTCCTTCACCAGCATGATGAGGCCGGAGACGATGTTGAGCGCCGCCACCAGCACGATCAGCGTGAGGATGAGGAACATCACGTTCCGCTCCACCTGCAGCGCGCCGAAGAAGGTGGCGTTCCGCACCCGCCAGTCCACGAGATAGACCGGCCGCTCCGCCGCGCTCTGGATGGCGGCGCGCAGTTCGCCCACGTCGTCGGGATTGTCGAGATAGACCTCGATGGCGTTCACGTCGCCGTTGCGGTTGAAATAGGCCTGCGCCTCCGGCAGTGGCATGAACACGAAGGCGCTGTCGTATTCCGACATGCCCACCTCGAACACCGCGGCGATCTTGTAGACCTTGATGCGGGGAGAGGTGCCCATGGGCGTCACCGCACCGCGCGGGGCGACGAGGGTGATGTTGTCGCCGGCACGCAGGGACAATTGGTCGGCGAGGCGCTTGCCGATGGCGATGCCCTGCCCCTGGTCAAAATTCTCCAGCGTGCCCTGGCGAATGTTGTGGGCGACCGAGGGCAGCCCGCGCAGGTCTTTCTCCGCCATGCCGCGCACCAGCACGCCCGAGGCGCCGAAGGGCGAGGACGCCAGCGCCTGCCCCTCCACCAGAGGCACCGCGATGCGGATGCCGTTGAGCGCGGCGATGCGCTGGGCCACGGCCTTGTAGTCGGTGAGCGGTGATTCCAGCGGCTGTACCAGCACGTGGCCGTTGAGGCCGAGGATCTTGCCCAGCAGCTCCTGCCGGAAGCCGTTCATCACCGCCATGACGATGATGAGCGTCGCCACCCCCAGCATGATGCCGAGGAAGGAGAAGCCGGCGATGACGGAGATGAAGCCCTCCTTGCGGCGGGCCCGGAGATAACGCAACGACAGCATCCACTCGAACGGGGCGAAGGGGCGCGTACCGGTGGTGTCCCCGCCTGCCCTCGCCGCCGCCGCATGGGTTGCCGTCATGCCTTCAGCCTCTCCACAATGTCGCTCGGGGCGATCAGCTCGCGCGAGCCGTCCACCCGGCGCTTCAGTTCCACCTTGCCCTCGGCGAGGCTCTTGGGCCCGACCAAGATCTGCCACGGCAGGCCGATGAGATCGGCGGTGGCGAACTTGGCGCCGGCGCGCTCCTCGGTGTCGTCGTACAGCACGTCGTAGCCGGCAGCGGTCAATTCCGCGTAAAGGGCGCCGCAGGCCGCCTCGGTCGCGCTGTCCCCGACCTTGAGGTTCAGGATGCCCACCTGGAAGGGCGCGACCGCGTCCGGCCAGATGATGCCGTTCTCATCGTGAGACGCCTCGATCATGGCCGCCACGAGGCGCGAGGGGCCGATGCCGTAGGAGCCCATGTGGATGGTGTGCTCCTTGCCGTCCGGACCCAGCACCTTGGCGCCGAAGGGCTCGGAATATTTGGTGCCGAAATAGAAGATGTGGCCCACCTCGATGCCGCGCGCGGCGAGGCGGCGGTCTTCCGGGATGGCCTCGAAGGCTGCCGTGTCATGCTTCTCGGAGGTCGCGGCATAAAGCTGCGTCCAGCGGTCGAACACGCCCTGGAGACCGGCGGGATCGTCGAAGTTCACATCGGCGGGGGGCGGCGCCATGTCGAGATAGTCGCCATGGCAGAACACCTCGCTCTCGCCGGTGGAGGCGAGGATGATGAACTCGTGGGAGAGGTTGCCGCCGATCGGTCCCGTGTCCGCCACCATCGGAATCGCTTTCAGCCCCATGCGGGCGAAGGTGCGCAGATAAGCGACGAACATCTTGTTGTAGGAATGGCGGGCGCCGGCCGCGTCGAGATCGAAGGAATAGGCGTCCTTCATCAGGAACTCGCGCGAGCGGTAGACGCCGAAGCGCGGGCGCACCTCGTCCCGGAACTTCCACTGGATGTGGTAGAGGTTGAGGGGCAGCGCCTTGTACGATTTCACATAGGCGCGGACGATCTCGGTGATCATCTCCTCGTTGGTGGGGCCGAACAGCATCTCGCGATCGTGCCGGTCGCGGATGCGCAGCATCTCCTTGCCGTAATCGTCATAGCGGCCGCTCTCGCGCCAGAGGTCCGCCGACTGGATGGTCGGCATCAGCATCTCGATGGCGCCGGCGCGATTCTGCTCCTCGCGGATGATGTTGCAGACCTTGTTCAGCACACGCAGGCCGAACGGCAGCCAGGCGTAGATGCCGGCCGATTCCTGCCGGATCATGCCGGCGCGCAGCATCAGCCGGTGCGAGACGATCTCCGCCTCCTTGGGCACCTCGCGCAGAATGGGAAGGAAATAGCGGGACAGTCGCATCGGGTGGCTCGGACTTTTCGTGCGGAGGGAAATCAGGCTGGCGGGAGTGAAAGCGGAAGGGCGGCCAAAACACAAGGGCAGTGGCGCGAATGCGGTGCCATGCAACCATATTGCGACGCAGCGAACGACTTATTGCGGCGCAAGGATGACAAACGACAGATTCTTGTTCTATTTTCCCCCCGCACAAGAAAGGGGACCGTCACCGGCCGGCCAGACGGCGGTGAATGCGGTTCAGGTCTCGGGAGGAGAGGTAAGAAAAAGCCGACCGACGGCCGCCTTTAATGGCGCATACGGAATCGGCATCACGGATTGGCCGCGCAGCCCCC
Source organism: Xanthobacter aminoxidans (assembly GCF_023571765.1). Classification (GTDB taxonomy): domain Bacteria; phylum Pseudomonadota; class Alphaproteobacteria; order Rhizobiales; family Xanthobacteraceae; genus Xanthobacter; species Xanthobacter aminoxidans. The sequence goes on along the minus strand of NZ_JAMJXC010000003.1, from coordinate 321,820 downwards.
AAAGCGGACTTAGATCTGCAGGCAGCGCTGGAGCCGTGGATTAAAAAAGGCGAGGCCCGCTCGGGGCCTCGCCTTTTTCTTTTGGGGCTTGGCGGTCGCACGACGAGACCCCCTCCGCATCACTGTTCGTCATCCCCCGCCTTGTGCGGGGTATCCACGGTTCGGCCGGGGCGGCTCTTTCCATGATGCACCGGACGAACGGCAAGGTGGATCGCCCGGACGAGCCGGGCGATGACGGCGAATCTGTGCGCTAATAATTCGCCCAGAGCCCCGGGCTCGCGATCTCGGCGAGGTTTCCGTCCGGATCGCGGAAATAGAGGCTCGTCGCGCCCTTCGGCCAATGCACCTCGCCCTCGATGGCGACGCCGTGCGCGGTGAGGTGGTCGCGCCAGCGTTCCATGTCGGCGGCTTCGGCGGAAAAGGCGAAGTGCAGCCGGCCGGCGCCATCGTGCGGGGGAATCGCGCCGCCGAAGGGCAGCGCGATGGCCGTGTCGGCCGATCCGCGCAGGAACAGCAGAAGCACGGTGCCGCCGACCGGATAGGCGGCGAAACGCGCATCGGCCAGCATGGGCACGAGGCCAAGCACGCCTTCGTAGAAGCCGCGCGCCCGGGCTAGGTCGTCAACATAGAGGCCGGTTTCCAGCACCCGGCCGAGGGGCGGCGCGGTGCGCGCGGTCCCCTGCCCGTCAGGCATGACGCGGGCTCACCACAAGTTGAGCGTGGCGCGGGCTTCCTCGGACATGCGGCCCTGGTCCCAAGGCGGATCGAAGGTGATGTCCACCTTCACGTCCGAGATGCCGGGCACGGCCGCGACGGCGCTCTCCACCATGCCGGGCAGTTCGGCGGCGGCAGGGCAGTTCGGCGTGGTGAGCGTCATCTCCACAGCAACGGTGCGGGCATCGGAGATATCGACCTTGTAGATCAGGCCAAGCTCGTAGATGTCCACCGGGATTTCGGGATCGTAGACCGTCTTGAGGGCGATCACGATGTCGTCGGTGAGCCGCGCAAGCTCCGCCTCCGGGATCGGAGACTGGATCTGCGGCTGGTTCGGCGCCTCGATCGACTTGGTATCGGTCATGCGAACAAATCCTGCGCCTTGACGAGGGCGTCAAAGAGACGGTCCACGTCGGCGCGCGTGTTGTAAAGAGCAAACGATGCGCGGCATGTCGCTGTCGCACCATATCGGGCCAAAAGCGGCTGTGCGCAATGGGTGCCGGCCCGTACCGCGACACCGTAGCGGTCGATGATGGTCGCCACGTCGTGGGGATGGGCGCCCTTCATCTCGAAGGAAATGATGGCGCCCTTGTCCGCCGCCGTGCCGATGATCCGCAGGGAATTCAACGCCCTCAAGCGGTCGTGGGCATAGGCCGAGAGATCGTGCTCGTGCGCGGCGATGCGCTCTCGGCCGATGGACTGGACATATTCCATTGCAGCGCCAAGGCCGATGGCCTGAACGATTGGAGGTGTTCCAGCCTCGAAACGGTGCGGAGGTACCCCGTATGTGACGGTCTCCTCCGTCACCTCGCGGATCATCTCGCCGCCGCCCTCATAGGGCGGCATCGCCTCCAGCAGTTCCTTCCTGCCGTAGAGCAGGCCGATGCCGGTGGGGGCATAGAGCTTGTGGCCGGTGACGGCGTAGAAATCGACATCGAGGTCGCGCACGTCCACCGGCATGTGGACGATGGCCTGGCAGCCATCCACCACCACCTTGGCGCCTACCGCATGGGCCGCCGCCGCGATCTCCTTGATGGGCGTCACCGTGCCCAGCACGTTGGACATGTGGGTGATGGCGACGATCTTGGTGCGCGGACCGAGCAGCGCCTTAAAGGCGTCGAGGTCGAAGGAGCCATCCTCCCGCACCGGCACCCACTTGATGACGGCGCCCCTGCGCTCGCGCAGGAAGTGCCACGGCACGATGTTGGAATGGTGCTCCATGATGGAGAGCACGATCTCGTCGCCCGCCTCGATGGACTGGCCGAGGGAGGAGGCCACCGTGTTGATGGCGCCGGTACCGGAGCGGGTGAAGATGATCTCGTCGATGCTGCCGGCGTTCAGGAAGGCGCGTGCCGTCTCGCGGGCATGCTCGAACGCCTCGGTGGCGGCATTGGCGAGATAGTGCAGGCCGCGATGGACGTTGGAATATTCCCGCTCATAGGCGGTCACCATGCGGTCGATGACCTGCCGCGGCTTCTGGGCGGAGGCGGCATTGTCGAGATAGGTGAGCGGATGGCCGTTCACCTCCAGCGACAGGGCCGGAAAATCCGCGCGTACCCGCTCCACGTCGAAGGAGCCATTGGCGACGGCGGGGTGGGGCTGGGTCATGGCAATGTCCTCAAGGAACGCTTCAACGCAGTGTTGCCGTCGCCCTCCGGCTCGACCGGAGGGCCCATCCCTCCGCTGGTGCCGGTGGCGACATGGATCCTCCGGTCAAGCCGGAGGATGACGGGTGCGGCCTACGCCGCCCGCTTCTCCAGCCACCCGCTGATCCGCTCGATCAGCAGGTCGCGCAGGTCCGCATTCTCCACATATTCCACCGCCTCGCCGAGGAAGGCCTGGATGAGGAGCATCTCGGCTTCCTTCTCCGGCAGGCCGCGCGAGCGCAGGTAGAACAGCATGGAGCGATCGAGCGCGCCGGCGGTGGCACCGTGGCCGCACTGGACATCGTCGGCGAAGATTTCCAGCTCCGGCTTGTTGTCCATCTCGGCGCGGTCGGAGAGGAGGAGCGACTGGCTCATCATCCGGCCGTCGGTCTTCTGGGCGGCGCGACGCACCACGATCTTGCCTTGGAACACGCCGTGGGCGTCATCGGCGAGCACGGTCTTGAACAGCTCGCGGCTCTCGCCCCCCGCCACCGCATGATCGATGACGAGGGTCGTGTCCGAATGCTGGCGGCCACGGGCGAGGGTCGCGCCGCGGATACCGGCATGGGCGCTGGTGCCCTCGAAGCGGCCATAGACGTTGTAGCGCGCCAGCGCCGAGCCCTGGGCGAGGGCGAACAGGTTCAGCTTCGCCTCGCGGCCCAGCTCCAGCATGAGGGTGCCGAAGTGGAAGGCGGCGTCGCCCTCCTCCTGGATGCGCACGAGGTTCACGACCGCACCGTCGCCCACCACCAGCTCCACCGCATGGTTGGACTGGTAGGCGACGCCATCACGCCCGGCGAAGGTCTCCACCAGCGTCACCTCGGCGCCTTCGCCCACCACAACGACGGTGCGGGTGAAGCCGGAGACGGCTTCGCTACCCGGAAAAGCGTGGGCGATGTGAACCGGCCGCGCGGCCTTCACCCCGGCATCGACGCGGAGCGCGACGCCCTCGCCGAGGAAGCCGGTGTTGAGGGCCAGCGGCCCGTCATAGCGGCTCGGCGAAAGGGCATTGATGCGATCGGCGAGCGGATCGCCGGCAGCGATGGCGGTGTCCAGCGGCAAGGCGGTGACGCCTTCCGACAGCGCCGCGAAGTCCGAGCCGGCGCGGGAGAGAACGCCGTTCACGAACAGGATGCGTCCGGCATTGGGCACGGCCGGCACGAATGGCGCAGCTTCCAGATCCTCCACCGTACCCGGCGCGGGGGCGCGATTGGGCACGTCGCGGATGGCGGCGCGCAGGTCGGTGTACTTCCACTCTTCCACACGGCGGCTGGGCAGGCCGTGGGAGAGGAAGGCATCGCGGGCGGCGCGGCGCAGCTCGGCGATACGCCCCTGCCCCGCCTCGGTGGCGATCGACGCCTCGAGCGCGGCGGCGATCGCCTCTTCCGCCGCCGTTCGGGCGGGTCGGACGTTGATGGTCATGGTGCCGTCCTTCACGCCGCGTCCTGCGCGTAGGCCGCGTAGCCCGACTCTTCCAGCTCCAGCGCCAGCTCCGGCCCGCCGGAGCGGACGATGCGGCCCTTGTGCATCACGTGCACCACATCCGGCACGATATGGTCGAGCAGGCGCTGATAATGGGTGATGACCAGCATGGAGCGCTTGGGGCTGCGCAGCGCATTCACGCCGTGAGACACCACCTTGAGCGCGTCGATGTCGAGGCCGGAATCGGTCTCATCCAGAATGCAGAGCTTGGGCTCCAGCAGGGTCATCTGGAGGATTTCGTTGCGCTTCTTCTCGCCGCCGGAGAAGCCGACATTGACGCCGCGCCGGAGCATGTCCTGCGAGATGCCGAGGTCCGGCGCCTTGGCGCGCACCAGCTTCAGGAAGTCGGGGGTGGAGATTTCCTCCTCGCCGCGCGCCTTGCGCTGGGCGTTCATGGCCGCCCGCAGGAAAGTCATGTTGGCAACGCCGGGGATTTCGATGGGATACTGGAAGGCGAGGAAGACACCCGCCGCCGCCCGCGCGCTGGCGTCGAGCGCGAGCAGGTCCGCGCCGTCGAAGCTCACGCTGCCGTCCGTCACCTCATAATCGGGCTTGCCGGAGAGGACGTAGGAGAGCGTGGACTTGCCGGAGCCGTTCGGCCCCATGATGGCATGCACCTCGCCATCCGGGATGGTGAGGTCGAGGCCCTTCAGAATCTCGTTCTCGCCGATGCGGGCGTGGAGATTGCGGATTTCGAGCATGGTCGGTCCTTGAAATGTCGATCCGCGCGGCTGCGCCCCGAAGGACGCGCTGCGCGAGAAGGGGATGGAGCCGGCGGCGCGCCGGCCGGTTCGTCAGCCCACCGAGCCTTCCAGGCTCACGGCGATCAGCTTCTGCGCCTCGACCGCAAACTCCATGGGCAGTTGCTGGAGCACGTCGCGCACGAAGCCGTTGACGATGAGCGCCACCGCCTCCTCCTGCGAAAGGCCGCGCTGGAGGCAGTAGAAGAGCTGGTCCTCGGAGATCTTGGAGGTGGTCGCCTCGTGCTCGAACTGGGCCGAGGCGTTCTTGGCCTCCATGTAGGGCACGGTGTGCGCCCCGCAGAGATCGCCGATGAGGAGCGAGTCACAGTTGGTGAAGTTTCGCGCGCCCGTCGCCTTGCGGTGGGCCGAGACGAGCCCGCGATAGGTGTTGTCCGAGTGCCCGGCGGCGATGCCCTTGGAGATGATCCGGCTCGACGTGTTCTTGCCGAGGTGGATCATCTTCGTCCCCGAATCCACCTGCTGGTGGCCGTTGGAGATGGCGATGGAATAGAACTCGCCCTGCGAGTTGTCGCCGCGCAGGATGCAGCTCGGGTACTTCCAGGTGATGGCCGAGCCGGTCTCCACCTGGGTCCAGGAGATCTTGGAATTGTCGCCCCGGCAGTCGCCGCGCTTGGTGACGAAATTGTAGATGCCGCCCTTGCCGTCCTTGTCGCCGGGATACCAGTTCTGGACGGTGGAATACTTGATCTCGGCATCCTTCAGCGCCACCAGCTCGACCACGGCGGCGTGCAGCTGGTTCTCGTCACGCTGGGGGGCGGTGCAGCCTTCCAGATAGCTCACATAGGCGCCTTCATCGGCGATGATGAGGGTGCGCTCGAACTGGCCGGTGTTGCGCTCGTTGATGCGGAAGTAGGTGGAAAGCTCCATGGGGCAGCGCACGCCCTTCGGCACATAGACGAAGGAGCCGTCCGAGAAGACCGCCGAATTGAGTGTGGCGTAGAAATTGTCCGACACGGGGACCACCGAGCCGAGATACTTCTTCACCAGCTCGGGATGCTCGCGGATGGCCTCCGAGATGGGCATGAAGATGACGCCCGCCTTGGCCAGCTCCTCCTTGAAGGTGGTGGCGACCGACACGCTGTCGAACACCGCGTCCACGGCCACCTTGGAGCCGCCCTCGCGCTGGATGCCGAGCAGCGCGTCGCGCTCGCGCAGGGGGATGCCGAGCTTCTCGTAGGTCTTGAGGATTTCCGGGTCGATCTCGTCGATGGACTTCGGCGCCGCCTTGGGGGCCGAGTAATAATAATAGTCCTGGAAATCGATTCTGGGGTAGCTCACCCGCGCCCAGGTGGGCTCTTCCATGGTGAGCCAGCGCCGGTAGGCGTCGAGCCGCCATTCCAGCATCCACTCGGGTTCGTTCTTCCGGGCGGAGATATAGCGAACGGTATCTTCCGACAGGCCCTTGGGGGCCTTCTCGCTCTCGATATCGGTGACGAAACCGTACTTGTACTGATCCACGTCGATCGCGCGGACGCGTTCGACGGTCTCCTGAACCGCAGGCATCTCTCTTCTCCTCTCCCACGCGGGGTCAAGGCCCGCGGGTCAAGTCCGTGTGCCGCGCATGATGCGCGGCGTAATTCCCCTAACCGCGCAAAGCGCGGCTTAATCCGCTATGCCGCGCGTGAAGCGCGGCTTCTCAGCTGCGGCACGGCCTTTTTCAAGGCTTCGACCGCGGCATCCACATCCTCGATGGTGCTCGACCAGCCGAGCGACAGGCGAATGGCGCCCGCCGCCTCGTCCTCGGGCAGTCCCATGGCGAGCAGCACCTGCGAGGCGCCGACCTTGCCGGACGAGCAGGCCGAGCCGGCACTGATGCTTACGTGGGCGAGGTCCAGCGCGATCACCAGTGTCTCGGCCCGAAGTCCGGCGAATGTGACCATGGTGGTGTTGGGCAGGCGATCGGCGCCCGCGCCCACGACCCTCGTACCGGGAACGCCCTCCAGCACCGCCCGTTCCAGACGGTCGCGCAGCACGGCAAGCCGCTCCGCCTCGGCGGAAAGCGCTGCCTTCACGGCATTTGCCGCCGCGCCGAAGCCGACGATGGCCGGCCCGTTCTCGGTGCCCGCGCGCCGGTTGCGCTCCTGCCCGCCGCCGGAGAGCAGCGGCGCGGTGCGATGGTCCGGCCCCGCCGCCACCAGCGCGCCAACGCCGGGGGGACCGCCGATCTTGTGGGCGGACAACGCAAGAAAGTCGGCGCCTAGCGCCGTCATGTCCAGCAGGATGCGCCCGGCGGCCTGAACCGCGTCGCAGAAGACAATGCCGTCCGCCTCATGCACCAGCCGCGCCGCCTCGGCCACGGGCTGGATCACGCCGGTCTCGTTGTTCGCCGCCATCACTGCCAGCATCGCGCGCCGGCCGGCGGCGCGATGGCGGGCCAGCGCCTCGGCCAGCGCGGCGAGATCGAGCCGCCCCTCGCCATCCACCGGCAGGATTTCCAAGGCGTCGGATGGGAAACGATGGCCCTTGAGCACGGCCGGGTGCTCGACGGCGCTTGCGAGCAGCACATCGCAGGGCTTGGCCCGTCCGGCGATCTCGACGGCGGGATGCAGCGCCAGCGCCGCCGCCTCGGTGGCGCCGGAGGTGAAGACTACGCCCCGGACGGGCGCTCCCGCCAGCGCCGCGACGGCCGCGCGGGCAGCCTCGATGCGGGCGCGCGCGGCGCGGCCTTCAGCATGGACGGAAGAGGCATTGCCACCCGCATCCAGCGCGGCGACCAGCGCGGCGCGGGCCTCGGGCCGAAGGGGGCTCGTGGCGTTATGATCGAGATAGGCGCGGCGAGGCACCGGCGGGCGGGAAGCGATGGTCGCCTCAACCGTGCCCGCGATGGTACCCATCTGCCGCGACGCGTCGCCCGCGCTCATCTCCGCCTCCCGGCCGCATGTGCCAAACGCACCCGCGACCCGTGCCAGGCTTGCAATTGCCGGCGATCTCCGTCATAGGTCAAACTTCACCCATTCTCACAACGCAGCGCCCCTAGGTTCGCGCAGCCGCCGGGAACAAATTAGAATTATTCTAAATAGATAGGTCTCGCGCGTCCGTTAGTCAAGCATTACCGTTCCGGCGTCAAGTCGACAGGGGTCATGCTGACGGGTTCCCGCGCCGGACCCGTCGTCCTATAGGACGGAACGGGCGCGCCGCGCGTCATTGCTACCCAGAGGTTGCAGACTTCCATGCCAGAAGTGATCTTCCCCGGCGAAAAGGGGCGCCTCGAAGGCCGCTACCAGCCCGCCAAGACCCGCAACGCGCCCATCGCCATCATTCTTCATCCGCACCCGCAGTTCGGCGGGACGATGAACAATCCGGTCGTGTACAATCTGTACTACCAGTTCGTGAACCGCGGCTTCTCGGTGCTGCGCTTCAACTTCCGGGGCGTGGGCCGCTCGCAGGGCTCGTTCGACCACGGCCAGGGCGAGCTTTCGGACGCCGCCGCCGCGCTCGACTGGGCGCAGTCGGTGAACCCGGATGCCCGCGCCTGCTGGATCGCCGGCTTCTCCTTCGGCGCGTGGATCGGCATGCAGCTGCTGATGCGCCGTCCCGAGGTGGAAGGCTTCATCTCCATCGCCGCGCCGGCGAACCTCTACGACTTCTCCTTCCTCGCCCCCTGCCCCTCTTCCGGCCTGTTCGTTCATGGCGACAAGGATGCGGTGGTGCCCACCTCTGCGGTGCAGACGCTGGTGGAGAAGCTGAAGACCCAGAAGGGCATCGTCATCGAGCAGCAGGTGGTGCCCGGCGCCAACCACTTCTTCGACGGCAAGACCGAGGATCTGATGGGCGTCGTCGGCACCTATCTCGACAAGCGCCTCCCCGGTACCCGCAAGGACAGCGCCGCCTGATTTCGGCTCGTTCCGCTTGAACGGCGCGCTTCGGCGCGCCGTTTTCGTTTGGGGGAGGGTCTGGAGCCAACCGTGCTCCCTCTCCCCTTGCGGGAGAGGGCTGGGGTGAGGGGTATCGCGCCTTTTGTCCGGCCTGTTGGTTGGCGAACCCCGACCAGCCCCCTCACCCCCAACCCCTCTCCCGCGAGGGGAGAGGGGAGGCACAGGCCCCTCACGGCCGGAACAGCACCCCGCCCGTCATCGGCGCCGCCACCCCGGTGGTGGTCGGAAACGTCAGCGGCAGGCCCCGCAGCGAGCGCGCGGCGAGATAGCCGAAGGCGTGGGCCTCCAGCGCATCGCCGGACCACCCCACTCGATCGGCCGTGCGGACCTCCGCCCCGAGACTCTCCGCCAACATGGCGAGCAAAGTCGGATTGCGCGCACCGCCCCCCGCGACGATCCATACCGCCGGAGGCCAGGGCAGGAACGGAACGATGGCCGCGACCGTCGCCGCCGTGAGCGCCGTCAGCGTCGCCGCGCCATCCTCCAGAGACAGACCCGCCAGCCCCATCCGCTCCGTGGCCGCCCGCCGAAAGGCGTTGCGATCCAGCGACTTGGGGGGCGGCAGTTGGAAGAAGGGGTCGGCCAGCACCGCCGCGACTCGCTCCTCGTCTACCCGTCCGGCGGCGGCCGCGCGGCCGTCTGCGTCGAAGGGAACGCCGGTGCGCTCCTTCAGGAAATCGTCGATCAGGGCATTGCCCGGCCCGGTGTCGCAGGCGATGGGCGGGGCATCCCCATCAATGACCGTGACATTGGCGACCCCGCCCACATTCAGCACCGCCACCGGCTGCGGCAAGGTGAGCCGCCGCACCAGTGCCTGATGGAACACCGGCACCAGCGGCGCCCCCTGCCCGCCCGCCGCCACATCCGCCGCGCGGAAATCCGCCACCACCGGGATGCCCAGCGCCGAGGCGAGGCGCTGCCCCTCGCCGACCTGGACGGTGAGGCGCGCATCGGGCCGGTGGATGACCGTCTGGCCGTGGAAGCCCACGAGGTCGATGTCGCCGGGGGTGAGCCGCAGCGGCTCCAGCAGCGCCCGCACGGCTTCGGCATGAAGATCGGTGATGCGGCGCTCGGCTTCCGCCAGCGCGCCGGGCCGGTCATCGCGATGGTTCACGCCGCGCGCATCTTCCATGGCGGTGACGAGGAGCGCGCGGGTTTTGGCGTCGATGGAGCGGGTGAGCGCGGAGCCGAGCCAGGCGACACTCTCGCCATCGGTCTCGATCAAGGCGGCATCGATGCCGTCCATGGAGGTGCCGCTCATCAGCCCGACGACACGCATATCCACCCCCTCGCCTCACGCACATGCATTCTTGCGCCGGACCTGATACACCACCGCTCCTTTCCGGCGCGTGAGCGCCCGCCTCAAGCCTCGATCTGTGTGATGACTTCTCCTTCCTTCCGCTCCGACTTCCTGCGCACGCTCTCCGAGCGCGGCTATATCCACCAGTGCTCGGACCTCGAGCGCCTCGATGCCAAGGCCGCGGAAGGGCCCATCACCGCCTATATCGGCTTCGACGCTACCGCATCGAGCCTGCATGCGGGGCACCTGCTCTCCATCATGATGCTGCGCACCCTCCAGCGCACCGGCCACCGGCCGATCGCGCTCATGGGCGGCGGCACCACCAAGATCGGCGACCCGTCCGGCAAGGACACACAGCGCCAGATGCTCACCGATGAGCAGATCAACGCCAACATCGCCTCTATCCGCAAGGTCTTCGCGCGCTTCCTCGATTTCGACGGGGGCGCCATCATGGAGAACAATGCGGGCTGGCTGGACGAGCTGAAATACATCCCCCTCCTGCGCGAGGTGGGGCCGCATTTCACCATCAACCGCATGCTGACCTTCGATTCGGTGAAGCTGCGCCTGGAGCGCGAGCAGCCGCTCACCTTCCTCGAATTCAACTACATGATCCTGCAGGCCTATGACTTCGTGGAGCTGAACCGGCGCCACGGCTGCATGCTGCAGATGGGCGGCTCCGACCAGTGGGGCAACATCGTCAACGGCATGGAGCTGGGCCGCCGCATGCACGGCGCCGACCTCTTCGCGCTGACGACCCCGCTGCTCACCACCTCCTCCGGCGCCAAGATGGGCAAGACCGCCGGCGGCGCCGTGTGGCTCGATGCCGACCTTCTGAGCCCCTACGAATACTGGCAGTACTGGCGCAATGCCGGCGATGCGGACGTGGAGCGGTTCCTCAAGCTCTTCACCGAGCTGCCGCTGGACGAAATCGCCCGCCTCGCCACGCTTCAAGGCCAGGAGATCAACATCGCCAAGGAGGTGCTCGCCACCGAGGCGACCGCGCTCCTGCACGGCCGCGAGGCCGCCGAGAAGGCCAAGGAGACCGCCCGCACCACCTTCGAGCAGGGCGCGCTGGCCGTGGACCTGCCGACCGTGGAGCTGCCGCGGGCGAAGCTGGAGGCGGGCCTTGCCGTCGCCAACGCCTTCGTGGAGGCCGGCCTCGTCGTCTCCACCAGCGAGGCGCGCCGCCAGATCAAGGGCGGTGGCTTGCGCGTGAACGACGCCGTTGTGACCGACGAGAAGGCGGTGATCGACCTTGCCGCGCTCACCCCCGAGGGCGTCGTGAAGCTCTCCATGGGCAAGAAGAAGCACGTGCTGCTGAAGCCGGTGTGAGGCGCTGGGTCGGCGTCCGGCCCCCTCCTCCCTCCTTCGGCCACAAAGGCCCGCCAAAGACCCGGCGTTGACGGCCCCGTCGCGCTGCCGTAAGCGCACGCCCTTCGCACAGCCACCTGTTTCAACGCATTTTCGTCACGCGAACCGGTACCCCCTTCGCTGGAAAATGCTTCAGAAAGAACCCGCCTCCCCATGGCCGAGCCCGCGCCGCGCATCTCCTTCGTCTCCCTCGGCTGCCCGAAGGCGCTGGTGGACAGTGAGCGCATCGTCACGCGCCTGCGCGCCGAGGGCTACGAGCTGACGAAGACCCATCAGGGCGCGGACCTCGTCATCGTCAACACCTGCGGCTTCCTGGACAGCGCCAAGGCCGAGAGCCTGTCCGCCATCGGCGAGGCGCTGGCGGAAAACGGCAAGGTCGTCGTCACCGGCTGCATGGGCGCCGAGCCGGAGCAGATCCGCGAGGTGCATCCCAGCGTCCTCGCCATCACCGGCCCGCAGCAGTACGAGAGCGTGCTCGCCGCGGTCCACGAGGCGGTGCCGCCGCAGCACGATCCCTTCCTCGATCTCGTGCCCGAGCAGGGCGTGAAGCTCACGCCCCGGCACTATGCCTATCTCAAGATCTCCGAAGGCTGCTCCAACCGCTGCACCTTCTGCATCATCCCCAAGCTGCGCGGCGACCTCGTCTCCCGCCCGGCCGCCGACGTGCTGCGCGAGGCCGAGAAGCTGGTGAAGGCGGGGGTGAAGGAACTGCTCGTCATCTCGCAAGACACCTCCGCCTATGGCGTGGACCTGCGCTATGCGCCGAGCCAGTGGGGCGACAAGGAAGTGGCGACCCGCTTCCTCGACCTCGCGTCCGCGCTGGGTGACCTCGGCGCCTGGGTGCGCCTGCATTATGTCTATCCCTACCCGCATGTGGATGCGGTGATGGAGCTGATGGCCGCCGGCAAGGTGCTGCCCTATCTCGACATTCCCTTCCAGCATGCGAGCCCCACCGTGCTGCGCCGTATGAAGCGACCGGCCTCGCAGGAAAAGACCCTCGCCCGCATCCAGGCGTGGCGGGCGGCGGTGCCGGACCTGACGCTCCGCTCCACCTTCATCGTCGGCTTCCCCGGCGAGACGGAGGCGGAGTTCGAGGAGCTTCTGGCCTTCATGGAAGAGGCCGAGATCGACCGCGCGGGCGCCTTCAAGTTCGAGCCCGTGCGCGGCGCCGATGCCAATGCCCTGCCCGATCCGGTGCCGGACGAGGTGAAGCAGGACCGCTACGACCGCTTCATGCGCACCCAGCAGAAGGTCTCGGCCCGCCGGCTGAAGAAGAAGGTCGGCACCCGCCAGCAGGTCATCATCGACTCCGTGTCGCCCGAAGGCGCCATCGGCCGCACCAAGGGCGATGCACCGGAGATCGACGGCACGGTGAAGGTCTTCTCCCGCCGCCCGCTGCGGGTGGGCGAGATCGCCACGGTGAAGATCGAGGCCGCCGGGCCTTACGACCTCACCGGCACGGCCGTGGGGTTCTGAGCGCAGCCTGCGCGCACACGGCGGCCAAGCCTCTCCCCCATACGCACGTCATCGCCCGGCTCGTCCGGGCGATCTACCCATTCGCTTGCGCGCTGCCCGAAGAACCGACCCGGCCCAACCGTGGATCGCCCGGACGAGCCGGGCGATGACGGTATTAAGCCGCGGTCTACCCTCTCCCGCGAGGGGGAGAGGGAGTGAGTTCGCCACTCACCACGTCGCCTTGAAGTTCCGGTAGAGCCGCTCCGCCGCTTGCGCGAAAACCGGCATCCGCTCCTTGGTCGCGGCCTCCAGCAGCGCCTGCCCTCCGGCTCCGGTGATGGCCTCCAGCGCGCAGCGGTATTCGGGAATCACGCCCCATTCGGGCACCGTCGCGTCGGTCAGCTCCACATGATACTGGATGCCGAACGCCCTTTCCCCCACCTGCAGCGCTTGAATGGCGCAATGCTCGTTCTCGGCGAGCACTACCCCGCCCGGCGGCAGGGCGAGCACGGCGGCGCCGTGCCACTGAAGGGTCGGGAAGGTGGGGGCGAGCCCCTTGAACAGGGGGGATTCGCGCCCGGCCGCCGTCAGCGACACTTCGGTGACGCCCACTTCCGGCCGAGGCATGAGGCCGACCTTGCCACCGAGCGCATCGGCGAGGAGCTGGTGGCCGAGGCAGACGCCGAGATAGGGCTTTCCGGTGGCCATCCAATCGCGGATCGCCGCCTTCTCGGCGACGAGCCAGGGCAGTTCCTCCTCCTGCCACACATCCATGGGGCCGCCGAACACCATCAGGGCGGCGTAGTCGTCGAAGGCCGGGATGGTCTCGCCCTCATCCAGCTCCACGGCATCCCATTGGACGCCATCGGCGCGCATGAAGTCGCGGAAGCGGCCGGGGTGCTCGCAGGCGACGTGCTGGAAGACCAGGACTTTCACGGACATTCTCCATGGACGACGCGGCTGTGGCGATGATCGCGCGTGCGGTGGCTGGTGCCCTGATAAGACCAGCCGCGCCACGGCCCGGCAACAGGTTTTCCCCCCCAGGCAAATCGCGATTGCGAGTTAGTTGCGCTAAAGAGTTCGGCCCGCGGGTTTACCGCGCTCCTGCGAAGCCGCTATCAGAGGCGCGATCGGGGAGTAGCCACCGCCTGGGAGATGCACCGGGGCGGGGTCGTGCCAACAGGCTTGCGCGAGAGTGCGCATGGCGCGGCCAGCCGAAGTTTTCGGCCCGGCGAGACCGTGACGCACCGGTTCGCGCGCGGACGGGCCGGATGCGCCAGGGTTCCCAAGCCTCCCCTTCCGCTGGATATATCCATGTCACCCGCCACGATCCTCGTGCTCGCCCTGAGCATGTCCGTCGATGCCTTCGCCGTCAGCGTCGGCCGCGGCGCCGCCATGGGACGCCCGCGATTCGCCGAGGCCCTGCGCACCGGCATGGTGTTCGGCCTCGTCGAGGCTGCCACGCCGGTGATCGGCTGGGCGGCCGGGCTTGCCGCCAGCAGCTATGTGGAGGCGGTGGATCACTGGATCGCCTTCGCATTGCTCGGCGGCGTCGGCCTGCACATGCTGGCCTCCGCCTTCTCCACGCGGGACGAGGCGGCGCCGCGCGGGCGCTCTCTGCCAGTGCTGCTGGCCACGGCCTTCGGCACCAGCATCGATGCCATGGCGGTGGGCGTCTCGCTCGCCTTCCTCGATGTGAACATCTGGATCACCGCCGCCGCCATCGGCCTCACCACCTTCATCATGTCGTCGGGCGGCATGCTGATCGGGCGCCTCGTGGGCGAGCGTCTCGGGCGGGTGGCGGAGGTGGTCGCGGGCCTCGCCCTGGTCGCCCTCGGCGCGACGATTCTCGTCGAGCACCTCTCCGCCTGAGGGCGAAAAGCGCCCCCGGCGTTGACTCGACACGCTTTCGCGACTAAGAACCCGCCACCTCGCGGGCCGGAAGTGGCCCGCTTGGCGTTTCACGCACCCGTGGCTTCGCAAGGCAGCGCGCCGGGCGAGCCTGTCGGCGAAACGGTCCGGAACCTCTTGGTTCCCAAGCCATTTCGCAGAGGAGGGGCGCGATCCAAACCCGAACGAACCAACAGGGATTCGCGTTACATGAGCAAGCGCATTGCGGCCAAGCACAAGATCGATCGCCGTATGGGCGAGAACATCTGGGGCCGCCCCAAGAGCCCGGTCAACCGTCGTGAGTACGGTCCCGGCCAGCACGGCCAGCGCCGCAAGGGCAAGCTGTCCGACTTCGGCGTGCAGCTGCGCGCCAAGCAGAAGCTGAAGGGCTATTACGGCTCCATCGGCGAGAAGCAGTTCCACAAGGTGTACGTCGAGGCCTCGCGCCTCAAGGGCGACACCGGCGCCAACCTCATCGGCCTGCTGGAGCGCCGCCTGGACGCGGTGGTCTATCGCGCCAAGTTCGTGCCCACCATCTTCGCCGCCCGCCAGTTCGTCTCCCACGGCCACGTGAAGGTGAACGGCAAGCGCGTGAACATCCCGTCCTACCTCGTCAAGGTGGATGACGTGATCGAGGTGAAGGAAGCCTCCCGCCAGCTCGCCATCGTGATCGAGGCGCAGCAGCTCGCCGAGCGTGACGTGCCCGACTACATCGAGCTCGACACCCACAAGCTCACCGCGCGCTTCGCCCGCATCCCGGAGCTGAACGAGGTGCCCTACCCGGTTCAGATGGAACCGAACCTCGTGGTCGAGTTCTACTCGCGCTGATCCGGCGCGGGACCCGAAAAAGAAAAGGCCGCCCAGTGGGCGGCCTTTTTGTTTGGCCCGCCGCGTCGCGGGACGCGGCGGGAGACCCTGTGAGGGCTCAGCTGCCGGACTTCACCTCAGCCGCGGCGGCGGCGAGGAACTCGTCCATGTTGCGGCGGATCTGGTGGTCGGAGACGTCCACCTGCTTGGCGTCGAAGTCGGCGCGCAGCTTGCGGAACACGTCCTCGTCACCGGCTTCCTGCAGGTCGGCCTCGACGACGGACTTGGCGTAGGCAAGAGCCTCCTCGCCGGCGAGACCGAGCTTCTCGGCGGCCCACAGGCCGAGCTTCTTGTTCCGGCGGGCGAGCGCCCGGAACCGCGTCTCCTCGTCGAGCGCGAAAGCCTTTTCGAAACCTTCCTCGCGCTTGTCGAACGTGGTCATGGCACCCCTCTTCCTGCGAATGGGCGGCCGGCGGCCGGCCTGATCTGTTTGCGCGGATATGGCTGATTTGGGTTGCCGCTGCACTCACGCAAGGGCAGCCATCGTCCGCACGCGCGCCTTGAATATCCCCCGCCTCATATTAGATCAACGGCAGTGAGGCGCCGTGCCCCCTCCCGGCCATGCGACCTGATGGCCGCCCGGCCTCTTCAAGGGGATGGCACAGGTGGGCGCATCGGGACGCGCGTTGTATCCAGCCGTCCAATCGGCTAGTGTCCGATCGGGCTTGGGATGTCCTTGAAACAGACATCCCCGGTCCAGCCGAGGAGCGTCACCCGAACGGAGCCTTGGCAAACCCATGGATTTCCTCAATCAGCGGTATATTCCCATGAGCCGCCGCCGCCGAATCTACGAAGGCAAGGCGAAAGTCCTCTATGAAGGACCCGAGCCCGGCACACTCATTCAGCACTTCAAGGACGATGCCACGGCCTTCAATGCGAAGAAGCACGATGTCATCGACGGCAAAGGTGTGCTGAACAACCGGATTTCGGAGTACATCTTCTCCCGGCTGAACGACATCGGGGTGCCGACCCACTTCATCCGGCGCTTGAACATGCGCGAGCAGCTCATCCGGGAAGTGGAGATCATCCCCCTCGAGATCGTGGTGCGCAACGTCGCCGCCGGCTCCATCTCGACCCGCCTCGGGATCGAGGAGGGCACCCAGCTGCCCCGCTCGATCATCGAGTTCTATTACAAGAACGACGCGCTCAACGACCCGATGGTGTCGGAAGAGCACATCACCGCGTTCGGCTGGGCCACGACCCAGGAAATCGACGACATCATCGCGCTCGCGATCCGCGTCAACGACTTCCTGTCCGGCCTCTTCCTCGGTGCCGGCATCCGCCTCATCGACTTCAAGATGGAATGCGGCCGCCTGTGGGAGAACGACATGATGCGGATCGTGGTCGCTGACGAGATCAGCCCCGATTCGTGCCGGCTCTGGGACATCAAGTCCAACGACAAGATGGACAAGGACCGCTTCCGCCGCGACATGGGCGGCCTCGTGGAGGCCTACACCGAGGTTGCGCGCCGGCTCGGAATCCTGATGGAGAACGATCCGACGCAGGGCAAGGGCCCCGTCCTCGTGAAGTGACATGTCAATTCGGGTGGGGGCGTTGTTTCCCATACCCGAAAAGTGCTAGGCGGGGGCCGGATCGGCCCCCGTTTTGCGTTGCCGGGCCCTGTGTGGGCCAGGCGGTGCCCGGCGGCGGGCAAGCAACAGCGCGGGCGCAAGCGCGTGCCATGAAGGCGAGGTTTCCATGAAGGCCCGAGTGATCGTCACCCTCAAGTCGGCGGTGCTCGACCCGCAGGGCAAGGCCATCGAAGGCGCGCTGCGGTCGCTGGGTGTGGCCGGCGTGCAGAGCGTGCGGCAGGGGAAGGTGTTCGACGTGGAGCTGGCCGGCAACGACCGCGCCGCCGCCGAGGGCGCCCTCAAGGAAGCCTGCGACAAGCTCCTCGCCAACACCGTGATCGAGACCTACAAGGTCGAATTCGCCGAGTGACGTGCGAAGGATGTTATAGTCTGGCGGCCGCTTCAGGGAGCAAGGCCGCCGAGAGGGCATGATGGCCGAGATCACCAACGAGCTTCTCATCGAGGTTCCGAAGTCGATCCCGCAGGGCGCGGCCCTCGGCGCGCGGGGGCTTGAGGCTCAGAAGGGGCTTGAGGCTCGCGAAGAGGTGATCGCCCGGCGCGATCCCCGACAGGCCTTCGGGCAGGACATGAACACCATATACGGCATGCACGCGGGCCGTGACGCGCGGCTCGCTCGCATCGAACGCAGGCTCGGCCTCGTCGGCATCCACTGAGAGATCATGAAACCAGCCGTCATCCTCTTCCCCGGCTCCAATCGTGAGCAGGACGCCGTGCGCGCGCTGCGGCTCGTCTCCGGCGCCAAGCCCCAGGTGGTCTGGCACGCCGAGCACGAGCTGCCCAAGGGCACCGACCTCGTGGTCCTGCCCGGTGGCTTCTCCTATGGCGACTACCTGCGTTGCGGCGCCATCGCCGCGCGGGCGAACATCATGGAGGCCGTGCGCGCCCATGCCGCCCGCGGCGGTCTGGTGCTCGGCATCTGCAACGGCTTCCAGATCCTGTGCGAGGCGGGGCTGCTGCCCGGCGTGCTGGTGCGCAACGCGCGCCTGCGCTTCGTCTGCCGCGAGGTGCTGCTGCGCGTGGAGCGGGCCGACACCCCCTTCACCAAGGCCTATCGCAAGGGCGAGCTGATCCGCATTCCGGTGGCCCACGGCGAAGGCAATTATACCGCCGACGAAGCCACCATCGCCCGCATCGAGGGCGAAGGCCGCGTCGCCTTCCGCTACGCCCGGCCCGACAGCCGGATCGACGAGACTGACGGCCCCAACGGCGCCATCAACGGGATCGCCGGCATCTATTCCGAGAAGTTCAACGTGCTCGGCATGATGCCCCACCCGGAAAACTACATCGAGCCGGAGATCGGCCCCACCGACGGACGCGGCCTCTTCGAGAGCCTCGCCGGCGCCCTCAAGGCGGCGTGAGCCGCGGCCTCAATTCGGATCGACGCCCGTGAACCTCATTCCCAACACCCCCCGCATCACACCGGAACTCGTCGCCGAGCACGGTCTGAAGCCGGAGGAGTACGATCACTTCGTGAAGCTGATCGGCCGTGAGCCGACCATCACGGAGCTCGGCATCGTCTCCGCCATGTGGAACGAGCACTGCTCGTACAAGTCCTCCAAGGTCTGGCTGCGCACCCTGCCCACCACCGGCAAGCGCGTCATCCAGGGGCCGGGCGAGAATGCCGGCGTGGTGGACATCGGCGACGGCCTCGCCGTCGTGTTCAAGATGGAGAGCCACAACCACCCCTCCTTCATCGAGCCCTATCAGGGCGCGGGGACGGGCGTGGGCGGCATCCTGCGCGACGTGTTCACCATGGGCGCGCGGCCCATCGCGGCGCTCAATGCCCTGCGTTTCGGCGACTGCCACAATCTGAAGACCCGCCGCCTGCTGGCCGGCGTGGTGGCCGGCATCGGCGGCTATGGCAATTCCTTCGGCGTGCCCACGGTGGGCGGCTCGGTGGGCTTCCACAAGCGCTACAACGGCAACATCCTCGTCAACGCCATGGCCGTCGGCCTCGCGAAGACGGACGAGATCTTCTACGCGGCGGCCACCGGCGTCGGCCGGGCCATCGTCTATCTCGGCTCCAAGACCGGCCGCGATGGCATCCACGGCGCCACCATGGCCTCGGCCGAGTTCGGCGCCGACGCCGAGGAGAAGCGCCCGACCGTGCAGGTGGGCGACCCCTTCGCCGAGAAGCTGCTGCTGGAAGCCTGCCTCGAGATCATGCAGGCGGGCTGCGTGGTGGCGATCCAGGACATGGGCGCCGCCGGCCTCACCTGCTCCGCCGTGGAGATGGGCGCCAAGGGCGACCTGGGCGTGGAGCTGAACCTCGACGCCGTGCCCTGCCGCGAAACCGGCATGACGGCCTACGAGATGATGCTGTCGGAGAGCCAGGAGCGCATGCTCATGGTGATCGCCGACGGCAAGGAAGCCGAGGCCGAGGCCATCTTCAAGAAATGGGGCCTCGACTTCGCCATCGTCGGCCACACCACCGACACCCTGCGCTTCGTGGTGAAGCACAAGGGCCTCGTGGAAGCCGACCTCCCCATCAAGGAGCTGGGCGACGAGGCGCCGGAATACCGCCGCCCGTATGAGGAGCCGGCCCCGCGCCCCGAGATCCTGCCTTCGGACGTGCGCACCACCGCCTCGGTGGCGGACGCGCTGGAGCGGCTCATCGCATCGCCGGACCTGTGCTCCAAGCGCTGGGTGTGGGAGCAGTACGACCACCTCATCCTTGGCAACACCGTGCAGCGCCCGGGCGGCGATGCCGCCGTGGTGCGCGTGAATGACGGGCCGAAGGCCCTCGCCATGACCACCGACGTGACGCCCCGCTATTGCGAGGCCGGCCCCTTCGAGGGCGGCAAGCAGGCGGTGGCCGAGGCGTGGCGCAACCTGACCGCCGTGGGCGCCACCCCCATCGCCGTCACCGACAATCTGAACTTCGGCAATCCCGAGAAGCCGGAGATCATGGGCCAGTTCGTGGCCTGCGTGAAAGGCATCGGCGCGGCCTGCGAGGCGCTGGACTTCCCGGTCGTCTCCGGCAACGTCAGCCTCTACAACGAGACCAACGGCAAGGCGATCCTGCCCACCCCGACCATCGGCGGCGTCGGCCTGATCGAGGATCTCGACCAGACCATGACCTTGAACTTCAAGGCGGCGGGCGAGCCGGTGCTGCTCATCGGCAAGACCAAGGGCTGGCTGGGCGCCTCCGCTTTCCTCGCCACCGTGTGCGAGCGCGAGGAAGGGGCCCCGCCCCCAGTCGATCTCATCGCCGAGAAGCGCAACGGCGACTTCGTGCGCAACCTCATCCGCGATGGCGTCGCCACCGCCGTGCATGACGTCTCCGACGGCGGCCTGCTGGTCGCGCTGGCCGAAATGGCCATGGCCAGCGGCATCGGCGTCTCGCTGGAAGATGCGCCGGATGGCATGGACCCCTATGCGTGGTGGTTCGGCGAGGATCAGGCGCGCTACGTGGTCACTGTCGCGTCCGGCCAGGGCGCCGAGGTGATCCACAAGGCGGAGATGGCCGGCGTGCCGATCATGAAGATCGGCAAGACCGGCGGCGACCGCTTGATCGTTCCGGACGACCGCTCGATAGTCGTGGAATCGCTGAAGGATCGGCACGAGACGTGGCTGCCCATCTATATGGGCGCCTCGTCCTGACGCTTTCGTGCACAGCAAGGACGTTTCGACCATGCCCATGAATGCACGCGACATCGAGCAGCTCATCAAGGATGCGCTGCCCGACGCGACCGTGGTGATCGAGGATCTGGCCGGGGATGGCGACCACTACGCCGCCCGCATCGTCTCGGCCTCGTTCCGCGGCAAGAGCCGGGTGCAGCAGCACCAGATGGTCTATGCCGCCCTCAAGGGGAACATGGGCGGCGTGCTGCACGCGCTCGCCCTGCAGACCTCCGCGCCCGCCGAATAGGCGGGCCTCCTCCCCTCCCCGCGCCTCGCGTGCGCCGCACCATTGCGGCGTCCCAACACGCGCCTGTGCAAGCGTGTCGCCCCCGGTGCCCTTGCGCTTTGGGCCGCTTGGGCCGATCTTTATGGGCGGAAGGCCGCTGTTCTGGCCGCAGACATTGGATTTGAGACCATGGGCATTCGTGACGATATCGACGCCATCGTGAAGTCCGGCGATGTGGTGCTGTTCATGAAGGGCACGCCGCAGTTCCCGCAGTGCGGCTTCTCCGGCCAGGTGGTGCAGATTCTCGACCACGTGGGCGTCCCCTTCAAGGGCGTGAACGTGCTTGAGAACGACATGATCCGCCAGGGCATCAAGGACTACGCCAACTGGCCGACCATTCCCCAGCTCTACATCAAGGGCGAGTTCGTGGGCGGCTGCGACATCGTCCGCGAGATGTTCCAGTCGGGCGAGCTGATCCCCCTGCTGGAAGAGAAGGGCGTCGCCATCCGCGACCGCGCCATCGGCTGATTCTGGCCGCGTGAGCGCACCGCCATCGGCACCTGAGGCGGCCGTGCCGCCCACCCCATCCCCGCCGCCGCAAGCGGCGGGCTGGGGGCTCAAGGTCGCCATGGCCTTCGGACTGCTGGCGGATGCCGGCGTGGTCATCCTGCTCATCGCCATTTCCGGCTTCGTCTTCGGCGGTCCGGAAGGTGCGCGCGGCGAGTTCCACGCCGTGATGGGATGGGCCGGCGCGGTGGCGACCTTCGTCGTTCCGCCTGCGCTCGGTCTCTGGTTCTGGCGGCGCGGCCGGCCCGATGTGGGCGTTGCGCTCGCATGGCTTCCGCCGCTCGCGGCACTCGCCGCCCTGGCCTTCGGGCTGCTCTAAATCACCTTGCCCGGCCAAAAGCCGGCGGCACGACGCCGCCGGCTTTTGTTTGTGACGCTCAGGCGAGGCCCTTCTGCCGCTTGGCCGCCGTCAGCGTGTTCTGCAGCAGGCAGGCGATGGTCATGGGTCCGACACCGCCCGGAACCGGGGTGATGAGGCCGGCGATGCCCTGCGCTTCCGCATAGGCCACGTCGCCCACGAGGCGGGTCTTGCCGTCGTCCTTCGGCACCCGGTTGATGCCCACGTCGATCACTGTGGCGCCGGGCTTGATCCAGTCGCCCCGCACCATTTCCGGCCGGCCCACCGCCGCCACCAGGATGTCCGCCGTGCGGCATTCCCCC
The DNA here is from genome assembly GCF_023571765.1 of Xanthobacter aminoxidans. GTDB lineage: Bacteria > Pseudomonadota > Alphaproteobacteria > Rhizobiales > Xanthobacteraceae > Xanthobacter > Xanthobacter aminoxidans. Next base: position 299,787 of record NZ_JAMJXC010000003.1, on the reverse strand, counting down.
GGCAGGTCGCGGGTGCGGGAATGGGCGACGGTGACGGTGCAGTCTTCCTTCAGCAGCAGCTGCGCCGCCGGCTTGCCGACGATGTTCGAGCGGCCGACCACCACCGCCTTGAGCCCGGCGAGGCTGCCGAGGTGGTGCTTGAGCAGCATGATGCAGCCGAGTGGCGTGCAGGGCACTAGCGCGTCGAGGCCCACCGCGAGGCGGCCGGCATTCACCACATGGAAGCCGTCCACGTCCTTGGCGGGATCGATGGCGGCGATGACCTTGTTGGCGTCGATCTGCGCCGGCAGCGGCAGCTGGACGAGGATGCCATGCACGGCAGGATCGGCGTTCAGCTTCGCCACCAGAGCGAGAACGTCCGCCTCAGGGGTGTCGGCGGCGAGCTTGTACTCGAAGGAGGCCATGCCGGCCTCGGCCGTCTGGGCCGCCTTGTTGCGCACATAGACCTGGCTGGCGGGGTCCTCGCCCACCAGAACCACGGCGAGGCCGGGGGTGAGGCCGGCGCTGGCCTTGAGGCCGGCAACCTCCTCGGCGATGCGGGCGCGCAGGCCGGCCGCGAAGGCCTTGCCGTCGATGGGTTTGGTCTCGATCACGAAGCACCCCCAGAAATCATCGGGAGCCCGGCGCTGGGCGGCGCGGCTCCGCTCGCTGTTCGGCAATTCCCCGTCCTTGTCGGCAGGCGGGGCGGCTGAGGCAAGAGCAAAAGCATGCCGGAACGCCGCAGCTGTGGTGCTTACAGCGCGCATATGTTTCTTGTAAAGAAAATTGTCTTATCTGTCGGAAAGACCCGACCTACCCCGCGCCGCCCGCCTTGGCCCGCAACATCCCGTCCGGCAGCGCCTCATCCTGCCGGCGCAGCATGTCGATGGCGGCGGCAATGGGCAGCGGCGGGGCGAACAGGTAGCCTTGCGCGGTCGGCATCCCGATCTCGCGCAGGAAGCGCAGCTGCTCCCGCGTCTCCACCCCTTCCGCCGTCACGTTGATGCGCAGCGACTGGGCGAGCTTGAGCTTGTGCTCGATCACCGCCGCCACGTCCGGATCGCTGCAGGCCTTCAGCATGAAGGAGCGGTCGATCTTGATGCGGGTGACGGGAAAACGGCTGACATGGTGCAGGGAGGCATAGCCGGTGCCGTAATCGTCGAGCGCGACGCCGACCCCCTGCTCCCGCAGCGCCTCGAACGTGCGGCTCAGCTCCGCCGAGCTGTTGAGCACGATGGTTTCCGGCACCTCGATCTCCAGCCGTGCGGGATCGAAGCCCGTCTCCTTGAGGATGGCGCCGATCTGCTGGGCAAAGTCCGCCGACCGCATGGTGGAGGGCGCGATGTTGACCGAGATGGACATGCCCGGCAGCGCCGCGGCCTCCATGCAGGCGCGGCGCAGGCCATACAGGTCGAGCCCGCCGATGATGTGCATCTCCTCGGCCATGGCGATGAACTGGGCCGGCAACAGGCGGCCGAGCTTGGGGTGGTCCCACCGCAGCAGAGTCTCGAAGCCGACCACGCGCCCGCTCGCCACGTCCACCTGCGGCTGGTAGGTGATGACCAGCTCGCCCCGCTCCAGCGCACCGCCGAGGGCCGTCTCGATCTCGCGGCGGGCGTTGCGCTCGCTCTCGAGCTGGGTCTCGAAGCGGCAGAGGGTATCGCCGCCGCTGTCCTTCGCCCGATAGAGGGCGATGTCCGCCCGGCGCATGAGATCGCTGGCCGTGGCGGCATCCTGTGGCGCCTCGGCGACGCCGATGGAGGCGGAGACGCGCAGTTCGCCCGCCCCGTCCGGCACCGGAGGCCTCAGCGCCGCCTGAAGGCGATCGAGCAGCGCGTCGATCTCGCCCGCGTTCGCGGCCGGAAAGAACGCGACGAACTCATCCCCGCCGAACCGCCCCACCACGCCGCGATCGCCGATGGTCAGGGCAACGCGGGTCGCGACCGCCTTCAGCAGCAGGTCGCCCGCGCCGTGGCCGGCCGTGTCGTTGATGAGCTTGAAGTCGTCGAGGTCGATGAACAGCAGCACCAGCCGCGCATCGGGAGCGCGGCCGGCAAGGGCGGATTCCAGCGCCTCGATGAAATAGCCGCGGTTGAAGAGGCCGGTGAGGTAGTCGCGGGAGGCCATCTCGCGGGCCTGCGCCTCGCTCGCGGCCAGCGCCGCGGCGACCCGCAGCGCGCGGAACATCATGACGAGGAAGGTTACGGAGAGCAGCGTGGTGAGCACCGCGAGCGCCGGCAGGGCATTGCGCAGCAGGCTCCGGCCGGGCTGCGCGCCACGCCAGGCCAGTTCCGCCTCGGTGCCGTCGAAGAGATTGGGGACCGCCGTGCCGACGCGGTCGGGATGGTTGGTGGCGGTACGGCCGGTGCGCAGCTGCACGTCGTGCAGATGGGCGGGCGCGGCGAGGCTTTGCAGCAGTGAATCGTCCAGCAGGTCCACCGTCACCGCCGCCAGCGGCTGCGGGGCCTTGATGTCGTCCGCACGCTCCGAGAAGGGGCGCACCACGAGGATGCCCGCGCCGTCCTTGCTGGCGACGAGGCCCGCGCGGCCAGCGCGGCCCTCCGCCAGCGCCCGCGTGATGGCCGGGCGGATCCACGCAAAGGCCTTCTGCTCCCCCGTCTTCCCGTTCTCGGACGAATAGAGCAGGTTCCCCTTGGCATCGATGATGTAGACGAACTCCAGCCCGAACCCGTCGTTCAGCCGCCGCCCGAAGCGCTCGTGCAGGCGCGCGATGTCGCCGCTGGCGAGCTGGCCGAGCACCTGCCGCTCGTCCTCCGAGGTCGACATGGCCTGCTGGATGAGTTCCTCGTGGGCGTGGAGCGCGGCGAGCAGCGCCAGCCGCTCGCGCATCCCCGCCTTCTCGTCCTGCTTCATGCCCGCATAGACGAAGACGCCCACGAGCCCAGCCACCAGGAGCGCGAGCGCGCCGAGCCCGGCCAGGAGCGAACGGTGGACGTGACGGCCGGACGGGCGAGAAATGGCGATGCCTCCCTGGAACGCGGTCCAGAAACGTTGCTCCACCGCAGAGCCGCAGATGGCGCCGCTCGGCAGAAAATGCGGCGGTGTCTGCCGGATTTATCTCTATGTCCGATAGATTTGCACCTTGCGCAAGGTCGTTTCGACCTTCTCCAATCTGCGCAGCCGACCGGCGAGCGAGCAACCATCAGGGCTCAACCAGGGGGACGTCATTCCGTTGCGGCGCCACGAATACTGGCGCCCCCCAGCCGGCGGGACGGTCATGCCCCTCAGGCATTCACCTTGCGGTGCAGCACCTTGCACTGCACGCACCGGGCACGGGCGGCACAAAGCAAGGCCGCCCGGCTGATGATGTCTCAGCCGGGCGGCGAAGTATTCCCCAAGGTTAAGCCCCGGCGGCGCTCAGCCGGCCGCGGGCACCAGGAAGCGGTCGGCATCAGCGCGGGTGGCGACGATCTCGGTGAGTTCGTTGACACCTGTCGTGAGAAGCACGCGCTCCACCTGCGGATCGCAGTTGAACAGCACCAGCGTGCCGCCGCGCTTGTGCAGCGACTTGGCGTTGGCGAGGATCAGCCGGATGCCGATGGAGGCGAGGAAGGTCACGCCCGCCATGTCCACCAGGGCCACATGAGCGTGGCTCACCAGGGCGCTGAAGGTGTTCTCGATTTCCGCGGCGCCGGCGATGTCCATGCGGCCGGCGAGGGAAACGAGGATCTGCCCGGAATCGAGCGGAGTGGAGTCGAGTTTCATGGCGGTCCGCCGTGGTTCGCTGGGCCGTGCACCCGGAACCAATGCGGTTCCGGGTTATCCGGCTCCTCTTCCCACCCTGTCTTTACAGTTTTGTGACAGCGACCCGGACCGGCTTCCCGCCCCGGCGGCGGCTGCCGCGCGGTCAGCCGAGGGCGGCAAGGCGGGCGTCCAGCGCCTCCCCTTCGGGCAGGTCCGACACCGCTTCCACGGCAAGGCCACCCGCCGCGAGATGGCGCACCATGAGGAAGAAGCGGTCGGCGCGGCCTTCGCTCCTGGCGAGCGTGTCCACCCAAAGCTTGTCGAACGTATCGAGCACCGGCGCCAGCGGCTCCACGGGAAGCTGCTGGCCGGAATAGCGCGGGAACTTGTTGGTCAGCTTCTTCCAGTCGTCCTTCAATCCGTCGCGCAGCACGGGATCGGCCGTGAGGCGCGCATCGCGGCCGCCGCGCTCGTAGCTGGCGCGGGTTTCCATCAACGACAGCAGCAGCGCATTCGCCCGGCTCCGCAGCAGCGGCCGGAGCCGCTCCACGAACAGGCGGCGCAACCAGCCCACGTATTCGGCATCGGCGAGGCCGATCTCATGGATCACCACACCCGGTACCGGACCGAACCGCTCCGCAGCGGCTGTGAAGCGCTCCGCCGGCCAGTCCGCGGCGGGGCGGGACGTGAGCAGAAGGACCACGCCCCCCGGCAGCGCCGCAGCGCCCGGCAGGAGGGAGAGGGTGAGGTCGTCCGCCTCCTCGATCCCGTCGATGCACACGACGAGACGCTTCGCCCCCTGCCCCGCCGCCACGACGGCGAGGGCGGCGAGCCAGCCGGCAAACGCCTCCGGGCTTTCCGATGCGCCCGAAGCCTCGGGCGCGGGCACGCCGTGCTCGGCCTCGAAGGCGGCCTTCAGGGCCTCCACGAGCGCGGCGGTGCTCGCCGGCGCCGTGAGGCCGGCCGCGATGGCGCGGGCACCGCTGGAGATGGCGCTGTCGATCCCCTCCGGGCTGCCGTCCTTGCCCATCCGGCGCGCGATGATGCCGCGCACGAACTGGGTCTTCCCGGCGCCGCCCGGCATGCGGAGCCAGTAGACGCCACGATCGCAGCTCACGAGGAAGGAACGGAACGGCGTCCGCAGATGGGCCGGCGAGACGTAATCGCCGTCGCTATCGAGGGCGAGCACGAATGGCGTTGCGGCGAACTTCTGGGCGGAAGGCTGATGGGTCATAGGGGGCACCCGGGGCGAGAGCATGGACCGCCTTGCGGCCGCCCTCGATCCCGGCGGGTTTCGGCCAACGATCCAGATGGAGAAGCCTGAAGCATTTACCGTGCCCCGGCCGCCTCTTCGGGATCGCCTGCCCGACCTTCCGACCTCCGGCGTCAGCGCTTGGGGCCACCGCTGCCGAAATTGCTGGTGTGGCCTTCCTTCGTCGCTTGCGCGCGCCACGCCTTGGCCACCGCCTTCAGCTTCTGGTCGGGCGCGATGCGCGACACCATCTGCTCCGCGCGGGTGCTGCCGCACGAGGGGCAGACGGGCGTGTCGGACGACGAGATGAGGAGTTCGAACTCCTTGTCGCAATCGGGACAATGGAAATTGTAGAGCGGCACGCCGAGCCTCCTGTCCTGTTCCGGGGGCACGTCCGCGCGTCCGGCGCAAGTCCTTGAAAGACCACGCGCAAGCCGCTGCCGACATGCTGCGGCGCCGCGCTGCCGCCGTCGCCCGGAGCGCGCGCCGGTCTCTCCCAAGCAGGAAGCGGGCCAGATGAGGGGGAGGCGTCCGTCAGCCCACGGTCTCGATGCCGAGCACCTTTTCCAGCACTCCGGCGGGGTCTTCGTCCCCCATCAGGGCGGTGCCCATGAGGAGTGCCTTGGCGCCGGCCGCCCCCAGCCGCGCGCGATCCTCGGCGGTACCGAGGCCACCTTCTGCCACCACGAACGCCTTCTCCGGCGGAATGAGCGGCAGCAGCGCCTCGCAGGTGCCGGGCACGAGTTCGAAGGTGTGGATGTTGCGGTTGGTGACGCAGATGAAATCCGCCCCCGCCGCCAGCGCCGTCTCCACGTCCTGCGGGGTATGCACCTGAACCAGCACGTCAAGAGCGATGGAGGATGCGCGCTCGCGATAGGCGGCAAGATCCGGCCCGAGCAGCGCCGCCGACAGCACCACCGCATCCGCCCCGGCGAGGCGCGCCTCCAGGATCTGGTAGACGTCGTAGATGATGTCCTGCGCGAGGATGGTGAGGTCCACCGCGCCGCGCACGGTGGCGAGGTCCGAATAGGAGCCGCGGAAGGACTGCCGCTCCACCGCCACCGAGAGGGCCGCCGCGCCCACCGCCTCGAAATCCTCGGCCAGCGCCTTGTAGGGCACCATGGTCTTCAGCGCCGGCTCGAACGGCGAGCCGCCCTTCAATTCACAGACGATGCCGGGCTTGCCGGTGGCCCGGAAGGCGGCGGCCAGCGCGCCATGGAAGCCGCGCGTCATGGGCATCTCGCCCACCTTGCCCTGGATCTGACCCAGCGAGCGGCGGGCCTTGGCCTTGGCGAGCTGATCGCGGCGCTGGAGGAGGAACGGCTTCAGCCGGCTGTTTTCGGGCAGGATCATGAAAGAACGTCCAGAGGCAAAGGTGAAAGGCAAAGGGGCAGGCGAAACGAGACAGGCACGCGAACGGAGCAAAACGCTCCCGATGAATAAGCACCTACAGCTTCACAGATTTCGCGCGCTTTGGCCATGCCGCTTTCGCACCGCGGCAGAGGCGGCCGCGCGGTTGGCTCTTTCCTCTTGCAGCGCAACGCGCGATGATCCGCCCATTCATAGCCGATCGAGTTTTTGAAGATGTTCACGCGCGTCTGCAAAGCGGAAACCGTTGCCGAAGGCGGCATGCGGCTGGTGATCGCCGACAGCCACCTCATCGTCCTCGCCTGGCCAGACAATGGGGAGATCCGCGCCTTCCAGGGCGTCTGTCCCCATTCGAACACGCCGCTCAACGAGGCCGAGTTCGACGGCACTGTCCTCACCTGCCCGCTCCATCACTGGACCTGGGACCTGAATTCCGGCGCCCCCGTCGAGCCGCAGGAAAGCGCGCTCGCGGAATATCCGGTGAAGGTGGAAGATGGCGTCGTCTACATCGACACGGAAGGCATAGAGCCCCTGTTCGCCGCGCCCTGAGAGCGCCGCAGCCCGCCCCAATAATCAGTCGAGGCGCCGCGCCGGGTGCATTGCCGGGGTGCGGCCGAAGCCGGAGTTCGACCCGTGACAGATGAGACCGCCGCCCAGACCGCCATCATCGTCGGCGCAGGCAAGGGGCTGTCCGCCTCCCTCGCCCGCCGGCTCGCCCGCGAGGGCTTCCGCATCGCCCTCGTGGCGCGCGACGTGGAGAAGCTCGCGCCCCTCATCGCCGAGACCGGCGCCCGCGCCTGGGCGGCCGATGCCCAGGATGCGGCCGCCATCGAAGGCGTGTTCGCCGAGGTGGACAAGGCCTTCGGGCCGCCAGACCTCGTCGTGTTCAACGCCGCCATGCGCTATCGCGGCCCGGTGGAAGTGCTGGACCCGGCCGACGTGATGGACGCCTATTCCGTCGGCGCCTTCGCCGGCTTCCTCACCGCGCAGGCGGCGGCACGGCGGATGCTGGCGCGGGGCAAGGGCTCGCTCTTCTTCACCGGCGCCACCGCCAGCGTGAAGGCCATGCCCCATTCGGTGCCCTTCTCCATGGCCAAGTTCGCCTTGCGCGCGCTGGCCCAGGGCCTCGCCCGGGAACTCGGGCCGCGCGGCATCCATGTGGCCCACTTCATCCTCGACGGCGGCATCGCCTCGTCCTGGGCGACGGCGGGGGAGCCGGGGCCGGCGGACAAGTGGCTCGATCCCGACGCCATCGCCGAGACCTATCTTGCCGTCCACCGCCAGCACCGCTCGGCCTGGACCTGCGAGCTGGACATGCGGCCCTGGGTGGAGAAGTTCTGAGGCGCCCGCGTTAAGCCTGCCGCCGCCTGTGCATTGTGGCGGGCGGGGCGGCATGCCATCTTCCGGTCCCAACGACGGGAGGATTTCGTGCCGCATTCCATGGTCAACGGCCGCCAGATCAAGGCCGGCCGCGCCCTGCTCGGCTGGTCGCGCAAGGATCTGGCCGAGCGCACCGGCGTGACCGCCGACACCGTGAAAGTGGTGGAGCAGGATGCCGTCACGCTGGAAGCCCTCTCCTCCACGCGCACCCGCCTGTGCGCCACGCTGGAGGCCGAAGGCATCGCCTTCCTGAACGGCGGCAGCATGGGCGTGCAGATCGTCCCCAGGGACGAAGGCATCCGCACCCAGGACCTCAACGCCTCCAACGACGACTGACGAGCCCCATGATCCTGCACAAATTCGCCGCCCGCCACTGGATCATCGTGGCGATCATCCTCGTCATCGCAACGCTGGCGTATCTCGGCAGCTGGTCCTGACCGGCTGATCGGAGGCGCGGAACGGCGTCGCTACAATCACCATTGTCATGGCCGGGCTTGTCCCGGCCATCCACGTGGCAAGGCCGGGCACATCTCCTGCGAGCATCTCGCCATCGGCACGACGTGGATGCCCGGCACAAGGCCGGGCATGACGGTGTTAAGGCGGAGAGAGAGGCGCCTTCGCCCGTCGCTCCTGTCCGATGCCCCAGCCCTCCTGGACCGGCCCCCGCCCCTCACTCCACCAGCAGCAGCGCAAACCCGTCGTAGCCCTTGGCGCCGACGGTCTGCACCGCCGTGGCGGTGAGGCGCGGCTCTGCGCCCGCGATCTCGTAGGTGCGGCGGATGCCGATGACCGAGGCGTCCGTGCTGTCCCCATCCAGCACCCGCCCGGCGCGCACCACGTTGTCGCAGACGATCAGCGTGCCCGGCCGCGACAGGCGCAGCGCCCAGTCGAGATAGGCGGGATTGCTCGGCTTGTCGGCGTCGATGAAGATGAGGTCGAACGGCCCCGCCCCTTCCGCCTCCAGCACCGGCAGCGTCTCGATGGCCGGGGCGACCCGCAGGTCGATGCGGTCAGACAGTCCCGCGCGGGCGAAATTGGCCCGGGCGACCTCGGCATGGTGGGCGTCCGCCTCCAGCGTCACCACCGTGCCGCCCTCAGGCAACGCGCGGGCGAGGAAGAGCGTGCTGTAGCCCCCCAGCGTGCCGATTTCGAGGATGCGTTTCGCACCCATCATGCGGGCGAAGATGTGGAGCATCTGCCCCTGCGCCGCCGAGACGCTGATGGCCGGAAGGCCGGCGGCCTCCGAAGCCGCCTGCACGGCGTCGAGCACCGGGTCCGCCGGCAGCAGCTTCTCGACGATGAAGCCATCCATCTCGGTCCAGAGCGCTTCGTCCATTCCCGCCTCCGTCACAGCATTTGCCGGCGCAAGGAATACCGTTTGCGCGAAGGAAATGCGTCAGGTCCGGACGCTCAGTCCTGGTCGCTCTCCCGCGCGGCGCGGATGGAGAGAACGGCATAGGCCACCACCAGCGCCAGCTCCACCAGCGTGAACAGCATCAGCCGTGTCATGCCCGCCGGCGCCCAGATGCCGAGCACCACCTGCGTCAGCGTCGCCAGAAGCCAGAGCACGATCGCCCAGCCGGCGCGCAGCCACAGGCCGACGCCGGCGATGGGATCGATGATCGCCGCCCAGATCACCGCCGCCTGGGCGGCCATGGGCATGGCCTCGAACCGGCTCGCCGGCCCGTCGCCGATGCCGAGGATCACCGCCCAGTGGATGATGCCTTCCAGCAGCAGGAAGGCCGCGACCCCGCGCAGGAACAGGAACAGCCGCCGCCGCCAGGGCGAGAGATTTTCCCATTGGGCGCGGGCGCTGGCGTCGATGGGATCGTAATGACTCATGTGCCGGGGGCCAGAAGTTCCAGTTCGTCGAGTATGGGATCGAAATGCGCCGCGATGACGGCCGGGTCCACCTCCGCGAGGGTCGCCGGCTGCCATTGGGGCGCGTTGTCGCGATCGACGAGCACCGCGCGCACCCCTTCGTAGAAATCATGCCCCGCCGCGACGCGGCTCACCACCCGGAATTCCAGCTTCAGACAGTCCCCAAGGTCGAGCGCCGGCCCGCGCCGCATCTGCTCCATGGTGATGGAGAGGCTGGTGGGCGACTTGCCGGCGATGTCGGTGAGGAGCGTGGTGGCGAAGGCTGCATGGGGTCCCTCGCCTTCCGCCGCCGCCTGCAGCGCGCCGAGGATGCCGGCGAGATGGCCCCGCCCGAAGGCGTCGGCGATGAAGTCCGCGCGGTCGGCGAAGGCGCCAGGGCCGGGCTCGATGCGGTGATCGGCGATGATGCGCTCCACGTCGCCGCCCGCGCACAGGGCCTCTTCCAGCGCCGGGAAGGCGGCGCTCGGCACCACGTCGGTCGCGAGGCCGCAGGCGAAGGCCTCGGCGGCGCGGATGCGCGTGCCGGTCAGCGCCAGGAACACACCGAAGGCGCCGGGCAGGCGCGGCAGCACATGTGTGCCGCCCACATCCGGGAACAGGCCGATGTTCACCTCCGGCATGGCGAACAGATACTTGTCGCCCGCCACGCGGTGCGCGCCATGGGCCGAGAGGCCGAAGCCGCCGCCCATGCAGATGCCGTCGATGAGCGCTACGTAGGGCTTGGGGAAGCTGCCGATATAGTCGTTAAGGACATATTCCTCGCGCCAGAAGGCGAGCGATTCGGCGGTGTTGCCAGCGCGGCCGAGGTCATAGAGCGTGCGCACGTCGCCGCCGGCGCAGAAGGCCTTCTCGCCCGCCGCCTTGATGACCACGCGGGTGACGGCCGGGTCCTGCGCCCATTGCCGCAGGCGCGGCAGAATCTCGCGCACCATGGAGAGGTTCAGCGCATTGAGCGCCTTCGGACGGTTGAGGGTGATGACACCGGCTTCGCCCTTCACCTCGAGCAGGACTTCAGGCTCCGTGGTCATTCCATCCCTCCCTTGCCGCCGCTGAGCGGCGAACGCCCGCCGGCAGGGTTAGACGCGGCCGGAGGGAGCGTCAACGCGAGCCGGCGCACCGTGGTTGTGCGCGGGCGCACCTTGGGCCGTGCGGCGGCGCACACGCTGAACTTGCCGTGACCCTCTGCCGCGCGCCACTCGCGGGCGGCAGGCCGGGGGTCTATAAGGTCCGCTCGGTGCCCGTTCGCGGGCGAACGAAGAACGAGCGCATCATGCCCCTCACCCAGCCCCGCCTGCATGCCGTTTCCGAAGCCGAGGCCACCGCCAGCCGGCTCGGCCTCGTCCACCGCCCCCGGCGGAACCGGAAGACGGACTGGGCGCGCCGGCTGGTGCGCGAGGCGACGCTGACGGTCGACGATTTGATCTGGCCGATCTTCGTCATGAACGGCCAGGCCACCCGCACCGCCATTCCCTCCATGCCCGGCGTCGAGCGCCTGACGGTGGACGAGGCGGTGCGCGCGGCCGAGATGGCGGCGAAGCTGAAGATCCCGGCCCTCGCCATCTTCCCCTATATCGACCCCTCCCGCCGCGACCCCACCGGCAGCGAGGCGCTGAACGACAACAACCTCGTCTGCCAGACGCTCCGCGCCATCAAGGCCGAGATCCCCAACCTCGGCCTCATCACCGACGTGGCCCTCGACCCCTTCACCAGCCATGGCCATGACGGCCTGCTGGAGGATGGCCGCATTCTTAATGACGAGACGGTGGAACTCCTCGTCCGTCAGGCGCTGGTGCAGGCCGAAGCCGGGGCGGACGTCATCGCCCCCTCCGACATGATGGACGGCCGCGTCGGCGCCATCCGCGCCGGGCTCGACGCCAACGGCTTCGAGGACGTACAGATCATGTCCTATGCGGCGAAGTACGCCTCCGCCTTCTACGGCCCGTTCCGCGACGCCATCGGCACCGCCAAGACCCTCTCGGGCGACAAGCGCACCTACCAGATGGACCCCGGCAACGGGCTGGAAGCCATCCGCGAGGCGGCCCTCGACGTGGAGGAAGGCGCGGACATGCTGATGGTGAAGCCCGGCCTGCCCTATCTCGACATCGTGTGGCGTCTGAAGGAGACCTTCGGCCTGCCGACCTTCGCCTATCAGGTGTCCGGCGAGTACGCGATGATCGAGGGCGCCATCCGCAACGGCTGGGTGGACGGCGACCGCATCGTCCCGGAGAGCCTGCTCGCTTTCAAGCGCGCCGGCGCCGATGGCATCCTCACCTATTTCGCGCCGCGCGTGGCGCAGGCTCTGGCCGAACGGGGCTGAGGCCCCTCGCGGGAGAAGACTTATGACCGTGCCCGCGACGGCGCTGGAAATCGACCGGGAAAAGGATCTGCCCGTCACGCTGGCGGACGTGGAGGGCGCGTGGCCGCTGGTCCGCGCCTCCGTGCTGCGCACGCCGACCCTGCGTGCCCCGCGCCTTTCCGCCTTCACCGGTGCCGAAGTCTATGTGAAGTACGAGAACCTTCAGGCCACCGCCTCCTTCAAGGAACGCGGCGCGCTGGTGAAGCTCTCGCGCCTCACGCCGGACGAGGCGCGGCGCGGCGCCGTGGCCATGTCGGCCGGCAACCACGCGCAGGCGGTGGCCTATCACGGCACGCGGCTCGGCATCTCCACCCTCATCGTGATGCCGGAGACGACGCCGCAGGTGAAGGTGGCCGCCACCGAGGCCTTCGGCGCCGAGGTGGTGCTGTTCGGCGAGACGGTGGCCGACGCCTATGAGGAGGCCGAGCGCATCTCCAAGGCGCAGGGCCGCGTCTTCGTCCATCCCTATGACGATGTGGACGTGATCGCCGGCCAGGGCTCGGTGGCGCTGGAGATGATCGAGGACGGGCCGGCCTTCGACGCCGTGCTCGTGCCCATCGGCGGCGGCGGCCTCATCGCCGGCATGGCCGTGGCCTTCGCCGGCCGCTCTCCCACCACGCAGGTGGTGGGCGTCGAGACCCAGCTCTATCCCGCCATGTGGACCGCCATGACCGGCGAGGCCCGCCCCTGCGGCGGCCCGACGCTGGCCGAAGGCATCGCCGTGCGCAATGTGGGCGAGATCACCGCGCAGATCGTGCGGCGCCTCGTGCCCCATGTGGTGCTGGTGGACGAAACCGCGCTGGAGCGGGCGGTGAACGCCTTCCTCATGCACCAGAAGACGCTGGCCGAAGGCGCCGGCGCGGCGGGCCTCGCCGCCCTCATCGCCGAGCCGGAGCGGTTCCGGGGCAAGACGGTGGGGCTGGTCGTCTCCGGCGGCAACATCGACCCGCGCATGATCGCCGGCATCCTGCTGCGCGAACTGGAGCGGGAAGAGCGCATCGTCTCCTTCCGCCTCACCATCCTCGACCGGCCGGGCATGCTGGGGCGCATCGCCACTTTGCTCGGCAAGCTCGGCGCCAACATCCTGGAAGTGCACCACCGCCGCACCTTCCTCGACGTCCCCGCCAAGGGCACCCGCCTCGACCTCACGGTGGAGACGCGCGACCAGGCACACGCGGAGCTGATCCAGAAGGCGCTGGAGGGTGAGGGGCTGCCGGTGCAAAGGCTGGGGGCCGGCGGGGCGGACTGGTAGGGGGGGACAAAGTCGGGGCGGCGCTGCGGTGCAGCAACGACATCAAACACCACCCGAATCCACCCAAAAGATGCATCTTGACTATTAAACAATCATAAGTTGCAATCCTGACTCTCGAGGAATGAGATTGTCAGGGAGGGTAAGTTGGCCGACGTGCAAGTGACCTGCATCAACAAGCAGCCACGCAACAACACTCACGAGGGCATAACCCACCTCGGAAATTCGAAGGGAAAATGGACACGCCAACAGGTCATCGACTGGATTGAATCAAAGTCCAATACGTTTTTCACGCTGGTCAACGGCAACCGCGGAGATATCGGCGTCGTCGATGGCCCGAACGGAAAATATCTGCGAACCTACGCCGACGGAAAGTGGAACGACAATCTTCTGTCGTTGCCCGAATGCCCCTGACTGAGTGAGCAGGTCTGACCTCATTTGACGCCCGTCGGCTGACCTTGCCCCTTCGTCCCCTCCTCAATGGCAAGACAGCGACGAGGCAATCGCTCACGCTCGGATCGGCCTTGAGCCAACTCGCCCGGACATATCCGTCGTCATGCCCGGGCTTGTCCCGGGCATCCACGTCGGGCCGACGGCACGGCGCTAGCAAGGTGTCCCCGGCCGATCCACGTGGATGGCCGGGACAAGCCCGGCCATGACGGCAGCTCTTTTATCGGGACGCCGGATCGAACCGGCAAGCGCACCTCACGCCCGGCCGAACACCCGCTTGAAGATGTTGTCCACGTTCTTGAAGTGGTAGCCGAGGTCGAACTTCTCGTTGATGTCCTCCTCGGACAGGTACTTGCGCACGTCCGCGTCTTCCAGGAGGAAGGTGCGGAAGTCGCCCTCGCCGCGCCAGACGCGCATGGCGTTGCGCTGCACGAGGCGGTAGCTGTCCTCGCGGCTGGCGCCCTTCTGGGTGAGGGCGAGGAGTACGCGCTGGGAGTGGATGAGGCCGCCCAGCTTGTCCATGTTCTTCTGCATGTTGTCGGTGTGGACGACGAGCTTGTCCATCACGCCGGTGAGGCGCGACAAAGCGAAGTCCAGCGTCACGGTGGAATCGGGGCCGATCATGCGCTCGACGGAGGAGTGGGAGATGTCCCGCTCGTGCCACAGGGCCACATTCTCCAGCGCCGGGGTCACATAGGCGCGCACCATGCGGGCGAGGCCGGTGAGGTTCTCGGTGAGCACCGGGTTGCGCTTGTGGGGCATGGCCGAGGAGCCCTTCTGCTCGGGGGAGAAATACTCCTCCGCCTCCAGCACCTCGGTGCGCTGGAGATGCCGAACCTCGGTGGCGAGCCGCTCCACTGAGGAGGCGACCACGCCGAGCACGGCGAAGAACATGGCGTGCCGGTCGCGCGGGATGACCTGGGTGGAGACGGTCTCCACCTTCAGCCCCATCTTTTCCGCCACATGGGCCTCAACCGCCGGATCAATATGGGCGAAGGTGCCCACCGCGCCGGAGATGGCGCAGGTGGCGATCTCTTCCCGCGCTGCCACGAGACGGGCGCGCGAGCGCTGGAACTCGGCCGCGGCGATGGCGAGCTTCACGCCGAAGGTGGTCGGCTCGGCATGGATGCCGTGGGAGCGGCCCACCGTGGGGGTCAGCTTGAACTCGAACGCCCGGCGCTCCAGCACCGCAAGGAGCTTGTCCACGTCGGCGATGAGCAGGTCAGCGGCGCGGGCGAGCTGCACGGCGAGGCAGGTGTCCAGCACGTCGGACGAGGTCATGCCCTGGTGGACGAAGCGCGCTTCCGGCCCCACGAACTCGGCGAGGTGGGTGAGGAAGGCGATGACGTCGTGCTTCACCTCGCGCTCGATGGCGTCGATGCGCTCCACGTCGAACTCGGCCTTGCCGCCCAGCTCCCAGATCTTGGCCGCGGCCTCCTTCGGGACGATGCCAAGCTCGGCCATGGCGTCGGCGGCATGGGCCTCGATCTCGAACCAGATGCGGAAGCGGGCCTCGGGGGACCAGATGGAGGCCATTTCCGGCCGGCTGTAACGCGGGATCATGGGGCGGTGCTCGTCAAAATGTCAGGCAGGCGGCTCGTCTAGCAGATGAAGGCGGCGGGGGGTAGCGGTGCGGGTCACGCCTTGCGACGGCCGGCGGCGCTGACCCGCCGCGCCAGCGGCAGCATCACCACCGGCAGGAGGTAGATGGGGAATTGCGCTGCCGCAACGTAAAGCCAAGTCTCGTGCGGCAGCACCGCGCCGGTGGCGGCGATCACCACCGCCATGTTGCGATGGCCGCCGCAGAAGCCGAGCATCATCGCATCCCCCGGATCGACGGCGCGGAAGACGAGCGCCGTCGCGCCGAACCCCAGCAGCGAGACGAAGAAGGCCAGCGCCACCAGCCCCGCCATGAAGCCGGGCTGGTCGAGGAAGGCGTATGTCACCCCGTCCATCAGCCCCACGGCAAGGAGGCCGAGCAGCACCACGTTCAGCCCGTCGAGATGGGCGGAGACGGCCTCCACACGCCTCAGGCCCATGAGCCGGCGGATGACGAGGCCCGCCCCCATGGTGCCGCCCACCACCGCCGCGAGCCGCAGCGCCAGCGCCAGCGGATCGAGCGCCAGCGCGCCGCCGGAGAAGTGGAACACCAGCCCCGGCGCGGTGAGTGGCGTCAGCGCCATGCCGCCCAGCATGGTCACGAGCACCAGCCGGGCATCGAGGCCGAGCAGCGCCGCAAAGGCGGGGGCCGACATGATGGGCGGGGCCGAGGCCTGCATGATGAGGGCGAGGACGATGGCGTTGGGCTCGCCCAGAAGCCGCGTCGCCAGCCCCATCGCCAGCGGCAGCACCAGCATGACCCAGGCGCAGGCCAGCACTGCGATGCCTGCACGACGCGCGGTGAAGGCCCCGGCCATGGAGGTGCGCACGAAGGCCAGAACCAGCAGCGCGAGGATGGTGGGCACCACCAGCGGCTTCGCCAGCGCCGCGAACGGCGGCACGGCAAGGCCGATGAAAACGCTCACCGCCACTGCCGGCGCGCTCCGCCGGCCGAGCCAGGCCAGAAGGCGCGCAAGTGCGACCGCGGGCAGGAGGCCGGGGTTCATGGGACGGTTCTTGCGGGGGAAAACGGCATCGCGCGGGACACACGCCGTTCTAGCCCCAGCCGGTACTCAAGGGAACCCTTCCCGGCCGCTGAGCGAAGGTGCGGTGCACCGAATGGAGTGCATGTGCCTCCCACACGAACCGGCCAAGCCCCCTCTCCCCTTGCGGGAGAGGGCTGGGGTGAGGGGTGTCTCTCCCTCCGATCTGTCACCGGGATTGCGGCACCGGCCCCCTCACCCCCAACCCCTCTCCCGCAAGGGGAGAGGGGAGGACGAGCGCCCCCCCGCCGCCCGGACGCACGGAGCGCAGCCGGAGCGCCGATCCGAGGCTGAGCGCAAGAGTTCCCGCGTAGCCGTCATCGCCCGGACCAGCCGGGCGATGACAAGCGGATATGATTGCGCTCGGCCCCGGATCAGCGCTCCGGCTCACGCCGTCGCTTGTCCGGGGAACGGAGTGCTGAAGGTCCGGGGGCCGCAGCCCCACGGAAACCCACCACTGGCGGCCGGGGCGTGTTCCGGGTAGCGTCCGGATGAAACCGGAAAGACCCATTGCCGAAGCGCCCCACCAAGCCGCCCACCCGCCATTCCAGCAAGGACGGCCACGCCGCCAGGATATCGCGCGCAGACAAGACATCGCGCGCGGAAAAGCCGCTGCGCGCGACCAAATCCCGTGCCGCGCGCAAGCAGGCGGCGGCCGCCCATGAGGCGGCGGCGCTCGCCGTTGCGCCGCTGGCCACCGGCGAGATGCCGACCAAGGCGCAGGTGCTGGCCTT
This sequence comes from Xanthobacter aminoxidans, assembly GCF_023571765.1. Lineage (GTDB taxonomy): Bacteria > Pseudomonadota > Alphaproteobacteria > Rhizobiales > Xanthobacteraceae > Xanthobacter > Xanthobacter aminoxidans. The sequence goes on along the minus strand of NZ_JAMJXC010000003.1, from coordinate 282,791 downwards.
CATCGCTTCGCAGAACGGCGAGGTGGGCAAGCGCGAGATCGCCCGCGCCTTCGGCCTCTCGCCGGCGCAGAAGGTGGAACTGAAGCAGCTGCTGCGCGACCTCTCCGAGGAAGGCACAGTGAGCCGCGAGCGCAGGCGCCTCCATGTGCCCGGCGCGCTGCCGGCGGTCGTGCTGGCCGACATCGTCTCCCGCGACGGCGACGGCGAGCTGGTGGCCATTCCGGTGGAATGGGACTCCGAGGCCCAGGGCGAGGCGCCGCCCATTCTCGTCCAGGTGCCGCGCCGCGCCTCCGGCCCCGCGCCGGGACTGGCGGACCGGGTGCTGCTGCGCATCGTGGAAGGCTCCATCGAGCACGCGGTCCCCCATGTGGGCCGCGTCATCAAGGTGCTGGAGAAGGCCCGCAAGCAGACCATGGGCATCTTCCGCGCCGCGCCTCAAGGTGGCGGCGGGCGCATCATCCCCATCGACAAGAAGCAGCTCGGCCGCGAATTGCAGGTGCCCCCCGGCGCCGAGCATGAGGCGCAGGACGGCGATCTCGTCACCGTCGAATTGATGCGCCAGCGCGTGTTCGGCCTGCCCACCGCGCGGGTGAAGGAAAAGCTCGGCTCGCTGAACTCCGAGAAGGCGGTGAGCCTCATCGCCATCCACGCCCACGGCATCCCTAACGCCTTCCCGGACGTGGTGGTGAAGGAGGCCGAGGCGGCGAAGCAGATCACCGTGCGCGGCCGCGAGGACTGGCGCGACCTGCCCCTCGTCACCATCGACCCGCCCGACGCCAAGGACCATGACGACGCCGTGCACGCGGCGCCGGACGAGGATGGCGGCTATATCGTCACCGTCGCCATCGCCGACGTCTCGGCCTATGTGCGGCCCGGCACGGCGCTGGACCGCGAGGCGCTCATTCGCGGCAATTCGGTCTATTTCCCCGATCGCGTCGTGCCCATGCTGCCGGAGCGCATCTCCAACGACCTGTGCTCCCTGCGCCCCAGCGAGGACCGGCCGGCGCTGGCGGTGCGCCTCGTCATCGGCGCGGATGGGCGCAAGCGCAGCCACAGCTTCCACCGTATCCTCATGCGCTCGGCCGGCAAGCTCGCCTATGCGCAGGCGCAGAACGCCATCGAAGGCCGCACCGACGACATCACCGATCCGCTGGTGGAGGGCGTGCTCAAGCCGCTCTATGCGGCCTATGCCTGCGTGAAGAAGGCCCGCGACGCCCGCCAGCCCCTCGATCTCGACCTTCCCGAGCGCAAGATCATCCTCAAGCCCGACGGCACGGTGGACCGCGTGGTGGTGCCGGAGCGGCTGGATGCTCACCGGCTCATCGAGGAATTCATGATCCTCGCCAACGTCGCCGCCGCCGAGACGCTGGAGGAAAAGAAGACCCCCCTCATCTACCGCGTCCATGACGGCCCGACGCTGGCGAAGCTCTCGGCCCTGCGAGACTTCCTGAAGACGCTGGACATCGGCCTGCCGAAGACCGACCAGGTGCGCCCCTCCCACTTCAACCGCATCCTGGAAGAGGTGAAGGACACGGACGCCGCCCCGCTGGTGAACCAGGTGATCCTGCGCAGCCAGAGCCAGGCGGAGTACGCCTCCGAGAATTACGGCCATTTCGGCCTGAATCTCCGCCGCTACGCGCATTTCACCTCGCCCATCCGCCGCTATGCGGACCTCATCGTCCATCGCGGCCTCGTCCGGGCGCTGGGTGTGGGCAAGGACGGGCTGCCGGAAGACGCGACCGTCGAGAGCCTCGGCGAGGTGGCGGCGGCCATTTCCGTTACGGAACGTCGCGCCATGGCGGCGGAGCGGGAGACGGTGGACCGGCTCATCGCCCATCATCTGGCGGACCAGATCGGCGCCACCTTCAACGCCCGCATCACCGGGGCGACCAAGGCGGGACTCTTCGTCGCGCTCGACATCACCGGGGCGGACGGCTTCATTCCCGCCTCAACCCTGGGCCAGGACTATTACCGGTACGACGAAGTGCGGCAGGCGCTGGTGGGAGACCGTACCGGCGAGATGCACCGCATCGGCGACCGGGTGGAGGTCAAGCTGGTGGAGGCCGCGCCGGTCGCCGGAGCGCTGCGGTTTGAGCTTCTGAGCGAAGGCTCCTATGTAAAGGGTCCGCGCGGGGGTGGCCCCCAGCGCCGCGGCGCGCCCTCCGGGTTCGCGGGCCGGCCGGGGAGATCCGCGCCGGGCCGTGCGAAAACGGGCAAGGCCGGTTCCGGAAAGGCCGGCTCCGGCAAGGCCAAGCCGGGACCCGGCAGGCGCTGAGGCGTCCGGCCGATAAATGTTGGAGAAGCGCGCTCCTCAGGGGCGACCGAGAGGTTCAGGACCGTGACCACGCCGACCGGCATGACCGTGACCCAGAAGCTGGCGACGCCCGAAGAGGCGGCGGCAGGCGAGGCCGCGGGTGCGCCCGGCGGCGCGTTCGAGCTTCCCCCGCCCCGCCGCGAGGTGCCCGGCGCCCTGATGCGCGGCGCGCGCGGCCTGTGCCCCGCCTGCGGCGCCGGTCGCATGTTTTCCAGCTATCTGAAGGTCTCGCCCTTCTGCGCCACCTGCGGCGAGGAGCTGTACCACCACCGCGCCGACGACGCGCCGCCTTATGCGGTGATCTTCGTGGTGGGCCACATCGTGGTGCCGCTGATGGTGCTGGTGGAGGAATTGTACCGGCCGGAGCTGTGGGTACACCTCTCCCTCTGGCTGCCGCTGACGCTGGTGCTCTGCCTCGCCCTGCTACCGCCGCTGAAGGGCATGCTGGTGAACCTGCAATGGGCGCTGCGCATGCACGGCTTCGATTCCGGCAGTGAGGAACGGGAGGCGCCCCCCGAGGGTGCCGTCCGCCCCGTCATCCGTGCCGTCCGTCCGATACTCTGAGCATCATGAACGATTTTGCCACCCGCCTGACCGAAGCCGAGCGCCTTCAGGCTTCTCCCAACGTGCGCCCGCGCGACGCCGCCACCCTCATCCTGCTCGACAGCAAGGGCAAGAAGCCCCGCGTGCTGATGGGCCGGCGGCATCCCAAGCTCAAGTTCCTGCCGGGCGTCTACGTGTTTCCCGGCGGCCGGCTGGAGAAGTCCGACAAGGCCATGCCGGTCTATGGCTGCCTCGATCCGGACAGCGAACGCCGGCTGATGGCCCATGTGCAGCGCCCGAGCCTCGGCCGCGCGCGCGGCCTTGCCGCCGCCGCCATCCGCGAGATGTACGAGGAGACCGGCCTGCTCGTCGGCACCAAGGAGTGCGGCGCCCCCGAATCCCCCGGTGACGACTGGCGCGCGTTCGAGGAGCGCGGGGTGTTCCCCGATCTCGGCGCGCTCACCTTCGTCGCCCGCGCCATCACCCCGCCCCGGCGCCCCCGGCGCTTCGACACCCGCTTCTTCATCGCCGACGCCACGGCCGTCTGCGACGAGGTGAAGGGGCTGGTGGGCGAGGAGTCTGAACTCATCGACCTTGCATGGCTGACCTTCGCGGAGACGGAGAAGCAGGAGCTTCCCACCATCACCCGCGTGGTGCTTGAGGAACTGGCCGCCCGCATCGATGCCGGCTTCGGCCCGCGCCTGCCGGTGCCCTCCTACGCCATGGTCCGCGGACGCTTCGTCCGCACCCTCCTGGATTGAAGCCGAACGCGATGCATGCTCCCCACGGGTCCCTCGGCCACATGAGCCGGACGGCCTCCATCGCGGCCGCCATCTCCGCCATCACGGTGGTGGGCGTCGGCATCAGCCTGTCCATCCCCCTGCTGGCGCTGGAGCTGGAATCGCGCGGCGTCACCGGCAAGTGGATCGGCATCAACACGGCGGTGGCCGGCATCGCCACCATCTTCACCGCGCCCTTCGTGCCGCTCATGGTGCGCAAGATCGGGCTGCGCGCGCTGCTGGTCGGCGCCATCGTGCTCGCCGCGGCGAGCCTCGTGGGTTTCAAGGCGGCGCCGTCCTTCCTCATGTGGTTCCCGCTGCGCTTCGCCTTCGGCGCAGCGCTGTGCATCCTGTTCGCGGTCTCCGAATTCTGGATCAATGCCCTCGCCCCGCCCAACCGGCGCGGGCTCATCATGGGCATCTATGCCACCGCGCTGTCGCTGGGGGCGGCGCTGGGGCCGACCATGCTCAGCGTGCTCGGCGCCTCCGGCTGGGCGCCCTACCTCGCCGGCGCGGTCGTGCTGCTGCTGGGCGCCATTCCCATCCTGCTGGCGCGGGGAATCACCCCCCGCATCCATGACGACAGCCACCACGGCGTACTCACCTTCGTGCGGCGATCGCCCTCGGCGGTGCTGGCGGCGCTGGTGTTCGGCGCCATCGAGACGGCGGTGATGACCTTCCTGCCGCTCTACGGCCTGCGCCTCGGCCTCGCCGAGACCAGCGCCGCCCTGCTGCTGACGGCGGCGGTGCTGGGCAACGTCGCCTTCCAGATCCCCATCGGCCTCATCAGCGACAAGGTGGACCGGCGGGTGCTGCTGCTCTGCTGCTCGCTGGCGGGCGCGGCGGGCGCCTTCACTTTGCCCTTCGTGCCGGTGTCGAGCCCGTGGTTCCTGGCCATGATCTTCCTCGCCACGGGCGTGGTGGGCTCGCTCTACACGGTCGGCCTCGCCCATCTCGGCGAGCGATTCCATGGCGCGGACCTCGCGGCCGCCAATGCGGCGTTCGTGATGCTCTATTCCGTGGGCCTCATCGCCGGCCCGCCGCTGGCCGGCGCCGGCATGGACCTTTACAACCCGTATGGCTTCGCCTTCGTCATCTCCACCATGCTGGCTGTCTATGCGGCCATCGTCGCCGTGCGGCTGATGATGCGCGGACGGCGGGAGGCGTGATCCAGCGGAAGGGTCGCCCACCCTTGACATTAGGGGCGCATTGAGAGAGTTTCCGCGCCCACGAGCCGCCGGAGACCGGCAGCGCGTCCGTTCTTCTTTTCGCCACCTCACGGTTTGCAAAAACCAGACGGTCGCACGCCGCACGCGGCACCCAGGGATCAAGACATGGCCAAGGCTGCAACCATCAAGATCAAGCTCCTGTCCTCGGCGGACACGGGCGTGTTCTACGTCACCAAGAAGAATTCCCGCACCAAGACCGACAAGATCGTGCTCAAGAAGTACGACCCGGTGGTGCGCAAGCACGTCGAGTTCCGCGAGACCAAGATCAAGTGATCTGGATCGGGTGATCGCAGCGGGTCTGGACAACCGGAACCGCGCCACCTACAATCTGTGGTTCATCGTGACTGGATAGGGCACCCACCGGGTGCCCTTTTCTTTTGCGCGAGAGGGGCGCCGCAAGGCGCCCGTTTCTTTTGGGCAGGCGGCTAGGGGCTGATTCCCCCTACCGCCCCTGCCGCAGCGCGTTGAGGACGGTGAGCGAGGCGTAGCCGTCCGCGGGCGTGATTCCCGCCTTCTGCTGGAAGGCGCGCACCGCGCGCATGGTGTCGGCGCCCACGCGGCCGTCGGAGCCGCCGGTGTTGAAGCCCGCCGCCGTGAGGCGCTGCTGGATCTCCTGGATCTCCGCCAGCGTCAGCGCCCGCTCGCCGCCGGGCCAGGAGGCGACGAATGGCCCCTCCCCCATCACCCGGTCGCCTAGGTGAACCACCGCCAACGCGTAGTTGGACGAGGGGTTGTAAGAGCGCACCGCATAGAAATTGTGGAGCAGCAGCAGCGCCGGCCCGCCGGGACCACCGGGCAGCCAGAGCCGCGCCGGCTCGTCATAGGCGGACAGCGACTGCCCCTCGATGGTGGTGAGGCCCAGCTCACCCCACTGGGAGAGCGGGCGGCGCGTCTTGTTGTCGGCGAGGTCGGAATTGAAATTGCCGGGCAGCTTCGCCTCGAAGCCCCACGGCTCGCCGCGCCGGTACTTGCCGCGCTTCACCAGATAGTTGGCGGTGCCGGCCAGCGCGTCGTCCGGCTTGCCAAAGGGCGAGATGCGCCCGTCGCCGTCGAAATCCACGCCCATGTTGAGCCACACCTCGGGCATCCACTGGGTGTGGCCCATGGCGCCAGCCCACGAGCCGGTCATCTCCTGCGGCGTGCCCCAGCCCCGCTCGACGATGACGAGGGCGTTGAGAAGCTCCGCCTCCCAGTATTTGCGCCGCCGCGCATCGCCCCACGCCAGCGCCGCCAGCGAATTGAAGATGGGCTTCATGTGCTTGGGATTGTCGAGCACCTCGCCATAGGCGCTCTCCATGCCCCAATAACCGAGCATCACCCGGCGATCGACGCCGAACGCCTGTTCGATTCGATCAAACAGGGCGGAATATTGCCGCGCCTTCTGCTTGCCGGTGGCGATGCGCCAATCGGAGACGCGGCGGTTGAGATATTGCCAGGACTGCTCGGTGAACTCTTCCTGGTTGCGGTCCTGCGCATAGACCGAGGTGTCCGGCTTCAGGCCACCGAACACCTTGTTGTAGGTGGCATCCGACACGCCGCGCGCGCGGGCCCGGGCGCGGAAGGTCTCGACCCATTTGGGAAAGGGCTGCGCCGCCTGCTGGGCGAAGACGGGCGGGGCGAGAAGCCCGACACTTGCCAGAAATGCGCTCCCCGCGAGACCGAGGGTGAAGGCGCGGCGGCCGATGAGGAGGCGGGATCGGTCGTCGGTCATGGTTCCTCGGCGGGATCAGCTGGGGGAGGCGAACGGCCGGGCGGAGGCCAGCACCTCGGGATCGGCCACGGTGCGGCCGACGATGGCGGTGACACGCTCTGGCTCGAATGGCCGCAGCGTGGAAATGAGGCGCACCGGCGCCGTATCGGGCGGCGCAACGGCCGGGCCGATGAGCTGCGTCACCCGCCGGGCGATGGCGGGCGCGGGATCGATCCAGGTGACGGGCCACGGCGCGAGGCGCTCGAAGCGGTCCACCAGCAGCGGATAATGGGTGCAGGCCAGAACCACCGTATCGGTGCGCCGGCCGCCGGCGGAGACGAAGCAGGGCGCGATCTCGGCGGCGATGTCCTCATCGTCCACCGGATCGCCTGATATGGCTGCCTCGGCGAGGCCGGCGAGCCGGTCGCTGGGCACGAGGGCCACGTCGCAGCCCTGCGCGAACTCGCGCACGAGGCCGGCCGTATAGTCCCGCCGCACGGTGCCGGGGGTGGCGAGAACGCTCACCCGTTTCGTCCGGGAAGCGATGCAGGCCGGCTTGATGGCTGGGACCGTGCCGATGAAGGGCAGCGCATGGCGCGCGCGCAGGCTCGGCAGCGCCAGCGTGGAAATGGTGTTGCAGGCGATGACCACCAGATCGGGCGAAACATCCGCGATCAGCCGGTCCACCACATGGCCGACGCGCTCCAGCATCACGTCGTCGGTGAGCGCGCCATAGGGAAAGGCCGCGTCATCCGCCGCATAGACGAGCCGCGCATCCGGCCGGGCCTTGGCCACCTCGCGGAAGACGGACAGCCCGCCCACCCCCGAATCGAACACAAGAATGGTCGGCGCGACGCCGGGATGGGACGCGGTCGCGGTCAGCGGGGCGGCGAGGGAGGTCACGGCGGAACTCTCGATGGCAGCGTGTGCCATGGCTTATCCTCAATAGCGCAGGCGAGATTGTGACCGCGCCATCGTAAAGGAAGGGTGAGCGTGGTGGCGGTTGGGATGACGCCTGCTGCTCGCGCACGACCTGAAGACGGGAAGCCGCGCTCAAGCAAGCCAACCGAAAGCGCGCCGGATAAAGGCGCGGCCATCGGCATGGACGGGATCAGCATGCGCCATCACCACGCGCTCGACCGGCCATTCCAGGATGCGTTCAAGCCCCCTTCTGGCGGCGGCGCGGTCCACGAAAGCGACACGGAATTTCCTCGGAACCTGCGGCTCGGGCGCGGTCATCAGGTCCATCTTGGCGACCCAGGCACGCCAGCCGGTGAACCAGGTCGGCGCAAAGTGCTGAATGAGGTCGGTGACGAGGAGCGTGGCGCTGGGACGATGGAAGAAGAGCACCTCGGTGGTGATCAGATTGCCATGCATCGGCGTCTGGTCGATGTCGGCAGCCCAGTCCGACGGGGGCTCTTCGCCGAGATCGACGGCGATATGGAGGTCCGGGCGGTGTTGGCGAAGCCCCGGGGCGGCATGGATGCGGGCGGCGGGATAGGTCGCCTGCCATTCGCCGAGAAACCGGTCGTGCAGGGTGTTCGGAGCGATCAGGTACCGCACGGGACCGAGGGCGTCGACCTCCCGCCGCAGCGCATCGGACAGCGCGACGGGCGACCAGATGAACAGCGACCCTTCCGTCAGCCGGACCACCGCCATGCGGGTGGGATAGTGGAAGCCGCCGCCGGCCGTGACGACCGGCCCGTCGGCGATCCAGAGGTTCGGCCCGAAAGCCTGCAAAGCCGTCATGCGGCGACCTTTCGATTGCGAGGGCGCGTACGCGCGCGCAGATTGGCATACACGTCTGTATAAAATTACACATGAGTATAATTATGCCCAGCGTCAAGCGAACCGACCGGTCGCGCGGCCTTATCCTCGATGCCGCCGACCGCGTGTTCCGCGAAAAGGGCTTCGCGGCGGCATCGGTGGAGGAGATCGCCTCCCGCGCGGGGCTGACCCGCAAGACGGTCTACAACCTGTTCGGTTCCAAGGAGGAGATCGCGCACCACCTGATCGCGCGGGCCGAAGCGCAGGATCAGGGCTATCGCGCCCGTATGGCGGCAGGCGAGGATGCGCTGGGCCTGCTGGAGACGATCCTGTTGGACAGCGCCGGCTGGTGCCTCGCCAATCCTTCACTCGCCCGACTGGCGCTGGCGCCAGCGGAGCGGCCGCGCCTGGAGCCGCCCGCGGATCGGTCGTCCTTTCAAGGGTTGGTTCGGGATGTGCTGCTGCTCGGTCAGCGCCAGGCCGTGATCCGCGCGGATGAGGACGCCAACTTCATGAGCCTAGTGCTGCTGGGCGTCTACGGTCAGGCGATGCTGACGGCATTGGCCGGCGGACCGTTCGACGCGAAAGACATTGTGCGCCTGATCCGGATCGTGGTGGAGGGCATCGGGCGCGCCAGAACGGATCAGGATGTCCCCGCCCCGCCGAAACGTCAGCGCCGTTGACGCTTGACATGCGCTATATCTGAACGAATATAGCTACATTGCCAAAGCGGGGCTGGATCGACGCCATGAAGACCGACGCCATGACGGACGAGAGCCTCCAGCGGGACGACATCATCGGGCAGGATCTCCTGTCGTTCGACGTCGCGGTGGATGGCAGCCGGTTCCGCATGAGCTTCAGCCAGCCGGATGGCTCCAGCGCGTCGCTCAACCTGCCGTCGGACTGCCTGCGCGCGCTGGTGATGACCCTGCCCAAGATGATGGCCGAGGTGCTGCGCGCCCAATACAAGGACGAGAGCCTGCGCCTCGTCTATCCCGCGCACATGGTGCGGGTGGAGCAGGCGTCCGAGCCCTCCACACTGATCCTCACCCTCGCCACGCCCGACGGCTTCGAGGTGTCCTTTGCCCTCGGCGGTCGCCAGCTCCAGACGCTGGCCGCCGCCCACGCCAGCATCCGCCGCACGGGCGAGGCGGCCCCCGTCTTCAACTGATCCCCCCTTTCCTGCCGAGCGACCGACCCCACCTGATCCGTTTGTTTTTCCGATCCCGTTTTCCCATCTCTCGTGTGGCATCTCGCAACGGCGGCACCGGGAGCCGAAAGGCCCCCGGTGCCATTTTTTGGTGCGTCAGCGGATCGGATAGGGACGCCGCGTCACGTATCGGTGGAAGCCGGTCGCGAGCAGCACGATGGCCATGGCACCCACCGCAACCGGCATCAGGGCGAACGTCCAGGACGCCCCCATGAGCATGGCGACGATGGGATCGGCCCCCGCCGGGGGATGCAAGGTGTCGGTCAGCAGCATCACGGCCACGGCGACACCAACGCCCATGGCCACCGCCCAGGGCGCCGCGCCGCAAAAAGCCAGCACGACAACGCCAACGGCCGTGGACAGCACATGCCCGCCAACGACATTGCGTGGCCGCGCCAACGGGCTTTGGGGGATTGCGAAGACGAGGACGCAGCTTGCGCCGAAGGGCGCGATCAGCAGGAGCATGCCGGAGCCATCCTGAACGAGGCCGAGGAGGAGAATCGCCAGGAAGGCCCCGAACCCGGCAAGGCCGGCGTCAAGCGCACGCCGGGCCAGCGGCGCCCCCTGGCCGGAGGCTCCTGACCCGGAAAAAAGGAACGTCATGGGACAAGCACCCGAAAAGCGGGAGGACGACGGCGATGGCACGGCGGCGACCCGAAGAACCGCCGCCGTGCCGGCGGATCAGCCCGCCTTCTTGAACTTCGCCGCCTCCTCCGAGCCGCCGGTGGCATTGCCCTTGGAGTAGGAATGGGCGCCGACGCCGGCGAGGTTGCCGCCCTCAACGATGAGATACTCGTCGCGGATGGGGCGCCCCTCGAAGAAGCACTCGAGGATTTCACGCGTGCCGGCCGCATAGCGGGCCTGGGCGGTGAGCGAGGTGCCGGACATGTGCGGGGTCATGCCGTTCCACGCCATGGTGCGCCAGGGGTGATCGGCCGGCGCCGGCTGCGGGAACCACACGTCGCCCGCATAGCCCGCGAGCCGGCCGCTCTCCAGCGCGCGGGCGATGGCGTCGCGGTCACACAGCTTGCCGCGCGCGGTGTTGACGATGTAGGCGCCGCGCTTGAACAGCTTCAGCGTCTCCTCGTTCACCATGTGCTCGGTCTCGGGATGCAGCGGGCAGTTCAGCGTCACCACATCGCAGTGGGGGTACATCTCCTCGCGGGTGGCGTGGAAGGTGAGGTTCAGCTCCTTCTCGATGGCTTCCGGCAGGCGGTGGCGGTCGGTGTAGTGCAGCTTCACGTCGAACGGCGCGAGGCGGCGCAGCACGGCGAGGCCGATGCGGCCGGCAGCCACGGTGCCGACGCTCATGGCTTCCAGATCGTAGGAGTGCTGCACGCAGTCGGCGATGTTCCAGCCGCCCTTGCGTGCCCAGTCATGGGCGGGGAGATAGTTGCGCACCAGGCCGAGGATCATCATCACCACGTGCTCGGCGACGCTGATGGAGTTGCAATAGGTGACTTCGGCGACGGTGACGCCCCGGTCGATGGCCGACTGCAGATCCACATGGTCCGAGCCGATGCCGGCGGTGAGCGCGAGCTTGAGGTTCTTGGCCTTGGCGAATCGCTCGGGCGTCAGATAGGCCGGCCAGAACGGCTGGGAGATGACGATGTCCGCATCCACCAGCTCGCGCTCGAACACCGAATCCGGGCCGTCCTTGTCGGCGGTGACGACCAGCGTGTGACCGTTGGCTTCGAGATATTTGCGCAGCCCCAGTTCGCCGGAGACGCTGCCGAGCATGGTGCCGGGGATGAAGTCGATGGCCTTCGGCGTCGGCAGGGTCTGGCCGCCGGGATAATGATCGATCTTCGGCAGGTCGTCGCGGGCATAGGTCTTCGGCAGGCCGCCGATGGGATCGTCGTAGAGAACGCAGAGAACCTTGGCCATGGTTTCCTCCTTGAGGCGATGGAGGCGCGCGTCCGCGATCGCCGGGTGGGGAGGCCGGCGCCGGTGGGAACGGGACGCATGTGGGACGATCCGCGGGGCGGCCTGAGGCCACCGCGCCGCGCTTCCATCTTGAGGCCGGCGCAGGTCGCGTCCGGCTTTTGCGAGTTAAGGACGGGGGCGGCGGCCGGTCCAATCGTTTGGCGGCAACGATTGATAGCCGCCTGCGATAAGCCCCCTCAGGCGCAGGCGGTGAGGGCCGGCGGACGGGCGACGCTCTCGCCCATCCGACGCGCCGCATGGCGCATGAAGGCGCCGGCCAGCGGCGATTGCAGGTCGCGGTCCGAGGTCACGACACCGACGCTCTGGCTGTGCACCGGGTCCACCAGCGGGACGGCGACGAGATGGTCCGGCGCGTCGAAGGTTTCGAGATAGGTGTGGGGCACGATGCCGGACCACGCCCCCGAGCGCACCAGAGACCACACGCCGAGGAAGCTGTTCGCCTCGATGCGCGGATTGGAGGCCACCCCCGCCTCGGCGAGGATGCGGTCGACGATGCGCCGGTTCTGCATGTCGCTGGTGAGCAGGCACAAAGGATGCGCCGCCGCCTCCGACCAGCCGATGGAATTGCGTCCGGAGAAGGCGCCGGCGGCGGTGACGAAGACATAGGTCTCGTCATAGAGCGGCAGGGAGCGCACGCGGGTCAGCGGCTCGTTCTCGGAATAGGTGACGCCGGCGTCGATATCGAGCGTGTCGAGCCCGCGCTGGATGGCGGTGGAGGCGAGCGAGAGCAGTTGCACCCGCACATTGGGATAGCGGGCGCAGAAGCCGTTCACCAGCGCCGGCAAGGCGGGGATGGCAGCCGGAATGGCGCCGATGCGCAGCGTGCCGGACAGGCCGGTGGCGGCATCCGAGAGGTCCTGCCGCATGCCGTTATAGTCCGCCACCATGCGCTGCGCCCAGGCAAGCACCCGCTCGCCCTCCAGCGTGAGCCCGAGGAAGCGGTGGGAGCGGATGACCAGCGGCAGGCCCAGCTCCTCCTCCAGCTTGCGGATGCCGGCGGACAGGCCCGGCTGCGACACCCGGCAGGCCTCCGCCGCCCGCCCGAAATGCCCCTCGCGCGCCACCGCCACCAGATATTCGAGCTGGCGCATGAACATGTGTGTGCCCTTCCTGTTCTGCGAGTCGATCTTATATATCGAAGGGAATAACGACAAGGCACCCTCCGGTTTGATAAGCTGCGCGCGGCGGATACAGCGCAGCGCCGGGCGTTCCGATGCGCGATTGCGTGTGTGAGGTTCCATGGCGTCGCTGAGCGTGAGAATCGACCTTGCTCCCGGAGGCCGGCTCGGCCCCGGCAAGATCGAGCTTCTGGAGAAGATCGAGGCGCTCGGCTCCATCTCGGCGGCGGGGCGCGAGATGGACATGTCCTATCGCCGGGCGTGGGAGCTGGTGGAGGAGCTGAACACGCTCTTCCCCGCCCCGCTCGTTTCCGCCCGCTCCGGCGGCAAGCACGGCGGCGGCACCGCGCTCACGGCGCTGGGGCAGTCGGTCGTCGCCAATTATCGCGCCATCGAGAAGGCCGCCGATGCGGCAACGCGCGCGGCCGTGGCGGAGCTGGAAGCGGAACTCGCCGCCACGCCCACCGCCGCCGAATAATCCCGCAAACTCCGCGCGGCCGGCCCTAGGCCCGCGCCGCCCGCAGCGCCGCCGCAGCCGCCACCGGCCCCAGCACCAGCGCGAACAGGGCGAGCCCCGCCAGCACGCGGAACGGCGTGCCGAACGGCACCGGCCCCACCACCGCCGCCTGAGTCGCCGAGACGGCGAAGATCAGCACCGGGATGGTGAGGGGAATCACCAGCACCGCGATCAAAAGCCCGCCCCGCCGGAACGCCCCGGCGAAGGCCGCGCCGATGAGGCCGAGGAAGGTCACGGCCGGCGTGCCCACCAGCAGCGTCAGCACCACCGCGCCGATGGCGGCCGGCTCCAGATTCAGCATCAGCGCCAGCACCGGCGCGGCGAGCACCAGCGGCAGGCCGGTGGCGAGCCAATGGGCGAGGCCCTTGGCGGCGGCGGTGAGTTCCAGCGGCAGCGCGGAAAGGGTGAGCGCATCGAGGGAGCCATCCTCCGCATCGGAGGCGAACAGGCGCTCCAGCCCGATGAGGCTCGCCAGCAGCGCGCCGATCCACAGGATCGCCGGGCCGATGCGCGCCAGGAGCACCAGGTCCGGCCCCACCGCGAACGGCACCACCGTCACCACGGAGAGGAAGAACACCACGCCCAGCCCCGCGCCCCCGCCGGCGCCCAGCGACAGCGCCAGATCCCGGCGCACGATGGCAAGGAAGGCGGCGATCATGGGCGGCCTCCCAGCCAGAGTTCGTCCGTCTCACCGAGGTCGAGCGGCGCGTGGGTGGCGGCGATGAGGAGGCCGCCGGCGGCGAGGTGGGCGCGGCCGAAGGCGGCGAAGCGGGCCTGCGCCTTCACGTCCAGCGCCGTGGTCGGTTCGTCCAGCACCCATACCGGACGCTTGGCGACAAGCAGGCGAGCGATGGCGAGGCGGCGCTTCTGGCCGGCGGAGAGCACCTGCGCGCGCAGCCGGCCGAGGCCGCCGAGGCCCACCTCCTCCAGCGCCTCTTCCACCTCCAGCCCGCCGCCGCCCAGCACGGTGCGCCAGAAGGCGAGGTTGGCGGCGACCGTAAGCGCGCCCTTCACCGCATCCTCATGCCCGAGATAATGCAGATGCTCGCCGACACTCTCCCCGCCCCCATCCAGGCGTACCGTCCCGGCGGTGGGGGCCAGCAGACCGGCGAGGATGCGCAGCAGCGAGGACTTGCCGGCCCCGTTCGGCCCGACCACCACGAGCGCCCGCCCGCCCGCCGCCGACACGGCGAGGCCCTCGAACAGAAGGTTGAATCCTCTTCGGCAGGAAAGGTTATCCCCTACCAGCGCCTTGACAGTCATGCGTTGCCGACCCCTGCCTTTTGGTGCATTGCACATTCAACGCTGTTATCGCATGACCGCGCTTTGAAATGGCTCTATAAAGCCCGCAGCCGCGCCGTCCAAGGTGGTGGAGAAAAGACCTCCACCGTCAAAGGAGGTGCTGTTTCGGTCGATCATCGAACCGGAGTTTTCCAGCCGTGACCTCCCTCGACAGCTTCAAGTGCCGCACAACCCTGACGGTAGACGACAAAGAGTACGTCTATTACGATCTCGAGCTGGCGGAGAAGAATGGCCTTCCGGGCATTTCCGCGCTTCCCTTCTCCATGAAGGTGCTGCTCGAGAACCTGCTGCGCTTCGAGGATGGTCGCTCCGTCACGAAGGAAGACGTGATCTCCGTCGCCGACTGGGTGAACAACCGCGGCAAGGCGGAAAAGGAAATCGCCTATCGCCCCGCCCGCGTGCTGATGCAGGACTTCACCGGCGTTCCCGCGGTGGTGGATCTCGCCGCCATGCGTGACGCCATGGTGGCCCTCGGCGGCGATCCCGAGCGCATCAACCCCCTGGTTCCCGTGGATCTGGTCATCGATCACTCAGTGATCGTGAACTTCTTCGGTGACAACAAGGCGTTCGGCAAGAACGTCGAGGAAGAATACAAGCAGAACCAGGAGCGCTACCGCTTCCTGAAGTGGGGCCAGAACGCGTTCGACAACTTCCGCGTCGTCCCGCCCGGCACCGGCATCTGCCATCAGGTGAACCTCGAATACCTCGCCCAGACCGTCTGGACCCGCAAGGAAGAGATCAACGGCAAGAAGGTCGAGGTGGCCTATCCCGACACGCTGGTGGGCACCGACTCGCACACCACCATGGTCAACGGCCTGGGCGTGCTCGGCTGGGGCGTGGGCGGCATCGAGGCCGAGGCGGCCATGCTCGGCCAGCCCATCTCCATGCTCATCCCCGAGGTGATCGGCTTCAAGCTCTCCGGCAAGCTGAAGGAAGGCATCACCGCCACCGACCTCGTGCTCACCGTCACCCAGATGCTCCGCAAGAAGGGCGTGGTGGGCAAGTTCGTCGAGTTCTACGGCCCCGGCCTTGAGCACCTCTCCCTCGCCGACCGCGCCACCATCGCCAACATGGCCCCGGAATACGGCGCCACCTGCGGCTTCTTCCCGGTGGATCGCGAGACCATCGACTATCTCGACGAGACCGGCCGCAAGGACAGCCGCGTGGAGCTGGTGGAGAAGTACTCCAAGGCCCAGGGCATGTGGCGCAAGAAGGACACCCCGGACCCGGTGTTCACCGATACGCTGGAGCTGGACCTCGACACCGTCCTGCCGTCCATGGCCGGCCCCAAGCGCCCGCAGGACCGCGTGCTGCTCTCCGAATCCAAGGCCGGCTTCCAGGCCGCGCTGGAAGGCGAGTTCAAGAAGCCCGGTGAGGCCGCCAAGCGCGTTCCCGTCTCCGGCGCCGACTACACGCTCGGCCATGGCGACGTGGTGATCGCCGCCATCACCTCCTGCACCAACACCTCCAACCCCTCGGTGCTCATCGCCGCCGGCCTCCTCGCCAAAGCGGCCGTGAAGAAGGGCCTGCGCTCCAAGCCGTGGGTGAAGACCTCGCTGGCGCCCGGCTCGCAGGTGGTGGAAGGCTATCTCAAGGCCGCCGACCTGCAGGACGACCTCGACAAGCTCGGTTTCAACCTGGTCGGTTTCGGCTGCACCACCTGCATCGGCAATTCCGGCCCGCTGCCGGAAGCCATCTCCGAGGCCATCAACACCAACGACCTCGTGGCCGGCGCCGTGATCTCCGGCAACCGCAACTTCGAAGGCCGCGTGAACCCGGACGTGAAGGCGAACTACCTCGCCTCCCCGCCCCTGGTCGTCGCCTATGCGATCGCCGGCTCGCTCCAGATCGACCTGACCACCGAGCCCCTCGGCACGGACAAGGACGGCAACCCGGTCTATCTCAAGGACATCTGGCCCTCCAACAAGGAAGTGGCCCAGTACATCCGCGAGAACGTCACCAAGAAGATGTTCAAGGAAAAGTATTCCGACGTCTTCAAGGGCGACGAGCACTGGCAGAAGATCGCCGTGCCCACCGGCCAGACCTACGCCTGGCAGGACGCCTCCACCTACGTGCAGAACCCGCCCTATTTCGTCGGGATGCAGAAGGAGCCGGAGCCGGTCAAGGACATCATCGATGCCCGGATCATGGGCCTGTTCCTCGACAGCATCACCACCGACCACATCTCGCCGGCCGGCTCCATCAAGCAGGCGTCCCCGGCGGGCCAGTACCTGATCGACCATCAGGTGCGCCCGGTGGACTTCAACCAGTACGGCACCCGCCGCGGCAACCATGAAGTGATGATGCGCGGCACCTTCGCCAACATCCGCATCAAGAACCAGATGGTGCCGGGCGTGGAAGGCGGCGTGACCATCCACTATCCGGACGGCGCGCAGCTTCCCATCTACGACGCGGCCATGAAGTACCGCGCCGAAGGCGTGCCGTTGGTGGTGTTCGCCGGCAAGGAATACGGCACCGGCTCCTCCCGCGACTGGGCGGCGAAGGGCACCAAGCTGCTCGGCGTGCGCGCCGTGGTGGCCCAGTCCTTCGAGCGCATCCACCGCTCGAACCTGGTCGGCATGGGCATCGTGCCGCTGGTGTTCAAGGACGGCGAGAGCTGGCAGAGCCTCGGCATCAAGGGCGACGAGGTCGTCACCCTCAAGGGCATCGAGGGCGACCTCAAGCCCCGCCAGACGCTCACCGCCGAGATCAAGTTCGCCGACGGCACCGTGAAGAATGTCGAGCTGATCTGCCGTATCGATACGCTGGACGAGCTCGATTACTTCCGCAACGGCGGCATCCTGCCCTACGTGCTGCGCTCGCTGGCGGCCTGAACCTTCGGCCTGATCTTTCGGCGCCCGCCAGGGTGCTGACGGAACCGTGATGAACGCCGGCCCGATGCCTGTCGGGCCGGCGTTTGCGCGTCTGGAGCGGCTCAAAGATACCGCCCCGCACCCCTTTGTGACTGGAGTGCGGTGCCTCCGTCCGCTATTGCGGAGACACATTCCAACAACGCATTGCGCTCCATGATGTTGAACCGCTCCACCCTCACGCTTGTCCTCGCCCTCGCCGCTTCGCCGGCGCTGGCGCAGAGCCAGCCGAAGGTGGTGGTGGAGCTGTTCACGAGCCAGGGCTGCGCCTCCTGCCCGCCCGCCGACGCGCTGCTGAACGATCTCGCCAAGGATCCGCAGGTGCTCGCGCTCACCCTCTCGGTGGATTACTGGGACTATGTGGGCTGGAAGGACACCCTCGCCCTCCACGGCCATTCGCTGCGCCAGAAGGCCTATGCCGAGCAGCGGCCGGACAAGAAGATCTACACCCCCCAGATGGTCATCGACGGCCAGATCGCCGCCAAGGGCAGCGACCGCGCCGCGGTGCAGCGCGCCGTCATGACCGCCCGTGCCTCCGGCGGTCTCTCTCTTCCGGTGGAGGTGAAGCGGGACGGCGACGCCCTCGAGATCACCCTGCCCCAGCCCCTCGCCATCGAGGATGGTGCCGAACTGTGGGCCTGCCCCGTCGCCCGCACCCAGTCGGTCTCCATCGGCCGGGGCGAGAACGGTGGACGCAACGTCACCTATGCCAATGTGGTGCGCGGCTGGACCCGGGTGGCCCGCTGGCAGGGCGACGCCCGCACCTTCCGGGTGCCGCTGAAAGACATCCATCGCGATGGCATGGATGCGGTGGCGGTGATGGTGCAGACCGGCACCCCGGCCACCCCCGGACAGATCGTCGGCGCGACCCTCTTCCCGCTCGACTGAACCGGCATTCGGACCGAACTGTCGTCGAACCGGCCTGAACGGCCCCTTTTACCCCCTGAACTGCCCCTGACTCGGGTGTCGATTCGACACACGAACCGCGTCGCCGCGCCGGCCAAAAAAAAGGCCATCCGCGGGGGATGGCCTACATCGGGGGTCTGAAGTCGGTGCGTAGCAGTGGCCGGTTCGGATGCACCCCGGGGGGCTGGGGGGCTGGGATAGACCGGAGCGCTTCACGAACCGGCCCTGCTACGCGAAGAAAGATCGCGCCCGGCCGCGGCACGCGATTGGCCGAAATCCGGCGACACTGTGATTCCATTGACGTTGGCGTGATGGGTATCCGGATGCCGTCCAGCGATCGGGAGCAGCCGGCTACGGATTGCCCTTGAAAGGGGTCGCCGGTGGAGGGATCATGAGGCAATGCAAGCGTCCGATCCCCGGCAGCCCCGCCGGAAAGTGATGCCAGACAAGGACAAGGAGGCCCGATGGGAGACATCGAACCCATAGTCCTGCAGCGGCGCGGTGCCTCGCCGGTCCAGCCCTCCACTCCGTCCCCCGCTCCCCTCCGCGTCACCTTCGATCGCCGCGAGTTGGACCGGATTCTCGACCTCTACGGCCGCATGGTCGCCCAGGGGGAATGGCGCGACTACGCCATTGATTTTCAACGCGACAAGGCCGTGTTCAGCATCTTACGCCGCGCCATGGACGTCCCTCTCTACCGCATCGAGAAGGACCCCAGACTCGCCCGCAAGCAGGGCATCTACAGCGTGGTCTCGCAGACCGGCCTCATCCTGAAGCGCGGCCACGAACTGCCGCGCGTGCTGGCGGTGCTGGAAAAGCCGCTGCGCACCATCTGAGCCGGTGTCCGGACGCAAAAAAGGCCGGGACATGCCCGGCCTGACCCTCAGCGACAAAGAAGCGAATCAGGCGCGATTCGTGCCCTTGCGGCGCAGCCGGACGACCACGTCAACACGCGCCACCTCATAGCCTTCCGGCGGCTCGGGCAGCAGGTTCACAGCCACGTCCGCGGCCGGGATATCCACGAGGTCGTTCTGGCCCTCGACGAAGAAATGGTGGTGGTCGGAGGCGTTGGTGTCGAAATAGGTCTTCGAGCCATCCACCGCCACCTCGCGCAGCAGGCTCACTTCCGTGAACTGGTGCAGCGTGTTGTAGACGGTGGCGAGCGAGACCGGGAAGCGCGCCTTGATGGCTTCCTCGTGCAGGATTTCCGCCGTCACATGCCGGTCGCCCTTGGCGAACAGCAGCCAGCCGAGGGCCAGACGCTGGCGAGTCGGCCGCAGGCCGACTTCCTTCAGCATCTCGCGGACGTCGTGGAAGGGGCAGCCGGTGCGACGCGCCGTATTCACATCCCGAAGCTGTGCAACGGGAAGGATCGGTTCAACCTGCATGTCACCGCCCTGGGAGAAGGAGGTGCTGAAGGTGGTACGGGCGCGGGGCATCTCGGTCATTTCGGCTGCAATCTTCGTAGCTAAAACCAAAATATGCGCCGCCGAGGGAAACGCAATGCGAATGCCTCCGAAGACGACTAGCAAATTTATACCCCATGCTGCACAGCAGCGCCATACGGGAGGGGCTGAGTAAGAATATTTCCAAGGTAGGGGCGCACCATCGAACCTTCCGTCATGCCCGGTCACATGAGCGTCAATCAACGCACAGCGCATGGACAATGACGCCTCCGCCAAGCTATCGCGGGACCTTGCCGCCGACCGAGAACGGAGCCTGCCTTGTATCCGACCACGAAGGAAACCGCGTCCCTGCTGCTGGTGGCGGGCTCTGTCATGGCCCTCAGCGCTGCCTGGTATTTCCAGCTGGTCGTCGGGCTGGCGCCCTGCCCCCTCTGCCTCGACCAGCGCATCGCCTATTATGCCGCTATCCCCTTGGGGCTGATCGCCTTCTTCCTCGCCCGAACCGACCGGTCCGGACCGGCGCGGGTGTTGCTCGCCCTGCTGGGCGTCGCCATGCTCGCAAACGCTGGTCTGGCGATCTACCACGCCGGCATCGAGTGGCAGTTCTGGACCGGCCCCACGGCCTGCACCGGCGCCCCGGTGGCGACGAGCAATGTCCTCTCCGCCCTCAAGGGCGCCCGCGTGCCCCGCTGCGACGAAGCGGCGTGGCGGATGTTCGGGCTGTCCATGGCGGGTTGGAACGCGTTGATCGCGCTGGGGCTGGCGGTGGTCGGGTTTGGCGGCGCGACGACCCGTCGCAAGGCCTGACCGAGCCTCGAAAAGAGCAGTCCCCGTTTCACGAAGGCGGGGAATGCTGTCGGCATTCTGCGGCAGTAGGCCAGCTCCGGGACCTCAGGTGCGGCCGGCGATGGCGTCGAGGCACGCCGCGTTGACATCCTTGGCTGACTGACTGACCTGGAAATGCCGCAGGAATGCCTCCCGCGCGCGGGCGCCCATGAGGGCGCGGGCCTCGGGCGGCATCTCAAGAAATGCGGCAAGGCAACGGGCCGTGCCGGCCAGATCGTCGTTTTCCGCGAGGCCGCCGCCACTGGCGGTGACTTCGCGCCAGATGTTCACCTTGTTGGTGATGAGCACCGGCCTCGAGCAAGCCATCGCCTCGGCGACGACGATGCCGAAATTCTCCTGATGGGAGGGCATCACGAACGCCTCCGCCTGATGGAACGCGCCCCACTTGGCATCCCCCCGCAGCAGGCCGGGCCAGTGGATGCGGTCGCCGATGCCATGGCGCGCGGCCTGGGCCTTGAGCTCGGCGAGATACTCGTCCGAAGCTGGCCCCGCCATCACGAGATCCAGGTCGTCACGGTCGCGGCAGACATCCGCGAAGGCGTTGATGAGCAGGTCGCAGCCCTTCTTGGGGTGAACCCGGCTGAGAAACAGGAGATAGGGCTTCTTCAGCTCCGGTGCCGCCGCGCGGAAGGCCTCCGCGTGCTCGGGCTTCAACGGGCCAGGGTCGGACGTACCATAAGCGATCACGCGCTCGTTCACCCGATAGGGGCCGAACGACTCGCGGGCGAGGATCTTCTCCTCCTCGGTAGTGAACAGCACGAAGCCCGCATTGTTCAGGAGCGGGCCCTCGTTGAACAGCCAGAACGCCTGCTTGCCCGCGGCCTTGACCGGGAAGTTGTGCTTGAACCACGGGTCGAGCATGCCGTGCGTCTGGGCCAGATAGGGCACGCCCGAGCCGACGAGCGCCAACCGTGCCGCCATGGTGGAGTAGTTCCACAGCCCATGGACCGTTACCACGTCATAGTCCCGCACATGGGCCTTCAGCCACGGCAACAGTGCGGGACGATAGCCGTACCGGCGCCAGGGCAGGCGCCGCTTCCATTCCGGCACCGAACCAAGGGGCTCGCCGAGGCCGAACACGGTGAGGGGGAAGTTCTGCACCCATGGCGCATCCGGCGGGTCGAGGGACACCACATGCTCCTCGATGCCCGCCGCCGCGTGGAACGGAGCCTGCTGCCGGATGCCCTCGATGGGGCCGCCCTCGCTCGGATTGACTCCCGCGATGATTCTCAGCCGCTTTTTCATGGAGCCCCCGACCCCTCGTGTTTGGAGCCGGCGCCGCGCACGACGCAGCTGCCGGCAATCCCGATATCCCCATCGCCGCCGCACCCGTGCAAAGGCCGCGTCATGAGGCACGCATTCATCCCCGCGGCCGCAGCAGCAACACGAGCACCGACATGGCGACATGCAGCAGCAACAAGGCTGCGGCCACCCCGGTCGCGCCCCACGACACGGCCCAGCTGTAGGCCAGCACCGCGCAAACCATCGTCAAGCCGACGAAGATGTAGGACAGCCGCACATGGCGGTTGATGGCGGCGATGGGCGTGAACAGGCAGCCCCACAGCATTTCTGCCGCCACAGCCCCGTTCATCAGCGCAAAGAAAGGATAGACCACGGCCACATGGCCGTGGGTCCACAGCGCCATGATGAAGGGGCCGAGCGCCCACAGCCCGATGCCATAGGCGGGAATGCCCACCAAGCCGATGAGCACGTGAATCTTGCGCAGGCGGGCGAAGGCGGATCGGTTGCCCTCGCCGTGCATGCGCGAATACTCCGGCGCGAAGGAAAAGTTGACGAGGTTCGCCGCAGACGTGCCCATGCGCGCCAGCGTGCGCGAGGTGGAAAAGAGCACGGTCTCCTGCGTGGTCGCCAGTGCGCCGAGGAGAACGATAGGTCCCTGGATGGCAATGGCCTGCGCGAGCCCGAGCAGCATGTAGCTGAAGGAGGGATTCGCCATGCGCCGGATCTCGTCCAGGCGTGCGTTCTTCAGGCCAAGCCGGATTTCCGGCGCGACGATCCTGAGCCATGTCCACACGCCAATGACCATTCCGATCCGCGTGATCAGCACGGCGAGTGCCGCCAGTTCCACACGCGTCGTAACCAGCGCGACCGCCACGGTCGCAACGCCCTCGAGCAGGCGCGCCGTCGCTGCCGCGATGACTTCGGCGGCCGGCCTGCCGCTGGCGCGCACGCCAGAGCCCAACAGCAGCAGGAACTGGTAGCAGACCACACTCCCGACGAGGAACAGGATGGTTTGCTTGGCCTCACTCTCGCTCAGCGGCCCGAGGGCGAAAGTCGTCGTGAGCGAGACCGATTCCACGCCCAGAATGCAGGCGCCGAGAATGACGGCCGTCGCCACCAGCAGAAGGGCGAACACGCTGTGGTACACGCGCAGCACGCCGGTTCGGTCCGCTTTCGCCGCGTGGATCACCATCTGGTTCTTGGCAACCGAGGTGAAACCGAGGTCGGTCAGCGTCAGGTAGCTTGGCACCGCGTAAAGCACGAGCCAACCGCCGTAACGCTCGGAACCCCATGCAGCGAGCAGGAACGGCACCTGCACCAGCTGCACGCCGAGTATCACAATCTGGTTGTAGATCTGGGCGGAGAAGGTCAGCCCGACCCGCCGGAACGACAGAATGCGGCTCATGCCTGAAAGAGCCTCCCGCAGCCGCTCGGCACCGGGAAAGACGCTGGGGACCGGAAGTGCGAAGTCTGGTGCATCAGCCAATTTGCTCCGCCACCGCCGCAACCACCTGATCGACGGTGATCGCCCTCACCCCCCGCATGTCATGGATCGTGCGGTTCCGGCCCACATAGGGATGCCACTTGCGCGGCCGGTTGAAATCGCCGAACAGCCCGATACAGGGCACGCCGGCCGCGGAGGCAAGGTGCAGCGGCCCTGAATCGTGCCCGATGAAAAGCTGCGCGGCCTGCATCGCCGCCGCCGATTCACGGGGAGCGAGAGCACCGCAGGCGTCGATCAGCGGCCCGCGCCAGACGTCGCGTATCGCGTCCACGCGCGCCGAGTCCTCGGCGGCCCCCACCACCAGCAAACCATGTCCTGGATGCTTCTGGCTGATCTCGCCGAGCAGGCTGCGCCAATTGTCGACGCCCCAGTCCTTCTGCGCCGCCTTGCCGCCCATATTGATCGCGATGGATGGCACGCCTGCGATGGACGCCACGATCCCGCGGCCCGCGGCGAGCTCGGCGGGCGTCAGCGCCAGATCCCAATTGGCGGGATCGTGCAGATCCACCGGGCCGAGCGCTGCGAGCGCGCGGCCGACGCGCTCGCATTCCGGCTCCTCCTCACCGGTCTGCGGGGAGATGCGGCAGGTGTCGAGGTCGCGAGTGTAGGGAACCCCGATGATGCTGCGGAAGCCACACAGCTTGAAGAACAGCAGGTCTCGGTAGACGTTCACGACCCCGCGTGAAGGCATCATGTAGATCATTGTATCCGCGCCGAGTGCCATCAGCCGGCGACGCAGGTCCCACAAGGCGGCCGGGCTGCGCGTGCCCACCGGATAGGACAGCGCGCCATGCACGATTTCGGTCCCCAGAACCGATAGCAGCGGGGCCGCCTTGGACGAGACCGGCACATTGGTCAGCACGATGCGCTCGTGGTCGGGATAGAGTTCGGCGACACGCCGGAAGAAGGGTAAGGCGATGATGGTGTCGCCGAGACTTCCGAGCCGGTAGATGATCAGGCGCTTCATCGAAGACGTGACCCTGTCGAGAATTGAGGCGGCCACTAGAGCCGGGCGGCAAGCGAGATGCCGATGTCGCGGGCGGAAGGGGGGAAGGCACCGGCCCGCGCGGCGAACCGGCGGGCCGAGCGGGAATGAGCCGTTCAGGCGCTCACGCCCTCGGTCATGCGGCTGATGACCTTGGTGGTGCTGCGCCCGGGAACGAGCTCGAAGCGCAGCACCCGGCCTCCTCGCGCGAGCACGCTGTCGGCGCCGACAATCTCCGAGACCTGATAGTCTGCCCCCTTCACGAGAACATCCGGCTGGAGTTCCTCGATGATCTCCTTGGGCGTGTCCTCGTCGAACACCACCACCAGGTCGACGGCTCCGAGGGCCGCAATCACCTGCGCCCGATCCATTTCGCCGTTGACCGGGCGGCTCGGCCCCTTGAGCCGCTTCACCGAAGCGTCCGAATTCACCGCGACCACGAGGCGGTCGCAATGGGCCCGGGAGAATTCGATGATGCCCACATGCCCCACATGGACGATGTCGAAGCAGCCATTGGTGAAGCCAACCGCAAGCCCGTGGCGCTGCCAGGCCGCGACCTGCGCCGCCGCCTCCGCGCGCGAGACGACCTTGGCTGATGACGGGTTCCCGTCCGTGTAGCTCTGTCGGTCCAGCTCGGCGAGGAGTTCATCGCGCGAGACGGTGGCAGTGCCGCGCTTGCCCACCACCACGCCGGCAGCGGCATTCGCGATATAGGCCGCTTCCTGCAGGTCCCCACCGGCACCGACCACCAGCGAGAGGGCCGCGATGACTGTATCGCCGGCACCCACCACGTCGGCCACCTCGCGGGCGGCGGTGGGAATGTGGACCGGCTCGGCGGTGCGCTGCACCAGCGTCATGCCCTTTTCCGAGCGGGTCACGAGGACCGCCCCGATCGTGGTGCCGGCCAGCACTTTGCGGGCCGCTGCCACGGCCGACGCATCGTCGTCCCCCTGGATGCCGGTCGCAAGGTAAGTCTCGTGCAGATTGGGCGTGACGAGGGTCGCCCCGTCATAGCGCGCCAGGTCCGAACTCTTGGGATCGACAATGACGGGGGCCCCGCGCCGTGTCGCCAGCTCGACCACCCGCCGGATCACGTCCGTCGTCAGAACGCCCTTCGCGTAGTCCGAGAGCACCACCACATCGTGCTCCGGCAGCGCCGCAGCGATCCGGGTGACGATCGCCTCCTCCACGTCAGGCGCGACGGGTGAATTGTCCTCGCTATCCGAGCGCAGCATGTGCTGGCCCTGGGCGACGAAGCGGATCTTCTCGGTGGTGGGACGTTGCGGCACCTCCACGAAGGTCGACGCGACACCCGGCGTCTCATTGAGAATGCGCTTGAGCTCCGCGCCGCAGGCATCGGCCCCGATGACGCCGACCAGCGTGCACCGCCCCCCCAGGGAGGCGATGTTACGCGCCACGTTTGCCGAGCCGCCGGCGATGGTGGTGCTGCCTGTCACCGACAGCACCGGCACCGGGCTTTCCGGCGAAATGCGGCGCGCGGCCCCCATGACGAAGCGATCAAGCATGACGTCGCCGAGACACAGCACACGCACGCCCGCGAATTGATCAATAACGGACATCTCGCCTCCTCACGGCGATTAGAACCATTTCAGAAGATGCAATCCCGATCTGCATTTGCAGGCCGAGGCAGATCATCTCGATACCGGAACGGCAGGCGAGACCAGCCGCAAATCCCCCCAGCTCAGCGATTTGGAAGCCACCCGCGCGTCGTGCGCCTCGCCGACCGTAACGGCCGGCGGATTGGCGACCTCGGCGACCGGCACGACGGACACCCCCGCAGAAAACAGCGTATCCTTAAGCTCTTCGAGCTTGATCCGCCCCGCGAGCGGCACCGGCACTTCGGCGAGGGCGATATCTCCCTCGGTTCGGGCGGTCCACTGGCCGGTGACATCGCGCCCGTCATAGCGACAAGGTCCGGTGGAGACCACGGCCTTCCAACCGCCGGCGCTCAGCTCGATCTTGTCGTCGGCGATCCGCCGCGCCTGGGCCCCTGCCCCCTGCACGGTGAAGCGGAACCGCAGCTCGGAGCCCTCGTATCCGTCCTTCGACCGGAACATGTTGGGAAATCGATCGCCAGCGTCGACGAGCGGATAGGCCGCCACGAGCACCCGGCCTTCGCTCTGGGCCGCGCGCATGCCGAAGGAGGCGAAATCGAACTTGTCCTTCATGATCCGGGCGCGGAAGACGACCGGCTTGGCGCCGCCCTTCCAATATCCGATCACCGGGTGGGCCTGCGCCCAGCACATGGCGATGGATGCGCTGCCGAGGCAGGCTTCCGGCGCCAGCCATGTGGTGCCCCAGATCTCGTCGCCATTGTCGGCGAAGCGACGGTAGCGCTCTCGCACGGTGCGGGGGAGTGGCGCCGCATCGGTGAAATAGACCTTCAAATCCTCCGGGCAGGGGATCGAGTATTTGGGGGGGCGCTGCAATGCGCGCAACCGCGCGGGGACATCGCGCCCGATCCGTTCCTCCACCATGGGCCAGCCCTCGGTGGCGAGAAGGTCCATATAGGCCCGGCTGTGCGGCCCGGCCCACTGTTGGGTCGGTGGATGGAAATGGAAGGCGACGGTTTCCCACGTTTCGCGCCAAAGGGCCGACGCGTCGCGATGGATCCGCTCGTCAGAAAGGTAGTAGACGATCGCCTCAAGCTCCGTCAGCGCAAGGACCGTGTAGACTGGGCTGTTGTATTCAGTCAGGCCGCCCTGCTGCCGCGTATAGGCACTGAAGCGCTGCATCTGCGTGACGGCATAGCTGGTCAGTTCCCGCATGTTCAGCAGGTGCCCTGCCATACCGGTCACTCGGATCGCCATCACCGCGACGTTGGTATAGTCGAGGCCAACGTTCCGCCGCATGATGGACGCACAGGCGTTGAGCAGGACGAAATTCGCCTTGGAGCGAGCTTCGGGGGTGAGCAGCCCGCCGTGGTCCCACAGCAGCTCACACAGCCGCGCTCCGATGAAATTGGCCCAGTTGAGGTCCGGCGGCCGCATTTCCGAGAGCGGTTCCTCGACATACCAGGGCCACGTGCCGAACGTCAGGCTGAAGGGATTGGTATCCTGCTCGTCGGCGAGCCGCATCACGATCCGGTTGATCCGCTCCGCCGCGCGCGGATGCCCGTAGTCCGCGAGCGCGACGGCATAGGTCGCGCTTTCGCGGGTCGGATGGACCATCATCGCGCTGGTCGTGCGGGTGGCGTAGCCCGGTCCCCCGCCCTTGGTGATCAGCAGCCCGGCGGTCTCGTCCCAGCGGAAGCGCGGTCCCCATTGATCGATGCCGCCCCATTCCGCCATTTCATCCGACGCAGCGGCTGGGCTCGGACGGATGCCGAGATGGACCCCCCCGGCACCCAACAGAGCCAAGGCAGTGCGCCGGTTCATCAGCGACATCTGAGCGTTCCTCGCCATCCCCGGCTTTGCCGATCCAAAGGCCACCGCACCGCCCTCAGCGTTTCAAGGAGACCCGGGTGGGCATTGCAGACACGGACTGCGCCGTCACAAGGCCCAGCGCTTGCCGGACGATGAACAGAAATGCCAGCACGATCAAAAACTGACGGGCAAAAAAGGCGATGATCTCAGCCG
This sequence comes from Xanthobacter aminoxidans, assembly GCF_023571765.1. Classification (GTDB taxonomy): domain Bacteria; phylum Pseudomonadota; class Alphaproteobacteria; order Rhizobiales; family Xanthobacteraceae; genus Xanthobacter; species Xanthobacter aminoxidans. The sequence goes on along the minus strand of NZ_JAMJXC010000003.1, from coordinate 255,017 downwards.
CCTCCTTCTCGATGAGGCCCAAGCACACGCCCAACATGAAGACGCCGACGACGTTGCCCTTCAACGGCCCGGAGAAGCGATTGACCAGGTAGAAGGCGCCGAACATGATCACCCCGGGCAGGAATATCGCAGCCGGATATCCCCCGACGGCAAAAGAACTCGCCGTCAGTCCGATGACGGGGCGCCCGACCACGCCCGGAGTTCTTATTCCGTAATACCACGCGATGAAATCCGGGCTGGATGCGGCGAGCTTGTCCACGAGGAAGGAGGGCAGGATCGACGACGCCAGGCCCTGGAAGGATTCAAAGCCCTGAATGCCGAAGAACTCGGATCGGGAGACGACCTGATCCACCGGCTGGATGATGCAGAAGCGATCCAGATTGGCCGTGCTCGGAAACAGATAGTTCAGTGACGGATCGCGGAAGGAGCCATACACGGCCAGCTTCGCTTCCGCCCTCTCCTGCAGCTCGAACGGATTGTAGTCCACGCGATCCAGCCAGCCCAGTGCGAGCTCAACGCGTTCACTGATCGTCTGCGTGGTAGACGCATCTCTCGACAGATGGATGATAGGAGAAATATAAAAGGCGAGAACGAAGAATATAATCGCTCCAACGACCGCCTCTTTCGCGACATTTACGGTATGGCGCGAAAATATAATTATAAAAATAATCGACAATATACAAGAAACAAAGATGTATTTCACGTTACCCAACACAGACAAAACCATGAAGGTGAGCAACATGAAGCTCAAAAATACCATGCCTCGACGCCGGCCTCCGCCCAGACCGAAGGCGAAGGCGGCCTGGCAGATAAGGGCGAAGTTCGCGATAAACGAGAAATTCCCGAGAAAGCCAACGGAATCGCCCGCATCAACCGAGACCTGCGAGGCGGCCGGCCGCAAGATGATATGCGCGACAGTGACGGCCGCACCGATCGGGAAACAGACGACCGCACACGCCTTCAACTTCTTGTCGTCCGTCAGCACGGCCGCCAAGTTGGATATGAAGGGGGAAACCGCAGTAAACCGATACGAAAGCAGATATCCGACAAAAACCGAGGCAAATCCCAGGAAATGCACGATGCTTGAATTGACCGGATCGGTGAGATTTTCGTCAACGGCCTGTCCAAGCGCAGTCTTGATGAGGATGGGAAAGTACCCGGAATACATGATCAGTCCGAGCATCATGACGTCGGACGAACGCATCGGCTGGCCGCGAACGATGGCCGGCTCGAAGCAGCATATGACCACCATAACGCCAAGGACGACCGGATCGGCTCCCAGGAACGCCTGGGCGATCGCGCCGGCTATCAGCACGAGCCAATAGGACGTCCGCAAAAAGGCGCTCATTATTTTCCTTCCATCCTTACCGTCGGCGCAGAACACTCAGTAGATGATTGCAACGCCCTGCATGGAGCCGAGACAAGCACCACTTACGAAACGAGACACAACATCCAATATTATCACACACCTACCCCGAAAGTGTCCCAAAACGAGGCATGGCAACGCGCGATGCCTTAACGCAACCGTAGGGCCGTGCACCGGCCGAAATCACGCAACCTGTCTTGGCGCCCGCACGTGCAGCAGCACGGCTGCTTCACGCGCCGTGCGGGCTGCTGCGTTGCGGTTTATCCCGTTCGCTACGGGCATCACGTTGACGATCGCCGGTCCCTGCCGGCATCAACAGGTCTTCGAGTTTATCCATCGCGCTCTGTTCGGACAATGTCGCGGCAAGCTGACCACACCGCACGCTCGTGTCGGGCAGGCTGCCCGACTGATGGCGCCGCACGGCATCGGCCATCGCCCCGGCGTCTCCCGGGCTCACGAGGGTAGCGGCCCCAGCGAGGAAATCTGCCAGTTCGGTGCCGGGCTCCGCGGTGACCAGGATCGTCCGCCCGCTCGCCAGCATGCCGCCGAGCTTGGACGGCAGCACCAGATCTGCCGCGCTCGCCTGCTGAGGCAGAAGATGCAGGTCGCACACGCTCAGGAATTGCGACAGGCGTGCATAGGGCTGGAAGGGCAGGAAACGCACATTGGGAAGGTCCGCGGCCTGACGCCGCAAGCCTTCCAGGGAAGGCCCCTCGCCGGCGATGGCGAAGACGATGTCGTTCCGGTCCGCCAGCAGCCGCGCCGCCTCGACCACCACGTCGAGCCCCTGCTTGGGTCCGACGTTGCCGGAGTAGAGCGCCACGAAGGCATCACGCGGCAGGCCCAGTTCCTCGCGATAGGCAAAATCCGTCGGCGACGGGCGGATGTGACCGAGATCCACCCAGTTGCGCACCAATGCAATGCGCTCCTCGGGAATGCCCTTCTCGGCGATCTTCTCCGCCATGCGCTGGGAGATCGTGACGATGGTGTCGAACCGCGACAGGCAGAACAGCTCGAAGGCGGCAGCGAGGCGCTTCAGCCCCCCTGCCCCGCCGAGGTGCCCGACGGCAAAGGCCGCGTCCACCTCGAGATCCTGTACATGGAGCACGGTGCGCGCGCCGGCGAGCCAAGCCGAAAGCAGCACGAACGGAGCCGCAAACAGGGTCGGCTCGATAGACAGAACGGTATCCGGCCTAAGGCTCAGGGCCCGCCACAGCGTGACGGGAGCCGAAGTGAGCGCGAACGACATCGGCGCGATCAGCCGCCACACGCCGCCCATGGCGGCGCGCACCAGGACAGGGCAGCGATAGAGGCGCGCGCCGTCCAACACTTCGGTGGAGTAGCGGTTGCGATACGGCGCCTTGACCGTCCAGCCGGGATAATGGGGCGGTGCAGTCACCACCTCAACCTCATGGCCACGGCGGACCATGAGCGCCACCAGCTCTCCGGTGTATTTACCGCAGCCGGTGAGTTCCGGTGCGTGGTTCATGGCCGAGACGAGAAGCTTGCCCATTCAAAATCCGTCCATGACCTGCGCCGCTCGCCGCCGCTTCAGCTCGCGGCCCTGAGCTCGCCTTGATTCTCCAGGAACCAGCGATAGCTCGCCGCGATGCCCTCTCGCAGAGGGACGGAAGGTGTCCATCCCAATGCCCGGAGGCTGTCCGCGCTCATCAGCTTGCGCGGCGTGCCATCAGGCTTGGACAGGTCGTGCACGATCTCTCCGGTGAAGCCGACGACGTCGCAGACCGTGCGGGTCAGCTCGAGGATGGTCACGTCCTCTCCAGAGCCCACGTTGACGTGGGTGTCGCCCGAATACGTCTTCATCAGCAGCACGCAGGCGTCCGCGCAATCGTCGACGTGGAGGAACTCGCGGCGGGGCGTGCCCGTGCCCCACATGACGATCTCCTTGTCGCCGCGCAGCTTCGCCTCGTGCGCCTTGCGGATGAGGGCCGGCATCACATGGCTGGAATTGAGATCGAAATTGTCGCCAGGCCCGTAGAGATTGGTGGGCATGGCCGAGATGAAGTCGCTGCCGTGCTGGCGACGATAGGCCTGCGCCAGCTTGATGCCGGCGATCTTGGCGATCGCATACCATTCGTTGGTCGGCTCCAGCGGACCAGTCAGCAGCGAGTCCTCGGTGATGGGCTGCGGCGCCATCTTCGGGTAGATGCACGACGAGCCGAGAAACAGCAGCTTCTCGACACCGAAACGATGGGACGCCTCGATGATGTTCGCCTCGATCATCAGGTTATCGTAGAGGAAATCGGCCGGATAGGTGTCGTTGGCGAGGATGCCCCCCACCTTCGCCGCAGCGAGGAATACGGCGTCCGGCCGGACCCGCTCGACGAAGGCGCGAACGGCGGCCTGATCCTTCAGATCCACGTCGGCGCGCGACGCGGTGATGATGTCGCACCCCTCCGAAGCGAGCCGCCGAACGATCGCCGACCCCACCATGCCCCGATGGCCGGCCACCCAGACGTTTTTCCCCTGGAGCGCGTAGGATGCCATGTCAGGCTTCCTTCATGACGGTCGCCGTCTGCATCACCTTCAGGTCCTCCTGGACCATCTCGCGGCACAGATCGCGCACGGAGGTTTCGTGGGTCCAACCGAGCTTCTCGTGGGCCTTCTTGGGGTTGCCGATGAGCAGGTCCACCTCGGTCGGGCGGAAGTAGCGCGGGTCCACCTCCACGAGGCAGCGGCCGGACGCCTTGTCATAGCCCTTCTCGTCGACGCCGCTGCCACGCCATTCCAGATGGAGACCCACGTCCTCGAACGCCCATTCCACGAACTTGCGGACCTCCGTGGTCTCGCCGGTGGCAAGCACATAGTCGTCCGGGGTTTCCTGCTGGAGGATCAGCCACATGCCGCGGACATACTCGCGCGCATGGCCCCAGTCGCGCTTGGCGTCGAGATTGCCGAGATAGAGCTTCTGCTGCTTCCCGAGGCTGATCGCCGCGACTGCGCGGGTGATCTTGCGGGTGACGAAGGTCTCACCGCGCAGCGGGCTCTCATGGTTGAACAGGATGCCGTTGGAGGCATGCATGCCATAGGCCTCACGGTAGTTTACCACGATCCAGTAGGCGTAGAGCTTGGCCGCCGCATAAGGACTGCGGGGATAGAAGGGTGTGGTCTCGGACTGCGGCACTTCCTGCACCAGTCCATAAAGCTCGAACGTGGAGGCCTGATAGAACCGAGTCTTCTTTTCGAGCCCCAGGATGCGGATCGCCTCCAGCAGGCGCAGCGCGCCGATGGCGTCGGCGTTCGCGGTGTATTCCGGCGTCTCGAACGACACCTGCACATGGCTCTGCGCGGCAAGATTGTAGATCTCGTCCGGCTGACATTGCTGCACCACCCGGATCAGGTTGGTGGAGTCGGTCATGTCCCCGTAGTGCAGGATGAAGCGGGCGTCGCCCTCGTGGGGGTCCTGGTAGATGTGCTCGATGCGGCCGGTGTTGAAGGACGACGAGCGCCGCTTGATGCCGTGAACGACATAGCCCTGGGACAGCAGCAATTCCGATAGATAGGCCCCATCCTGACCCGTCACGCCGGTGATAAGAGCAACTTTTCCGTTCGACGGAACCTGCACAGACATGAATCGCCTCATAAACTAGCGTCACCCCCGAAGCAGGACGAAGCCGCTCAACCCCATCCGCCCCACACCACAAGACCCCACCCAAATCCGCAGGATGAAGCCCCGTCCCAGCCCCTCGCAGCGCGACTGCGCCTGCGGGCCGCATTCAACAAATCACTTTAACGGTTTGCGTCAGCAAAGACCGAACTCGCCTAGCCGATACCAAGCCACCGACACCGACAGAACCTCGAAAACACGCAAGCGCGATGCAGGCGAAGCCGTAGAGAGCGGAGGCTGCGAGGAAGCCAAAAGCGCCCCATGAGAACGACATCCCGCGAGGAGTATCCGAGACAAAGAAAACTCAGGACGAAATCGTCCTCATCGCCTTCGGCAGCCGAGTTCGACCTTACAATACCAGCGGTAGGCGAACTTCACGCGCCCAAAGCTTGCAACACCCATCTCAGGACTACAAAAGGCAATGCCCACAACTTAAGGCAGCGAAAATCTCCCTGCGTCGCGACAGTCCTAGCTATGCAATGCAATACAAAGCATCCCCCCTTATTGCAACGCAAAATTTGATCTGGGTTACGATTCGCACGGCCGGCCGAGCTGTAACGCAATACGTCAATAGCCGGCAAATTATACCAGCCTGCCATCCGGCAACCCATGGTCGGCTTCTTCTCGCAAAATGCGGAAAAAGGTTGCCGTCACAATATCCGCACCATGTGCGCCGCCGCGCTCTTCGCCGAGCGGATCGCCTTGATGCCGTGGTGGCCGAGCACTTGAAGTCGCCGGCTAGTGCGAGGAGAAGCGGCCTCTACCGACCGCCCGAACCCGGAGCTTATCCCGCGCTGCAAAAACGTCATTGAGAATTCACTGCAATGAACGTAATCAGCATAAAGCGCCGCTGTTTAGGCAAGCGAAATCCTGATCGGGAAGACTCATCATGCGTATTGCGATGATTGGGGCAGGGTATGTCGGCTTGGTCTCGGGTGCGTGTTTTGCGGATTTCGGCCATACCGTCACCTGCGTCGACACCCATGCCGGCAAGATCCAGGCTCTGAAACAGGGTGAGATTCCGATCTATGAACCCGGCCTCGCCGAGCTTGTCGCAAGCAACGTGAAGGCTGAGCGGCTCGATTTCACAACCAGCCTGGCGGAGGGCGTCGCGGACGCCGATGCCGTCTTCATCGCGGTCGGTACGCCCTCGCGCCGCGGTGACGGTCATGCCGACCTCTCCTACGTCTATCAGGCCGCGCGCGACATTGCCGGCGCCATCAGCCGCTATACGGTCGTTGTGACCAAATCCACGGTGCCGGTGGGCACCGGTGACGAGGTGGAGCGCATCATCCGCGAAACGCGCGCAGAGGCGGAATTCGCCGTCGTCTCCAACCCGGAGTTCCTGCGCGAAGGCGCCGCCATCACCGATTTCAAACGCCCCGACCGCATCGTGGTGGGCACCGAGGACGAACGCGCCCGCCAGGTGATGACCGAGCTCTACCGTCCGCTCTTCCTGAACCAGTCGCCGCTGCTCTTCACCTCGCGCCGCACTGCCGAGCTGACCAAGTATGCGGCCAATGCCTTCCTCGCCACCAAGATCACCTTCATCAACGAAATCGCCGATCTCTGTGAGCAGGTGGGCGGCAACGTGCAGGACGTGGCCCGCGGCATCGGCCTCGACAACCGCATCGGCTCGAAGTTCCTCCACGCGGGACCGGGCTATGGCGGCTCATGCTTCCCGAAGGATACCCTCGCCCTCATGAAGACGGCGCAGGACTATGGTGCGCCCGTGCGGATCGTCGAGACCGTCGTTGCGGTGAACGACCAGCGCAAGCGCGCCATGGCCCGCAAGGTCACCGAGGCCTTGGGCGGCTCGGTGCGCGGCAAGACCGTCGGCGTGCTGGGCCTCACCTTCAAGCCCAACACCGACGACATGCGCGATGCCCCCTCCATCGCCATCATCACCGCCCTGCAGGACGGCGGCGCGGTCATCAAGGCGCATGATCCCGAGGGCATCGAGCAGGCCAAGCTCGTCCTCGACAACGTCACCTACGTGGACAACCCCTATCATGCTGCCGAGGGCGCCGACGCCCTGGTCATCGTCACCGAGTGGGACGCCTTCCGCGCCCTCGACCTGAAGCGGATCCACGGCATGATGGCGCAGCCGGTGGTGATCGACCTGCGCAATATCTATCGCCCGGACGAGATGGAAAGCCTTGGTTTCCGCTATTCCAGCATCGGACGCCGCACCGTCGCGGACGCCTGAGCAGCATTGGCGCCCGGTCGCACTCTTTGTGCACCGGGCGGCCACCTTGCGGTAAACTGCCTCGATTCAACATCAGGCGCCTTCCATGACAAGCCAAGCCCAACCTGAGCCCCCCCACGCAGCCGCCGGGAAGATCATTCCGGTCGTCCTGGCCGGAGGATCGGGAACACGCCTCTGGCCGCTGTCGCGCAACAGCCTGCCGAAGCAGTTCCTGCCGCTGGCGTCCAACCACACGCTCTACCAAGATACCCTGCTGCGGTCGGCGCCCGACGACCTCTTCGGCCCTCCGGTGGTGGTGGCCAACGAGGAGTTTCGCTTCTTCGCGCAACGTCAGGCGCGCGAGATCGGCATCGATGCCACCGTCATGCTCGAGCCTGCCCGGCGCGACAGCGCGCCGGCTCTTCTGGCAGCCGCGCGTCATGTGGCCGAGACGCATGGGCCCGAGACGCTGGTCCTTGCCCTTGCTTCGGATCACGTGGTGCAGGACACGGCCGCCTTCCGGGAAGCCGTGCAACTCGGGGCGCGGATCGCGCGCCTCGGCCGCATCGTGACGTTCGGCATCTCCCCCTCCGAACCGCGCACCAGCTACGGCTACATCCGGCTAGGCACCGAGCTGGACCCGCTCGGCGCCTATGAGGTGGATTCGTTCGTCGAGAAGCCGGATCGCGCCACCGCTGAGCTTTATGTCCAGGCGGGCTACCTCTGGAACTCGGGCAATTTCCTTTTCCCCGCCGGTCTCCTTCTGGAGGAGGCCGAACGTTACGAGCCGGCCATCGCGGCGGCCGTCAACTCGGCCGTGGCGAACGCCAAGATGGACCTCGTCGGCTTCCTGAGGCTTGATCCGGTGGCCTTCAAGTCGGCCCCCGCCAAGTCCATCGACTTCGCCGTGATGGAGCGCACGCGCCTTGCGGCGGTGGTGCGCGGCAGCTTCGGTTGGTCGGACGTGGGCGCATGGGACGCGCTGTACGAGATCGGCGCACAGGACCAGAGCGGCAACGTCACCGTGGGGTCTGTCCAGTTGCTGGACAGTTCCAATTCCTATGTCCGTTCGGACGGCCCGCTGGTGACCGCCATCGGGATCGATGGCCTGTCCGTCATCGCGACCTATGACGCCGTGCTGGTCATGCCCTCCAGCCGCAGCCAGGACGTCAAGCACCTCGTCAACCTGCTGAAGACACGCAATCCCCGGGAGGTCGACGAGCACCTCACGGTGCACCGGCCTTGGGGTACGCTGGAGAGTGTGTGCGAAGGCGAACGCTTCCAGGTGAAGAAGATCGTGGTCGAGCCCGGCGGCGTGCTCTCGCTCCAGAAGCACTACCACCGGTCCGAGCATTGGGTCGTGGTGCACGGCACGGCCGAGGTCACGCTGGAGGACCGCACCTTCATGGTGCACGAGAACGAATCCACCTACCTGCCCATCGGCACCGTCCATCGCCTCAGGAATCCGGGCAAGATCCCGCTGGAACTCATCGAGGTCCAGACCGGCTCCTATCTCGGCGAGGACGACATCACCCGCTTCGAGGACATCTACCAGCGCGCCTGAGCGCTGGTCCCGAGGAGCGGTGACGGCCGGCTTAGGCCAGACCGCCCGCCTTCAGCAGCACCACGAAGGCCGAGAGGATGTGGTAGAAGGAAGAGGCGGGCGCCGGCTCTTCCAGGAAGGCGCCATCAGCCAGCCACTGGTCCCGCCACAGCCCGGCCACGGGCACGTCGAGATAGACCTTCAGAACCTCGAACGCCTCGCGGGCATCGGCGATGAATGCGTCGCGCGCGTCCGCATCGGAAGTCGCCGCCGCGAACACCAACGCGGTCCGCAGGCGCTCCGTCTGCGCCCACAGGCGGGCGCGCGGATCGGTCGGCGTTCCCGCCGCATCCACGGCGAAGATCGCCGCGCGGCGATCCGGGGCGATGCCGAAGCGGCTACCGAAGGCATAGAGCCGGTCCGAAGCGGCACGGTGATCGACGCCGAGCAGATCGCCGGCGTGGCGGAACAGATAGGCCCACTCGAACTGGTGTCCCGGCTCGCGCACGGCGCCCGGCGCGCCTTCCGCGAACTTCCAGTCCCCATCGTAGTACTCGCCGATCGCTCCGGTCTGCGGGTCCAGGAGGCGGGTCGCGCCGAGCTCGACGATCGCACGCGCGACCCCCTCGAAGGGCTCGCTGACGCCCTCTGCAACCCACGCGAGCTGGGCTTCCAGAAGGTGCATGTGCGGATTGGAACGCAGCGGCAGGACGCGGGGGCTTGCTTCCTCGAAACCCAACAGGGGATGCGCACGCTGTGCGGTCAATTCCCCCTGCAACGCGCGCGCCGCCGCGAGCAGATCGGCGTCACCCAATCCGGCCCCTCGGGCATGGGCGAGGGCGAACAGCACGAATGCCTGATCGTAGAGGTCGGCCGTGTCGTCCAGAGGACGACCATCCGGCGCCACGAGGCAGCGAAAGAGCCCGTCCGCGCGCCGGTAATTGCCCATGAAGAAGGAGAGGCCATGCTCAGCCGCCTCACGCCACGGCCCCTGCCAGCCCAGCCGTCCGCCTTCGATGAAGGCGTAGGTCTGTCGGGTCTGAACCCTGAGGCGGCGCGGCGCGATGACCGGCTTTCCATCAAGCGCGATCTTTTCGAAGAAGCCGCCTGCCGGGTCCGCCCCCACCTGCCACCAGAGCGGCAGTGCGGCATCAAACAGCCATTCACGCGCCCAGCGAGCTTCGGCCTCAAGCATCATTGCGATTCCCCAATGTCCGCAGTGGCTGATCTTGACGCCCCGATCCGGACGTCGCCATTTCTGCCCTTATCGCACTGCAGCGACAAATTGTATCTCCTCTTGCCCTCAGGCGTCGGAACCGGGCCGCGGCCTTGTGTTCTCACGGCCCGACCCATGTGCTAGAGCACGCGCCGATGCGGCCTTGTCGCGAGGCGAGCCCGATTCCATCCGGTCCTTGGAAAGGTGGATACGCTTGTGACGGCATTCCTCCCGCTTGGCCTGCCCGACGTCATCCTGGTCCAGCCGCGCCGCTTCGGCGACGCACGCGGCTATTTCTGCGAGACCTATGTGAAGCCCGTATATGCGGCGAACGGGATCGGCGCGGATTTCGTACAGGACAACGAGTCCCTTTCGGCGCAGGTCGGCACCATCCGTGGACTGCACATGCAGGCTCCCCCCTTCGCCCAGGCGAAGCTGGTGCGGGTGCTCTCCGGTGCCATCTACGACGTGGCGGTGGACGTGCGGAAGGGTTCGCCCACCTACGGCCGCTGGGCCGGTGCACGCCTCACGGCCGAAGGCGGCGAGCAGCTCTACATACCTCAGGGTTTTGCCCACGGCTTTTGCACCCTCGCGCCGGACACACGCGTCGCCTATAAGGTGGACGCGGTCTACGACCGGGCAAGCGAATGCGGGATCATCTGGGACGATCCCGACCTTGCCATCGACTGGACCCTGGGTGACGGCGAGAAGATCCTCTCCGACAAGGATCGCGTCTTGCCCCGCCTCAAGGATTTCGACAGCCCGTTCGCCTATCAGGGGACGGCGGCGAACGAAAGGTAGCTTCATGCGGGTGCTGGTGACGGGTGGCGCGGGCTTCATCGGCTCGGCGGTGGTGCGACACCTTGTGGGGCTCGGGCACGACGTCCTGAACTTCGACAAGCTGACCTATGCCGGCAACCTCGCCTCCCTCGCGCCGGTGGCCGAGAATCCGCGCTACGCCTTCGTGCAGGCTGACATCTGCGATGCCGGTGCCGTGCGTGCCGCGCTGGAAGGTTTCAAGCCCGACCTCGTGATGCACCTCGCTGCAGAGTCCCACGTGGACCGCTCCATCGACGGGCCGGGTGACTTCATCTCCACCAACGTGGTGGGCACCTACACCATGCTGCAGGAGGCCCTGCGCTACTGGCGGACGCTGCCGGGACCGCAGAAGGAGGCCTTCCGCTTCCACCACATCTCCACCGACGAGGTGTTCGGCAGCCTCGGCGCAGAGGGGCTGTTCCGGGAGGACGCCCCCTACCAGCCCAACTCCCCCTATTCCGCCTCCAAGGCGGCCTCCGACCATCTCGTCCGGGCGTGGTTCCACACCTATGGCCTGCCGGCGGTGATGTCGAACTGCTCGAACAATTACGGGCCGTACCACTTCCCCGAGAAGCTTATCCCCCTCGTCACGCTGAACGCGCTGGAAGGCGCGGAGCTGCCCGTCTACGGCACGGGCGAGAACGTGCGGGACTGGCTGTTCGTGGAGGACCACGCGGAGGCCCTGTTCCTCATCGCCACCAAGGGCCGTCCGGGCGAGAGCTACAATGTGGGCGGCGCCTGCGAGCGGCGGAACATCGACGTGGTGCGCACCATCTGCGCCATTCTCGACGATCTGGTGCCCGACGCCGCCATCGGCAAGCGCGAGGGGCTGATCCGCTTCGTTACCGACCGACCCGGCCATGATGCCCGCTACGCCATCGACTTCTCCAAGCTGAAGGCGGAGCTCGGCTGGTCGCCGCGGGAGACGTTCGAGACGGGTCTCGAAAAGACCATCCGCTGGTATCTCGCCAACCGTCCGTGGTGGGAGCCGCTGCGCCAGCGCTATCAGGGCCAGCGGCTGGGGCTGGACAAGGCACCGGCGGCCGGCACGAAACTGGGGCTCGCATCTTGACGCGCATTCTTCTGTTCGGTGCCGGGGGGCAGCTCGGGCGCGAAACCATCGCGCTGGCCGGTGAGCGGGGGATCGATCTTATCGCCCTCGGCCATGCCGACCTCGACATTTCCGATCCGGTCGCCGTCGCCCGCGCGCTGGAGGCAGCGCGGCCGGATGCGCTAGTCAATGCGGCGGCCTACACCGCCGTAGACAAGGCCGAGAGCAAGCCGGACCTTGCAGCCCGCATCAACGCCTTCGCGCCCGGCCTCATCGCCGAGCGCTGCGCCCGCTATCGCACGCCCTTCATCCATGTCTCCACGGACTACGTGTTCGACGGCACCAAGCGCGGCGCCTATGTGGAGGCGGACCCGGTGGCGCCGCTTGGTGTCTACGGCCGCACCAAGGCGGCCGGCGAGGCGGCGGTGCGCGCCGCGCACGAACGCCATGTGATCGTGCGCACCTCGTGGGTCTACGGCGCCCACGGCAACAATTTCCTGAAAACCATGCTGCGCCTCGCCGGCGAGCGCGACCAGTTACGGGTGGTGGCCGACCAGCGCGGCTGCCCCACCGCCACGCGCGACCTCGCCGAGGCGGTGCTCGCCGCGGCGCTTGCGGCCGCCCAGGGCGATGCCCGCTGGGGCACCTATCATTTCGCCGGGCGCGGCGTGACCACGTGGCACGGCTTGGCCAGCGCCATCGTGGCGGCGGCCGAACCCCACACCGGCCGCAAGCCGGAGGTGACCCCCATCACCACGGCCGATTATCCCACGCCCGCCAGCCGCCCGAAGAATTCGGAACTGGCCAGCGACCTGTTCGAGCGCACCTTTGGCGTGCGTGCCGCCCCGTGGGAGCAGCGCGCCCGCGAGGTGGTGGACGCGCTTCTCGCCAAAGCCCCCCAACCGGAGGCTTCGGAGCCCGAGAAGGCGCCCTCCCCCTCATCCGCAATTCCCGCGCCGCAATCCGAGGAAGCATCGTGAAGGGTATTATTCTGGCCGGCGGTTCCGGCACCCGGCTTCATCCCATCACGCTCGTCGTCTCGAAGCAGTTGCTGCCGGTCTACGACAAGCCGATGATCTATTATCCCCTCTGCACGCTGATGATGGCGGGCATCCGGGACATCCTGATCATCACCACGCCGCACGATGCCGCGCTGTTCCAGGCGCTGCTGAAGGACGGCAGCCAGTTCGGCATCAACCTCACCTATGCGGTGCAGGAGCATCCGCGCGGCCTCGCCGACGCCTTCATCGTCGGCCGCGAGTTCGTGGGCAACGACCGCGTGGCCCTGGTGCTCGGCGACAACCTCTTCTTCGGCCATGGCCTGCCCGAGCTTCTGGCCGACGCGGCGCGGCGGGAGACGGGGGCCACGGTGTTCGGCTATCCGGTCCAGGACCCCGAGCGCTATGGCGTGGCCGAGATGGACGCTTCCGGCAAGGTTCTGTCGCTGGAGGAGAAGCCGAAGGCTCCGAAATCCAACCTCGCGGTGACGGGCCTTTATTTCTACGACAACCGCGTGGTGGACATCGCCGCGAACCTCGCGCCCTCCCCGCGCGGCGAGATCGAGATCACCGACGTCAACAAGGCCTATCTCGAACTCGGCGAGCTGCGCGTGGCCATGATGGGCCGGGGCTTTGCCTGGCTCGACACCGGTACGCCGGATTCCCTTGTGGAGGCTGCCCAGTTCGTCCAGATCCTGGAAAAGCGGCAGGGCCTGCGCATCTCCTCCCCCGAGGAAGTAGCCTACCGCGCCGGCTTCATCGACCGGGCCGGTCTGGAGGCGCGGGCGCACGACCTCGCCAAATCAAGCTACGGCCAGTATCTGGCGCGCGTGGCCGCCGGCACCGCCTGACCAAGGGACGGGTCGGTTGAGGGCCCGCGCGGCCTGCGGACACCCGCCGCACTTTTGAAGCGCGGCCGCATCCTGTAGGGTGGGAGCCGTCTTCCCTTGAGCTTTGCGGGGTTCTCGCCGTTCCGGCGCGCCGCCCTTTGTCGAGACCGGACTTTCGAGATGAGCAATTTCAACGAAGAGACCGTCACCAGCGTCCACCACTGGACCGACAACCTCTTCTCCTTCACCTGCACCCGCGATCCCGGCCTCCGCTTCCTCAACGGCCAGTTCACCATGATCGGCCTTCGGGTGGACGGCAAGCCGCTGCTGCGCGCCTATTCCATGGCGAGCGCAAACTACGAGGAAGAGCTGCAGTTCTTCTCCATCAAGGTGCAGAACGGCCCCCTCACCTCCCGCCTCCAGCACCTCAAGGTGGGCGACAAGATCCTCGTCGGCCGCAAGCCTACCGGCACGCTCGTGCAGGACAGCCTGCTGCCCGGCAAGCGGCTCTATCTACTCTCAACCGGCACGGGCCTCGCGCCCTTCCTGTCGGTGGTGAAGGACCCGGAGGCCTACGACCGGTTCGAGAAGGTCATCCTCATTCATGGCACACGCACGGTGGCCGAACTCGCCTATGACGAGTACCTGACCAAGACCCTGCCTGACGACGAGATCCTCGGCGAGGAAGTCAAGGCGAAGCTCGTCTACTACCCGACCGTGACCCGCGAACCCTTCCGCAACCAGGGCCGCATCACGGACCTCATCACCTCGGGCAAGCTGTTCGCCGACCTCGGCATGCCGGTCATGTCGCCGGAAGAGGACCGCCTGATGCTCTGCGGAAGCCCGGCAATGCTGAAGGACGTGGTGGAGCTTCTGGAATCCCGCGGCTTCACCGAGGGCAGCCAGTCAGCACCCGGCCACTACGTCATCGAGAAGGCGTTCGTGGAGCGCTGACGTCCGGTCCCGTCACCGCGCTGCGGCAGCGCCGGACAGGCGGTGTCGCAGCATCTCGTCGAGGTGCACCGCCAGAATGTCGTGCGCCTCTTTCGACAGGTGGATCTCGTCGGTCGCGAACCGGGCCGGCAGGGTTGCCTTGTTCCCGACCAGGATCGCGTCTGCATCAAGGACGAGCACATCGCGCGACGCGAGGCCGCGGATGTGGGCGTTCACCTCTTCGATGATCCCGTAGACCCGATCCGACCAGAACGGCCGGCGGATCAGCCTCGGCGTCGTCGGACGAACAATGGTCGACATGATGGCGCCCGCACCGGACGCAGAAACCTCCAGGGCGAACCGAGACAGGTTGGCCTTGAGGTTGGCCACCGCGGCCCGCTCCATGGCCGGAAGATTGGCGGCCGCCACCACATCGTTGATCCCCGTGACGATGATCACCGCCTCCGGCTTGAGATCGATGACGTCGCTCTCGAAGCGGTAGGCCGATTGGACGGAGCTTTCCCCCGATACGCCTCGGTTGACGACCTGCCAGTCAGCGGCAGCCTTCCCGCTCACCGCAATCTGGTGCGCGCGGGAATCGCCGAATATCACGATACGGGGCTGGCCGGTCGCCGGCAGGCTTGCGTTCTCTTCGGCGAACCGATCGGGATCGATGGGCCGGAGGCGAAGCTCGGATCTGTCATGGAAAAACGACCTTGCGCCCATGACCGCCGTCGCGAGCGCCCCGGCGAGCAGCAGGCAAAGCAAGCCCAACACACCGAAACCTGCTGCGGGCCAGTTCATCACGTGTCGTCCGCCTGCTCTAGGACCTGAGAGAGTTTGGACATCCGCCAGCGGGAGCTTTGGCACCGGGGCCTAAGGCCGTGGCGAGCGCCGCACGACCGGCACGGAAACCCATCCATTCGGGCCAGCGCCCTGAGCCGGCGCGGCCCCCAAGTCCCATCACCAGCAATTCAGGTCACTTGGCAGGGCTTGCTTCGGGACCGCCTGCTGGGCCGGCAACCGGCGCCTCAGCGGCGGCCGATCCGACGGGACGCCGCGACATCCGTTTCCTCACCACCTTGCGCTCCTCAGCCGGAAGGAAGGAGCGCCCCAGGGCCATGCCGACGACGGCAAGGTAGATGATGAGGAAGCCCGGAATCTGCAACGGAAAGTCGAAGCTCGTGTGCACGAGGCCCGCGATGCCGACGAGGAGTCCGGCGAGGATGAAGGGATCATTGGGCCGGCGCAGCGCGCCCCGCACCAGCAGGGCGCCGCAGGCCAGCACATAGGCGAAGACGACGAAGGCAAGCGGATACCCACCCTCGAAGATCAACTCGACGGGCGTGCTATGGCCGATGTCGAACACCGCGGAAGTCCCGAGATCCTCAGTCCGAAACTTCGGGAAGCTTTCGGCGAAACTGCCGAGCCCGTATCCGATGAGCGGACGCTCCGCGACTGCGCCGAGCATCATCCCATAGGCATCCAGGCGCCCCAAGGTATCGAAGCCGATACGTATCTGACGCTCGCGCCAGGCCCCACCCGACAGGCCGTAGATGAGGGAGAACAGAACGAAGATCGCGAACGCGACCTTCCAGATGGATGCGCGCTTGCGCAGGCGAAGCTTGGATACGACAGCGCCCAGACCCACAAGGACGGTCAGTATCAGCCCCGCGCGCGAGAGCGTCAGCGGGAGGAGGACGAGCACGAACAAACCGGCGGCGGCTGCAATGACGCGTCTGCGGCTCCCTTCCCCGCGGAAGAGGCTCGACAATGGCTTGTTCTCCCGCGCCGCGGCAAGAGCACTGGGGAGCAGCATGGCCAGCACGATCAGGACTGCCGAGCCTAGGTAGATCGCCGAGGTATTCTTGTTCAGAAAGAAGGTGGTCAGCGCGCCTTCCTGGTCGTAGGGCCTGAGACTGTCGGAATCGGAGACGAAGCCGACAAACCCGATGAACCCGTATAGGCACGCGGCCCCGACGATGGCCCGCAGCACCTGCCCAGCCCGCTGCCGATCGGGGCCGATCACGATAGCCGCCGTCAAGACCAGAGCCGCGAGCAGGGGCCGGCCGAGGAAGAGGAGCGGCGAGTGCCGGACCGACCCGGAGAGGGGCGCAATCTCGACGCCCAGAATCTTGCCCGCCTCCGACCACATGGCAAGCGGCGCCGGGCCCGGCGAGATGGACTGGAGATACGCCACAAGACCGTAGGCCGCGAGGACGACGAGAAGGCCGCCCAGCAAGAGTGCGGCACCGCGGGATACATCACGATAGCTGATGAGGAGCACCGCGACGGTGGCGAAGCCCGTCCACACCTGGATCCAAAGGAGCGCGACCGATCCGTCCGGCACAGGGGCAAGGATCACCATGGCCAGGAAGAACCAGAAGCCGATGCGGTCCGGGAGGCTTCGCGCGCGGCGCCGACGAACCCGTGTATCCGCCGGGGCTTCGGCCGGCTTCTCTGCGGTCACTTCCACGGCCGGCTCCCCAAAGGTTCGACCGCCGGGAGGTCGATATCCTCGCCGCCGTTGCGGATGATCTCCGCCGCCCGCTTCTGGACCCTTTCCGGCGCCTCGGCGAGGATGTCCCGCAGGGCCAGCCGCGCTTCCGGCTTGGCCGCAACGTATTGTTCTCCAATGTATTCGGACAAGTTCTTGACGGCCAGCCAATTCACCGACTGCTTCAGATCCGCCAATTCGCTCTGATCGAGCTTTGGGTAGAGCGCCAGAAGGATCTCCGTGCGGCGGAGAAGGGGCCACCCCTCATAGGGCCCGGAGCGAAAGGACTGTCGCAGATACGTCCGCAGCAGCGGTGTGTCCTCGTGCCGGATGTGCTCGATCCACGCCAAAATCGTCCAGGCACGTGGCGAGCCCGGGCTGCAGACAATGCTGGCCTTGGCCGCCTGCTCGGCTGCGGTAAGCCGCGTATCCGCGAGATCGGCATCATCTGCCTGGAACGCAGTCTCGGCGAGCGCGGAGCGAACGATCGCAAGGTCTTGAAGCGCCTGATAATCGCAGACACGATCGGAAAGCACCACGGACATGTCGCGATCCATCGCCGCGATCAGATCCGGATCGTAAGGCTCTCCGGCCATCATGCGGGTGGCGACAGGGCGCAGGAACAGCCCTGAATCGAAGCGCCGGATGCCCGTAGAGGTCGACAGCCAGATCACCGCACCGATTGCGATGGCGAGCCCGGCGAGGCGGGCCATGACCTTCGCAGCCTTGCTCGGACCGGGAGACCGACCACCGTCCCGGCCATTTCCGTCGTTGCCGGAGCCGACCGGCGTACCGGACGCCGCGCCGACGCCCCGGGACGGATCAGGACTCTCGGCCATAGCTCGCGTAGTATTTGTGGTAATAATACTTGCTTCCGTAATCCTCGAGGCTGCGAAGCGCCTTCAGGTCAGCCTTGTTCAGCAGGCAGCCAAGCACCTTCTCGTAGACTGTCGGTGCGTTCTGCAGCGTATTGGCGACGAGATCCCGGTTGGATGAGCCCCAGTCGAGCACATAAACATAGCCATCGACGATATGCGTCGATGCCATGACGTCGACCACCGGAGCAAGCGGCGGGAAATCGATGACGATGTAATCGACATCCCGCTTCAGCGCATCGATCACCGCCGCCATCTGCTCGGAAGCGAGAATCTCGTTGGTGTGGACGATATCGCCCGGCACCACGGCCGGAATGAAGCGGAGACCCGTCATCCGGTCGACGATGCTCACTTCCTCAAGCGTCGCCTTACCGAAGACCAGCTCAAGCAGGCCCGCACTGCGGCCCGGCGCGAGGCGCCGTGTCAGCGTCGGATTGCGCAGGTCGCCATCGATGAGCACGCAACGCTGGCCGCTATGGGCGATCAGCTGGGCGAAGTTGGCGGAAACGGTGGACTTGCCCTCCTTCGGCAAGGTCGAGACGATGCCGATGACCTTCACCGCGCGGCTGTGGATCGATACGTCTGCAGAAACCTTCACCGAGCGCAGCGTCTCCGAGAAGCGCGAGAACGGATCGGAGGTAACCTGGCGCATGATGCCGGTCGAGCTGTCGAACGCGCTCTGCCCGGCCGGAACCGGCGTCGCGACGGAAGACGGCAGGAGCGGAAGCACACCGAGGCAGTCGAGCCCCAGATAGCGCTCCACATCCGCCGGCAGCCGGAAGGTCCTGTTCATGCGCTCGCGCCACATGCCGACGCCGAAGCCCATCAACAGTCCGAGAAAGAGGCCGCCGGCGACGATAAGCGTCGTCCGCGGGGATGAGGCCCGAAGCGGGGTGGACGCATCAGTGATGAGCCGCGCCTCGGTGATCGGGAAGGACTGCTGCTGGGTGGCCTGCATGAAGCGCTGCAGGAAGTTGTCGTAAAGGGCGCGATAGGACTGGGCGTTGCTCTCGAGCTCACGCAATTCAACCTGCGCCTGCCCCGTCAGCTTGGCCTGGACCATCAGCTGCTCAAGGCTGGATGAAAGGCTTGCCTCGCGGGCGCGGGCGATTTCCAGATCGGATTTGTAGGTCTCGGCGATGCGCGACAGCTCGGTGAAGAGCGAGCGCTGAAGGCCCTTGATCTCGTTATTGAGATTGACGACCGCGATATGATCCGGACCGTAGCGCTTGGACCAGTCCGCCTCGCGCTTCACGGCGTCGAGATACTGGGTGCGCAGGAGGCTGATGACCTGATTGTTGAGCACGTCCGACACGACTTCGTCGCTCGTGCCCGTCACGCCGCCCTGCTTGATGATGTTGTTGACGCGCTCATAACGCGCCTGCGCCTCGGCCACCGCGGTCCTGGCCGTGATCAGCTGCGTGTTCAGTTCCGACAGCTGCTGATCGGAAATGAGGCCACGCTGCGTATCAATGATGTTGTTCTTGGCTTTGAAGTCCTGCACCGCGCGGTCGGCCGCAAGCGCCTGGTCGCGCAGCTCGGCGATGCGATCCTGCAGCCAGACACTGGCGCGACGGGTCGCCTGGTACTTGGCCTCAAGCTGATCGACGATGTACGCCTCGGCGAGCTGGTTCGCCACGTCTGCCGAGAGGACAGCGTCGATCGCCTTGTATTCGATGCTGATAACGTAGCTCAGACCAACGCGTTTGACGCGCAGACGCTTGCCGAAATCGATGATCTGAGTGCGCTCGATCTCGTAGTCGCTCATAGGAGAGCTGCTGACGAGAAACGGAACAACGAAACCAGCCACGGTGTTAAACACCGAATTGGCGCTTTCTTCGAGTTCCTTCTTCTTCGCCTCGACGAGCTTCAGCTCCTTGATGACCGCCTTGGCGATACGCTCGGACTGAAGAATCTGGACCTGGCTGTCGATGCCGCTGGAATCCATCACGCCCGTAAGCTGAGGCATGACTTCCAAGCCACGGGCCTGCTGCGTGTCGATCAGCAACTCGGCGGTTGCCGTATATTGCGGCGTTGCAACAAAGCAATAGAGAGCCGCCAGACTTGCTACCGCGCCGGCGACGGCTGCGATGACCCACTTCTGACGACGGACCACCTGAAGCAAATTGACCAGATCGAGTTCGCCCTCGGTCTGGATATTCAGAGACTTCCCCGGCCCAGACTTGTCGATACGAAGCATGCCGCTAAAGCCCCGCTAACATCAGATGCAGTCGAAGCACACGCACCACCCAAGCAAAAGCCCGGCAATCTGACGCCCCGAAAGGATTCCTGCCGTGTACACCCGCGCGACCGGGCGCTTCAAACGAAAGTGGCCCGCCTCACGCATCCCCTGACCAGCGCTATCGTGACGGTCAAGGAACACAGGAAGTGGGCCACTTGATTGGGCTTGTAAGGCAGATCAGCAGCCGAAGCGGCAGAACGGCGAAACCGGACGGCCGAGGAACTTGCTGATGCGCTGGTCGTACTTGTAAGCGCGATACTGGATGAGCGACCACTTCCAGCCACCAAAGCTATTGGAAGCAGCCTGGGCGCCGAAACGATTGGCCGGCTGGAAGTTGGCATTGCTGCGCAGAGCAGCAAAACGCTCACCCCACAGGCCAGCGGCCTGCGACGGCATGACCGCTCCGAGGACCAGACCCGCAACAGCAGCGCCCGTCAGCGCCGCCTTGATCTTGGAAACTTTCGCCATCGCCCGCACTCCGATTAGGTGAGCCATGTTTACCACAAGCTCTGTGGCGCCGCAACAATCGCCGAAAGACCGGTGCACGCCAGACGGGAAATCTACTGGAGTTTCACCGGGAATGACCTACCTTGCTACCTAGAACTCGCGCAACGAACCGGAAGTTCCTGCTCGCCTTCATCTTCCACAACGTAAGATTCAGGGCGGGCAACGACCGGATCATCCAGCCTAGTACGTTGAGATGTAACGGCCGCAAACTTGACAGTGTCACCGGCTGGCCCGTCCGCCTGACGCAGGCCCGGCGCCGGCACCTTCAAGCCGTGGCGTTCACGCCACACCAGCACAAGACCTGCTGAAACGACCGCTCCCGCCCCGATCAGCACCAGAGAATCGGGCCATTCGCCGAAAGCGAGCACCCCGAACAGGGTGGCCCAGATCAAGGTCGCATAGTTCAGAGGTGCCACGACGGACGCAGGCGCATAGCGCGTCGCCGAGGTCATCAGGATCTGGCCCAGCCCGCCGGCGATGCCGGTTGCAATGAGAACGAGACTGGTGCGGAGGTCGGGAACCACCCACCCCAGCGGCAAGGTCGCAAGACCCGCGAGAGACGCGACGGTCGAAAAGTAGAAGACGATCGCTTCGCTGGTCTCCGTCCGCGTCAGATGCCGGACCTGTGTCACTGCGAGCCCGGCGATCACGGCCCCAACCAGGGCCATGGCCGCGCCGATCAGTGGCCCCGGTCCACTCCCCAGCGAGGCATGGGTGAAGGAGGGCCACAGCATGAACAGGATGCCGGCAAAGCCGACACCGAGCACCGCCCAGCGATAGGCGGGCACACGCTCTCCCAGAAGAACGGCTGCGAGAAGCACGGCGACCAGCGGCGTCACATAGGTAAAGGCAACGGCCTCGGCGAGCGGGATGAAGGCAAGCGCTGCGAAGCTGAGCCACATGGCGCTCACGCCCACCAGCCCGCGAACAACATGGCCGAACGGCTGGCGCGTCACGAGCGCGCTTGTCATCCGCCGCCTCCACAGCAGCCAGATGACGAGCGGGACGAGACCGAAGGCGCTGCGCGCAAACACGACCTGCCCGCTCGGCACGTCGTCCGCCACGAAGCGCACGAGCGCGGACATGATGGCGAAGAAGAACGTGGCGCTGATTTGCAGGGCGATGCCTGCTGGGGCATTCATGAGCAAAAGTCCGGTGAGCAGTCCCTATAGCGCCTTGCCGGCTGGATGGGCATGCAATGCGCGCAGGTGAAGGGCGTCAGCCCTGCGTCTGGAAGAGGGGCCGCGCCCATGGACGAACTAGGCGCCCGGATTTGCTGACAAATGGCGCCCTGCGGGATGCCCTTTTGGGGCGCCGAGAAACGGATTCCGCGGCACATTTGGCGTAGGCCATACGGTGTCGAGCTTGGCACTTGTGCACTGCAGCGACTATTTTCGTAGAATGCGACTCTCAATCGGTCCGATCTGCCCCCTTTTCCGCCTGCTAGCTCAGAGCGTTATCCCGGATTGGAGACTTGCGCCGGAGCAGAGGGGAAACAGCGCCATCAAGCTCACCGCGACGCAATGTCGCGACCGTTTGATTTCAGGGACGCTCGCGACAGCCCTCCCGATCGGGCTCTGCGCGAGATTGCATAAATGGTTGATTTCCCCCGCGAAATGGGGCATTCGACAAACGATCTAAATGCGACTTCGATGCGTGGCAACGGAAGCAGCACACTGCCAAATTGCAGGGCTTTCATCGCCCCCACATGCACTTAGAATTTATTTTGCAGTGCAGCAATGCCTAAAGCTTGGGCCCCGAACTTGATCTGAATCAACCTCCCAATCCAAGCCATATGACGTCAGGCTAAAAACCGCATGCCATCTTCGGCTTTTTGGGCAATCAACTCGCCGTAGCCACCCGTCGCCACCATAGATTGAGCACGTTTCCAAAACAATCCCGCCTTAACTTGTGAAACTGAAATATTTCAGACTTGTGACACTGGAATATACGCTTGCGGCCACATCTTTTACTCGCTTGTCGATTCAAGCACCGAGTGCTATGTTGACCCTATAATTTCAATCTTCCTTACGGTAGCCATCTGCCGATTGAGGGACGAATGTCGCTTTCCACGGACAACATGCGGGTTGAACGGGCGAGCGAAGCGCATCGGTCGGGGGGCACCCCCACGCTCGACTACGCGTCGATGCCGCCGCTCTTCGTTGTGGCCGACGTCGTCCTTATCCTGGGACTGAGCGTCCTCGTGGATTTCCTGTTCTCGGCGCAAGCAAGCGGCGGGTTCGAGGTCACTCAACCCATTGGCATCGGAATTCTCGCGGCGGTTGCCTTCGTGCTGACCACCATCTCGCGTGGTCTGTACAAGCCTTGGCGCATGGTGCGTGTGGTCGAGGAGGTGCGCGCGACGATGGTCAGTTGGACCTTCGCGATCCTCGTCGTCGCAACGGTGATCTTTTGCCTGAAGGTGGCGGGAAGCACGTCGCGCATCTCGACCGGGACTTTTGCCGTTCTCGGCTTTGTCGCGCTTCCGGTGTCGCGTTGGGCGATGGGTGTCTGGCTGCGCCGGGCCATCGCGAGCGGCGCCGTGAAGGGACGCGCGACCATTCTGGTCGGCGACGCGGACGAACTCGCCAAGGTGGTACCGGCCCACATGCTGGTGCGCCTCGGCCTGAACGAAGTGCGGCGCTTCAGCCTTTCCACGCCTGACGGTTCGGCGAAGGAGCTGCTCTCCGCGTCCGACAAGGATGCGCTCAAGGCAGCGCTCCAGTTCGCCCGGCAGCACCGCGTCGAGGAAATCGTCCTCGCCATGCCCTGGAGCGACGTGGATCGGCTTGATGCCGTGCGCGCCCGACTGCGCTCGGTTCCGCTTCCGGTGAAGCTCCTGCCGGACGAGATCGTGAGCGAGCTGCTTGATGCGCCGCGCGTCGATTTCGGCTCGTCCATCGCCATCGAGGTCCAGCGCGCGCCCCTGTCGCGCTTCGAACTGGCGCAGAAGCGCCTTCTGGACATCGCCGTCGCCAGTTGCGCGGTTCTTCTGCTGCTGCCGCTGTTCGCCATCATCGCCACCGCGATCAAGCTCGACAGCCGTGGCCCGGTGATTTTCCGCCAGCGCCGCAACGGCTTCGGCGGCCGCGAATTCACCATCTACAAGTTCCGCTCCATGACGGTGATGGAGGACGGTTCGAAGGTGGTGCAGGCGCAGCGCAACGACAAGCGCGTCACGCGTGTCGGCCGCTTCCTGCGCGCGTCGAGCCTCGACGAGCTGCCGCAGGTGCTGAACGTGCTGTTCGGGCAGATGTCCATCGTCGGGCCGCGGCCCCATGCCATCGCCCATGACGACGAATATTCCAAGCTGATTTCCGGCTATGCGTTCCGCCACCACGTCAAGCCGGGAATCACCGGCTGGGCCCAGGTGCAGGGCTTCCGCGGCGAGACGGCGGAGCTTGAGCAGATGGAGCGCCGGATCGAGATGGACCTCTGGTACATCAACAACTGGTCGGTCTGGATCGATATCAAGATCATCCTGAAGACCTTCCTCGAGGTCCTGCGCAAGGAAGCCTACTGAGGCCCTGTGGGGGAGCCCGGCGGCATGGCCCGTTCTCCTGCCTCGATATGAGGCGTCCGGATGCGCGACTGAAAGGGAGCGTCGTTCGCTCGGCGGCTGTGCCTCCTGCTTCCCGCACCAATCGGATGGATCGTTGAAGGACCGCAAGAGCGCTCCTGCCAGCGGTCGCGAGTCTTGACCTCAATTCCTTCTGCGGTCGCCATTGCCGCTCGCCCGTCCGAGCGCGCAATGTCGTCCCAGATCCCCGACAATATTTGATTAACCCTACCGTTTGATCAAAGCGAACGTCGGACTGTTTTCCATCGCCCCCTCCCCAACCATTTGAGTAAATGCAGCGCAACAATCGCGCTAACGACTGCTGGGGGGCAGATAAAATGATAGCCGAATCCGTCCTGGCCCTGTGGGGCATGCTGTGCTGCTCGGCCTACATCATCTTTATGGTCCGCGTGAGCTGAGGTGAGAACGCGAGGCGCCAAGTGCCCGCCCGCAGTTCACCCCGCCCCTCATAGCCTGGACCAACTCCGGACCAAGGCGGGCGCGAGGGAGATGGCTCCCGGTCGTGTCGTGTTCTCCTTCCAGCACCGTTATGAACGGGGGCGGCTCGCTCCGTCACGGCCGGCCGGCCTTGCACCCCTCCCCTTTGGGCGCGTTGATGCCGCGGGAGCGCTGATCTAAGAATGCGGGCGACCCCGGCGAAGCTTCCGCCGTCCGGCGCGTTCTGTCCGGGGACCGTTCTTGACCTTCACCAATGCTCCCATCTTCGTTACCGGCGCGGCCGGCTTCATCGGTGCCGCCGTCGCCGAGCGGTTGCTTGCGATGGGACAGGACGTCGTCGGCATCGACGACCTCAACGCCTATTATGACGTGCGCCTCAAGGAGGCCCGCCTCGCCCGGCTCCTCGGCCATCCCGGCTTCAGCTTCGAGCGCTTGACCCTGGCCGATCGCGCTGCCACCGCTGAGGTCTTCGCCCGCCACCGGCCCAGCCATGTGGTCCATCTCGCGGCGCAGGCTGGCGTGCGCTACTCCATCGAGCATCCCGAGACCTATATCGACTCCAACCTCGTCGGCTTCGGCAATGTGCTGGAAGGCTGCCGCCATGGCGGCGTCGCGCACCTCGTCTATGCCTCGTCGAGCTCGGTCTACGGCGCCAATACCGACCTGCCCTTCCGGGTGGACCAGACGGTGGACCACCCCATCAGCCTCTATGCCGCCACCAAGAAGGCGAACGAGCTGATGGCCCACGCTTATTCCCACCTCTACCGGCTGCCGGTGAGCGGGCTGCGCTTTTTCACCGTCTACGGCCCGTGGGGACGGCCGGACATGGCGGTGTTCCTGTTCACGGACGCCATCTGGCACGGCCGGCCCATCAAGGTGTTCAACAACGGCGACATGCAGCGCGACTTCACCTTCATCGACGATGTGGTGGACGCCGTGGTCGCGCTGCTCCCCAGGCCGGCGACGCCCGATCCTGCCTGGACCGGGGCGGCCCCGGACCCCGCCACCTCGAATGCGCCCTATCGCATCTACAATGTGGGCAACCACAGCCCCGAGCCGCTGATGGCGCTGATCGGCCATATCGAGGAGGCGCTGGGCCGCAAGGCGGAGCTGGACTTCCAGCCCATGCAGGCCGGCGACGTGCAGGCCACCTTCGCCGACGTCACCAGCCTCGCCCAGGCGGTGGACTTCGCGCCGCGCACCCCCCTGAAGGAGGGCATCGCCCGCTTTGCCACGTGGTATCGCGAGGTCTGGCTCGGCCAGATCGCAAAGAACGACTAGGCGGCGTCAGTCGCCCGCATTGTCTTCCACCATCCGGGCGACCGCGTCTCCGGCGGTGGCGAGCAGTTCCGGCTCGCGCGCCCGCACCACGAGATTGGTCTTGTAGCGCCCGTCTACCTCGTCGCGGAACGGGTAGGAGCCGATGATGGCGTCGGGGTAGGTCTCGGCAATCCTGCGCAGCGGAGCGGCGATGTCGCCCTCCTTCGCCTCGGCGAGGATGGTGCGCGAGAGCATGGGCCGGCCCTTGCGCAGCTCCGGCAGCACCGCCTCCAGCATTGACTGCATGATGCGCGGCACGCCGGCCATGACGATGACGTTCTCGATGCGGAAGCCTGGCGCCTTGGACACCTCGTTCACCACGAGGCTGGCCCCGGCGGGAATCCGCGCCATGCGCAGGCGCGCCTCATTCAGGTCCTTCTCGGCGATGTATTCGAGCAGCATGGCGCGGGCGCGAGGATCCACGTCGATGGAGACCCCGAAGGCCTTGGCGATGGCGTCGGCGGTGATGTCGTCATGGGTCGGGCCGATGCCGCCGGTGGTGAAGACGTAGTCGAAGCGGGCGCGCAGCGCGTTGACCGCCGCCACGATGTCCTCCTCCACGTCCGCCACCACCCGGACCTCCCGCAGGTCGATGCCCACGTCGGTCAGCCGCTCGGCGATGTGGCCGATGTTCTTGTCCTTGGTCCGGCCGGAGAGAACCTCGTCGCCAATCACGATCAGCGCAGCCGTGACCGATCGCGCGTCGCCTGCCTCACCCATGTCTCAGATCCCTGCCCTTGCCGGCGTCAGCCGGGGTAAAACCGCCCAAAATCTAGGCATATTTAAAGCGTGAGCGGCGCCTTCGCTCCGCTTTCCCGTTTAGCACTTCTTTGGCACGATGTTTGTTAAGTTCATGGGGAGCTTCCCCGGGGCGTGGAGTGTCGATCCCAATGCCGCATGCGTTCGATGAAATGTCCAGTACCGACGGTGCGGTACGGCCGGCCTATGAGACCCTCCAGCGCTGGCTCGCCGAGGTGCCCCAGGATGTGCTGGACCACCGGCGCAAGGAGGCCGAGTTCATCTTCCGGAGAATCGGCATCACCTTCGCGGTCTATGGCGAGCAGAACGCGCAGGAACGCCTGATCCCGTTCGACATCGTGCCCCGCATCCTCACCAAGGACGAGTGGACCCGCCTCTCGCGCGGGCTGGAGCAGCGCGTCAAGGCGCTGAACATGTACATCAAGGACGTGTACTCGAAGCGGGAGATTCTGAAGGCCGGCATCGTTCCGGAGAACCTCGTCTACCAGAACCCCGCCTTCCGCCCGGAGATGAACGGGCAGCGCGTGCCGCACGATCTCTACGTCCACATCGCCGGCATCGACATCGTCCGCACCGACCCCGACAAATTCTACGTGCTAGAGGACAACGCCCGCACCCCGTCCGGCGTCTCCTACATGCTGGAGAACCGGGAGATCATGCTGCGGCTGTTCCCGGAGCTGTTCTCCATGCACCGCGTCGCGCCGGTGGAGAACTACGCCGACGACCTGCTCGCCACCCTCCGCTCGCTCTCGCCCCACGGCGGGCATGAGCCGAACGTGGTCATCCTCACCCCCGGCATCCACAATTCGGCCTATTACGAGCACTCCTTCCTCGCGGACAAGCTGGGCGTGGACCTCGTCGAGGGCCGCGACCTGTTCGTGAAGGATGCGGTGGTCTACATGCGCACCACCGAGGGGCCGAAGCGCGTGGACGTGATCTACCGCCGCCTCGACGACGATTTCCTCGACCCCCTCGCCTTCCGCCGCGACAGCGTGCTCGGCGTGCCGGGGCTGATGAGCGCCTATCAGGCCGGAAACGTCACCCTGACCAACGCGGTGGGAACGGGCGTCGCCGACGACAAGGCCGTCTATTCCTACATGCCTGATATCATCAAATTCTACCTCGGCGAGGAGCCCCTGCTCCCCAACGTGCCGACCTGGCGCTGCCGCGAGGCGGACCATCTGAAATATGTGCTGGAGCACCTCCCCGAGCTGGTGGTGAAGGAAGTGCATGGCTCCGGCGGCTACGGCATGCTGGTCGGCCCCGCCTCCGACAAGGCGCAGATCGAGAAGTTCCGCGACAAGCTCAAGGCGGACCCGGCGAACTTCATCGCTCAGCCCACGCTGGCGCTCTCCACCTGCCCGACGCTGGTGGAAAAGGGCATCGCGCCGCGCCACGTGGACCTGCGCCCGTTCATCCTGTCCGGCTCCGACAAGGTGCGCATCGTCCCCGGCGGCCTCACTCGCGTCGCCATGAAGGAGGGTTCCCTCGTGGTGAACTCCAGCCAGGGCGGCGGCACCAAGGACACTTGGGTGCTGGACGCATGAGCGGCGGCGCTCATGCTTCGGGTGCTGGACGCATGAGCGGGCACGCTCGTGCTTTGGGTGCAGGACGCATGGGCGCGGGCACGCGCGCTCTCGCTTTTCGGCGCGTGAGCGCTATCGTTGATGCAGGTTTCTCCCCGCGCACGGGCATCCCGGCCCGTGCCATTGCCGGAGCCGGGGCCCCGCCCGGTTCCGCCGCCTGAACCGCCCCCGGAGGCACCACGCCATCCGGGTGCAGGACGCCTGAGCGCGGCTGAACCGCGCCGCGCACCCTCTCCTTCCGCAACGGGCTCCCCATGCTTTCCCGCACCGCCGACAACCTCTACTGGCTGACCCGCTACGTCGAACGCGCCGACTGCCTGGCCCGCATCCTCGACGTCTCCCAGCGCCTCGCCTACACGCCCGTGACCTACGGCGGCTCCACCAACGAGTGGAGTTCGGCCGTGCTCACCGCCGGCTGCGCCGACGAATTCGTCGCGCGCTATGGTCCGCTGGAGGAGGCGAAGGAAGAGAACGTGGTGTCGTTCCTCGCCTTCGAGTCGGAGAACCCCTCCTCCATCCGCAACTGCTTCGAGGTAGCCCGCACCAACGCCCGTTCGGTGCGCACGGCGCTGACCTCGGAGATGTGGGACGTCATCAACTCGGCCTGGATCGAGCTTCGCAACTTCCCCAACCGTGCGCTGACGCGCGACGAGCTCTCGCGCTTCCTCGCCTTCGTGAAGGAAACGTCGCTGCGCTTCGACGGCGCGACCTTCCGCACCATGCTGCGCAATGACGGCTACTGGTTCGCCCGCTCCGGTGCCCAGCTGGAACGCGCCGACAACACCGCCCGCATCCTGGACGTGAAGTATCACGTGCTGCTGCCGGAGAAGGAGCACATCGGCGGCCCGCTCGATTATTTCCAGTGGGCCTCCATCCTGCGCTCGGTTTCGGCGCTCACCGCATTCCACTGGGTCTATCGCGACAGCGTGAAGCCGTGGCTGGTGGCGGACCTGCTCATCCTGAACCGGCAGATGCCGCGCTCGCTGGCCGCTTGCTACGACAGCCTCGCCCGCAATCTGGACGACATCGCCTCGGTCTATGGTCGGCAGGGTCCGTCCCAACGGCAGGCACGTGCCATGCTGGCGCGGCTCACCAACAAGTCCATCGACGACATCTTCCAGACCGGCCTGCACGAGTTCATTTCCGAGTTCATCTCGGACAACAACAAGCTCGGCGCCGAGATCACCGAGCAGTATCTGACCTGACCCCGGGGCCGTTCGCGGCCCCATCAGCTTCCCCGTCGGCGCGGCTGGCTCGCGCCGGGGGGGGAATGTCAGTCGCGGCGCACGCGCCGCATCGTCACCAGGGACGCCCGCAATGCGCATCCGCATCCGCCACGAGATCACCCAGCGCTTCGAGCCCGGCACCCGCAACATGGCCGTGACCGTGCGCATGACCCCGCGCGCCCACGAGGGCCAGTTCATCCTGCGCTGGGCGCTGGACCTCAATTCCGACTGCCGCCTGCACCCCCAGGAGGATGCCTTCGGCAACCTCTGCCACACCTTCTCCGTGGACGGGCCGGCCGATCACCTCACCGTCTGTGCCGAGGGCGAGATCGAGACGCAGGACACCACCGGCATCGTGCGCGGCACGGTGGAGCGCTTCCCGCCGTCCCTGTTCCTGCGCCAGACCGACCTCACCGAGGTCGACGCCGCCCTCGCCGCCCTCGCGGCGGACATCGAGGCGCCGGCCGACGACCCGCTGGCCCAGCTTCACGCCCTCATGGTCAAGGTCCACGAGACCGTGGAGGAGCAGGACGGGCCGACCCTCGCTGATCCCCTGAGCGCGGCCGAGGCCGTGAAGGCGGGCACCGCCTGCGCCGGCAGCATCGCCCATGTCTTCACCGCCGCCGCCCGGCACCTGGGTCTGCCGGCGCGCCATATCTCCGGCTATGTCGTGCCCGAGGACGGCGAGGAGGGTGAGGGCGAGGCACGGCACTGGGCCGAGGCCCATGTGCCCAAGATCGGCTGGGTCTCGTTCGACGCCGGCCGCAACATCTGCGGCACGGAGAACTACGTCCGCCTCGCCGTGGGCCTCGACGCCGTGGGCGTGCAGGCGCTGCGCAGCACCGGCCTCGACGTGGAGGAGCGCATCAGCGCCCTCGACGGCCGCGCGCCGCAGAAGCTGGCGCAGGCCCAGAGCCAGGGCCAGAACTGAGCGGAGCGACGCTGAGCCGGCGCAGGAAGCGGTCCTGCCCGGCGCCCCGGAAAAGCGGCGCCGTCGCTCGATTTTTCCCATTCCGCGTGCGCCGCATGAGCTGGCGCAAGGACGCCCCGCAGCAGACGATCTAGGCAGGATACATCAGCTCCTGCCGAGGATCGGTCGCCATGTCCATCCACACCCCGTCGTCGCTGCCCCCGGACGGCTCGGCCCATGCCGGCCTGCCCGCGCCGACGGTCTTCGCCAGCCGGCAGGCGACCCTGCCTCCGGTCAAGCTCTCCGTCCGAAACCTGAGCTTCTATTACGGCGACGCCATCGCCCTCAGGAACATCTCGGTCGACCTGCGCGCGCATTGCGTCACCGCCTTCATCGGCCCGTCGGGCTGCGGAAAATCGACCCTGCTACGCATCTTCAACCGCATGTACGAGCTTTACCCGGACCAGCGGGTGGAGGGCGACGTGCTGCTCGACGGCGTGAGCATTCTCGGCGACGCCATGGACCCTGCCAGCGTCAGGGCCCGCATCGGCATGGTGTTCCAGAAGCCGACGCCGTTCCCCATGTCGATCTACGACAACGTGGCCATCGGCCTGCGCATCAACGAAGACCTGAAGCCGGCCGATCTCGACCTGCGCGTCGAGGAGGCGCTGCGCAAGGCGGCCCTGTGGGACGAGGTGAAGGACATCCTGCCCCAGAGCGGCCTCAGCCTCTCCGGCGGCCAGCAGCAGCGCCTTTGCATCGCCCGCACCATCGCCCTCAAGCCGGAGGTGATCCTGCTCGACGAACCTTGCTCAGCCCTCGACCCCATCACCACGGCACGCATTGAGGAGACCATCGAGGAACTGAAGGCGCACTACACCTTCGCCATCGTCACCCATAATCTCCAGCAGGCGGCGCGCATCTCCGATTTCACCGGCTTCATGTACCTCGGCGAGATGGTGGAGTTCGGCCCCACGCAGGACCTCTTCACCCACCCGCGGGACCGGCGGACGCAGGATTACGTCACCGGCCGGTTCGGCTGAGGTCGTCCGCGCCGCACCGGTGCGGGCTTGACCCCCCGCCCGCGCCCTGCAATCTCCTCCCCCAACAGGGAGACACGTGCATGACCGCAACGCCGGCTTACGATCCGCAGAACATCTTCGCCCGCATCCTTCGCGGCGAGCTGCCGGCGCACAAGGTCTATGAGGACGACAAGGCCCTCGCCTTCCTCGACATCATGCCACGCTGCCCCGGCCATACGCTGGTGATCCCCAAGGCACCAGCCCGCAACATCCTCGACATCACGCCCGAGGACCTCGCCTATGTGGCGACCATCGCCAAGAAGGTGGCCATCGCCGGCATGAAGGCCTTCGCGGCGGACGGAATCACCATCCAGCAGTTCAACGAGGAGGCCGGCGGGCAGGTGGTGTTCCACCTCCACGTCCACGTCATCCCGCGCCATTCGGGTGTGCCCATGAAGCCGCCGGCGAGCGAGATGGAGAAGCCCGACGTGCTCGCCGCCCATGCGGAGCGGCTGCGCGCCGCCCTCGCCGGCTGAGCCGCCGCGTGGATCTGCGCAACGCGGCCGGGGTGAAGGTGCGCGCGCCGGCGCGGCTGCATCTCGGCTTTCTCGATCTCGGCGGCTCGCTCGGCCGCCGCTTCGGCTCGCTCGGCATCGCGCTGGAACGGCCGGCCACCGAGGTGAGCGTCCGCCGCAGCAGCACGGATGCCGCCGAAGGACCGGACAGCGACCGTGCCGCCCGCGCGCGGGATCTGGTGCGCGACAAGCTCGGCATTGAAGAGCGCTTCGCCATCGACGTGGACGCCGCCTTGCCGGCCCATGGCGGGCTCGGCTCCGGCACCCAACTGGCGCTGGCGGTGGGAGTCGCGGTGGCGCGTCTCTCCGGGCATGATTTGTCGCCCCGCGCGGTCGCGACCGTGCTCGGGCGTGGCCGACGCTCGGCCATCGGCATGGAGGCGTTTGCGGCCGGTGGCGTGATCCTCGACGGCGGCAAGGCGCTCGCCGGCCCTGAGGCCAGCGCGCCCCCGCCCCTGCTTGCGCGCTTCCAGGTTCCCGAGAGCTGGCGCATCCTCCTCGTCTTCGATACCGCCCGCGAAGGGCTGAGCGGGCCGCAGGAGACGGCGGCCATGGCCACCCTTCCGCCCTTCCCGGCGGAGCAGGCGGCCGAGCTCTGCCACATGATGCTGCTTCAGGCGCTGCCGGCGCTCGCGGCCGCGGATGCAGACGACTTCGGCCGGGTCATCGGCCACTGGCAGCGCGTGCTGGGCGATCATTATGCCGCAGCTCAGGGCGGCGGGCGCTTCCTGAGCCCGCAGGTTGCGGAAGCCATCGCCGCAATCGAGGCCGAGGGCGTCCCCGGCGTCGGCCAAAGCTCCTGGGGGCCGACCGGATTCGCCATCGTCGATGGCGAGGAGGCGGCGACGCGACTGGCCGCCACCTTGCGCGACCGCTTCGCATCGTTCACAAACCTGTCATTCGATTGCGTGCGAGGAAACAATCAGGGCGCGGACGTCATCGCTCTCTGAGTACCTCCGGCGCGGCACCGGACAGGACGGGAGGAGGCGCGCCCCAAAGGGCCGCGCCGCACAAAAGGCCCCGAAAGTGGGCTCCGAACCAACAGGCTGGGATCCATATGGATATTGCTCTGATCGCCATTTCCGCCCGGCCGCTGGCGGCCAGCGCCGCCCGTGCCGGCTTCGCCGCGCTCTCGTTCGACCTGTTCGCTGATCTCGATACCTGTGCTCACACCGCGCGCTGCGTGCGCGTGCACAAGAAGAACGGCTGCGCCTTCGATGGCGACGACCTGATCCAGGCGCTCCACTCCCTCGCGCCCACCGGGCTGCCGGTGGTGCTGGGTGGCGGGCTGGAGGACGACACCGCCCTCATGACCCGCATCGCCGAGCGCAACCCCATCCTCGGCAACGCGCCGGCCATCGTGCGCGTGCTGAAGGACCCCATCGCCCTTGCCGCCCTCGCGGCCCATCTCGGCATTCCCTTCCCCGCCGTTTCGCTCGAAGCGCCCACCGCCGAGACCTTCGGCGACGCTCCGGTGCTGGAGAAGAAGATCGGCGGGGCGGGCGGTGCCCACATCCGGCGGCGTGCGCCCGGCGACCTCTCCCCGCCCGCGCCGGGCCACTATCTCCAGCGCGAGGTCGACGGGCAGTCCCTCTCTCTGCTTCTCCTGTCCAATGGCAGCGCGGCCCGGGTGATCGGCGCCTCGCGGCAATGGCACGCGCAGGACGAGGAACATCCCTTCCGTTACGGCGGCGCCGCTGGGCCTGTCGCCCTGCCGGAAGCGTTCGCCGGCGAGATGCTGAAGGGCGCGCTCAGCGTCACGCTCGCCTGCGGGCTGGTGGGGCTGGTTTCGCTCGACTTCGTGGTGAACGATGACGGCTGGTGCCTGGTGGAGGTGAACCCTCGCCCCGGTGCCACCCTCGACATCTTCGACACCGATCCCCTGCCCCCCCTGCTCGGCCTGCATCTGGCGGCCTGCGGCGGCAGGCTGCCGGAAGTGCTGCCCGTGCCCGCGCAGGCGCACGCCGCCGGCGTCATCTATGCCGCGCACGACATGGTGGTGCCGCAGGATGCATGGCCCGAATTCGTGGCCGACCGCCCGCCCGCAGGTGCCTCGGTGCTGAAGGGGGCCCCGCTCTGCACCGTGCGCGCCACCGGCCCCACGCCGGAAGTCGCCGAGGCGCGCATGCGCGAGCGCACGCAGGCCCTGCTGCGCGACTTCGGCCTCGGCGCGGTGATGGAACCGGCCCCTTGAGCACTGCTTGCGTCACCGCATGAGGGCTCTTGCGCCGGCCGAGGTGGCGGAAGCCTTCCGCGCCGCCTGCCTTGCCGAGCTGTCCGCGCTGAAGCCCGGCAACGTCCATGTCTTCGCCGCCGGGCACGGCATGGAAACCACTCAGTTCGAGGCGGCGGCCGCTGCCGCGGCTCCTGCCATCGCCCGCGCCGGCGCTTCCGTCGGCGCGCGGGTGCTGGCGGCGGTGGAAGCCTCGCTTGCAGTCGCCGGCTGCAACACCAATCTCGGCATCATCCTGCTCTGCGCACCTCTGGCGGTGGCGGCCGAGGGCGGCGGCCCGCTCCGGGATCAGCTGGTGCAGGTGCTCGACGGGCTGGATCTCGCCGACGCCGAAAACGCCTTCCACGCCATCGCGGCGGCGTCGCCCGGCGGCCTGGGTGCATCGGCCGAGGCGGATGTGCGCGCTCCGGCCAGCGTCACGCTCAAGGCAGCCATGGCGCTCGCCGCCGATCGCGACGCCATCGCCCGCCAGTATGTGACCGGATATGCCGACCTGTTCGCGCTCGGCGTTCCCGCGCTTTCCGGCGGGCCGCTGGAGCGGCGGCGCATTGAGGACGCCTACCTCGCCTTCCTGGCGACGCTTCCAGACAGCCACATTGCCCGCAAGTTCGGGCCGGAGCAGGCGGAGGTGGTGCGGCAGGAGGCTGTGGCGCTGCGTGGCGGGCTCTCCGGCCTGTCACCGGGCGAACGCCACGACGCGCTTCTCGCCTTCGACACGAGCCTGAAGTCCCGCGGCCTTAACCCGGGCACCAGCGCCGACCTCACCGTGGCGAGCATCTTCGCCGCGCTGATCGAGCAGCAGGCCAGGGGC
The DNA here is from genome assembly GCF_023571765.1 of Xanthobacter aminoxidans. Classification (GTDB taxonomy): domain Bacteria; phylum Pseudomonadota; class Alphaproteobacteria; order Rhizobiales; family Xanthobacteraceae; genus Xanthobacter; species Xanthobacter aminoxidans. The sequence continues at coordinate 219,864 of NZ_JAMJXC010000003.1, read as the reverse complement.
TGAGGCCTCAGGCGCGTCCCTTGCTCCCCGTGGCCGACGAGACGGGCGCGCGATGCGGGGGCGCTCAGCCCTGCCCGCGCGCCCGATCTCCTCAGAACTTCACCGCCAGCGTCGCCTTGCCGGCGTTGTAGCTGGTGCCGTCACCGGCCATGCCCTCGTAGCCTAGCGAGAAGGTAGCGCCGGTGGCGAAGGCGAAGTCGATGCCCACCGAGCCGACGATGCTGTCCTCGGCGATGGCGAGGCCATCGATGCCGAAGGCCGTGCCGGTGTTGATGAAGCTCAGCACCGTCTGCGGCGTTACATCGCCGAAGGCGTGGCGCCAGCCGGCCGAGGCGTGGGGCGTCACGACGATGCCGGAGGCGTTGAAGCTGGTGGCGATGCGCAGGCCCAGTGTGGAATAGGCGGTGTCGAACGACGTGCCGGTGGAGGACAGGCCGGCGACAGGCGCGTTGTTCTCGATGAAGCTGCCGAGATCCACGCTGGTCCAGCCGATACCGGCGAAGGGCTCCAGCGCCACGCCGCTGAACGCGAAGGTGTAGCCGGCTTCGGCGAACAGGTTGCCGGCGGTGCCGGTGTAGCTCGCCTTCGGGCTTTCACCGGTGAGGGCGACGAAGCGGCTCTGGTCGATGCTGCTCCAGCCGTAGCTGGCGCCGGCGCGGAGCTTGATCGCGTCGAAGGTCGCGCCACCGTAGGCGGCGATGCGCCAGGTCTCGGTGTTCGCCGACGCCGCGTCCGCGCTGGTGGAGGCGGAGGAATAGCCGGCGGCGAGGCCCATCACCCAGTTGCTGGCCGAAACGTCCGCACCGATCAGCAGGCCGCCCAGATTGGTGTCAGCCGCCGCGGCATTGCCGTTGGCCGAGGTGGAGAGCCACTGGCCGTAGCCCTGCGCCCAGGTGGTCCACACCGGACCGGGCTCGGGCGCCTTGATGGCCTTGAAGGCCTGCGCACCCGGCGTCGCCGGGTCGGCATAGGCCCGGGCCGGCCCGCCCGCTCCGAGCGCGGCTTCCGCCCCCTTGGCGCTGGTGTATCCCGCCTGCCGCAAGCGGCCGAGGATGAGGTCGTTGACCATCATGTTCTCGGTGGCCAGCTGACCGGGCAGGGTGGCGTAGAGGTCGCCGGACAGCTGGGAGAGGGCGAGGGTGGGGTTGGCGGTGTCCGTCTGCGTGGCGAAGGCGGTGTAGAGCGCGGAAGTCTTCGCCGCCCCGTTGCCGGCGCGGTCCAGCGCGTTCGCGGCGGCGGCGGCATTAGGCGTCGCGGCGTAGGAGGCGAAGGCGATGCCATTGCGCTCCAGTTCCAGATAGACATGGGTCGCGTCGTAGCTCAGCTCCGGCGCGATGAAGAGATAGCTCGGCCCGTAGGCGGCGAGTGATCTGAAGGTGCCATCGATGCCACCCGATGAAGAAAGGATGGTATAGCGCGTACCCCAATCTAGGGTGCCGTAGACATCCACATAGGTGCTCGCTGCATTCAGCGTGGTCTTGCCGCCGGCCGCGATGAGGTCGGACGTGCCGCCCGGCCCCACATCCACCTCATAGCGCATATGGGACAGGGCCACGTCGCCCGTCACCACGATGGTGCCGGTGGTGCCGATGGTGGTGCCGGGCGCGAGCATGAGGTTTGCCACATCGAGGCTGCCGATGGTGCCTTCGCCCCACAGGACCCGCAGGCCGATTCCACCCGCCACGCTCACCACGTGGGCATCAGGGGCGTTGAGATGGTCCAAGAAAACGCTACCCAATTCGCCCATGTTCACGTCGCCGGCAAAGGTACTGGTGCCGGAGAGGGACACGATGCCATCGATGGCCACTTCCTCGAAGTGGCGATAGGTGGCGCTGTCGCCGACCTGGCTGAGGTCGAATTCCATAACCTGACTGCCGCTCGCGAGTTCGAGCGTGTCGCGGCCGCCTTCCGCATCCACGATGCCGACCACCTTGCTGCCCGCGCCGACCACGAACAGGTCGTTGCCGTTGCCCATCTGCACCGCATAGGTGGTGCCGGAGATGGTGCCGTAATTGGTGACGGTGAGGGACTTGGTGGGGTCGCCGCCGGAGTTCACATAGCGGATGCCGTAGCCGTCGAGGCCCTGGATGGTGCCGTAGTTCGTGACGGTCGCGGCGGCGTAGGCATCGCCGCTGTTGCTGTCGTCGATGAGGATGCCGTTGTTGGCGCCGGAGATCAGCGCCGAGGTGTGGGCCGCGTCGCCGTTGACCATCAGACCACCGCCGATGGCGATGCCCTCGGAGGTGCTCGGCTTGGTCTCGCCCGGCTTGATACCCTTGGAGCCGAGGCCCTCGATGGTGCCGTAGTTCAGGACCGTGCCGGCGTGGTCGAAGTCCACGCCGTCGCCATCGCCGAAGCTCGCCGCCGGATCGAAGGTGCCGGAGATCGTGCCGTAATTGGTCAGCGTGCCGGTGCCGTTGGAATTCACGCCCGAGCCGTTGCGGCCCTCGATGGTGCCGTTGTTGGTGACGATCAGGTTGTCGTCGGTGCCGGTGGCCTTGATGCCGTGATAGGCGCCGCTGATGAGGGCGCCGGCATAATTGTTCACCTTGAGGGTGATGGCGTGGCCCTGGTCGTCGCCGCTCACCTTGACGGCGGAATTGTTCTGCGTGTCGGCGGTGCCGGCCGCGTAATAGGACGAGATGGTCCCGTAATTGTTGATGGTGACGCCGTTGGTGCCCTGGATGCCGTCATTGTCGGTGGCGGTAATCAGGCCGGTCTTCTGGTTGGTGATCGTGATCGTGGCGTTGGTGGAATAGATGTCGCCGAGGTCGATGCCCTGACCACCCGACTTCGACTGGATCGTCCCCGCATTGGTGATGGAGATCACCGGAGCCGCGGTGCTGCTGGTGGTGGACGAAATCTTGATGGCGTCGTCGGTGCCGGTGATGACGCCGCCCGCCTCGTTGGTGATGGTGAGGCTCTTCAGCGTGTCGAAGTTCGAGGCCGTGTCGAACTTGATGGCGCGCTTGCCGGACGAGGTGGTCGCGATCGTCCCCGAATTGGTGATGCCGATGGTGCCGCCGCCGAGGCGGATGGCATCCGAGCCGGCCGAGGAGATGGTGCCGGTGTTGCCGATGGTGACGGTGGCCGTGGCCGCGTTCGCCTTGTCGAAGTCCAATGCCTGGCCGGTCTGAGAGCTGATGGTGCCGGCGTTGTTGACGATCACCGTGCCGTTGGCGAGCGGCCCATTGATGCGGAAGGCATCATCCTTGGACATGACCTTGCCGGTGGCGGTGTTGGTCAGCGTGAAGGTGCCGGTGAAGGCACCCGTGGTGTCGATGGTCCGGCCGGTGGACGTGACGGTGCCGGAATTGGTGATGACCACGCCGGGCGTCGTCGTGGCATTGCCATTCCACACGATGGAGGCGGACGAGCCCGTGCTCAGGGTCGCGCCGGCGGCAATGGTGCCGGTATCGCTGCCGGAGACGGTCTGCTGCCCGGAGGCCGGCGGCACCGTGAACGATCCCGCAAGAGCGGGCAGCGCCGCGCCGGAGCAGACGAGTGCCAGGACGATGCGGCTTGCGGACGAATGGAGCAGCGGCAGGCGGAGCATCATGGAAGAGCAATTCCGGGCGGGAGGATCGAGACGCTCGGCCCTGCCTATGGGAACGATACTACAGTTCCGTGACACGGGGCACCCTTGCGGCATCTCCATGTGCAGGTGTGGCGGGAAGGTAACAGTGAACCGGGCTCAAGGCTAAGCACATGCCCCGGCAGGCAAGCCCAATGGCGGCCTGCGCCTCAGGCCCACCGGCGCGCGCTTTCCGCGTCGATCCGCCCGTCGTGAAGGGCGCTCGCCACCAGCGCGCCGGCAACGCCGGCCCGGGCGAGGGCTTCGAGATCCGCTGGCCCCCGCACGCCGCCGGCGGCGTAGAGCGCGGGCGCCGCCCCCTGCCCCTCGGCCAGCCGGCCGGTGCGCTCCAGCGCGGCCATGTCCGGCCCCTCGCCGCTGCCGACGCGGGCGAGCGTCATGACGATCACGCGGGCTGGCCACAGGCGCGCATCGCGGTGCGCACGCGCCGGCCCGCGCGGTCCCGCGGCATCGTGGTCCAGGGAGAGAATCACCCCGTCCACGGCGAGCGCCGCCTCCACGTCGGCCTCGCCGAGGACTTCGGTTCCGACGATGCTGGTGCCGAGCCGGGATCTGGCGCGGGCGACGATCTGGGCCGGATCGCGCTCCCCGGCATCCACCCACAGGTCGAGGCCGGGGAAGGCGCGGACGAGTTCCGCGATCGCGTCATCGTTGCGGCCTGCCCCGGTTATGGCATCGATATCAGCCACATAGAGGGTGCGGAACGGGGCGAGCGAGAGCAGCCCCGCCACCACGTCCCGCGGCCGGGCCGAGGGGGAAAGCGGCGTGACGATGGGACGATAGGCCTCGCGCTCGCCCCTGTGGGCACGCACGACCACCCCTCCCTTCAGGTCAACGACGGGGATAAGCTGCATGTCGAGGTCCGGCTGAGCGTTTGCGAGAGGAGCCCCATGCGCGTCTTCATCTGCGAGTACGTGACATCCGGCGGCATGCGCGACAAGCCCCTGCCGGAGGCGGCCCTGGCGGAGGGGCGCCTGATCCGCGACGCCATCGTCACCGATCTCCAGGAACTCGTCGGCATCAACGTGGTGCTGGCCTATGACGACCGCCTGCCGCCGCCCAACGAGGAGGCGGTGCCGGTGCGCAAGGGCGACGATCCCTGGATCATCTGGTCCGGCCTCGCCCAGGACGCCGACGTGGTGTGGCCCATCGCCCCTGAGGCCGGCGGCCTTCTGGCGCGCCTTGCCCGCCTGATGCGCGAGGGCGGGGCCCGCACGCTCGCGAGTTCCGGCGAGGCCGTCATCCTCACCTCGAACCGGCTGGCATTGGCCCGCCGCCTCGCGGAGTACGGCATTCCGCACGTCCCGACCTACCCGCTCGATGCCCTGCCCTCCGGGCTCGACGGCGATCTGGTGACACGGCCTGAGGACGGCACCGGCTGGTCGGCCGCCCGCGCCTGGCCGAACAGGGCTGCCCTGCCCCGCGCCGGTGGCCTCGTCGTCCAGCCCTTCCTCAACGGCAACCTCGCCAGCCTCAGCGTGCTGGTGCGGCCGGACGGGGTGACATTGCTCGCGGCGAACCGTCTCAGCATCAGCCACCTTGTGGGCGTGTTCGCCTTCGAGGGCGTGCAGGTCGGCGGCATCGCGGATGAGGACGGACGCCTTGCCGAGACGGCGAGACGGGTGGTGGAAGCCATTCCCGGCCTCTCCGGCATCGTCTGCATCGACGTGATCCTGACGCCGGAAGGCCCTGTCGTGGCGGAGGTGAACCCGCGTGTCACCGCCTCCTATGCCGGACTGCACGCGGCACTCGGCGTCAATCCGCTCGCCTTCGTTCCCGAACTGATCCGCGAGGGCGTGCCGCCCTCCATGCCGCGGTTGCCGCGTCCGACTCCGGTCGAGGTGAAGATCCGTTGAAAGCAGGCGGCGAAACCAATAGGAAGGCATCGAGTTTGAGGCAGGGAGCGCGCCCACGGCGGCGCCTCCGCGCGAGGATGAGATGACCTCCGAAGATCCCACCGCCCTTGCGGACACGCAGGCCGACGCGAACCCCGCGCCCCGTACCCGGCCCCACAACACCGACCGGCTGTTCTTGCGGCAACTGCCCTTCTATGCGCGTCACGGCGTGTACGACGCGGAGCGGGAGCTGGGTCAGCGCTTCATCATCGACGTGGACTGCTGGTTCGATACCCGCCCCGCCGCCTGGGCGGACGATGCGGCCCTCACGGTGTCCTACCAGGGCATCTACGAGCAGGTCGCCGCGGTGGTGGGGGACGATCCCGTCCACCTCATCGAGACGCTGGCGGAGCGCATCTCCACGCGCCTTCTGGACCATTTCGAGATGGTCGAGCAGGTGCGCGTGGTGGTGCACAAGCCGGGCGCGCCTGTCACCGGCGTGTTTGGCGATGTCGGTATAGAGATCGTCCGCACCCGCTGAGGCGGGGCAAGACGAAACCCGATCGGACTGCCGTCGGCCCAGCCGCCGGATCGAAGGAGAGCACAAGGTGAGCGTTGCTGTGAGCCTCAAGACCTATCTCACGGACTGGGCAGGGAGCGACGCGTCGCGGCAGGCCGTGGCCGCCACCGTGACCGCCATCGCCGAGGCCGGGCTCGGCATCGCCGACCTCGTGGCCCGTGGCCCGCTGGAAGAGGGGCTCGCCAACATCCGTGGCGTCGATCCCAACGCCGGCGGCGACGCCCAGAAGGAACTCGACGTGGTGGCCGAGGAGCTGATCCGCGAGAAGCTCCTGCCCACCCCCACCGCCTTCCTCGCCTCCGAGGAGAGCGAGGAGCTGATCCCGCTCAATCCCGAAGGCCGCCTCGTGGTTGCGGTGGACCCGCTGGACGGCTCGTCCAACATCGACACCAACGTGTCCGTGGGCACCATCTATTCCATCATGCCCTATGACGCTGCGGCGTTCGCGAAGCCCGAAGATGCGGTGATGCGGCCCGGCTCGGCGCAGGTGGCGGCCGGCTTCCTCGCTTATGGCCCGGCGACCATCCTCGTCGCCACCTTCGGCGAAGGCACGCAGGTGTTCGTGCACGACCGCCGCACCGGCGAGTTCCTGCTGGCCCGCAGCGATGTGGAAATCCCCGCCGAGACCAAGGAATACGGGATCAACCAGTCCAACGTCCGGCACTGGGACGCGCCCATGCAGCGCTATCTCGCCGACTGCCTCGCCGGCAAGGAAGGCCCGCGGGGCAAGGACTTCAACATGCGTTGGGTCGGCTCCATGGTGGCCGACGCCTTCCGCATCTTCACCCGCGGCGGCGTCTACGTGTACCCGCGCGACAAGCGCAAGGGCTACGACAACGGCCGCCTGCGCCTGATCTACGAGGCCTTCCCCCTCGCCTTCCTGGTGGAGCAGGCCAAGGGCGCCGCCACCGACGGCACGACGCGCATCCTCGACATCCAGCCCCACCACATCCACCAGCGCATCCCGCTGGTGTTCGGCTCGAAGGCCGAAGTGGAAGCCATCGCCTCCTATTATTGACGCGTGCGTCCCGCGTGCCTGTGGCGCGCGGGAGAGCCTTGACCTCCCCCGGAAAAAAACGTTCGATCGTTTCCTTGAAGCGCAGCCGCCGGCAGAGCGGCGCCGAGGGAGGTGACGATGCTCGTTCCGGCCGATGACTATGCGGGGCTCAAGCGCGCCTTTTCCTGGCAGGTGCCGGCCCGCTTCAACATGGGCGTCGCCTGTGCCGATGCTCATGCGGACGGATCGGGCAAGCCGGCGCTGATCTTCGTGGAGGAGACGGGCGCGGTCCGCTCCTACAGCTTCGACGAGCTGACAGCCCTCACCAACCGTTTCGCCAACGTCCTCGTCGCCAAGGGCCTCCAGCGCGGCGACCGCGTGGCGGTGTTCCTGCCGCAGGCGCCGGAGACGGCCATCGCCCACATCGCCGCCTTCAAGGCGGGGATGATCTCGGTGCCGCTGTTCACCCTGTTCGGCGACGAGGCGCTGGAATTCCGCCTCGCCGCCTCGGGCGCGAAGGTGCTGGTGACGAATCTGGGCGGGCTCGCCAAGCTCATGCGGGTGCGGGACCACCTGCCCGACCTCGCTTATGTCTTCGTCATCGGCCCCGACAGTGGCGGCGCCCTCTCCTTCGACGCGGCGCTGGCGCAGGGCTCGGACCGCTTCACGCCGGTGGATACGGGGCCGGACGATCCCGGCATCATCATCTTCACCTCTGGCACCACTGGAAACCCGAAGGGCGCGCTGCACGGCCATCGGGTGCTGCTGGGGCACCTGCCCTGCATCGAGTTCGTCCACCAATACATGCCGCAGCCGGGCGATCTGCACTGGACGCCGGCCGACTGGGCGTGGATCGGCGGACTGTTCGACGTGCTCTTCCCCTCGCTCTATTTCGGCGTGCCGGTGCTCGCCCACCGGGCGAAGAAGTTCGATCCCGACGCCGCCATGGCGCTGATGGCGGACCATCATGTGCGCAACGTCTTCCTGCCCCCCACCGCGCTGAAGCTGCTGCGGCAGGCGGACGTGAAGCACAGCGGCCTGAAGCTGCGCTCCCTCCTCACCGGCGGCGAGACTCTGGGGGCGGAGCTGGGCGCCTTCGTCGAGGAGCGGCTGGGTGTCGAGGCGCGGGAGATCTACGGGCAGACCGAATGCAATCTCGTGGTCGGCTCCAACTCCAGCTTTTTCCCCATCCGCCCCGGCTCCATGGGCAAGGCCATCCCTGGCCATGACGTGCGCATCGTGGATGACGCGGGCCACGAGCTTCCCTGCGGAACGGAAGGCCACATCGGCATCCGTCGGGGCGATCCGGTGATGATGCTGGAATACTGGAAGAATCCCGAGGCCACCGCGCAGAAATATGCCGGCGACTTCCTTCTCACCGGCGACATGGGCCGGCAGGATGAGGAGGGCTATCTCTGGTATGTCGGCCGCGCCGACGACGTGATCACCTCAGCCGGCTACCGCATCGGCCCCGGTGAGATCGAGGACTGCATCCTCAAGCACCCGGCGGTGGCGCTGGTTGCGGTGGTGGGGGTTCCGGATGCGCTCCGCACGGAGGCGGTGAAGGCGTGGATCGTGCCGAAGCCGGGCGTTGCTCCCTCCGAGGCGCTGGCGAAGGACATCCAGGACTTCGTGAAGACCCGCCTCTCCGCCCACGAATATCCTCGCATCGTCTCCTTCACCGATGCCCTGCCCATGACCGCCACCGGCAAGATTCTGCGCCGCGAACTGCGCGCTCGAGGGTAGCCGGGGAGCGAGCCCCGCATTCCAAGGCAAGACTGCGGCGGATCGCGCCTCAAAGCCGTAAGCCGGCTGTAAGCTTGGCTTCCTAGTGTCCTTGCCAAACGAGGGGGAGGCTTGCGGTGCGCGCGCCCATCGCTTACGGGAGAGGCTGCCTGACGTCCTTAGGCTGGCTGGTCAGCCGGACAGGTAGTGACATTCGACATGGGGGAGGCTTGCGGCACTCTCCCCCACGGTCCCGGAAGGATCTGCGCCGGCTTACCCAGCGCGACCGTACCTTCGACCCATCGTTTCGCAAGGCCGTAGGATAACGCACAAAGAATGCCGGATTCCGCGCCTGCCCCCTTCGGTTCCTCGTCTCCCCGCGGCCCCGGCGCCATCCGGCCGGGCAGCGCCGAGCCCGAATCCGATGCGACGGACGACGTGACCGCCGGCGCGCTGCCCGCGGTGCCGCGGCTGTCCGTCATCGTCCCCACCTTCAACGAACGCGGCAACGTCGAGCGGATGCTCGTCGGCATCGACGGCGCGCTGAAGGGCGTCCCCTACGAGGTGATCTTCGTCGACGACGATTCGCCTGACGGTACGGCAGACACCGTGCGGCAGATCGGCGAGCGGGATCCCCGCGTCCGCTGCATCCGCAGGGTCGGCCGGCGCGGCCTCGCCGGCGCCTGCATCGAGGGGATGCTGGCCGCCCAGGCGCCCCTCGTCGCCGTCATCGACGGCGATCTCCAGCACGATGTGAACGTGCTGCGGACCATGCTCGATCGGTCCCCCGATGCAGACCTCGTGGTTGCCAGCCGCTATGTGGACGGCGGCAGCGCCGATGGGCTGAACCGCCGGCGCGGCGCCATGAGCCGCACGGCCACCGGCATGGCGCGCCGCATCCTCGGCATCAAGACGTCCGACCCCATGAGCGGCTGCTTCCTCATCCGCCGTGCGCTGGTGGAACGCCTCGCGCCCGCCCTCTCGCCCAACGGCTTCAAGATCCTTCTGGACATCATGACAGCAAGCAAGGAACCAATGCGGGTCGTGGAAGTGCCCATGGCCTTCGCCGCCCGTGACGAGGGTGACAGCAAGCTCGACAGCCGCACGATGCTCGATTTCGTCACCCTCCTGATCTTCAAGGTCAGCGGCGGCACCATCTCGCCCCGTTTCGTCTGGTTCTCGGCCGTGGGCGGCGCAGGGCTGGTGCTGCACCTGCTGATGTTGAAGGGCGGACTGCTCGTCGGGCTCGGCTTCGCCGTGGCCCAGTCCATCGCGACCATCGGCGCCATGACGTCGAACTTCGCCATGAACAACGTCTTCACCTATCGCGACCGGCGGGTGAGCGGCCTCGCCATGCTGCCGGCCCTGCTCAAGTTCTACCTGATCTGCGGCGCCGGCGCGGTGGCCAATGTGGGCGTCGCCAGCTGGGTGTTCGAGGGCGGATGGCGCTGGTGGCTCGCGGGCGTTGCGGGCTCCGTGATCGGCGCGGTCTGGAACTTCGCCATGACCTCCCTGTTCGTCTGGGGACCGTCCAAGTGAGCGTATCCATGCCAGGTCTCGCGCGGCCTGGCGTCGGCGACCGGCCTGCAGGCCTCAAGACGCTGCAGGACCGGATTTCCCCCGCCTCGGCCCTTGCCGCCGTGCTCGTTTTCGCACTGGCCGTGCGTCTCCTGTTCGCGGCCACCACCGGCCTCGGCAACGACGAATCCTACACCGTCGTCACCAGCCGCATCCCCGCGCTGAGCTATTTCGACCATCCGCCCATGGCCTGGTGGCTGGCGCATTACTCCGCCGTCCTCTTTGGCTCGGAGGCGCCGCTCGCGGTGCGGGCGCCGTTCCTGTTGCTCTCCACCCTCTCGACCCTGCTCATGTATCTGCTCACGGCCCGGCTGTTCGGCCGCTGGGCCGGGGTGTGGGCGGCGCTGCTGATGGCGTGCGCGCCCGTGCTGGGCCTGACCAGCGCCACCTGGGTGCTGCCGGACGGGCCGCTCATCGCCTTCCTGCTCGCGGGAACGCTGGTGATCGCCCACGTCCTGTTCGACGAGCGGGCCCACCCTGCCCTGTGGCTTCTGGCCGGGGCCCTGGGCGGGCTGGCGCTCCTCTCCAAGTATCACGGCGTCTTCCTGTTCGCCGGAACCTTCCTGTTCCTGCTGCTGTGCCCGCGGCAGCGGAAATGGCTCGGCACCGTGTGGCCCTATGCGGGTGGCGTGGTCGCCCTCGTCCTGTTCTCGCCGGTGATTGCCTGGAACGTCGGCAACGGCTTTGCCTCCCTCGCCTTCCAGAGCGCGCGGGCGTCGGCGGCGGGCTTCCACCCGCTGATGGCGCTGATGGTGGTGGGCGGCATCGCCCTGTTCCTGACGCCCTGGATCTGGGTCGGCCTCGTGGCAGCGGCGGTGCGTGCGCTCAGGGCCCGGCCCGTCAACCCGCGCGCCCTCCTGCTCCTATGCCTCGCGGCCGGGCCGGTGCTGGTGTTTCCGATGGTGGCGGCCTGGTCGGGTGCCAAGCCCTTCTTCCACTGGGCCGCGCCGGGCTATCTCATGCTCTTTCCCCTGCTCGGGCGGGCCACCGCGCAGCGCTGGGCCGCCAACGCCGCGATCCGGGGCTGGACGGTGTGGTCCGCGGGCTTCACGGCGGCGGGCGTGGCCGTGATCGCCACGGTCTCCATGGTGCCTTCCCTCGGCACGGCGGTCTCCGGCACCGGGGGCGACCCGCTGCGGGAACTCGCGACCTGGAGCGACCTCGAAGCCGCCGTGCGGCGCCACGGCCTGACACCCGGCCCCTATGCCTTCGTGGCGACGCCCGTCTGGCATATGGGCGGAAAGGTGGGCTACGCCCTCGGCCCGTCCTGGCCGGTCGCCTGCATGGGCGACGACTGCCGCGGCTTCCTCATGAGCGACATCCAGCATGGCCGCAAAGGCGCCGACGCAGTGCTCGTGCTCGATGTCGCCGGATCGGAAGCCCAGATGAACGCCATGCGTCGGCGCTTCCAGAGCGTCGAGCCGCTGGAAACGGTGGAAATCCGCCACGCCGGGACGATGGTCGCGCTGGTGGTGCTCGCGACCGGGCGCGGCTATCTCGGCGATCCCTCGACGCGATAGGACTGCGAGGGCTACTTTTGGCCGCCCCGGTACCTCCTGTTCACAGAACCGGTCCATGATAGCTTGACCTTGAGCGTCGCGAGTGGGGGCGGGAAGCGGCATGTCCGGGATTTTCGACTGGCTCGAAAAGGGAATGCCGGCGGTGCTCGACGCCATCCCCGTGCCAGTGTTCGTCAAGGACCCGGACAGCCGGTTCATCCTTATCAACCGGCGTTGCGAGGAACAGTGGGGCATCCCGCGCACCGAGGTGGTGGGCGGCACGGGGGAAGGCATCTTCCCGCCGGAACAGGTGATGCGCCTCATGGAGAACGATCGCCGCGCGCTGGAGGGTTCTGCCGTCGCGTGCGACGAGGTGATGCGCAACGTCGCCCTCGGCCAGGATCGCACCCTGCACACGCTGCGGCGCGCCATCCGTGATCAGGTCGGGCGGACGTGCTCCCTGGTGGGCGTGTCCGTCGATATCACCGACATCAGGCGTACGGAGCCTGCCCTGCGCGACAGCGAGGAGAAGCTGCGCGGCCTGTTCGAGCTTTCGCCCCTCGGCATCGTGCTGAACGGAATGGACGGCAGCTACCTCGAGTTCAATTCCGCATTCTGCGCCATCTGCGGCTACAGCCCGGACGAGCTGCGGCGCCTGGACTATTGGACACTGACGCCGACGAAATACGCCGCGCAGGAGCGCGAGCAGCTCGATGCCCTGCTGACCCAGGGCCACTACGGCCCCTACGAGAAGGAATACATCCGCAAGGATGGCAGTCTCGTGCCGCTGCGCCTCACCGGCGTGCGGCTCCATGCCAGCGACGGCGGGTCCTACATCTGGTCCATCGTCGAGGATATCTCCGCCCAGAAGAAGGCGCAGGAGGCGGTCTGGTATCACGCCAATTTCGACGACATCACCGCGCTCCCCAATCGGCGCCTGGTCCACCAGCGGCTGGAGGAGGAGATCGCGCGGGCGCGCGGGACCGGCCGGCGCATGGCGCTGCTGTTCATCGACTTCGACCGCTTCAAGGAGATCAACGACGCCTTCGGCCACGACAAGGGCGACATGCTGTTGAAGGAAGCCGCGCGGCGCCTCGCAGAGCGCCTGAGCGCGGGCGATACGGTCGGCCGGCTGAACGGGGACGAATTCATGATCGTCGCCGCCGAAGACGACATCCGGCGGCTGCGCGAACTGGCGGACGACCTGAGACAGGCACTCGGCGCCCCCTACCGTCTGGGGGCAGACCTCGCCTATTCCTCGGTCAGCATCGGCATCGCCGTGTTCCCGCAGGATGGCGAGAACGCCGAAGCGCTGGTCCGCCATGCCGACCAAGCCATGTACGAGGCCAAGGGGCTGGGCCGCAACCGCTGCCGCTTCTTCCGCAGCGCGCTGCAAGAGGAGGCGACACGGCGCGGCCGCATCGCCAACGAATTGCGCGGCGCCATCGCAGGCGGCCAGTTCCGCCTGTTCTACCAGCCCATCATCGACCTTGGGACGGGCGAGGTGTTGAAGGCTGAGGCGCTGCTGCGCTGGCAGCATCCGCAGATGGGGCTCGTCAGCCCCGCAGAGTTCATCCCGGTGGCCGAGCAGACCGGCGAGATCATCGCCATCGGCCAGTGGGTGTTCGAGGACGTGCTGCGCCAGATCACCGCCTGGGACGCCGCCGGCCTGCCGCCCATCCGCATCGGCGTCAACCGCTCCCCGGTGGAGTTCCGCCAGTCCGCTGACGTGCTGGACGCCTGGGCCGAGCGCCTCGCGGAACATGGACTGTCCGGCCGGCGCATCCTGGTGGAGATCACCGAGGGGCTGCTGGTGGAACTGAGCGACACGGTACGCGACCAGTTCGAGCGGCTGCAGGGAATGGGAATCTCCCTCTCCCTCGACGATTTCGGCACCGGGTACTCATCCCTCGCCTATCTCAGGAAGTTCGACGTCGATTTCCTCAAGATCGACCGCGCCTTCGTGCAGGGCGTCGAGCGCGGCTCCGACGATCTCGCCTTGTGCGAGGCCATCATCGTGATGGCGCAGAAGCTCGGCATCGAAGTGGTCGCCGAGGGCATCGAGACCGAAGACCAGTGCGCACTGCTGGTCACGGCGGGTTGCCGGCTCGGCCAGGGCTTCCTGTTTTCCCGCCCCCTGCCCGCCGATGCCTTCGCCGCCTATCTCCGCGGCGCGGCGCAGCACGGCTGAGGCGGGAAAGACGGGAAAGACGGGCGAGGCAACTCTGGCCTCGCTGTCCCGCAGCCAACACAAACCGCGCGTAGGCGGCCGGGCGGAAGGCGGCCCCGCCTGAGAGCCACGGGAAACGCATTCCCCGCCTCAGAGGCGCCCGTTAGGGGCTCGTGGGCCAGTTCCATGCTTGATCAGATGAAGTCCGAGGGCGGGGCTGCGCAGGCCGATCACAAGCCGCCGACGGCGACGGACCAGAAGACGTCTGCCCGGTCGAGGCTTCGAGACGGCAACCGCCCTCGCACTCACGTTGTGAGCGGAGCAAAGAACCGATTGTTTTGGGATGATAAATGGCGGGAGTGACGGGGCTCGAACCCGCGACCTCCGGCGTGACAGGCCGGCGCTCTAACCAACTGAGCTACACCCCCGGACCGGCGGAAGGTCTTGCCGACCGCCGAGGAGAGCGGCGTGGTACGGCACCCCTCCGCCCAAGTCAAGCAAGCCGCGCATTTTTTGCCGGGAAGTTGTCCACAGCCCCCTTAAGATTGAGCGCTGGCAACGCTTTTCGGCGCTGCCGGCATTGCGTGTTCTGACCGATGTTTGCGGGGATTCGCGAGGAGCGCGGAGGCGCAAACGGCCCACGTTCGCGTGGGTGGAATCGCGGATGCCGACGTGGGGAGAGGATGGAGCTGGACATGGTGGGCGGTGACGGGCTCGAACCGCCGACCCTCTCGGTGTAAACGAGATGCTCTACCAACTGAGCTAACCGCCCGGTCGTCGCAGGACCTTCCGGCGCTATAATCCGCCCAGGCCGCAGCGGCAAGGGTGGGATGCGGCTGGGGCGTGGAACAGCGGCTGCGCGCTGGCGTGGCGCGCGTGCCCGTCCGCCGGACACCTTCAGAAAAAATGGCTTTGGAAAACGTCGGCGCGATGGCCGGATCTCGCGCTTGGCGCGCTGGCGCTTCGTGCGCCCTGAATCCGCGAGGCCGGGGCTCGTCGGATCGGGGACGCTCCGCCCGGTACGGCCGGGCCGGGAGCGTCCGGATAGCCCCCCGGACATCGATCCGGAGAGGCACATGCAGCGGCATCACGGCCGGCGCAGCGCGCGCCCGGGCCGAGAGGGCCGGATCAGTCGTTGACGGCTTCCTTGAGGCCCTTGCCGGGGGTGAACTTCGGCGCCTTGGAAGCCTTGATCTTCACCGGCTTGCCGGTGCGCGGGTTGCGGCCTTCACGGGCAGCGCGCGTCACCACGGAGAAGCTGCCGAAACCGATCAGCTTGACTTCCTCGCCATCCTTGAGCGCCTTGGCGATGATGTCGAAGGTCGCGTCCACAGCCGCAGCCGCAGCGGTCTTCGTCAGCTTCGCCTCTTCGGCCACGGCGGCGATCAGTTCGTTCTTGGTGGTCATCTGACCTTTCCTTCCGTTGTCAGAACGCGAATCGTGCAGGGCTAGCCCTGACGAACGGCGCGAGCATCACGGAAAATAAGGCTTTTGCAAGCGCGATTGGCGCCAAACCCGCACCAATGCACGATTTTGCGCTGTGCGCCTGCGAAGAGCCGGGGCGCAGGCGACACGCAGCGACACGCCGGAAGTCCATTTAAGTCATTGAAAAGACTGAGGGCGTGCCCCGCGCTCCCCGAACGTCCGGGGATGGCGGCGACACGCCCTCTGAAAAAGTTTCAGAAACTGTTGAAACAGGCCGGGTTGCGGACAATCCGGCCTGTTTTTCGCGTCAGTGGGCGACCACGCCCGCGTTGTCCTCGTCAGCGACCGGCGGGTTGTTCACCGGACGCTCTTCCCAGGTGATGGGCTCGGGCGGGCGAACCAGCGCGTTGGCCAGCACCTCGTCCATGCGCGACACCGGCACGATCTCCAGCGCGTTCTTCACGTTGGCCGGGATATCCGCCAGATCCTTGGCGTTCTCCTCGGGGATCAGCACCTTCTTGATGCCGCCGCGCAGGGCCGCAAGGAGCTTCTCCTTGAGACCGCCGATGGGCAGCACCCGGCCGCGCAGGGTGATCTCGCCGGTCATCGCCACGTCGCGACGGACGGGGATGCCGGTGATGACCGACACGATGGCCGTGGCCATGGCCACGCCGGCGGACGGGCCGTCCTTCGGGGTCGCCCCCTCGGGAACGTGGACGTGGATGTCGCGCCGCTCGAACAGGGGCGGCTCGATGCCGAAGTCCACCGCCCGCGAGCGGACGTAGGACGCCGCCGCGGAGATGCTCTCCTTCATCACGTCACGCAGATTGCCCGTGACCGTCATCTTGCCCTTGCCGGGCATCATGAGGCCCTCAATGGTCAGCAGCTCGCCGCCCACCTCGGTCCAGGCGAGGCCGGTGACGACACCCACCTGGTCCTCGCTCTCCACCTCGCCGTAGCGGAAGCGCGGGGCGCCGATGAAGTCCTCGAGATTCTTGCCCGTGACCTTCACCGACTTCTTCTTGGAGAGCATGAGCTCCTTCACCGCCTTGCGGGCGAGGGTGGAGATCTCACGCTCGAGGTTGCGCACGCCCGCTTCCCGCGTGTAGCGGCGGATGAGCAGGAGCAGGGCCTCGTTGTCGATGGTCCACTCCTTCTCGGTCATGCCGTGCTTCTGGAGCGAGTTGGGGATCAGGTGCTTGCGCGCGATCTCCACCTTCTCGTCTTCCGTGTAGCCGGCGATGCGGATCACCTCCATGCGGTCCAGAAGGGCCGGCGGGATGTTCAGCGTGTTCGCCGTGGTCACGAACATGACGTTCGAGAGGTCGTAATCCACCTCAAGATAGTGGTCGTTGAAGGTGTGGTTCTGCTCGGGGTCGAGAACCTCGAGCAGGGCCGAGGACGGATCGCCGCGGAAGTCGGCGCCCATCTTGTCGATCTCGTCCAGCAGGAACAGCGGGTTGGACTTCTTGGCCTTGCGCATGGACTGGATGATCTTGCCCGGCATGGACCCGATGTAGGTCCGCCGGTGGCCACGGATCTCCGCCTCGTCGCGCACGCCGCCGAGGGCCACGCGCACGAACTCACGGCCCGTCGCCTTGGCGATGGACTTGCCGAGCGAGGTCTTGCCGACGCCCGGAGGGCCGACAAGGCACAGGATGGGCCCGGTGAGCTTGTTGGCGCGGCTCTGGACCGCCAGGTACTCGACGATGCGCTCCTTGACCTTGTCGAGGCCGTGGTGATCGCTGTCGAGAATCTCCTGGGCGTAGTTCAGATCCTTCTTGACCTTGCTCTTCACGCCCCACGGGATGGAGAGCAGCCAATCCAGATAGTTGCGCACGACGGTGGCTTCGGCCGACATGGGCGACATCTGGCGGAGCTTCTTCAGCTCGTGCGTCGCCTTCTCACGGGCTTCCTTGGTGAGCTTGGTCCGCTTGATGCGGTCCTCCAGCTCCTGCAGGTCGTCCTTGCCGTCCTCGTCGCCCAGCTCCTTCTGGATCGCCTTCATCTGCTCGTTCAGGTAGTACTCGCGCTGGGTCTTCTCCATCTGCCGCTTCACGCGGGTCCGGATGCGCTTCTCCACCTGGAGCACGGAGATCTCGCTCTCCATCAGGCCGAGCACCTTCTCGAGGCGATCGGGAACCTTCAGGGTTTCGAGCACGCCCTGCTTCTCGGGAATCTTCACCGCGAGATGCGAGGCCACCGTGTCGGCGAGCTTGGAATGGTCGTCGATCTGGCTGACGACGCCGACCACCTCGGGCGACACCTTCTTGTTGAGCTTCACATAGTTCTCGAACTCGGTGACCACCGAGCGCGCGAGCGCCTCGCCTTCGACGCGGTCTCCGACCTCGTCGTCGAGCGTGATGGCCTCGGCCTCGTAGAGGTCGGTCCGCTCGGTATAGCGGGTCACCTGGGCGCGGCTGACGCCCTCGACCAGCACCTTCACGGTGCCGTCGGGCAGCTTCAGCAGCTGCAGCACGGTCGCGAGCGTGCCCACCGGGAAAATGGCCTCGGGGGCCGGATCGTCATCCGACGCATTTTCCTGGGTGGCGAGCAGGATATAGGTATCGCCGCGCATGACCTCTTCGAGGGCGCGAATGGACTTCTCGCGACCCACGAACAGGGGGACGATCATGTGGGGAAACACCACGATGTCGCGAAGCGGGAGGACCGGGAAGGTCTGGGACACTCCGGCAACGAGCGGCGGGCGCGGCTTCTGGCTCGTCATGACGCAATCCTTTCAAGAAGTGCACGCGCTGGATTTGGGCGCAGAACTGCGTTGCCGCGCGTGCACGCGGCCGGAGACGGGTGTGGATTTTCAATGCTGAAGCGGCTTTCGCCGCAGGAGGCACGAGGTCCGACCCCCGAGACCGGAACTTTCGAAAAGTAGATGGACACGCAACCTGCCCGTTTCAAGGGCACACCATTGACCTCTTTGGAGGATTGGCCCTCGCGGGCAAACGCCCCGAGAAGAGGGCGGACCGGCGCCACGGCCCCGGCCGTCATCTCCCGCCTCATGCCCCGGGCCCTGACCCGAACCGGGACCATCCGCCGGCCGGAAAGGGTCCGGGCCGGTTGAACTCCGGTCGCGTCCCGCCCTCTCCCGAAACCGCGAGGTCTGGGGAGAGGCGCGGGGCCCGACACGTCACGCACTGGCGCCTGCGTCGCCGACGCGATCGGCGTAGATGTAGAGCGGGCGCGCATTCTGCTCGACGACTTCCCGGCTGATCACCACTTCCTCGACCCCCTCCAGACCGGGGAGATCGAACATGGTGTCCAGCAGGATGCCTTCCATGATGGACCTGAGGCCACGGGCACCGGTCTTGCGCTCGATCGCCTTGCGGGCGATGGCGCCGAGGGCCTCCTCGTGGATGGTGAGGTCGACACTCTCCATCTCGAACAGCCGCTGGTACTGCTTGACCAGGGCGTTCTTCGGCTCGGAGAGGATCTTCTTCAGCGCCTCCTCGTCGAGATCACCCAGCGTCGCCAGCACGGGCAGGCGGCCGATGAACTCGGGGATGAGGCCGTACTTCAGCAGATCCTCGGGCTCGACCTCGCGGAACACCTCGCCGGGACGACGATCCTCGGGCGGCGCCACCTTGGCCTGGAAGCCGATGGAGGTGGAGCCCTTGGAGCGGGACGAGATGATCTTGTCGAGGCCGGCGAAGGCACCGCCGCAGATGAAGAGGATGTTGGTGGTGTCCACCTGCAGGAATTCCTGCTGGGGATGCTTGCGGCCCCCCTGGGGAGGAACGGACGCGACCGTGCCTTCCATGATCTTCAGCAGGGCCTGCTGCACGCCCTCGCCCGAGACATCGCGGGTGATGGACGGATTGTCGGATTTGCGACTGATCTTGTCGATCTCGTCGATGTAGACGATGCCGCGCTGCGCCCGCTCGACATTGTAGTCGGCAGCCTGGAGCAGCTTGAGGATGATGTTCTCCACGTCCTCGCCCACGTAGCCGGCCTCGGTCAGCGTGGTGGCGTCGGCCATGGTGAAGGGCACGTCGAGGATGCGCGCCAGCGTCTGCGCGAGCAGCGTCTTGCCGGAGCCGGTGGGCCCGATCAGCAGGATGTTGGACTTCGCGAGTTCCACGTCGCCGTGCTTGGTGGCGTGGTTGAGACGCTTGTAGTGGTTGTGCACCGCGACGGAGAGGACCTTCTTCGCGTGGTCCTGGCCGATGACATAGTCATCGAGGACCTTGCGGATCTCCTTCGGGGTCGGGATTCCATCCCGCGACTTCACCAGAGAGGACTTCGACTCTTCCCGGATGATGTCCATGCACAACTCGACGCATTCGTCGCAGATGAACACGGTGGGTCCGGCGATGAGCTTCCTGACCTCATGCTGGCTTTTGCCGCAGAACGAGCAATAAAGCGTGTTCTTGCTGTCGCTGCCGCCGGTCTTGCTCATCTCACGTCTCCTAACGCCCTCACGAACCGGACATTTGGACCGGCCGTCCCGTCAGGGCCTCTTATGGGTTTTGCACGAAGCAAAAACCTCGCCAAACCCGAATGTGGTGATCGACTTTGCAAAAGCCAATCACCCTGAGGCGACGCGATCAAGGCAGGCTGGCGACATTCCCCAGACCAAGGGATGCACCGCCGCCGACCCTGGGGTCGCGCCGTCCGCCGATCGTCTGCCCACGACCTTTCGCAAATCTGAACCCGGAACTCATTACGAACTCCGGACCCCGATGGTTCATGGCCCTGAAACGCGAAGGCCCCCACCATCAGGCGGGGGCCGACAACGCGGCATCCGATGCCGGCTTAACGACATGCAAGCGCGATCTTGCACCGCACGCAAGTGGGGCAATGCGAGAACGCCGGACGTGTTGCCCAACTATCGCTATCGCCCCGCCCGGCCTTGCGGCCAAGCTCGTGCTCGACCTCAGGCGGCCTTGGCGGCCTCGTCGGTCGGGCGCTTGTCGATCACGGAATCGATGAGCCCGAACTCCTTGGCCGCCTCGGAGGTCATGAAGTTGTCGCGCTCGAGGGCGTTCTCGATGGCCTCGAAGGGCTGGCCGGTGTGCTTCACATAGATTTCATTCAGCCGCTTCTTGAGGCTGAGGATTTCCTGCGCGTGAAGCATGATGTCCGTCACCTGGCCCTGGAAGCCGCCAGACGGCTGGTGGACCATGATTCGGGCGTTCGGCAGCGCGAATCGCATCCCCTTCTCGCCCGCGGTCAGCAGCAGCGAGCCCATGGAGGCCGCCTGGCCGATGCAGAGCGTCGACACCGCCGGCTTGATGAACTGCATGGTGTCGTAGATGGCGAGGCCCGACGTCACCACTCCCCCGGGGGAGTTGATGTACATCGAGATTTCCTTCTTCGGATTGTCCGCCTCGAGGAACAGCAGCTGCGCCACCGCGAGGGTGGCCATGCCGTCCTCGACCGGGCCGGTCAGGAAAAGGATGCGCTCCTTCAGGAGGCGGGAAAAGATGTCGTAGGACCGCTCGCCACGGTTGGTCTGCTCGACCACCATGGGGATCAGGTAATTCATATAAGTATCGACTGGATCACGCATCTTAAGACCCCCGGGGGCGCATAGGGAGGGCGCGGGTAGAGGCACGCCGCTGCCGGCGTGCCGCGCGAATTCGTCGCAGGACGGATCGCGACCCGAGCCTCAGGCCGCCTTCTCGTCCTCGTCATCCTTGAAGAGCTCTTCCTTGGTGACCGTCTTCTCGGTCACGTTGGCAAGCTCCAGGAGGAAGTCGACGACCTTCTCCTCGAACAGGGGGGCGCGCACGGACGCCAGAGCCTCGGGGGTGCGGCGGTAATAGTCCCACACCTGCTGCTCCTGGCCGGGGAACTGGCGGGCCCGTTCGACCACCGCGCGCGTCACCTCGTCGTCGGAAACCTGGATATTGTTGCGCTCCCCGATTTCCGCAAGCACCAGGCCGAGGCGCACGCGACGCTCGGCGATGCGACGGTAGTCCTGGCGGGCCTCGTCCTCGGTGGTGCCTTCATCGGCGAAGGTGCGGTTCTGGGCGGCGAGATCCTCGTTCACCCGGCTCCACACGCCGTAGAATTCCTGCTCCACGAGGCCTTCCGGCACGTCGAACTTGTGAGTCGCGTCGAGGCCGTCGAGCAAAGCGCGCTTCACCTTCTGGCGGGCGGCGCCGGCATATTCCTGCGCGATGCGGGCCTTCACGGTCTCGCGGAGCTTCTCGAGGCTCTCCTGGCCGAGGGTCGCGGCGAAGGCGTCATCGAGCGCGATGGCGCCGGGCGCGTCGACGGACTTCACGGTGACTTCGAAGGTCGCGGCCTTGCCGGCGAGTTCCTTGGCGGCGTAGCCCTCGGGGAAGGTCACGTTGAGGGTGCGGTTCTCACCGGCGGAGGCGCCGACGAGCTGCTCCTCGAAGCCGGGGATGAAGCCCTTGGAGCCGAGCAGGACGTCGATGTCCTGGCCCTCGCCGCCCTGGAACTTCTCGCCGTCCACATAGCCGGTGAAGTCGATGGTCAGGCGGTCGCCGTCGGCGGCCGGGCCTTCCTTCGTGGCGAAGGGGCGGTTGGCGTCGGCGATACGCTGCACCGCCTCGTCCACCTCGGCCTCGGTCACTTCGACCACCGGCTTCTCGACGGAGATGTCCTTGAAGTTGCCGAGCTCGATCTTCGGCAGGATCTCCAGCTCTACGTCGTAGGCGAGGTCCTTGCCGCCATCGAGCAGGGTCTGGAACTGCGGGTCCTCCTCGGGACCCTTGATCCGGGGCTGGAGCGCGAGCTTGAAGCCGTGCTCCTCGACGATCTTGCCGTTGGTCTCGTTGACGGTCTGCTCGATGATCTCGGACATCACGGACTTGCCGTAGACGCGCTTGAGATGGGCCACGGGCACCTTGCCGGGGCGGAAGCCGTTCAGCTTCACCTGGCCCTTGAGCTCGTTGAGCCGGGCGTCGGCCCGGGCGTCGAGGTCGGCGGCGGACACCACCACACGGAAAGCGCGCTTGAGGCCCTCGGCCCCGGTCTCGGTCACCTGCATCGTCTTGCCTTCACATCCTCATCGCGCCAGGCGCGTTAACTTGAATTCAGCGCTGTCACCGGCATCCCGCGGCAATCGCCGGAGGCCGCGCGGCACGGTGGACCTGCCCCGACCGGACCGCCTTGCGGCGACCGACGCGCGGGCTTGCGGCGGCATTGGTGCGGGCGGAGGGTTTCGAACCCCCACGACTTGCGTCACGGGAACCTAAATCCCGCGCGTCTACCAGTTCCGCCACGCCCGCGGCCCCGTCTCGCCAAAGGCCCGTCGCGCCCAAAGGCCCGTCATGCCTGCGAGGTGTCGCCGGGCACGGGAACGGCACCGAAGCGCTTGAGCGCACGACGCCTCCGGGCACAGCTCCACCGCTCGCGCACGAGGCCGCACGCGCCGTTCGGGTCGCGGCTTATATCATGCCCGTGCGGCCGCGCAGCAAGAAAATGGCGCCCGCAACCGCACGCTCCCCATGGCGCTCGCCTCACGGCACGACGCCGCATCTCCGCCCGCGAAGCCGGCCGGCGGAGCGTATGGCCCGGCGGGCGGAAGATTGAGAGCTGCCAAGCTCCCGCTCGCAGACACGATCAACGGACACCCGGCGCCGACGGCGCGGTCCGTGCCGCGGCGCTGGGGAGAGCGCGAGCAAAGCCGCTTGCCCTTTTTCCGGCCGCGTAACATGGTCCACCCACCCCGCCAGGAGATGCAGCGTGAGCCCGTCGATTCCCTCTCGTCGCAACGTTCTCAAGGGGGCTGCGGCCCTGTCGTTCGCCGGCGCTGCCGGTGCCCTGTTGCCGGACTGGGCGTTGGCGCAGGGCCAGGGCGCTAGCCCTGTGGCGCTCGCGGCCGCGGAAGGCAGCCGGCCGGAGATCGCCGGCCAGGGCAACCTTGCGCTCTTCAACGATTCTCTGCCGGGTCCTGTCCTTCGCGTGACGAAGGGGAGCGAGCTTCAGGTCCAGTTCGCCAATGCGCTCAAGGAGAGCGTGGCCCTCACGTGGCAGGGCGTGCGGATGCCGGCGGATGCCGCGGCTTCCGCTGCCGTCGCGGGCGGGCAGAACAAGCTCATCCGGCTCACGCCCAAGGATGCCGGCACCTTCTGGTACCACGCGACATCCCCGGCGCTCGCCCGCCGCGCGCTCTCCGGCGCGCTCATCGTGGCCGAGCCCGGAACCCCGGCCTACGCTTCGGACAATCTCCTGTTCATTCAGTCGTTTCCGCCCGAGAGCGGGGTGCCGATCTTCCCGGTGAACGGCGAGTTCTCGCCGACCTTCCAGGGCCCTGCAAGCGGCCGCAGCCGGCTGCGGCTCGTCAACGCCACGCCCCTGTTCCTGCGCCTCCGCCTGAAGGGCCCGGCGGCCTACGCCATCGCCATCGACGGGCAACCGGTCGCCCAGCCGTTCGAATTGAAGGATGGCCGCCTCCAGATGCCGCCGGGCGGGCGGATGGATGTCGCCGCCACCATCGACGACGCGGATGCCACCATCATCGAGGTCGAGACCGCCCAGGAGCCGATCCGGCTCGCGGTGGTCACGCCCGTCGGCCCCGCCGGCCCGATGCCGTCCGGCCCGCCCGCTCCGCTCCCGGCGAATGATTTGCCGGCTGATATTCCCCTCAAGGACGCCGTTCGTGTAGAACTGCCCATCGGGGGGAAGAGCGGCGCCCCGGCCTCGCTCGGCACCGTGAAGTCAGGCAAGGCAATGGTTCTGACCCTGGCCAACAGCCTCGACGCTCCCGTTTCAGTCTATGTCGCCGGCCATGCGGTGCGGCTGCTTGATAGCCTCGACGATGGCTGGAAGCCGTGGTGGCACGACACAGTTCCTGTGCCGGCTAAAGCGACAGTAAGGGCGGCCCTTCTGGCCCAAGCGACCGGGACATGGAGCGTCACGGCGCAACGGGGCGGCGATGGCGAGGTGGTCGCCTCGGCCACCTATCAGGTCACGGCCTGACCGGTTTTCCCTGTCGAATCACAAATCTATCCCGCCGGGACCACCCGGCGGCCGGGCGCATGCGCTCCGCTGCTGCACGCGAGGACGTCACGGGCCAGACGAGGCGTTCGCTCTGATTCGTTTTCGGACGTCAAGCTTTTTCGATGGCGGCATATAGCCGGCTATAGACCCCACGCAGACCCTCGGGCAGATCGTCGGCGATGAGCCCCGGCCCCGCCTCGCGGGCGGCCTCTCCGTGAAGCCACACGGCAGCGCACGCCGCCTCGAAGGGCGGCATGCCCTGCGCCAGCAGGCCGCCGGCGATGCCGGCCAGCACATCCCCTGCCCCAGCTGTCGCCAGATAGGCCGGCGCGTTCTCCGCGATGGCGGCACGTCCGTCGGGATGGGCGATCACCGTGTCGGCGCCCTTCAGCACCACCACGGCCCCGAGCCTGCGCGCGGCGGCACGGGTGCGGGCGAGCTTGGAGGGTGCCTCCAGCACCTCCCCGTCGCCACGGAACATGCGGGCGAACTCCCCCTCATGCGGCGTGACGATGAGGCCATCGCTGCACGCGGCCACGGCCGCCAGAGCCCAGGGCACGCCCTCGTAGCTGGTCAAGGCATCGGCATCGAGCACCAGGCGCCGCCCCGGGGCGGCCACGTCGATCTTGGCCCGCGTCTGCTCACCGCCGCCGAGGCCCGGCCCGAGCACCACCGTGTTCAGGCGCCGGTCGGCCAGCAGTTCCGCCAACTCCCCTGCCCCGTCCACCGGGCGGGGCATGATGGCGGCATAGGAGGCGGCCTGCAGCGGCAGGGCATCCCGCGGCAGGGCGATGGTGACGAGCCCGGCGCCGGCCCGCAGCGCCCCGCGGGCGGAGAGGCGGGCGGCGCCGGAGGTCCAGGCCGGTCCACTCACCACGACGGCATGGCCGCGGGAATATTTGTGCCCGCCGGCGGTGGGAACAGGGAAGGCGTCGCGCCAGAGGGCCGGCATGTCGACGAACGTCTGCGGGCGAATCGCATCCAGCGCCTCGTCAGGAATGCCGACGTCTGCCACCCGCACCCGGCCGCACAGGCTGCGCCCCGGCTCCAGCAGATGCCCCGGCTTGCGCCGGAAGAAAGTGACCGTCTCCACCGCCTGCGCCGCCGCGCCGCGCACCTTGCCGGTGGCGCCATCGAGACCCGATGGCAGGTCCACGGCGACGATGGGCTTGCCGGACTGCGCCATGCGCTCCACCAGCGCCCGTGCCGCGCCATCGAGGTCGCGGGCGAGGCCGGCGCCGAACAGGGCATCCACGATGACGCCCGCCTCGTCGAGATCGACGGCGGCCGGCTCCTCAACCGCGCCGCGCCAGCGCTCGGCGGCCCGGCGCGCGTCGCCTGTGAGCTTGTCGCGGTCCCCCAGCAGGGCGAGGCGCACCTTGAAGCCCCGCTGCGCCAGCACACGCGCGGCGACGAATCCGTCGCCGCCGTTATTCCCCGGCCCGCAGAGCACGAGGATGCGCGTGGGATAGGGGTAGCGCGCGACCGCATCGGCCACGGCGGTGCCGGCGCGGTCCATCAGCGTCAAGGACGGCGTGCCCATTTCGACGGCGAACTTGTCCGCGCGCGCCATTTCGTGTGGATCAAGCAGTGCGTACACCGATGCCCCCGTCCTCAGATGCTCAGATCATGCTCACGTCGGCGAACTGAAAATCCGCAGGTAAGCCCAATATTTCATCACATCGACTAAGAAATATGCACATCATCCGACCAGCGCTGCCTGTCTTCTGCATGGGCAAATGACGCAAGGCATGGCACATATCATGCTTACAAATGGCGTCTCGACCGTACGGCGGCGGATCGGGTCAGGGAGACGGAGCGGATGAAGAAGATCGAGGCAATCATCAAGCCCTTCAAGCTCGATGAGGTGAAGGAAGCCCTCCAGGACGTCGGTCTGCAAGGCATTACCGTTACGGAGGCCAAGGGATTCGGCCGCCAGAAGGGCCATACGGAGCTCTACCGCGGTGCCGAATATGTGGTCGATTTCCTGCCTAAGGTGAAAATCGAGGTTGTCCTCTCCGACGATATGGTAGATCGAGCCGTCGATGCCATTCGCCGCGCGGCCCAGACCGGGCGGATCGGAGACGGGAAGATCTTCGTGTCGTCCATCGAAGAGGCGATCCGTATCCGGACCGGCGAATCCGGCCTCGACGCGATCTGACGCGTCCAAAACAAACCGTCCAAGAAACGAACTGCAGGCCAGCAGAAAGGTAGCAATCCCCATGACGACCAAGACGGCCAAGGACGTCCTCGACCTCATCAAGAGCGAGGACGTGAAATATGTCGACCTGCGCTTCACCGATCCGCGCGGCAAGTGGCAGCATGTCACGTTCGACATCAGCATGGTCGACGAGGAATTCCTGACCGAAGGCACCGCCTTCGACGGTTCGTCCATCGCCGGCTGGAAGGCCATCAACGAGTCCGACATGCTGCTCATGCCGGATCCGACGACCACCTGCATCGACCCCTTCTTCTCGGAGACCACGCTCTCCATCGTCTGCGACGTGCTGGAGCCCACCACGGGCCAGCCCTATGGCCGCGACCCCCGCTCCATCGCCCGGAAGGCCGAGGCCTATGCCAAGTCCACCGGCGTGGGCGACGCGGTGTATTTCGGCCCCGAGGCCGAGTTTTTCATCTTCGACGACGTGCGCTTCAAGGCGGACCCATACAACACCGGCTTCAAGCTCGACTCCATCGAGCTGCCGACGAACGGCGACACCGAGTATGAGGGCGGCAACCTCGGCCACCGCGTGAAGACCAAGGGCGGCTACTTCCCCGTGCCCCCCATCGACTCGGCGCAGGACATGCGCTCCGAGATGCTGGCCGCCATGGCCAAGATGGGCGCCAAGGTGGAGAAGCACCACCACGAGGTGGCTTCCGCCCAGCACGAGCTCGGCCTCAAGTTCGGCTCGCTCGTGACGATGGCCGACCACCTGCAGGTCTACAAGTACTGCATCCACCAGGTGGCGAACATCTACGGCAAGACGGCGACCTTCATGCCGAAGCCGGTGTTCGGCGACAACGGCTCGGGCATGCACGTGCACCAGTCGATCTGGAAGGAGGGCAAGCCCCTCTTCGCCGGCGACAAGTATGCCGACCTCTCCGAGTACTGCCTGTGGTACATCGGCGGCATCATCAAGCACGCCAAGTCGCTGAACGCCTTCACCAACCCGCTGACCAACTCCTACAAGCGTCTGGTCCCGGGCTATGAGGCCCCCGTGCTGCTCGCCTATTCGGCGCGCAACCGTTCGGCGTCCTGCCGCATCCCCTACACCAACAACCCGAAGGCCAAGCGCGTCGAGGTTCGCTTCCCCGATCCCGGCGCGAACCCCTACCTCGCCTTCGCGGCCCTGTTCATGGCGGGCATGGACGGCATCCTGAACCGGATCGACCCCGGCCAGGCCATGGACAAGGATCTCTACGACCTGCCCCCGGCCGAGCTGAAGCAGATCCCCACCGTCTGCGGCTCGCTCCGCGAGGCGCTCGCCTCCCTCGAGGCGGATCACGAGTACCTGCTGAAGGGCGACGTGTTCCAGAAGGACTTCATCGAGTCCTACATCGACCTGAAGATGGCCGAGGTGATGCGCTTCGAGATGACGCCGCACCCGGTCGAGTTCGAGATGTACTACTCGGTCTGATCGACCTTCCTCCCAAAGCAGAACGGGCGCCCTTCGGGGCGCCCGTTTTCGTTTGTGGTGTCTGTGCTTAAGCGGGGCTCAGTCGGCCTCGCCGCTCCCCGTGGTCCCGCTCCCGGCCTTGCGGGCGGCGGCGCGGGCGTTGTTCTCGGCCTTGCGCGCCTCGCGCCCTTCCCTGCCCTCCTCCAGTGCCGTCACCGCGCCATGCAGGGTGGCGAGATCCTGCCGGGTGAGACCTAGCCGGTGGAAGATGTTGCGCAGGTTGCGGATGGTGGAGGGCGCCTTCTCCGGCGAGCGGAAGAAGCCGGAGGTCTGGAGCGCTGTCTCCAGATGGTCGAAGAAGGCGAAGAGATCGCCCTTGTCGGCCAGCGGCGAGCGATCCGGCGGAGCGAACGGCAGGGCGCCGCCGCTTTCCGCCTTGGACCATTCATATCCCGCCACGGCCACGCAGGTGGCGAGGTTCAGGGAGGCGAAGGCCGGGTTCACCGGAAGGGTGAGGATGGCATCACACAAAGATACCTCCTCCGTGTAGAGGCCGGTGCGCTCGCGGCCGAACACCAGCGCCACCTCCTCGCCGGCGGCCATGCGGCTGCGGGCCTCGGCCACGGCTTCATCTGCTCCGAGCACCCGCTTCGCCATGCCACGCTCGCGGGCGGTGGTGGCGAAGGCGAACTTCACGTCATGCAGCGCCGCGCGCAGGTCCGGGAAGAGCTGCGCCTCGTCGAGGATGCGGTCGGCTCCGGCGGCGAAGGTGC
The DNA here is from genome assembly GCF_023571765.1 of Xanthobacter aminoxidans. Lineage (GTDB taxonomy): Bacteria > Pseudomonadota > Alphaproteobacteria > Rhizobiales > Xanthobacteraceae > Xanthobacter > Xanthobacter aminoxidans. Next base: position 191,136 of record NZ_JAMJXC010000003.1, on the reverse strand, counting down.
GCGCCCGGTCGTTCGGCCAGCCCTGGCGCGGGTTCACGATGCGCAGGCGCGACAGGCCGAAATTGCCCATGGCGCGCGCCGCCGAGCCGATGTTGTCCCCAAGTTGCGGCTCCACCAGGATGATGAGCGGCCCCCCCGCCGTCCATGGCTTGGTGCTGTCGGTACCCGAACCCGGCATGTGGTCTCCTTGTCCGCGCCTTGGTCGCATACGGCGCCCGGACGTGTCGATACCCGGACGAAAGACGGGCCAGGAGATGCCGATGGCCCGACCGCCAGAGCGGGCGGGCGTGGGAAACGATCTCACGGCATTAGCCGGGTTTCCGTCTTGCGCCGCACTGCACCGGTGCTATAGCGGCCCGTGCCGGAGGCCGGTGGCGCCGCAACGCCGCCATCGCCTCCCCCGATTTACCAAGGCTCATTGAGCAGTCGCGAAAGGCCGTCCCATGGCGAAGATCAAGGTGGCAAATCCGGTCGTCGAGCTCGACGGCGACGAGATGACCCGGATCATCTGGCAGTACATCAAGGACAAGCTGATCCACCCCTATCTCGACCTCGACCTCGAGTATTACGACCTTTCCGTCGAGAACCGCGACGCCACCAACGATCAGGTCACGATCGCCGCCGCCGAGGCCATCAAGAAGCACGGCGTGGGCGTGAAGTGCGCCACCATCACGCCGGACGAGGCCCGCGTGAAGGAATTCAACCTCAAGGAAATGTGGAAGTCGCCCAACGGCACCATCCGCAACATCCTCGGCGGCGTGATCTTCCGCGAGCCCATCATCTGCAAGAACGTGCCGCGCCTGGTGCCGGGCTGGACCCAGCCCATCGTCGTCGGCCGTCACGCCTTCGGCGACCAGTATCGCGCCACCGACTTCAAGGTGCCCGGCAAGGGCAAGCTGACCATCTCCTTCGTGGGCGAGGACGGCACGAAGATCGAGAAGGAAGTCTACAGCTTCCCCGGCGCCGGCGTGGCCATGGCCATGTACAACCTGGATGAGTCGATCCGCGAGTTCGCCCGCGCCTCGCTCAACTACGGCCTGCTGCGCAACTATCCCGTCTACCTCTCCACCAAGAACACGATCCTCAAGGCCTATGACGGCCGCTTCAAGGATATCTTCCAGGAAGTCTACGAGGCCGAGTTCAAGGCGGAGTTCGAGAAGCGCGGCCTCACCTACGAGCACCGCCTCATCGACGACATGGTGGCCTCGGCCCTCAAGTGGTCCGGCGGCTATGTGTGGGCCTGCAAGAACTATGACGGCGACGTGCAGTCCGACATCGTGGCCCAGGGCTTCGGCTCGCTCGGCCTGATGACCTCCGTGCTGATGACGCCCGATGGCAAGACGGTGGAGGCGGAAGCCGCCCACGGCACCGTCACCCGCCACTATCGCGAGCACCAGAAGGGCAAGGAGACCTCCACCAACTCCATCGCCTCCATCTTCGCCTGGACCCGCGGCCTTGCCCATCGCGCCAAGCTCGACGGCAACGAGGACCTCGCCAAGTTCGCCGCGACGCTGGAGAAGGTGTGCGTGGACACGGTCGAGGCCGGCGACATGACCAAGGACCTCGCGCTCCTCGTCGGCGCCGACCAGAAGTGGCTCTCCACCACCGGCTTCCTCGACAAGGTGTCGGAGAACCTCACCAAGGCCATGGCGGCCTGAGGCAGACGATATTTGGCGGCAGCCCAGGCTGCCGCCGCAATCCCGAAGGGGTCGCCACGCGCGGCCCCTTTTCTTTTTAGCGGGAAGGCGTCAGGCGGCGGGGGCGTCGGTCTCGGGCTTCACGTCCGGATGCAGTTCCGAGAGCCGGCCGATCACGTCAGGATGGCGCAAGGCGAGCATGTACAGCTCGTTCTCCTCGATGGAGAGGATCTTGGTCTTCGCCACTGCCCGCACCGTCGCCGGATCGGGCTTCGTGTGACCGGGCAGGAGCCCGAACACCTCGCCCGGCCCCAGCGAACGGATACCATCGGGACTCTCCATCTCCACCCTGCCCTCCAGCACCACAAACAGGTGCGCCGCCTCCTCGCCACGCCGCACCACGTGGTGGCCGCGGTCGTAGCTGCGGGAATGCAGAACGGGCAGGATGTCGCCCAGCACGGGCGCATCGAGATCGGAAAAGGGCGGCAGCCGCGCGATCATGGAGAAGGTGACGACGAAATTGTGCTTCGAGATCACCTCGGCAAAGGAGCCGGCGATGATGGCGATGGGCAGCGCCAGCATCATCAGGCCGGAGATCATGGTGAGGCCGCCGATGACGCGGCCGAGATTGGTCACCGGCACCACGTCGCCATACCCCACCGTGGTGAGGGTGGTGATGGACCACCACATGGCGAGCGGGATGGACCCGAACTTGTCCGGCTGCACATTCCGCTCGGTCAGGTACATGGCGGTCGCCGACATGAGCACGCCCGAGCACAGGATGATGAGGCAGGAGAGCAGCGCGTAGCGCTCGCGTCGGATGGCGAGATAGAGCGCATTGAAGCCGGAGGAATAGCGCGCCAGCTTTAGGAAGCGCACGAGGCGCAGCACCAGCAGGGCGTGGGGATCGAAATCGGTGGCCAGCGCCACGAACCACGGCAGGATGGCGATGAGGTCGATCAGCGCCGGCACGGTCAGCATGTAGCTGAGCCGCGCGCGCGTATTCGACATGCCACGCCGGAGCGGGTGCTCCGGTGCCACCCACAGCCGGAACCCGTATTCCACCGTGAAGATCAGCAGCCCGCAGAACTCGCCGACCCTGAACCACCACGCATCGCGAATTTCCAGGGATTGCACGGTCGCCAGCACCGCGCCCGTCACCGACAGCAGCACCGTTCCGATCAGGAAATAGTGGACGAAATCCGCTGTCCGGTCGCCGGGAAGGTCTCGCTCCAGGATGTCGAACACACGCCGCCGGGCCGATTGCTCCTTCATCTCGTCCTCAAATCCCCTGCCCGCCTGTGCTTCGCGCGCGACCGAGCGCTGTCTCGATGCGGGCCCGGGCGCGCTCGGTGCGCGCCACCACCACCTCGTCCGGCAGACCGAGCTGCGTCAAGAGGCGGGCGGCGAGTTGCAGGCTTGCTTCCTGCGCCTCCGGTATCACGCCCGCCACCCCGAGCGCCGAGAGCCGGTGGGCATGCTCGGTATCCTTGGCACGGGCGATGATGGCGGCCGACGGCCAGTGCTGGCGCACGGCGCTCGCCATGCGTTCGGCCGCATTGGGCGCATCGAGTGTCACCACGAACACGGTCGCGCGCTCGGCGCCCAGACGCGCCAGCATCTCCGCGCGCCCGGCATCGCCGAAATAGACCGGCAGGCCGGCACCCCGCGCCTCGGCCACCCGGCGGGGATCGTTGTCGAGCGCCACATAGGCGACGCCCTCTTCCTCCAGCGCGTCCGCCACCATGCGGCCCACCCGCCCGAAGCCACCAATGACCACGTGGCCCTCGGCGCTGCTCTGCGCAGGCGCGGCGAGGTTGTCGTTGAGGCGGGCATCCAGCGTCCGCCCAAGCCGCCGGCCCAGCCGCGCGAGGAACGGCGTTGCCGCGAGGCTGAGGCCGACCATGGCGATAAGGACGCCGGCATCGGCCCTCGGCAGCGCCCCGTTCGCCGCCAGGAGCGCCAGCACCACGAGGGCGAATTCCCCCGTCTGCGCCAGCAGCACGGCCGCCTCCGCCGCCGCCGGTGGCGCGACTTTCATCAGGCGGCCGGCGGCATAGGTGAAGACGATCTTCACGGCGAGGATGCAGGCGACACCGCCCAGCACCCAGCCGAGCCGTGGCAGCACCACGGCGAAATCGATGCTCATGCCCACGGTGACGAAGAACACGCCGATGAGCAGGCCCTTGAACGGCTCGAGATCCACCTCAATCTGGTGCCGGTAGGCCGTCTCCGACAGCAGCATCCCGGCGAGGAAGGCCCCGAGCGCGCTGGACAGGCCCGCCCGATGGGTGATCGCGGCCGAACCCACCACCACCACCAGCGTGATCGCCATGATGAGATCGCGCGACCGGGTGGAAGCCGCCGCCGCGACCAGAGGCGCCAGCACGAAGCGCCCTGCCACCAGAATCAGCGCGACGGCGCCCACCGCCTTGACGAGCGCAAGGGCGGCCAGCGTCAGCACGTCCGGCGCATTGCCGGTGAGAAGCTCGGCCGCCAGGAGGATGGGCACCACCATCAGGTCCTGAAACAGCAGCACGGCGATGACGAGCTGGCCGAGCGGGGCAAGGGCGCGATGCTGATCGATGAGCAGCTGGCTCACGACCGCCGTGGACGACAAAGCGAGCGCCGAGCCCAGCACCAGCGCCACACCCGGCGGGTATCCGATGAGCACCGCACCCAGCGCCAGCGGGACACCGCAAAACACCACCTGCAGGCAGCCGACGCCGAACACCTCCCGCCGCAGCGCCCACAGGCGTGCGGTGGAGAATTCAAGCCCCAGCAGAAACAGCAGGAAGACGATGCCCAGTTCGCCGAACGGCGCCGCCCGTTCGGGACTGGAAATGGTGACGAAGCGCACAAGCGGCAGCGTATCGGCGAGGCGCCCGAGCCCGTGGGGACCCAAGAGCGCACCCACCGCGATGAAGCCCACCACGGCACCGATACGGGCGCGGTGGAAGAGCGGCACCAGCACCCCGGCGGCGAGGAGATAGACGAACGCATCCTTGAGGAAGCTGTCGTTCAATGCCCCGCCACTCCGCTACCGTTCGCCCGCGCCCCTTCCCTGTGTGGCAAGAATGACTGACGCTGCGCAAGAGGCCTGGATCAAATCAGCCCCCAATACGTCAGAGAATGGTCTCGGAACCCAGCTAGTCGGCGGTCCTGTCCTTTGACACCGCGCTGCGGCGGGGCGGCGAACCGCCCGGCCGTTCAGCCCGCGAGGGCCGCCTCGATGGCGGAGAGGGCCGCGTCCGCCTTGTCGCCGTCGGGTCCGCCGGCCTGGGCCATGTCGGGCCGGCCACCGCCGCCCTTGCCGCCCAGCGCCTCCGCACCCCGCCGCACCAGCGCAACGGCATCCACGCGGGCGGTGAGGTCGGCGGTGACGCCCACCACGATGCCGGCCTTGCCATCGGACGTGACGCCGACGATGGCCACCACGCCCGAGCCGATCTGCTTCTTGCCCTCGTCCACGAGGCCCTTGAGATCCTTGATCTCGATGCCTTCCACCTGCCGCGCCAGGAGCTTGATGTCGCCGACCGTGCGCACGGCGTCGGCCGCGCCCTGGTTGCCACCCATGGCGAGCTTCTTGCGGGTCTCGGCCAGCTCGCGCTCCAGCTTGCGCCGCTCCTCCACCAGCGCGGCGACACGCGCCTCGACCTCCGCCACCGGCGCCTTGAGCGCGGAGGCGGTGGCGATGAGCGCGGCGTTGGCGCCGTTGAGATGCTTGCGGGCCGAGCGGGCGGTGAGCGCCTCGATGCGGCGGACGCCGGACGCCACCGCGCCCTCAGAGACCACCGAGATGAGGCCGATGTCGCCGGTGCGCTTCACATGGGTGCCGCCGCACAGCTCCACCGAATAGGGCGCGCCGTTGCCGTCGTCGGTGCCCATGGAGACGACGCGCACCTCATCGCCATACTTCTCGCCGAACAGCGCGCGGGCGCCGGACTTGATGGCGTCGTCCACCGCGAGGATGCGGGTCTCCACCGGCTCGTTGCGCAGCACGAAGCGGTTGGCGATCTCCTCCACTTCCGCCACCTCGGCCTCGCTGAGGGGCTTGGGGTGGGAGAAATCGAAGCGCAGGCGGTCGGGAGCGACCAGCGATCCCTTCTGCGCCACATGCTCGCCGAGCACCCGGCGGAGCGCCTCGTGCAGGAGATGGGTGGCGGAATGGTTGGCGCGCACCGCGGCACGGCGGTCGTGATTGACCTCCAGCACGAGGACGGTGCCGGGCTTGAGCGTGCCGCTCTCGACCTTCACATCGTGCAGGAACAGGTCGCCCAGCTTCTTCTGGGTGGCTCGGACCTCCACCACGATACCGCCCTCGCCGGTCATGCGGCCGGTGTCGCCCACCTGGCCGCCGGATTCGGCATAGAAGGGGGTCTGGTTGAGCACCACGAGGCCGGTCTCGCCGGCATTGAGGGCCGCAACCTCGGCGCCGTCACGCACGAGCGCGGTGACAACGCCTTCGGCCTTCTCGGTGTCGTAGCCGAGGAAGTCGGTGGCGCCCACCTTGTCGCGAACAGAAAACCACAGCGTGTCGGTCGCTGCCTCGCCGGAGCCGGCCCAATTGGCACGGGCTTCCGCCTTCTGGCGGGCCATGGCGGCGTCGAACGCGTCGGTGTCGACGCTGATGCCGCGGGCGCGCAGCGCGTCCTGGGTCAGATCGAGCGGGAAGCCGTAGGTGTCGTAGAGCTTGAACGCCACCTCACCCGGGAAGCTCGCGCCGGAGACGAGGCCCTGGCTCTCTTCCTCGAGGATGGAGAGCCCGCGCTCCAGCGTGCGGCGGAAGCGCGTCTCCTCCAGCAGCAGCGTCTCTTCCGCCAGCGGCTCGGCGCGCACGATCTCGGGATAGGCCCGGCCCATCTCGCGCACCAGGATGGGCACGAGGCGGTGCATCAGCGGGTCCTTGGCGCCGAGCAGCTGCGCGTGGCGCATGGCGCGGCGCATGATGCGGCGCAGGACGTAGCCGCGCCCCTCGTTGGAGGGCAGCACGCCGTCGGCGGTGAGGAAGACAGACGCGCGCAGGTGATCGGCGATCACCCGGTGGCTGGCCTTCTGCGGCCCTTCGGGATCGACGCCGGTGAATTCCGCGACCTCGGCGATGAGGGCGCGCATGAGGTCGGTCTCGTAATTGTCATGCGTGCCCTGCAGCACGGCCGAGATGCGCTCGAGGCCCATGCCGGTGTCGATGGACGGCCGCGGCAGGCCGACGCGCTCGCCGCCCGGCAGCTGCTCGTACTGCATGAACACGAGATTCCAGATCTCGATGAAGCGGTCGCCGTCCTGGTCCGCCGAGCCGGGCGGGCCACCGAAAATGTGCGGGCCGTGGTCGAAGAAGATTTCCGAGCAGGGGCCGCACGGGCCAGTGTCGCCCATGGACCAGAAATTGTCCGAGGACGCGATGCGGATGATGCGGTCGTCGGACAGGCCGGCGATCTTCTTCCACAGGCCGTAGGCTTCCTCGTCCTCGCTGTAGACGGTGACGAGCAGGCGGTCCTTCGGCAAATCGAAGGTGCGGGTCACGAGGTTCCAGGCGAGCTCGATCGCGCGATCCTTGAAATAGTCGCCGAACGAGAAATTGCCGAGCATCTCGAAGAAGGTGTGGTGCCGCGCCGTGTAGCCCACATTGTCGAGGTCGTTGTGCTTGCCGCCGGCCCTGACGCACTTCTGCGACGTCGCCGCCCGCGAATAGGGCCGCTTCTCGACGCCGGTGAAGACGTTCTTGAACTGCACCATGCCCGCATTGGTGAACATGAGCGTGGGGTCGTTATGCGGCACGAGGGGCGACGAGGCGACGGCCTCGTGGCCCTCCTTGACGAAGTAGTCGATGAAGCTCGACCGGATCTCGTTGACGCCGCTCATGTGCCGGCACTGTCCCTCGGAGGCCGGGCCTTGCGGCGGCCGGCTCTGGTGATCGCTGCGCGCGCCAGCGCCTCGGGCCGAGCTTGGGGCCATCCCTCGGGTGTCGCGCGGTTCCCTCGACCGACGCGGCCGGCGGAACCGGGTTCGTTTAACGATGGGCCCGCCGCTTGTCCAGAAACGCGAGGGCGCAAGACGAAACGGGCGGAGACCATCCGGCCCCCGCCCGCACCGAAATCCGTCAAGGCGACGTCCGCGCCCGGCGCATCAGGCGTCAGCGGCGGACCCTTCGGCGTCCTCCTCCGGATCGCCGGCGAGGATCTTCTCGGCGATGAGGCCGGCATTCTGGCGGATAGCGGCCTCGATGCGCCCGGCGATCTCCTGGTTCTGCTTCAGGAAGGTCTTGGCGTTCTCGCGACCCTGTCCCAGGCGCTGGCTGTCGTGGGAGAACCAGGCCCCGGACTTCTCCACCACGCCAGCCTTGACGCCGAGATCGAGCAACTCGCCCGTCTTGGAGACGCCCTCGCCATACATGATGTCGAACTCGACCTGCTTGAACGGCGGCGCCAGCTTGTTCTTCACCACCTTCACGCGGGTCTGGTTGCCCACCACCTCGTCGCGTTCCTTGATGGCGCCGATGCGGCGGATGTCGAGGCGGATCGAGGCATAGAACTTCAGCGCGTTGCCACCCGTGGTGGTCTCCGGCGAGCCGTACATCACGCCGATCTTCATCCGGATCTGGTTGATGAAGATGACCATGGTGTTGGACTTGGAGATGGAGGCCGTGAGCTTGCGCAGCGCCTGGCTCATGAGGCGGGCCTGAAGGCCCGGCTGGTTGTCGCCCATCTCGCCGTCGAGTTCGGCCCGGGGGGTGAGGGCCGCCACCGAATCGACCACCAGCACGTCGACCGCGCCGGAGCGCACCAGCGTGTCGGCGATCTCCAGCGCCTGCTCGCCGGCGTCGGGCTGGGAGATAAGCAGGTCGTCGAGGTTCACGCCCAGCTTGCGGGCATAGATCGGGTCCAGCGCGTGCTCGGCGTCGATGAAGGCGCAGGTGCCCCCGCGCTTCTGCGATTCGGCGATCGTGTGAAGCGCAAGCGTGGTCTTGCCCGAGGATTCGGGCCCGTAGATCTCCACGACGCGTCCCTTGGGCAGGCCGCCGATGCCCAGTGCGATGTCGAGCCCCAGCGAACCGGTGGGAATGCTCTCAATCTCAAGGGCTTTCCCGCCCTTGCCGAGCCGCATGATGGAGCCCTTGCCGAAATGCCGCTCGATCTGCGAGAGCGCGGCATCCAGCGCCTTGGTCTTGTCCATGGAAGAACCTTCGACGAGTCGGAGTGTCGCCTGAGTCATCGCCGCGCTCCGGTGCGGGTGCAAGGGGAATTAAGAACGTTATGCTTGTACCCTTTTTGTTCTCCGTTCGCAATATGTTCTCTTTTGTCCCCGACGTGTGGTGGAAGCGCTGGGGGCGAAAACGCTCTTTGTCGTTCTTGCGGTTCCAGCTCCCCGCCACTCTCTGTCGATCTTTTCCCCGCAAAGCGTTGCAAACGCATCAAAGTTGGGGTTCCCAAATCAGCAACGGCGGACCAACGGGATCAAAGATCGACAACCAAATGCGGAGCATTATGATTTTGCTCAGCTTTTTGGGGACCCGTTTGTCAAACTGTGACGACGGCTGAATAGATTGGTAACCCAATTGGTAACCCTACATCGGGTCTTTCCGCTGCTTTTTCAGCCGCTCCATACCCAGCCGTACCTTGCGAAAGAACTCCGCCTGCTGCTCCGCTTCAGCCTCCTCGACGACCAAAAGGTTATCTAGATGGTTATCGAGCGAAACACCAAGTATCGCATATACGAAATCGACTACTCCGCGATAGTGAAGCACTAGTAGATTTTCATACGGTATCTTATTGCGCCTTCGCCAAGTCGATATAGTCGTTTTCGATACACCCAGCACGCGCGCCAAATCGGTGTCCGTCTTTAGAGACAGACGCTCAACTACGCGATTCAGAACCACATCCGCTGTCACCCCATGGCTGGCGAGCTCGTGGGCGACGTCAGGCGATCCGATATCATTATCTGTTGACAAATCGCGCACCATAAGTTGGCATAATGCGAACACAAATTCGCAGGCTTTAGCCAATGAGAAGCACGTTGGAACAGCGCAAGGCAAGATTTGAGGCGGAGGGGATATCGGTCAGAGAATGGGCACGCGACCGCGGCTTTTCACCTCGGACCGTCTATGCGGTGCTCAACGGCCAGTTGAAAGCAAAGAGAGGGGTGTCACATCGCATCGCTGTGGCACTCGGGATAAAGCCTGAACTTCGATCCAGCGACGCATGATTATGGCTTGGCTGGATACCTGTGACTTGGCAGCCATTGCCGGCATCTCGCGCCAAAAAGCTCATCGAGCTTTGCAACGTGTCCATCGCGATCCGGTATCCTTGTGGCGCGGTGCCACCCTAGTGGTTCGCACGGTTCGGGGGCGGGGCGGTCGCTCAGGCCTCTGCTACGAGGTTCTCGTCTCCTCCCTGCCGCCTGACCTTCAAGAGCGGCTGAGAGTGCTCTCAGGGGCCTATGAGAGACCTCTTTCCGACCTCTCCACGGCACGGGACGAACGCAACTGGTGGAGCATCGTGCTCGCGCCCGCCGCCGCCCAGCCCAAGTTCTCCCGCGAGCGCGGTGCTGCGGTCGCCGATATCATTGGCCGCACGCACGTGGATTGGCAGGGACGGCCATTCCAGCCATCCCGCAAGACGGTCGAACGGAAATTGGCGGCCTATGAGCTGCATGGGGCGGCCGGCCTCTGCCCTCAGGCCCGGCGCGACAAAAACACCCGCCGCGTCGTCATATCCAAGCCGTGGGACACGGCAGCACCGTTAGATCTGCCACAGAAAGAGCGGATCGCCCACGAACTGCGCCAGCACATCCGAGGGCTCTATAAAGACGGCGCCTCAGCCAAGATCATCGGCGCCCTCGCCAGCGACAAGCTGCGCGTCCTCTCCGCCCTGGCGGGATGGGACCGGCCGCCCGCCGCCGCCCTCGCGGTCCCACGCCGCTTCATTGAAGCGGAAGCCACCTTCCGAAAAGTCGCGATCTTCAACAAAGACCGCAAAGCCCATGAGGACGCGCGGCCGCGCGTGCGGCGCACCCGCGACGGCCTTGCCCCGATGGATACCGTCTTCGGAGACGTGCATCACCTCGATATCGTCATGCGACGCGAAGATGGCACCGAGGCTTGGCCTAAGGCCATCGCGTGGCAAGATTCCGCGACAAACCGAGTGCGCTTCGACCTCGTGCTTCTCGAAAAGGGGAAAAACGTCCGCAACGCGGACCTGATTCGCAGCTTCGTTGCGATGACGCAGGATCCAGCATGGGGCGTCCCACGCGGGCTCTATTTTGATAATGGAAAAGAATACCTCTGGGCCGACTTCATGGACGACGCCATGAAGCTGGTTGAGCGAGTGATGGTCATCGGTGGAGATGATTCATCCCACGTTACGAGGGCCCGTCCCTACAACGCTCAGGCAAAGCCCATCGAGGGGCTCTTCGGTGTTTTGGAGCAACGGTATTTCCGAACCATCCAAGGATGGGTTGGCGGGGACCGGATGAACAAGACGACGGCCAAGGTAGGCCGGCCTACCGAGCCATTCTCCGGCACGCTGGACGATCTACGCGCGATCATCGCGGGATCTCTGGCGGTTTACGAAAGCCTGCCCCAGAAAGGTGCGCTGAAGGGGCGGTCGCCCCGCGCGGCCTACAATGAGGCCCTCGCCGGAGGCTGGCAGAGAATCGACGTGGATGCCCGCCAGCTCCACACCGTCTTTGCCACCACCCAGAACCGAGAGGTTCGACAGGGCTGCATCTCATTCGGCGGCCAACGGTGGACCTGCGACGAACTCACCACCTACCTGTCAGCGCGCGTTTCGATCCTGGTTCCGAAATTCGAGTCGCCCTCGATCCTGCCGCTCCTGGACGAAAAGGGTAACGTCTTCGGCTTCGCTCATCCGGAGCGGGATTATGCTCTTTTGGACCGTGCCGGCGCACGCGAATCCTCGCGCCGAGACCGCTTGCATAAGAGCGCCATTCGTCAGCTCGATCAGATCGCGCCGGACGTGGACACAACTGCCGAGGTGATGCGCCTTGCGGCGACACTGCCGCCGGCCGCTCCGGCTCCGATCGCCGCCACCCTGTCTATTTCCACCACCGCCGCCGAGATCGCCCAAGGCCTCGCCGAGCTACCGGAAGAGAGGCAAGCACGCATTCACTCGCAAAAGGAACGCGAACACAGGGAGCGGACGGCCCAGTTGGAGGCGGCGCACAAGAGGATCATGGGAGGCCGAGCATGAAGTTCTTCGTCGAAACGTCCGTAGCCCAGCGTGTGAGCCGGACGATCGACCTCGCGCGCCGGATGGAAACGAACGCGGCCATCATCGGCGTGCCGGGGGTCGGCAAGACGGTCGCGCTCAATGCCTACAAGGAAAGCCATCCGCTGACGGCGATGTTCACAATCACGCCCATCCTCGCGGGGTCGCTGCGGTCATTGTTGGAAGAGATGTGCCTGCAGGTCGGGCTCTACGGCGGCGGCAGCATCTCAGATCTTGAGCACCGGCTGCTCAAGTTCAACGTGCCACTCTGGAGCAGTCAAGACAGTGAAATGCCGCCATCGAGCCCCCACATCGTAATTCTCGATGAAGCTCAAAATCTTCCGCTCAAATCGTTGCGTCAGCTTCTGCATATGAGCGTCGAGGATGGCGGCAATATCTCCTTCGTTTTCTGCGGAAACAACGAAGTTCTGAAACGAGTTAACACCGATCACGGGGCATTCGCCCAAATCAGTCGCCGCGTCACTTTCCGAGAGCCGATCGAATCCATTCTTGAGGATGACGCAGACCTTCTCGCCAGCGCCTTCGGGACGGAGGGCATGGATGCCTACCGCCTTTTGAGGGCCATAGGCGCCAAATTCCATGCCGATGGCGTTGTGCGCGTCCTCAAAATGGCTCGTCAGCTTGGAGCCGAAAAGGTCATTCGCGCATCCCACATACTCGACGCTATCGAAATTCTTCCGCAGTTCCGTTCTGCAATCCGGCAATACGCCTAAAAAGGAGACGCCAATGTTTCACCTCATAGATCCGAATTTGTTTGAGAGCGGACACGAAGAAATATCCTGCATAGCGGACAACCTTGCACATATTTCCCACTTCATTAGCGAATCACTCCTCTCCGAAAATACAGATTGGAGTCCCAAGGCCATGATCGGTGCCGGCCTTATCGCTGGCGCAGTTGCAAGCAGCTTGGAAAACATCGGCGAGATCGCGCACCGACATCATCAACTTCTTCATTCGCTCCGAAACTCGGGCGTCAAGGGCACCGCCCATGCCGCTGAATAGCAAGCAGATCGGGCTGCTCCATGTCGCCAAGGCGCGGTTGAAGCTCGACGAAATCACATACCGCGCCATTCTCTATAAGTGCGGCGGCGCCATGAGCGCCCGCGACCTCGATCAGCGCGGCTTCGATGCCGCGATGATCTATTTCGCCTCGCTCGGCTTCCGGTCCGACTGGACCAAACGCACCTATGGCGAGCGCCCGGGCATGGCAACACCGAGTCAGGTGGAACTGCTTCGCCAGCTCTGGCAACAGTGGGCGGAGAACGACAACGAGGCGGCGCTGAACTCCTGGCTGGAACGCAGCTATCAAATCAGCGCCCTGCGCTTCGCGGATCGCAAGACGGCCGCCAAAGCCATCAATGGCCTTCGGGCGATGATCCGGCGGAAATTGGCCCGCGTAGCCGAAAACGCATCCGGGGCGCGGTGACGCCCCTTTTCCTTCCGTTGCGCACACATTCCCTACCCGCCGAGCCGTCGCCGCTCCAAGTGGCATCTTAGGCCTCTTATTCGCCTCTCAACGGCTCCGCTCAGGCACAGCGCGGCGGTTGGCCCATCCAAGCCCTGAATTTGCGCCCTCCCGAAACTGATGGCACGCTGTGATCGTGGCCGCCCTGACAACCGGGAAATTCGCCGGTCCGGTTCGTTGATCCCGCCTTGGCTGCGGGCCTGCGCTACGGGGAGGATGGCGTACCCCCTTGGCGGCCACGCCTGAGAGCCACGGGCCGGGATCGTCCTGCGCTGCACAGATATCGCCCTCCCGAAACCGAACCTCTCAGCCTGCACCTGTCATCATTGCTGTCAGGTGCGAGCATGAGCTTTCTATAGCGCATCGTCCGGTAGCGGATATCAGCCCCCGTTCAAATTCGAGATGCGCTTGGACCAAAATAGCGGCCTCCCACTTCCGACTGGCGGCGAAGAAAAGCTCGTCGCACTCATTGGTCCACATGCTGCATTAGTACTTATCGAGGCATTCGGCGGAACCAGAATTTATGTAAGCTCGCGCGATTTTCATCAGTCAAAAATATCGGACCTGATAGGCGCGAATGCCTGCGAGAAGTTGGCCGGAAAATTTGGGGGCCTTGCATTCATGGTGCCCCGTGCCCTCAGCTGGCGAATTCTCATCTACCGAGCAAAAGGTCTGTCCGTCGCCGAAATTGCTCGCCGCGCTGGGACCACTGAACGAACGGTCTACCGGATATTAGGCGATTTCGGTGCGAAGCGGATAAGGGGCAAAGGAATCGTCGGAGCGCCTCGGACCTGATCGTATCGCTCGATATGCCCCCGCTTAGGGGCATTACCTCAATGCTGGGGCATGACGTAATCATCAAACGAGAGAAGTACGAAACTTCGCGAAGGTCGAACACGAGATGCGAACCTGATGTACGACCAAGCAACACTTCCGCCACATCCGCGCGAATTGGAAGAGCTAATATCTTCCATTGGCCCGGATATGACGCTAAAATTGATAGAGTACGCATCCGGAAGCCGCATTTATGTTCCAACCGGCGTAAGAAAATCCATCGACACCAGCGTTTTGTTTCCCATCCTCGGGAATGACGCCCTAGAACGACTTTCGGCAGCAAAGGGCGGTGAGTACCTTAAGGTCCCGGTCGCACGGACTTGGCGTGTTCTCGCCTATCGGGACCGTGGCCTGTCTTACGATGAGATTTGCCGCGCGGCGGGCTGCTCCGCTGCGACGGTCCACCGGATACTTTTTGAGTACGGCCGGACCGGCAAAGACAGAGAGGGAGCCTGATGGCCGCGCCGTCCGCCCCCTCCCGCACCAGCATCGCGCTTTGCACCGAGGCGACAGGTGCTGCGGAAACATGGATCCATCTCCTGCCGCTCGGCACCTTCTCCGGCCGCGACGGTCGGGGGCCTTATCGCCTCGGCGACGCGGCTCCGGTGCTTCGGCAAACCCAGCTGATGGCCGGCTCTCGCGCCATGGTGGTGGACTACGAGCATCAGACCGACCTTGCACCGAAGAACGGTCAACCCGCTCCTGCCGCTGGATGGATCGATGCGCTGCAAACCCGCGCCAACGGCATCTGGGGCCGGGTGAAATGGACAGAGACGGCTTCCGCCTTCCTCGCCAAACGTGAGTATCGCTATCTCTCGCCGGTCTTCCACCACACGACGGATGGCACCGTGACGTGCCTCCTTCGCGCCGCCCTCACCAACCATCCAAACCTTGAACTGACCGCCCTTGCGCGTGCGGAGACACCCATGGACCCGACCGAAGTCGACGCCTTGCTCAACAACTTGCGAACCCTTCTCGGGCTCGCCGCCGATGCTACCGCCGCCGACATCCTCGCGAAGGTGGGCGACCTGACCGCTTCCGCCCACGCCTCCCAGCCCGATCCCAGCCAGTTTGTGCCCATAGGGGTGCTCGAAAATGCCGTCGCCGAAGTCAACCGGCTGAATTGCGGCATCTCGCGGCAGGCGGCGGAAGACCACGTGTCCCGCCAGATCGGGCACGGCAACTTGCCGCCCGCGCTGCGCACCTGGGGGGTCGCCCTCTGCACAGTGAACAAGCCCGCCTTCGATGCCTTCGTTGAGCGCACCCGTGGCGCCTTCAACCGGATTGTCGATCCGAAGGCGACGGGCCGCCAGATCGCGGCGCAGCACAGAGCGACGCACCTCTCTGAAGAGGAGCGCGTTATCTGCGAACGCATGGGCGTCACCGCCGAAGACTATGCGAAGGCCCGCGCCTTCACTGAAACTGGAGCGTGAGCCATGCTTGTCAATCGCGGCAATCTCGACAGCCTTTTCAATGCCTTCAACGCCGCCTTCACCAAGGGTTATGGCGGCGCGGACAGCGCCTATCGCGACGTTGCGATGGTGGTGCCGTCTTCGGCCTCGGCTGAGACCTATGGGTGGCTCGGCCAGTTTCCCAAGATGCGCGAGTGGGTGGGCGATAGGGTGGTGCACAACCTCGCCGCCCACTCCTATGCGATCACGAACAAGAAGTTCGAAAGCACGGTCAGCGTTGGCCGGACTTACATCGAAGATGATCGCTACGGGGTCTTCTCGCCCATAATGGAGGAGATGGGAAAGAGCGCGGCCGAGCATCCCGATGAGCTTGTCTTTTCTCTGCTTTCGCAGGGCTTCACCACCACCTGCTACGACAAGCAATACTTCTTCGACACCGACCATCCGGTGCAGAACGCGGCCGGCGAGGTGGTGTCCGCCAGCAACATGCAGGCCGGCTCCGGGCCGGCTTGGTTCCTGCTGGATTGCAGCCGGGCTATCAAGCCGATGGTCTATCAGGAGCGCATTCCCTACCGGCTCACGCCGCTGAATGACGATGGCGACGCCAACGTGTTCTGGAAGGACGAGTACGTCTATGGCGTGCGTGCCCGATCCAATGCCGGCTTTGGCCTGTGGCAGCTCGCCTATGCCTCAAAGGCAGAACTCACGGCCGAGAACTACGAGGCGGCGCGCGCCGCGATGATGAACCTGCGCGGCGACGGCGGCCGCCCGCTGGGTGTGAAACCGAACATCATCGTCGTGCCGACCGCGCTTGAAGGCGCGGCCATGCGCCTGCTCAACAATGGCACGCGCATTGTCACGGTGGGTGGCACCTCCGTGGCGGTGCAGAACGAATGGGCGGGCACAGCCAAGCCCATCGTGTCTGCCTGGCTGTCCTAACCGGCTCGCCGCACTCCTTCCGGTTCCATGGGGAGTGCGGCCGAGGCGGCCGGCCGCCGTCACTGAACGCGTAGCGCTGCGGCAAGAGCGCGACGCAGACGGCGGCCGGCTTTCCACTCCGACGAAGTCGGAACCGAACGGTTCAACGGTAAATCGGGAAATGCGGCACCCTGAGAAGGCGCGTCGGCAAGCACGGTGTCCCGATCAGTAGATCACGTCCGCACGAACATGCCGGTTGAGCCAAGCCAGCTCGCCCTCTGTCATCGGAGTGCCGCGCTCCAGAGAGCGCTCCATCACGAGAATCATCTCGTCCGCGGCCTGTGCGAAGTCATTGAAGTGCCCAAGGGACTGCTCGCCGAACCGATCGTAATAGCGGCGGGAGAGCGCTACCTTGACTTCCCATTCCTGAAGCGCCGCGCTCACGTCTGCAAATCCCCTGAGTGTGTTCCTCTACCCGTCGAATATAGCGCGAGCTGCGGCGACGATCACCTGTTCCGCTGAGGTCATCGACCCCATGAAAGACCACGCCAACGAACCCGAGCCATTTCCTCTCTATGCGACCATCGCGGGCGTGGCCGTGGTGACGATCCCCATTACCGACTACGCCGCGCTTCTCGAATGTCAGCGGCGAGAAGCTCACGATAGTCCTGCCCCAGCGGTCCCCGCCGTGCCGTCGAGGTCTCCGGTGGAGCGAGATATGGAGGTTACCACCTTCTTGGCCGAAAGCTTTGGTCGCGGTCGCTTGGTGGAAGCGCTTGAGGCGTGCCGCATCCAGTTCGGCTCGAACCGCACCCCGTCCCGAACTGCCGCTTACGCCTATTGGAAGCGGCTGCGCTCGCGCCGGTGACGATCGCGCGCACAGCCCCATCCCACGGAATCCCGCTCAATGTCGCGAAATCCCGCAAAAGATCGACAGGGACCGCCGGAGATCGTCAAAGAGTGTCTACAGAGTCAGCGCGATCGCTCTTTGTCGCTGGAGCACCAACAGGATTCCGGAATTAAATGTCGCTGACGCCGGGCGCTGAACGACCTCGATACGCTCATAACCGGAGCGGGTCGGCACCGCCGCCGCCCTGTCGGTGATCGACCGGCAGGGCGACGTGGCATCGGCGTGGAGGCGTGAGCGCCTAGAGGGCTGCGTGGTCGCGCACGGCTTCGCCGAGGGCGTCCTTGAGGGTGGCGAAGCGGGCATCGAGGGCGAGCGGGTCGGTGCGGTTGAGCGCGATCATCTGCGCCCGCGCCTCGCCGCCCCGCACCACCTCGAAGGCATCGGCCGCGATGCCGGCGACAACCGCTTCGGCCACCGCCTCGGCAGGTTCGCGGCTGAAACCGACCTCCGGTCCGGCGCGGCTGCTGCGCATCATGGGCGTGTCGGTGGCGCCGGGATAGACGGTGAGGACGCGCACGCCTTCTCCCGCCAGTTCCCGCCGAAGCGCCTCGTCGAAGCGCGCGAGGCCAGCCTTCGCCGCCGCATAGGTGGCGTAGAACGGCATGCCGATGAGCGCGATGGCGGAGGTGATGTCCACGATCAGCCCCTCGCCGCTCGCCCGCAGCGCCGGCAGCGCAACGCGGGTGAGGAGGATGGGCGCGATCAGGTCCACCTCGATCATGGCGCGGATGTCGGCCTCGCTCGTCTCCTCCAGCCGGCCGGCGCGCACGCCGCCGGCATTGTTTATGAGAATGTCGAGGCCGCCCAGAGCCGCCACCGCGCCGTCCAGCATGGCCGCACGGTCCGCAGGATCGGTCACGTCGCCAGGGATGCCGTGGACCTCGGCGCCGGACGCCTTGAGCGCGCCCACCGCCTCCGCCAGCACCTCTGGCCGGCGGCCGGTGAGCACGAGGCGTGCGCCGTCTGCCGCCAGAGCGGTGGCGATGGCACGGCCGATGCCGCTCGATCCGCCGGTGAGGAGGATTCGCTTTCCCTTGATCTTCATGGCGTTGCCTGCCCCTTCACTCCGCAGCCGGGGGATAGTTGGAGGGGAAGAGTGCCTTGCGGGATTCCTCATCGCCCATGGGCTTGAAGGCGTGATCGGTGCCCACCGCGCGGGCGCGGGCGGCGGCGGGGCGGGCGTCGATCTCGGCGAACCAGCGCTTGATGTGCGGGAAGCGCGCCAGGGGATCGTCCTCGCCCTTCAGCACACGCGCCGCACGAAGGATCCACCCCCAGGCCGACATGTCGGCGATGGTGTAGTCCTTGCCGGTGATGTAGGGGCGGGTGGCGAGCAGGTCGTCGAGCACCTGATAGTGCCGTTCCGCCTCGCGCCGGTACCGGTTCACGGCATAGCCGAGCCCCTCGGGCGCGGCGTGCTGGAAGTGCACCGCCTGACCGGAGAACGGCCCGAGGCCGCTGGCGAGGAACAGCAGCCAGGAGAGCAGCTCCGGCCGGTCCTTGGGATCACCGCCAAAACGGCCGGTCTTCTCCGCGAGATAAATGAGGATCGCGGTGGAATCGAACACCCGCGCCTCGCCGCCGCCCGGCCCGTCCGTATCGACAATGGCCGGCACCTTGCCGTTGGGATTGATGGCGCGGAACGCCGGCAGGTGCTGCTCGCCCTTGGCGGTGTCCACGGGGATCACCTCGTAGGGAAGGCCCGTCTCTTCCAGGAAGAGCGCGACCTTGGCCGGGTTGGGCGTGGGATGGAAATATAAGCGGATCAACGGGATCACCCTTCGCTGGCAGCCGCCGAAGCGGGCGCGTTTGCGTTTTAGAACGACTGATATAGAATGCACGCATCGGACACCTGCGCAAGCTGTCCGCATCGCAAAATACTGCCGCATGCCAGATCTCGGCGGCGGCACGACATGTCATGGATGATCCCGAATGATCGACCTGCATTATTGGCCGACCCCGAACGGTCACAAGATCACGATGTTTCTCGAAGAAGCGGGCATAGATTACAACATCGTCCCCGTGGACATCAGCGCAGGCGACCAGTTCAAGCCGGATTTTCTGGCCATCGCCCCCAACAACCGCATGCCGGCCATCGTCGATCATGCCCCTGCCGATGGTGGCGCGCCCATCCCGGTGTTCGAATCCGGCGCCATCCTGCTCTATCTCGCGGAGAAGACGGGCCGCTTCATTCCCGCCGACGTGCGCGGGCGCAAGAGCGTGCTGGAATGGCTGTTCTGGCAGGTGGGCGGGCTCGGTCCCATGGCCGGGCAGAACCACCATTTCGTCCAGTACGCGCCGGAGCGCATTCCCTACGCCATGGAGCGCTACGTGAAGGAGACGAACCGTCTCTACGGCGTGCTCAACACGCGCCTCGGCAAGAGCGCGAACGTGGCCGGGGAGGATTATTCCATCGCCGACATGGCCATCTACCCCTGGATCGTGCCGCACCAGCGCCAGCAGCAGGATCTCGACACCTTCCCGCACCTGAAGCGCTGGTTCGAGGCGGTGGCGGCGCGCCCGGCGACCATCGCGGCCTACGCGAAGGGCGAGCCCTTCACCAAGCGACCGACGGTGACCGAGGAAGGCAAGAAGATCCTGTTCGGCCAGACCGCACGGCAGGCCGGATGACGCAACGCCCGGCGCGGGTTACGCTGCGCCGGGTGTCGCGGAAAGACGCGGGAAAGACGGGGTATTATGGCGCGGCCGAGGGCGTTCAACGAGGGCGAGGTATTGGACGCGGCGCTGCGCTGCTTCTGGACCCGCGGCTACGAGGCGACCTCCGTGCGCGATCTCGCCTCCTCCATGGGCCTCACCGGCGCCAGCCTCTACAACGCCTTCGGCGACAAGCGCACGCTCTATGAGAAGGCGCTGGACCGCTATGCGAGCCACAGCATGGCGGAACGCATCCGCCGGCTGGAAGCGCCCGGCATGGCCCCGCGCGACGCCATCGCCACCTTCTTCCGGGAGACGCTGGAGCGGGCGCTGGACGACCCCGAGATGAAGGGCTGCTTCGTGGTGAACGCGGCGGTGGAGATGGGGCCACACGACCCTGAGCTGCGCGCCGCCGCGCTCGCCTCCCTCGGCGAGGTGGAGGCCTTCCTCACCCGCCGCATCGAGGCCGGCCGCACGGACGGCACGATCCAGAGCCGGGAGACCGCGCAGGAACTGGCGCGGATGCTCCTCGGCGTCCACCTTGGCCTCCGGGTGCTGGCGCGCCTGCGGCCCGGTCGTGAGCTGCTGGAAGGGGTGGTGAAACCCGCCCTCGCCGCCCTCGATCCGTGAGGACGCACCGCGCTATTTCGGCAGCGCCTCGGTGAAGTCCTCCTGAAACTCCTTCAGCTCCACCGGATTGAGGTCGGACACCGCCCAATAGGACAGCCCCGCCTCGCTCCAGCCCATGAGCGTGTAGCCGTCGCGGCCCTTCACCGTGTGCGCGCCGGATGCGCCCGGCCAGACGAAGACGTTGATGACATGGCCATTGCGGCGATAGACGAGCGCCGCGACCACCCGTCCCCCCACATAATCGAGCCGCCCGCCCACCAGCGGAAACCCGCGCGCAGCGAGGTCCAACACCGGCGGCGAGAAGTCGATGCGGCCGCCGAACCACGGCTTCACCGTGTGCTGGTTGGACGAGGCCACGTCGGTGAGATGATCGGCGAGCAGGGACCGGACATGGCCTGCGACCAGTTCGTCCTCCAGGGCGCCCCCGCGCGGCGGCAGCACGGCGATGACGAGAGCCACGGCCAGCACCGCGAGGGAGGGCACGAGGCTCCACCGCGCGACCCGTTCGCGTATCACGGTGCGCCCCGCATCGCCCCACAGGCGGCGCCACAGCGCCGCCGGGCTCCAGCCCGCCGCCGGCGCGGCATTGGCCGCCTCCGCCGCGAGGGCAGCGACCACGCTCTCGCGCAGCCCCTCCGGCACCGGCCAGCGGGCCTGCCCGGAGGCGAGGAGCGTGTGCGTGTTTTCCAGCCCCCGCAGGTGCGCGGCGCAGGCCGGACAGGATGCCAGATGCCGCTCCACCTCCAGGACGTGAACGGCGTCGAGTTCCCCGTCGAGGTAAGAATTGAGCCGCGTGTCCCAGTCGGCGCAGGGCTCCGGTGTGCGATCCGGACCTTCGCTCATAGCACCGCCTCCGGCCCGGTGGCGACGCGCTCCCACAAATCGGCGAAATGGCGCCGCGCGCGGGACAGGCGCGACATGACGGTGCCCACCGGCACGCCCGCGACGTCGGCGATCTCGCGATAGGAGAGTTCATCCAGCTCGCGCAGCACCAGCACCTCGCGCAGGGGTTCGGGCAACAGCTCAAGCGTGCCGCGCACCCGGTCGGCCTGAGAACGGCGCAGCAGGATGGTTTCCGGCGTCTCGCCGTCCACCAGCAGATCGATCGCATCTTCCGGGTCGCCGCCCTCTTCTGCGGCCACCGCGTCCGGCGCGCGGCGCTGCATCTCGCGGCGTCGGTGGTCGCGCCAGGTGAGGTGGCAGTTGCGCACGATGGCAAGCAGCCAGGCCCGGGCGCTGCCGCCCTTGAAATCGGCGAAGGCGCGATAGGCGCGCAGATAGGCGTCCTGCACGATATCCTGCGCGGCATCCGCATCGCGTGTGAGATAGCGGGCGAGGGTATAGGCGGCGTCGAGATGGGGCAGCATGCTGGCGCGGAAGTGCGCCGCCTCCGTGGCGGTCAGCGGACGACCGGGCCGCGCCTCCTCGGTGCGCCCGGCGGCGCCCTCCACCGATGCCGCGGCCACGGCGAAGAGCGCGCGCACAGCGTCGGCGACGGCGCCGAAGACGCCGCGCCTGCCGCCCGCGACGGGGACCCGCCACCGCCGCCCGCCTGCAAGCGGGAAGGTCGCAATCGAGATCATTCCATGTCCGTTCCGGATGGAGGGGGCGGCCGTAGCCGCCCCGGACCGGGCATCAGCCGCCCGCCTTCACGATGACCTTTCCGACCATGTGCGGATGAAGGGAACAGAAATACGAGTAATCTCCCGCATTCGTGAAGGTGAAGGAGAATTTTCCTTCCGTATCGAGAGCCTTCGACCGGAAGGCCTGCTTTTTATCCACCACCGTGTGGGGAATATCGTCATTGTTGATCCAGGTCACAGTGGTGCCCGGCGTGACGGTGACTTCGGCCGGCGTGAAGGTAAAATTGTCGATGCTGACTGCGACCTCCTCGGCAGCGGCCGGCGTCGCGAGGGCGCCGAGGGCAAGACAGATGGCGAGCGCCGCAACCTGCGGCGGAAGGGGAAGACGCGATCGTTTCACGGATGAAGCTCCTGTCGGATGACGCCGGCCGCAGCCGACCATGACGAATGAAGGGCGACGGGGGCGGCTCAGCCTTCGAGCGGCGTGTCGATGATGGCGAGTGGTTCGGAGCCGCGGACGAAGTTGACCGTCGCGATGCCGAGATTCTTCTTCAGCTCGCCGGCCGGCAGCTTCAGCGGCCCAGGCGAAGGCGCGGTGCCGGGGGCGGGCTGCGGGAAGGCCGTGGAGCGTGCGGTGTGGAAGGAGACGTTGCCCTCCACCTTCTGCATCACCTGATGGATGTGCCCGTTGAGCACCGTCACGGAGCCGAACCTTTTCAGGTAGGACAGGGCCTCCAACCCATCGGCAGTGCCCCAGCCCCATTCGGGATAGACGGTCCAGAGCGGGATGTGGGCGAACACCACCAGGGGGGTCGAGGACGGCAGGCCGGCGACGTCATTCTCCAGCCATTCCAGCTGCTCGACGCCGAGATTGCCAAGGCCGCCGGCCTTCAGGTTCACCACGTTCACGAGCGCGATGAAATGCACGCCGCCATGGTCGTAGCTGTACCAGCCGGCACCCTTCGCACCCTTGCCGTAGCGGTCGAGATAGGCCTTGCCTTGGCCGTCGTCGAGGAGGTCGTGCTCGCCCGGCACGTAGAAGACGGGGATGCCGGCCTCCTTGATGATCTGGTCGGCGTCGTCGAATTCCTTGTCCTTGGACAGGTGGCTGATGTCGCCGGTGTGGATCATGAAGGCTGGTTTCTCCTTCAGCGTCCGGATACGGGCCACCGCTTCCCGCAGCGTGCCCAGCGCATCCGGATTGGCGGCTTTGTCGAAGCCCACGTGGCTGTCGGAAATCTGCAGGAAGGTCAGCGCCTTCACCGGCTCGGCGGCGAGCGCGCGCCCGAGGCCGACGCCGCTCGCGACGCCGCCGGACATGGACCACAGGATTCCGGTGCCGGCCCAGGTCATGCACTCAAGAAAGCCGCGCCGGTCGATACCGTCGGCGTCAGGGCGAGGGGCGGTCTCGGAAGACGGCCGTTCGTGTCTGCTCATGGATCTCTCCGCATGGCGCCGGGCGCTGCCGGCGCTGCGACCGCGCGCCCGTTAGGGGCGGCGCCGGCCGAGGCGTGGGCGTCGCCTCAGGGCGTCCCACATGGGCCAAGACCGGGGAGCGAGCCGGTTTATTCCCGACCGGAGAGATTTTTTGCGGCTGACGACACCGGCAAAGCGGCGAGCCGGTTTCGCAGCCGGGGCACGGTGAACGTCACGAAGGCCCGCAGCTTCGCGGCCGGCAGGCGCGCCTCGGGATAGACGATGGCCACCGGCAAGGGCGGACCTTCATACTCCTCCAGCAGCAAGGCGAGGCGCCCGGCCGCCACCGCCTCCTCCACCTGATAGGAGAGCACCCGCGTGATGCCGCGGCCGCGCACGGCGGCATCGATGGCCGCCTCGGCGCCGTTCACCACATAATGCGGGCGCACCGTCACCTGCTTGCGCGAGCCGCCGCCGGGACCGGGCGCGAAGCTCCAGATGGAATTGTCGGTGATCTGGGAGAAGGAGACGATCCGGTGGCCGGCGAGGTCCGCCGGCACCTGCGGCACGCCATGGGCGGCGAGATAGGCGGGGCTCGCGCAGACCACGCGGCGCACCTCCCCCACCCGTGTCGCGACGAGGCTGGAATCCGGCAGATGGCCGATGCGCACCGCCGCGTCGTGGCCTTCGTCGATCAGGCTCACCACACGATCCACCAGCAGCAGCCGAGCCTCCAGCTTCGGGTTCGCCTCCAGGAGGTCCTCCACCAGCGGCGCCACATGCAGCCGGCCGAAGGTGACGGGCGCTGTGATGGAGAGGAGGCCGCGCGGATCGGTGCGCTCCCCCGCTGCGAGCTGATCCGCCTCGGCGAGCTCGGCGAGGATGGCGCGGCAGGCGGCGAGATAGCGCTCGCCCGCCTTGGTGAGGTGCAGCGCGCGCGTGGTGCGGTGGAGGAGGCGGGTGCCCAGCCGCTCCTCCAGCAGCGCCACGGCCCGCGTGATGGCCGCCGGCGAGCGCCCGAGGCGCCGCGCCGCGCCGGCAAGGCTCCCTTCGTCCAGCGCGGCGACGAAGGCGGTCATGGCGTCGATGCGGTCCATAGCCCAATTTCAAAAAGTGAAACAATAGCTTTCAGATTATAGCCATTCTGCACAAGAGCGGGAAGCCCTAGCTATTCCTCACCGAGCCGCGAACAAACGCCGGCCCGAAGCGAAACGCGAAAGGCGCCCCCGTGAACCACTCTTCCAGCCGCATCCCGGCCCTCGACCCCGCCTCCACCACCGGCAAGGCGAAGGACCTGCTCTCCGCCGTCCAGGCGAAGTTCGGCGCCACGCCGAACCTGTTCAAGGTCGCCGCCAACGCGCCCGCCGCTCTGGAGGGCCTCATCGGCCTGTCCGGCGCGCTGGGCTCTGGCGCACTGCCGGCGAAGACGCGCGAAAGCCTCGCGATCGCCGTCGCCGAGGTGAACGGCTGCGACTATTGCCTCTCCGCCCACAGCCTCATTGGCAAGGGCGCCGGCCTCTCCGACGCCGATATCACCCTCGCCCGCGCCGGCCGCGCGGCGGACAGCAAGGCGGAAGGCGCTCTGGCCTTCGCCCGCGCGGTGGTCGCCAAGCGTGGCCAGGTGAGCGATGCGGACCTTGCCGCCGCCCGCGCTGCCGGCCTTGACGAAGGCGCGCTGGTGGAAGTGGTGGCGCATGTCGCCGTGAACATCTTCACCAACTACCTCAACAACGTCGCCGGCACCGAGATCGACTTTCCCGTGGTGCGCTCCGGCACGCCGCGGGCCGCCTGAGGCCTGCGGCCGGCATCCGAACGCGCTCCGCCGGACGAACCGCCCCTCAAACGGCGGAGCGCAGGCGAGTGCCAGCCGAAGCCTCACAGCCGGGCCCCTCCGGGGGCCCGGCACCTCGTGTTTTCCGAAGGAGGCTGCCATGTCCGAACCCCTCGCAATCACGCCCTCCAGCGATGTCGCCTTCACGGCGGCGGTGAAGGCGGCGCAGCAGGCGCGCGGCTCGCGCCAAGCCTATGCCCGCGTAGAGGCGCGCGGCGGCTTCCGCACGGAGCTGACGCCGGATTTCGTGCAGTTCCTCGGCGGGATCGACACCGCCTTCCTCGCCACCGCGAACGCCGCCGGCCAGCCCTATGTGCAGCATCGCGGCGGGCCGAAGGGCTTCATCCGCGTGCTGGACGCGCGCACCCTCGGCATGGCGGATTTCAGCGGCAACCGGCAGTACATCACGGTCGGCAATGTCTCGGAAAACCCGAAGGCCTTCCTGTTCCTGATGGATTACACCCACCGCCGCCGCATCAAGGTGTGGGGCGAACTCTCCATGGTGGAGGGAGATGCGGACCTCGTGGCGCGCCTGATGCCGGAGGACTACGGCGCCATTCCCGAGCGCGCCCTGCTGTTCCACGTAACCGCGTGGGACATCAACTGCCCGCAGCACATCCCGCAGAAGATCGACGCCGCGCTCGTCGCAGCCGCCCTGCAGGAGCGTGAGGCGCGCATCGCCGCGCTGGAGATGGAGGTCACGCGCCTGCGCGGCCTTGTCGGCGCGGGCGACGCCGCAGGCGTGTGAAGCAAATCCCCCGTTCACTCGTTCGTGAACGGCGTAACGGGGGCCGCTTCCGCCGCGAATTCACTCACAGACAAGCAAAACCGGAACGGGGACGAGCCATGATCGACCTGCGCGAGGGCGTGCGCACACGCGCCCCGGGGTCTGGAGACCTGTGCGCCATCGCCGTGATGGCGAAGGCGTCGGCGCCCGGACGCACCAAGACGCGGCTCTGCCCGCCGCTCGATCCCACGGAGGCGGCGGCGTTCAACACCGCCTTCATCCAGGACATCGTGGGCAACATCCTCGCCGCCGGACGAATGGCGCCGGTCTCGGCCTATGTCGCCTATGGGCCCGCAGGAGCCGCGCATTTCTTTGATGCCGTGCTGCCGCCGGGCGTCGGGCGGATGGAGGCGGTAGCCCCCGGCTTCGGCGCCTGCCTCACGATGACCCTCGCCCACCTCTTCGCCCTCGGACATCCGGCGGCAGCGGTGTTGAATGCTGACAGCCCGACGCTGCCCCCTGCCCTTCTCGCGGAACTTGCCGACGTGCTCGCCCAGCCCGGCGACCGCGCCGTGCTCGGCCCGTCCACGGACGGCGGCTATTACGTGCTCGGCCTGAAGGCGCCGCACTGGCACCTGTTCGCGGACATCGACTGGAGTACCGAGCGCGTCTTCGAGCAGACGCTGGCGCGCGCCGCCGAGATCGACCTTCCCGTCCATGTACTGCCGCCCTGGTATGACGTGGACGATGCCCACGCGCTGCGCCTGCTCCATGGCGAACTGATCGCCGGCGTGCCCTTCGGCAATGTGCCCCTCGCCCGCGGCGCGGCGCGCAACAGCGCGGAGCTGCTCCGGCGCCTTCTCAGCCACGAACACCTCGCGGAACGGCTCGGCCTGCCCGTGGCCGACATCGATCCTCCCTGCCGCCGCGCGTCCTGATCGCGGCCGCCTCCCCCTTCCAGCAACGGATCTTGACGATGAACGCTCTCACCCCCGGCGCGCCCGCCGTCTCCCGCCGCTATTTCGAGCGGGCGGAAACGGACCGCACCAGCGTGCCGGTCCGAAAGCCGGTGTGCCTCTATCTGGAGACCACGAACCGCTGCAACCTGCTCTGCACCACCTGCCCGCGCACCTATGAGGAGCTTGAGCCGCCGGCGGACATGAGCTGGGAGCTGTTCACCTCCATCGTGGACCAGATCCCCGATCTCGAACGCTGCGTGCTGCACGGCGTCGGCGAGCCCATGCTGGTGCCCGACCTCGACCGCATGGTCCGCTACCTCAAGGATCGCGGCACCTATGTGCTGTTCAACACCAACGGCACGGTGCTGACCGAGAAGAACGGCCGCGCCATGATCGCCGCCGGCCTCGACGAACTGCGCGTTTCCCTCGATGCCGCCAACGCCCATTCCTACCGCGCCATCCGCGGCAAGAACTATTTCGACCGCATCCTGAAGAACGTCCGCGCCTTCCGCGACCTTCAGGAGCGCGAGGGCCACACCAATCCCCGCGTCTCCGCCTGGCTGACGGGCCTCAAGGAGACCATCTCCGAACTACCGGACTTCGTCCGCGTGGCGGCGGAGCTGGGGGTGCGGGAAGTCTATCTCCAACGCCTCGTCTTCTTCGAACAGGAAGCCATCGGCCGCGCCCGCCCGGATCAGGCGCTCTACGAGCAGATCAACACCGATGAAGCCGCCTATATCGCCGAGGCGGCGCGGGTGGCGGCGGAGCTGGGGATGGTCTTCTCCGCCTCCGGCGCGGCCTCCGAGCCGGGCATGAGCCTGAAACGGCCGGAGGAGGGCTCGCCCTGGTCCATGTGCCGGCGGCCGTGGACCGTGATGTACTTCGCCGCCAACGGGCGCGCCCTGCCCTGCTGCATCGCGCCCTTTTCCCAGCGCGGCTACGAGAATTACACGCTGGGCGACGCGACATCCCAGTCCCTGTCCGACATCTGGCACGGCGACGCCTACAAGGCGTTCCGCGCCGGCCTCCTCTCCGAAACGCCGCCGGCCGCCTGTGCCAATTGCGGCCTGCGCTGGAGCCTGTAGATGGCCCGCGCAGGCGCTCCGAGGGTCGCCCTCGTCATCCCGACGCTGAACGAGGCCGAGGCCATCGCCGCGACGCTCGCGGAGATTCCCACCGGCGTCGTTGATCTCGTGGTGGTCGCCGATGGCGGCTCCACCGACGGCACGCAGGAAATCGCGGCGGCGGCAGGGGCCACCGTGCTCGCTTCCGGCCGCGGCTTCGGCCGCGCCTGCCTCGAAGGCGTGTGCGAGGCCCGCGACGCCGACATCATCGCCTTCATGGATGCGGACGGCGCGGATGATCCGGCTTTCCTTCCCGCGCTGCTCAGGCCGCTCGCCGAGGGCAAGGCCGACTTCGCCATTGCCTCCCGCACCCGCGGCGTGCGCGAGCCCGGCGCCATGGCCTGGCATCAGGTGGCGGCGGGGCGCGCGGCGGGCCTCGGCATCCGCGCGCTCTACGGCGTCGCCTATTCGGACATGTGCACCTTCCGCGCCATCCGCCGCGACGCGCTGGTCGGGCTCGGCATGCGGGAACTGACCTACGGCTGGAACATCGAGATGCAGATGCGCGCCGCCCGCGCCGGGCTCGCCATCGTCGAGATTCCCGTCGCCTACCGCCGCCGCAGAGGCGGCGTCTCCAAGGTCGCCGGCAACCTCTCCACCACCCTGACCGCCGGCACCCGCATCGTCTCCACCTTCCTGCGGGTCGCGACCCAAAACGCCGCGCCCGCCGTCGCGCCGAACAAGATGTGAGTGATCGCCATGCTGCTGCAGCCTCTCGACGAAGCCGACGACATCTCGCGCATGCGCGCCGTGCCTGTACCCTCCGGCTTTCTGCCCTCCGGTTTCCTGCCGCTGATCGAGCGGGCGGACCATCGCGCGCCATCGGTGTTCCGGCCCGAGAACATGATGCGCGAGGCGCGCCGCCAGAAAGGGCTCGACGCCGGCCCGGTGCCGCGCGTGGTGCTGCTCGATCCCGACGGCGACATGGTGGACTATGTGCGCGCGCATTTCGGCGCCGTCCGCTCGCCCTACTGGGCCTGTTACCACACGGACATGTGGACGTGGGAGGCGGAGGGCCTCTCCTTCGGCATCGTCGGCTATGCGGTGGGGGCGTCCTTCTCCGTGCTGGTGGCGGAGCAGGCGTTCGTCTGCGGCTGCGAGCTTTTGATCTCGGTGGCCTCCGCCGGGCAGATCGCCGAGCACGCGCCGCCCTCCTACCACATCATCATCGACCGGGCGCTGCGCGACGAGGGCACGAGCTACCACTATCTGCCGCCCGCGCCCTTCGCCCCGGCGAACCCGGAGGTGATCACCATCGCCCGCGCCGCCTGTAGCGAGGCGGTGGGACCGGTGCTGACCGGCGCCACCTGGACCACCGACGCCCCCTTCCGCGAGACCGAGGCGGCCATCTCCCGCCGCAAGGCCGAGGGCCTGCTGGCGGTGGAGATGGAGGCGGCCGCGCTCTACGCCTTCGCCCATGCGCAGGCCAAGCCGGTGCTGTGCCTCGCCCACGTCACCAACCAGCTCGGGCGGGTACATGGCGACTTCGAGAAGGGCGACCACAACGGCGCCTCCCGCTCCATCGCCCTCGCCGCCGGCTTCGCCGCCGCCTGGATGGCGCACTGCGCCCAAACCGTTCACCCCCGCTGAGAGGCCGGCCCCGATGCTCGACCGCACCGCCTATCTCGCCCTCGACGCATCGAGCCTGCCGCGCCGCCTCGGCGGACGGCCGGAGCTTCTGGACCGGCTCGGCCCGGCCGAGGCCTGGCAGGTGCGGGAAGTGGGGGACGGCAACCTGAACCTCGTCTTCATCGTCGAGGGGCTGAAGGGCTCCGTCGTGGTGAAGCAGGCGCTGCCCTATGCCCGCGTGGTGGGCGAGAGCTGGCCTATGTCCCTCGACCGCGCCTTCTTCGAGCATGAAGCGCTGTCGCGTCTTGGCGCGCGCGATCCCGGCCGGACGCCGGAACTCCTCTTCTTCGATCCCGCCCAGGCAATGCTCGCCATGGAGCACCTGACCCCGCACAAGGTGGCCCGCCGCGCCTTCATGGCGGGGGAGGAACTGCCTCTGCTCGGCACCCACCTCGGGCTCTACCTCGCCCGCACGCTCTTCCGGGGCTCGGACTGGTCCATGCCCACGACGGCGCGCAAGGCCGACCTCGCCCTGTTCGCGGGCAATGCGGAACTCGCCGGCATTACCGAGGAACTGGTCTTCTCCGACCCGTTCAAAGCCGCCCCCCTCAACCGGCACACGCCGGGGCTCGACGACATAGCGAGCGCCTTCCGCGCCGACCGCCCGTTGAAGCTCGCGGCTGTGGAGATGAAGGCGCGCTTTGCGACCTGCGCCGAGACCCTGCTGCACGGCGACCTGCACACCGGATCGGTGATGGCGACGCCCACCGACACGCGGGTGATCGACGCCGAGTTCGCCCTCTACGGCCCCATGGGCTTCGATGTGGGCGTGTGCCTCGCCAACCTCTGGATGGCCGCCTTCGCGCAGGAGGGCCACCGCGCCGATGCGCGGGCGGCTGGCGCCTATTGCGAATTCCTGCTGGCCACCGCCGGCATCCTGTGGCGGACCTTCGAGGCGGAATTCTCCCGCCTCTGGACGCACGAGCGCACCGGCATCCTCGGCGGCTCCGACCTGTTCGATGCTCAGGGGGACGAGGCCGGCGCGAAGGTGGCGCTTGCGACCCATCTGGCTTCCGTCTGGCAGGATGCACTGGGCTTTGCCGGCATGGAAATCAGCCGCCGCATTCTGGGCCTTGCCCATATCGCCGAGTTCGAGACCATCACGGACATCGGCCTGCGCGCGCGGCTGGAGCGCCGCGCCCTCGCCTTCGGCCGGCATTTGGCGCTGAACCGGCGGCAGATCCCGTCCATCGAGGCGGCGAACCTGCTGGCGGAAACGCAAAGGGCGCGGCCATGACCGCGCCCCTTCCCAATCAGCGCCGGGTGATGGCGATGCGGATGATGTCGTCTGGCGGCACGCTCTGGCCGGCAGCAGGCGTCCAGGACACGAGCTTCGGCAGGTCGTCGCGGGGGATGTCCAGAAGCGCGATCTGCCGGCCGAGGATCGCCACCGTCTCAAGGGGCACCGGCACCGGCCGGCCGCCATGGCCGAACCAGCCGCCCACCGGCACCACGAGCACGATGCCGCCCTCGGGCGTGCGCGCCACCTCGGTGACGAACCCCAGCGTGCGGTCGTCGAAATCGAGCAACGGCAGGCCCACGAGATCGCCCACCCGCACCTTCTGGGGAAAGCGCTCGGCCATCCGCTCGGCGGGGGTGAGGTCATCGTCCCCCGGCGCGGTCTGGGTGTTGGCGTGGGGCGGACCGCCCGCGAAGGCCGGCGCGCCGATGCCGGTCGCACCGAGGACGAGGGCGAGCGCCAGAACAGGACGAATGGGGTTCATGCAAAGACTCCAAGAGTTTTTATCTGACGATATACATCGTCATATACGAATCTCGGTCAATATTTATTACAAGATACAAAAATAAATACGCAAAATCCGGAACGAAAGCGATGCACATGAAAGAACACACATCAAGACGCATGCATCCGCTTGCCTTGCGGATCATGCACTGGACCAACGCCATCGCCATGATCGTCATGATCGGCAGCGGCTGGAAGATCTACAATGACGAGGTGATCTTCGGCTTCCTGCACTTCCCGCAGGCGATCGTGCTCGGCGTGTGGGCGCAGCACGCCTTGCAATGGCACTTCTTCGGCATGTGGGTGCTGGTGCTGAACGGCCTCGCCTATCTCGCCTACGGCATCGCCACCGGCCGCTTTGCCCGCCTGCTCTTCCCCATCCGCCCCCGCGAGGTGATCGCCGAGGCCGTCGCCGCCTTGACCTTTCGGCTGAAGCACCAGGATCTCACTCACTACAACGCGGTGCAGAAGCTGCTCTATGTGGGCGTCATCACCATCATCGTGGTGCAGGTGGCCTCCGGCCTCGCCATCTGGAAGCCGGTGCAGTTTTCCGGGCTCGTCTCGATGTTCGGCGGCTTCCAGTCGGCGCGGCTGATCCACTTCCTCGGCATGGCGGCCATCGTGCTGTTCATGGTGGTGCACGTGGCCCTGGCGCTGTTGGTGCCGAAGACGCTCTTCGCCATGTTCACCGGCGGCCCTCGCCTGCCCGATCCCGACACCCTCCCCGCCGATGGCGCGCCCGCGCCCGATCCCTCGCGCTGACCTGAGGCAAGCCCATGTCCCTCCGCTCCTTCTTCCGGCCAAACCGGGCCTCCATCACGCGGCCCGACCAGAGCCTCATGGTCGAGAACCGTGCCCTCCTCGAGCGCATCGACCGCCGCAAATTGCTGCGCGGTTCGCTGAGTCTGGGCGCAATGTCGCTCCTCGCCGGCTGCGACATCTCCAATCGCGAAGAGGTTCAAGGGGTTCTTCGAACCGTCTCCGACTTCAACGACGGCGTGCAGGCGGCCCTGTTCGACCCGAAGCGGCTCGCCCCCACCTATTCCCGTGACCTCGTGGTGAAGCCGCCGCGCTTCAACGCCTATTACGAGATCGACGAGGTGAAGCCGGTGGACCTCTCCACCTGGCAGCTGGAACTCTCCGGCCTCGTCAAGGACAAACGGCCGTGGACGCTGGACCGCGTCAATGCCCTGCCGCAGCAGGAAGTGATCATCCGCCACATCTGCGTGGAAGGCTGGGACTATATCGGCCAGTGGTCCGGCCCGAACCTCAGGGACTTTCTCACCCGCATCGGCGCGGACCTCACGGCGAAGTACATCGCCTTCTACGGCAATGACGATTACATGGAGAGCATCGACATGGCCTCGGCGCTCCACCCGCAGACGATCCTCGCCACGCACTATGCGGGCGAGCCCATCACGGACCCGTTCGGCGCACCCATGCGGCTGCGCACGGCGGTGAAGCTCGGCTTCAAGAATCCCAAATGGATCCGCGCCATCGAGGTGACCAACACCTACCCCCTCGGCTTCTGGGAGAAGCAGGGCTTCAACTGGTTCGCCGGCCTGTGACGGCCGGCGCCGCCCGCTGATGGTGTCCCTCCCGAGCCTTCTCCTGTGCCTTCCGCTGGCGCTCGTCCTGTGGGGAATACCCGGCTGGTTTCTGGCGCGCGGACTGGGGCAAGGCCGGACGGCGGCGCTGGCGTTGGCGCCTGCGCTCGGATGGGCCACGCAGACGCCGGCGGCTCTCGCCGTGGCCCATCTGTTCGGCCTCTCGCCGGTCGTCATCATCGGATCGGCGGCGCTGGTAAGCCTGTGCGCGCTCGCCCTTCCGCGCGCGCCGGCCGGTGGTCGCTTTCCGCTCCTCGCGCTCGTGGTCGCCGGGCTTCTAGCGCTGGTGCCGATGCTGGGCGTGCTGCCGAAGATGATGCCGGATGGCGCCATCGCGCTCGCCTCCCCCATCTACGACCACGCCAAGATCATCCTCATCGACGAGATCGCGCAGAACGGCACCATTCCGCCCGCCAATCCCGTGTTCGGGGCGGGCGGCGCGGCGGGGACGGTGGCCTATTATTATCTTTGGCACTTCGGCGCGGCGGAACTCGCCCTCCTCTCCGGCGCGCACGGCTGGGCGGCGGATGCGGCCGCCACCTGGTTCACCGGCTTCGCGGCGCTCGCGCTCGTCGCGGGGCTCGCCTTCCGCCTGCGCCCCGGTTCATCTGCCCCACTCCTCGCGCTCCTCGCCGCATCGGCGGGCTCGCTGCGGCCGGTATTGGCGGCGCTCTTCGGCGGGGCGCGGGTGGATCTTGCGCTCGAACCCGCGTCGGGTCTCGCTGGCCTCCTCTACCAGACGAGCTGGAGCCCGCATCATGTCGCGTCCGCCACGGCCTGCGTGATCGCGGTGCTGCTGATGGCGCGGTTGCGCGCGGGGTCCGGTGGCGGGCAAGGGGCGGTGCTCGCGGGGCTGATCGGGCTCTCCGCAGCAGCGGCCTTTGGCAGCTCCCTGTGGGTGGGCGGCATCACCTTCGCGCTGGCTGGAACGGCGGCGGCGCTGGTTGTGGTCTTCTCCGGGCCCACAAAGGGCCGCCTGCGCTTCCTCGCGGCGCTGGCCGGCGCGGCGCTGGTGGCGCTGGCGCTCGTCGCGCCACTGCTGATGGCGCAAATCCATGCGGCGGCAACGCGGGGCGGTGGAACTCCCCTCCAGCTCACGCCGCTGCCCGTGTTGGGGCCGGGATGGCCGGATGCGGCACGCGCGGTGCTCGATCCGCTCGCCTACTGGCTGGTGCTGCTGCCGGTGGAATTTCCGGGCATCCTCTTCGCTGGCGTCGCGGGGCTTGCGTTGGTGTTCGCCGGGCGCATGGGCGGTCGGTCGGCCCGGCAGATCGCGCGCCCGCTGGCGGCGCTGGCCGTCGTGGCGCTGGCGGTGAGCGCCACCCTGCAAAGCACGGCGGGGGAGAACAACGATCTGGGCTGGCGCGCGGTGCTGCCCGCCGTTCTGGTGCTGGCAGCCTTCGCGGGCACGGCGCTGTCGATGGCGCTGTTCTGGGCCATGCAGACACGGCGCGCTCGGGAGGGCCGCGCCCTTCTCGCCGCGGGCCTCGCTCTTGTCGCCCTCGGACTGCCGGACACAATCGCCCTCGCCCACCGCAACATCACGGGCGAACCGAGCGCGGACGGCCCCGTCTTCGCCGATGATCCGGCGCTGTGGCGAGCAGTGCGGCGGGCGGTCGGGCCGGAGGTGCGGATCGCCAGCAATCCGGCGCGGCTGGAGAAGCTGACGCCTTGGCCCATCAACCTGTCATGGGCGCTCCTTTCGCGCCGCCGCTCCTGCTTCGGCGGGCAGGAGATGGCGCTCGCCTTCGCGCCCCTCTCCGCATCCAAGCGTGTGGACGCGGCAATGCTCTTCGACCGGGTTTTTGCCGGCACCGGAACGGCGGAGGACGTGGCGACCCTGCGCTGGACCTTCGGCTGCGGCGCCATCGTCGTCACCGCGCAGGATGGCGCCTGGAGTCCCGATCCCTTTGCGTCCAGCGCACTCTATCGGCTGGCAGAGGAAGAGGACGGGCGGTGGCGGATCTATGTGGCGAGCACGGTCGCCCGCTGATCCCTCTGAAACGCGAAAAGCCGGCCGCGATGGAGAACCACCGCGGCCGGCTTTTGTGAGGCCCGATCAGCTGTTGCCGAGGCCGCGATCACCGAGCTTGAACAGCGCGCGGTCGGCATCGGAGAGGGTGTGCTCGGGCTGCGCCCCGGCAAAGCCGTGGTGCACCCCGGTATCCGCACCATAACCGAGCGGCGCGGGATCGGTGTGGGTGATGCCGGCGGCGACGCGCACGCTCTCGCGGTTCACGGCGGTCTCGGTCTCGTCCGCGAAGGCGGCAGTGCCGAGGGCCAGAGCAGAGGCGAGGACGGCGAGGGAGAGGATCGACTTACGCATGTATTTTCTCCAGTATCGAAGCGTTGATGCTGGATATTCCGCAAGTCGAACCTCTCAGGTTACAATCAGTTCGAAAGACCTGTTCAACAGATTTTGAGATCACGATAATCCTCCGCGCAACGCTGCCGAAACACTGTCAGGACCAAGGTCTCCGCGGCACGTCCCGGCACCCTCGCATCCTCGTGATCGCGCCGCGTGTAACCTTTCAGCACCGCCCCGCGAATTCGTGCTCATGAGGGGGAATTTCATGAGCCGAGAACCCGATCTGGAAGCGCTGATGCGCGCGAGCCAGTCCGGCGATGCCGAGGCGCACCGGGCGCTTCTGCAGCATGTGTCCGTGCGACTGCGCAGCTATTTCCGCAACCGCCTGCGCCGCAGCGGTGCCGGGACGGACGATGCGGAGGATCTGGTGCAGGACACCCTTCTGGTGCTGCACACCAAGCGCCACACCTATGATGGCTCCTCGCCCGTCCTCGCCTGGACCTACGGCATCGCCCGCTACAAGCTCATCGACCACCTGCGCCTCAACGCGCGGGCGCTGCGCAACGTGCAGATCGACGAGATGGACGATCTCGCCGACGTGGACAGATATGAAGCGGTGGATACATCGCGGGAACTGCACCGGGCACTGGATACGCTGCCCCGGCATTTCCGGCTGCCCATCGAATACGTGAAAATCGAAGGCCTCAGCATCGCCGAGGCCGCAGCCCGCATCGGCATGACCGATGCCGCGGTGAAAATCGGAATCCATCGCGGCATGAAGAAGCTTGCTGCCCTTTTGTCGGAGGCACGCCCATGAACACCGACGACCTCATCGATTTCCTCGCCACCCGCGTCGAGGCGGTGGACCCGGGCCGGCAGGATCGCCTGCTGACGCTCGCCATGGCCGGCTCCCTCTGCCTTGCGGCTCTCGCCTGCATCTTCGCGCTCGGGGTGCGGCCGGACCTGTTGCGGGCGATGGGCACGTTCGATTTCGTGCTGAAGGTCGGCTTCCTCGCCGCGATGGTCGCCATCGCCGCGCACGGCCTGCGCCGGGCGGCGCGGGCCGGACGGGCGAGCGGCAAGCTGCTCCGCCTAGCCCTCCTTCCGCTGGCGCTGGTGTGGTTCGCCGCGGTGATGCAGATCGTCGCCACGCCCGCGACCAGCGGCATGGCGACCATGTTCAACGACTGGTTCGTCTGCGTGCTCGCCATCCCGCTCCTGTCGGTCATTCCGCTCGTGGTGCTCACGCTGGTGCTGCGCGAGACGGCGCCGACGGACCTGCACTATTGCGGGGCGCTGCTCGGCCTCGTGGCCGGCGGCATCGGCGCCCTCGCCTATGCGTCCTTCTGCGTGAATGATGCGCCGGTCTATGTGGGCATCTGGTACGCGGCGGGCCTCGCCATCGTCACCGGCTTCGGCTGGCTGACGGGACCGCGTTTCCTCAAGTGGTGAGCCCGGCCCCGGCCGCTGCCCGCGCGGAAAAGGCGGACAGCGGCTGGGTCATACCAAACTCAACGCGCGGCAGGCTTGCCGGGCGCGGTGGCGGGGAGCGAGCGGGCGAGGAAGTCGCGCATCAGGACGGCGATTTCGGCGCCCTTGTCTTCCAGGGCGAAGTGGCCGCTGTTCAGCAGGTGAAGCTCCGCCTTCGGCAGATCCCTGAGATAGGCCCGCGCCCCGGCGGCCGGGAAGATCTCGTCATTGGCGCCCCAGACGATGAGCGTCGGCGGCTTTTTCTCCCAGAAGAAGGCGTGGAACTGCGGGTAGAGGGCGATGTTGCTCGCATAATCCTTGAACAGATCGAGCATGATCTCATCCACGCCGGGCCGGTCGAGCAGTGCCTGATCCACCAGCCAGGTGTCGGGATCGATGCGCGAGACATCGGCAACCCCGTTCACATATTGCGAGCGGGTCGCCTCAGGCGTGAGGCCCGCGCGCAGCGCCTCCCGGTTGGCCTGTGATCCGTCCGCCCAATAGGCCTTGAGCGGCGACCAGAAGGAGCTCAGGCCGTCCTCATAGGCATTGCCGTTCTGCACCACCAGGGCCGTCACCCGCTCGGGATGCTTGAGGGCCAGCCGGTAGCCCACCGGCGCGCCGTAATCCATCACGTAGAGCGCGTAATGCTCGGCCCCGAGGGTGCCCATGAGGCTGTCCACGAGATCGGCGAAGGCGGCGAACCCGTAGGTGAAC
The DNA here is from genome assembly GCF_023571765.1 of Xanthobacter aminoxidans. GTDB lineage: Bacteria > Pseudomonadota > Alphaproteobacteria > Rhizobiales > Xanthobacteraceae > Xanthobacter > Xanthobacter aminoxidans. The sequence continues at coordinate 153,313 of NZ_JAMJXC010000003.1, read as the reverse complement.
TGCGCGCGCTCCGGCACGCCGCTGTGGCCGAAGCCGGGATAGTCCGGCGCGATCACGTGGTAGCGGTCGGCGAGCAGCGGGATGAGGTTTCGGAACATGTGCGAGGACGAGGGAAAGCCGTGCAGCAGCAGGAGCACCGGCGCGTCCACCGGCCCCGCCTCGCGATAGAAGATCTCGACGCCGGCGATGCTCTTCGAGCGGTAATGCACCGTGGGCGAGAGAGCGACCGGCACCGTCGCCGTGGCAGCGGGCGCGGGCGGCGAAGCGGCAGAGGTGGGGGTCGGCAGCGACAGGGCGACAAGGACGGCCATCGCGGCGAGCGAAATCCGTCCCGAGACCGAAGTTGGGGAAAGCGTCAGGGGCACGAGGCTGGCTCCATTGGAGGGCGGCCGCGCCGGATGGTCCGGCGCGGCGCTGTCGGGAACGATGTCAGGCGACGCGGGCGAGGAAGCCGCGGATGGCGCCGGCAATCTCCGGCAGGTGGGTTTCCAGCGCAAAATGGCCGGCGTCGTAGGTGTGCACCTCGGTCGCGGGCACCAGCGCCTTGAACAGGTCGCGGCCCTCGGCGGTGAAGAAGGGATCGTTGTCGCCCCACACCACCAGAATGTTGGGCTGGCGGTCTTTCAGATAGGCCTGGAAGGCGGGATAGGCGCCCACGTTGTCTTGGTAGCGATAAAGCAGTTCCAGCTGGATGCGGTCGTTGCCGGGGCGGTCGAGCAGCGCCTGGTCGTGGGTCCACGTATCGGGCGAGAGGCGGTCGGCGCGGGTGGACGAGCCATGCTCGTACTGGAAGCGCGTGGTCTCGGCGGCCAGGAAGCTGCGGACCGGCTTTTCCGTCTCCGCGTTGCGGTCGGTCCAGTAGGGGCCGAAGGCGGCGGCGGCATTGGCGTGGAAGCCTTCGAGGTTCGCCACCGCATTCTGCACGATGAGCCCCGTCACCCGCTCGGGATGCCGGGCCGCGAGCCGGAAGCCCACCGGACCGCCGTAATCCTGCATGTAGAGCGCATAGCGGCGGATGCCGAGCCCTTCGAGCAGCGCCTCAACCACGTCGGCGAGCGTGTCGAAGCTGTAGGCGAACGCCTCGGGCGCCGGCGCGCTGGACTGGCCGAAGCCGGGATAGTCGGGGGCGATCACCCGGTAGCGGTCGGCGAGCGCGGGAATGAGGTTGCGGAACATGTGCGAGGAGGAGGGAAAGCCGTGCAGCAGCACGACCACCGGCGCGTCGGCCGGGCCGGCCTCCCGGTAGAAGATGTCGAGCCCCCGGATGGCGGCACGGTGATAGGCGACCTCGGTCCCGGCGCCGGAGCGCGCGGCGGTGTTGACGGCATGCATGGGATGTCTCCACGTAACTGGCTTAATGCCGCTTATGGGGTTACATACCGCAAATAACCTGTCAATATCATTTTAAGTGGTTACGTTGGCGGTGCGCGCTTGTGCCCTCCCGGTAATCGCCTATCTTTCCGGTTACAGCCGACGCTGCGCCGGCAGCGGGCAGGATCAGGCGGCAGACAGAGAAGAGGTTCGTGTGAACACACCGCAGGAGAGCGACTTCCGCGACGGGATGCCCTTCCTCGGCAGTCGCCTGTGGATCGATCTCGTCAATTCCGCCCCCGCTGCGCTGGGGGATTTCCTGGCCACCGAGGATGGCTGGCAACGCTGGCTCAAGGCGGCGGGGCTTGATGCCGACGCCGCCCCCGCATTGCGGCCGCAGGCCCTCGCATTGCGTGAGGCGCTCGCCCGCCTGTTCGAATGCCTCAGGACCGGCAGCAAGCCCAAGCCGGCCGACCTTGATTTGGTCAACGCCCTGCTGGCGGCGGGCGCACCCCAGCCGCACCTTGCGTGGCGGGGCGGCGCGCTTGTGGTGGAGGAGCACCCGCCCGAAAGCGCGGGTCCCCTCCCCGCCATCGCCGCAGATTTTGCCGATTTCGCCGCCCGCCACGAGTCGGCGCGGCTCCGGCATTGCGCCAATCCCGAGTGCAGCCTCGTCTTCTACGACACCGCCCGCAACGGCACCCGTCGCTGGTGCTCCATGGCCGCCTGCGGCAATCGCAGCAAGGTGCGCAGCCACCGCTTGCGCGCTTCGGCGGTCACTGAGGGATAGGCCCCGCTCAGCAGGCCCGCGGGCCGGCGTCCCGTTCTGCCGCCCCCTGCGGCACGAAGGCTGCCGCCTGGCCAAGGCGCGCCTCGAACTCCTCCGCAGGCATCGGCCGGCCGAACAGATAGCCCTGCCCTTCCGGACAATGGCGCGCAGCGAGATAGGCACGCTCGGCTTCGGTCTCGATGCCCTCGGCGATCACATCCATGTCGAGAGCCCGGCCCATCTCCAGGATGGCGGCGATGACCGCCGCCTCGCGCGGCGCCTGCAGCATGGCCTGAACGAAGCTGCGATCGAGCTTGATGCAGCTCACCGGAAACCGGGTCAGCAGGCTGAGCGACGCATAGCCGGTGCCGAAATCGTCGAAGGCGATGTGGACACCCATCTGCCGCAGCCGCGTCAACGCGTCGATGGAGGTGGAATGGTCCGAGAGCACGATATTCTCGGTGATCTCAAGCTCCAGCGCCTCCGGCGGCAACCCGTGCCGCGCCAGCGACTCCTCCACCTCGCGGGGCAGATCGCCGGTGCGAAACTGCGAGGCGAAGAGATTGACGGCCATGCGGAAATCGGCGGCGCCCTGCCGTCGCCAGCGGGCCGCCTGGGCGCACCCCTGCTCGATGACCCAACGCCCGACCTGGGGCGCCAGCGCGCTCCCCTCCAGCGCCGGCAGAAAGGCGGCCGGAGACAACAGGCCGCGGCTGGGATGCATCCATCGGATGAGCGCTTCCGCGCCGACCAGCGCCCCGTCCGACAGGCGCACCTGCGGCTGATAGAAAAGCACGAACTCCCCGTTCGCCACTGCCCGGTGCAGATCGATGCTGGAGAGGCGACGGTCCAGCGCATCATTGCGCAGCGCCGGAGAATAGAGCGCGACGTTCGCCGTCGCCTCGGCCTTGGCGGCGTGGAGCGCGAGGTCGGCATCGCCGATCAGTTCCACCGGTTCCTGCGCGTCACGAGGGAACAGCGCGATGCCGCAGCTTGCACTGATCCGCATGTCTTCGTGCCCCATGGGGGCGAGCTCGGATATCTTGGCGAGGAGTTGGCGGGCGAAAGGCTTTGCCGCCTCGGCCGTCAGCCCGCAGACCCGCATGGCGAACTCGTCTCCGCCGATGCGCGCGACGGCGGTGCCGCTCGATGCCTCGGCGACCAGAAGCTGGCCGATCGCTCTCAACACATCGTCGCCCGCGGCAGGGCCGAGGATGTTGTTGATGTCCTTGAAGCCGTCCACGTCCACCATCAGCAGTCCGCAGGCCCGGCCGGTGAGAAGCGCCGCCTCGACCGCCCGGTAGAACTGGCGGCGATTGGGCAGACCGGTCAAGGCGTCGATCTGGGCGAGGTGCGCGAGGTGCTCCGGCCCCACCACCCGCTTGGGCACCGCCGTTCGGCCCGCCGACGCGGCCATGGCGAGGCGGCGGATCTCCAGCCGATCCATCACCATGTGGGCCAGATCGCTCAGGCGGACACGATCCTCGGCGCCGAAGCCGTCATAGGGCACCGTATCGAGGATGCAGAGCACGCCGATGGCGTGGCCGTCCGCCGAGAGCAGCGGTGCGCCGGCATAGAAGCGGATGTTGGTGGCGCCGGAAACCAGCGGATTGTCGTGGAAGCGCTCGTCGTGCGTCGCGTCCGGCACGACCATGGTGGCGCCCTGAAGGATGGTGTGGGCGCAGAAAGAGACTTCCCGGCGCTTGTCAACATCATCGCCGAACCCGGCGCTCGCCGCGAAGAACACGCTGTCGGTGCCGATCATGTTCACGGCCGCCATCGGCACGTTGAAGATGCGCAGGGCTATCTCGACCAATGGCGTGAGGTCGGCGACGGCCCCCTGGCCGGCAAGCACATAGCTATCGAGCGCCGCGAGACGATCTTTCTCGTGCGGAGGTATTGGAGGGCACTTCATCCCTTTTCCCCCTTTCGTCAGCAGCTTAGGCCAAGCGAAATCGGGCATTTATTCGCCTCAAAGTAGCACGATGCGACCTTGAACGCGAGCAAGGGGTGTCCTGAGCCGTCTCCGGATTGATGCGGAACCGTGTGCCTACCCGGCTCCCGCCCTCAGAGCCAAAACGCAAAAGGGCCGCCTTGCGGCGACCCTTTTGAGACCTTGAAACCAAGGTTTGGTTGCGGGGGCAGGATTTGAACCTGCGACCTTCAGGTTATGAGCCTGACGAGCTACCGGGCTGCTCCACCCCGCGTCAGAACCGAGAGTTTGCCGGCGAACCGGCTGTCGGCGAGGCGTATGTAGCAACCCCCGCCCCCGATGGAAAGGGCACGGGCGATAATTTGTGGTCCCGCCCCCCTGCCCTGTGGACGACGCATGCCTCGCAATACCACTCGTCCCGCGTCAAAGCCTTGCCCCGCAACGTGCAGTGCGGAGATCGCCGCGTTTCAGCCGTGGAGAAAATAAGCGCCGCCCATGAGCACGATCTCGCCCACCACCACCCCGGCGAACACCGAGCGGCGCACCACGAGGAAGCCCGCCACCCCTGCGAGCACGGCCCCGAGGCGCAGCGCCAGCGGAACCTCGGCGAGGACGCCGGCCGGCGCGAACAGGAGCCGCGCGATCACCGCAGCCAGGAGGGCGGTGGCCACCGCCCGCACCCAGTGGAAGACGGCGCTGCCCTCCTCCACGCGGCGACCGGCAATGACCGCGAGGGTACGCCACACCTCCGTCGGCAGGAAGCCGAGGAGAATCACCAGCAGCAGGGCGGTGCCCTCGCTCATCGGGGCGATCATCGGCGTCGCTCCAGCAGGCGGCCGGCGATGAAGGCGAGCGTGCCGCCGCCGATGCCGGAGATCATCAGATCGAGCCCGCCCCCAAGGTTCAGCGTCAGCGGCATCAGGATGAGGCCGGCGGCGAGCGCCAGCCAATCGGTGGCGGAGACGGCGTTGCGCACCATCAGCACGGTGAAGGACAGGGGCGTGAGCAGAAGCAGCCCGGCTGCGATCCAGCCCGGCACCTCGCCGGCCATGGTGTAGCCCGTCACCGTGCCGAGGCAGCTCACGCCGATCAGCGAGAGGCCGAGCCCGAGGGTGAAGGGCACGCGCGCCTCACCGGGCAGGTGCGGCAGCATGCGGAGCCCTTCGAGCCAGACCGTCATCGCCACGAAATGGGCGCAGACCAACTCCCAGAACAGACTGCGGCGCGGCCCGCGCATGTAGGGCGCCACCGAAACCACCATGGGCAGGAGGCGCATGGAGGAGAGCCCGACGGCGAGCGCGATGGCCGGCAGCGCCGTGCCCGCCGCAAGGCCGCCGATGAGGATCAATTGTGCCGGCAGGGCCCACACGAGCAAGGTCGAGGCGATACCGGCCCCGAGGGGAAATCCCACCCCATGCAGCACCGCGCCGAAGCCCAGATAGCTCGCGAACAGCACCAGCGCAGGCACCGACACGGCCTTGCGCATGCCCTGGAGGAAATACACCGGCGACGCATGATGCGCATGGTGAAGGGAAGGCGGGGCGTTCACGAGGGAGGATCCGGGGCGAGGGGCAGATGGGCGCACGGGTCGCCCAGAGGGCGAATGCCTCCAAATAGCAGCTTCGCCCGAAGCCGGGGAGTGATCCCGCCGCAGGGCGCTGGCGCCGGCCATGCGGGAACGGAACGTCTGGTGCGGGACTTTACGGCTGGTGCGGACGGCGGGACTCGAACCCGCACGCCTTGCGGCGCAAGATTTTAAGTCTCGTGCGTCTACCGGTTTCGCCACGTCCGCGGGACCGGGCGCGGGGCCCGGCGGACGTGTCTTAGAGCATGTTTCGCGGCGGGAGTGTACCTCCTGCCGCGCCGGCTTCCACCGCGGCTCGGCGCGTGCCGACGGGCTCGTGCCGTCAGGCGCGGGGGCGCGCTTCGCGCTGTCTCAGGCGCGGGGGCGCGCTTCGCGCTCCAGGCGCCAGCACAGGATGGCGCCAATCATCAGGCCGCCGATCAGGCTGATGTGCTCCACCACCACGTGGAACTCGAACAGGCGCTGCTCGCCCTGCATGGTCCAGAAGGGGTGGGCGATGGGAATGGTCAGCGCGGTGAACACCGCCAGCATCCCGAAGCCGAGCCAGGCCATGCGGTTGGCGATGACCATGGCCGAGCCGCCGAGCAGCACGACGATGGCGAGCGGCACGAAGAACAGGGCCGGTTTCACGCCGAAGAAGTCGAACAGCGCCAGCGCCTCGCCGAAGTTGAACAGCTTGTCCAGGCCCGCGCCCCAGAAGATGAAGGTGAGCAAGGCACGGGCGACGATGCCGAATGCGGGGCTCGACAGGAGGGCGGCGATGGGACGAGGGGTCAAGATGGCACCTGTGGGCAGTTATGGCGGCGCGCGACCGCCGGCCCGAGCCGGCATACGCGCGATGTGCCACTCTTGCCGCGGCCAAACTGAACGGCGGCTGAACCGCCCTGCCCCGTTCGGCGCCGAAGCGCCCCTCAGGACGCGTCGGCAGCCGCCGGCGTGATGGCGACGGATTCGCCGCAGCCGCAGGAGGATGTCTGATTGGGATTGTTGAAGACGAACTGGGACGAGACCTTGTCCGTCTTGAAATCCATCTCGGTGCCGATGAGGAAGAGCACCGCCTTGGAATCCACCACGACCTTCACGCCCTTGTCCTCGACGACGGAGTCGAGCGGGGCCACATCGGTGGTGAAATCGAGCTTGTAGGACATGCCGGCGCAACCGCCGTTCTCGATGCCCACCCGAACCGCAGTGCCCGGCTCGGCCTCGGCGAGAATCTCGCGCAGGCGCTCGGCGGCGATGTCGGTGATGCGGATGACCGGCGGCGGGCTGCGCCGGGCGGGGCGCACGGGGGGTGTTTCAGCGACACTCATGGCAGACCTCCAGACCCGGCCGATTCAAGGTCGGCGGGCCAGCTCCCTACAAATGGTGGATGATCGCGGCAGGAGCAAGTCTCAGGATCGAGTCTCGCGATAAGGTATCGGCGGAAGGCCCTGGCCGCCGGGCAGTGGCTTTGCAGGCATTTGGCAGGTATTTTAAAACCTTATCGAAGGGAAATTCCGCGATTTCGCTTTTTCCCACCAACGGCGAAGATATAGGTCTCGAAGCGGCGGCGGCTTGACTGCCGGATCGAGGGCAGCAGGACGAGGCATCATGAGGGCGCAACCGGCCAAAGGGCGGTTCCGCGCGGCGACCGTGTTCACGGCGGTGGCGGCGCTGTGGAGCCGTGCGGCCGAAGCGCAGCCCTCCCTCGCTACCGGCGGCTTCGGTGGTGCGCCGACGCTCAAGACCACCCTCATCGCCCTCGTCGCCGCAGCCGTGATCGGCACCGCTGCGTTCATGGCGACGCTCTTCGTCGCCCGGCGCCGTGCGGCGGCCGCAACGATGGCTCGGACCACCACCGACGTGGCTCCCGCCCCGCGCAGGACCGGCACGGTCGGTGTGGCCTCCACTGTGCCGAACTCCATCGGCGCCATGCGCGCCGTGCTCCTGCTGCTGGGCCTCGGCGCCATCCTTCTCGTGGTGACGGTGCTCGTCTATCAGGCGAGCGTGCAGTCGGCGATCTCCGACACGCGAAGGCTCCTCGGCACCCTTGCGGAAGTGCAGGTGCGCAACCTCGCCCAGGAGCGCCAGCGGCTGGAGACGGGCGCGCTGGCGCTGGGATCGAGCCGCTTCCTGGCCGACGACGTGGCCGGCTGGCACGCCGAGCCTTCCTCCGAGCGCCGCGAGCGCCTGCGCCTTTTGCTGGGCGAGAGCGCGCGCGCCTTCGGCTTCACCGGCGCCGAGCTGTGGGCCAACAACGGCGCTTTCATCTTGTCCTCCGGACCGGAGCCGGGCCGGCCCGACATGGCGGAGATGGTGCGGGAGGTCGCGGCCACTGGCCAGATGGCGGAAGCCCCGCCGCCGCGCGACACCACGCGCACAGGGGGCTTCGCCTTCCTCGTCAACGTGCCGGTACGCGGGGCCGAGCATGATCCCTGCTGCGTCCTGTTCCTGCAGTCGGCGGTGCGGCCGGAAGCCCATCCCATGCTCTCGGCCGTGTTCCGCACCGCCCGCAGCGCCGAGGCGCTGCTGGTGGCGCCGGACCCGCGCGGCGGCGTGCGCGTCGCCTCGGCGGTCTCGCGCGATCAGGCCGCCCCGCTGCCACGGACCTTCGTGGCCGACCCCTATCCCTTCGCCGCCGGCACCGACAGCCCCGGCGCGACCGGCGCCGGCGCCGATCCCTCCGGCCGCGCCGTTCTGGCGGTGCGCGCGCCCATCCCCGGCGACCAATCCTCCCTCGTGCTGAAGGTGGACCGCGACGAGGTTCTGGGCGGCGCCCGCACCTCCGCCTTCTTCTCGGCGGCGCTCGCCTGCGTGCTGCTGCTGCTCGCGGTGGCGGTGGGGCGTGGCCTGCTGCAGAAATCGCGGATGCGCGAGGCGGCGCGCGAGCTTTCGGCCGCCCGCGCGGTGGGCGAGGCCGAAGCGCGCTTCCGCGCCGCCTTCGACCAGGCCGCGACCGGCATCCTCCACCTCGACCTCGACGGCACCATCCTGCGGGCCAACGGCAAGGCCTGCCGCATGCTCGGCCGGCCGGCGAGCGCGCTGATCGGCGAACGCATGTGGCACTTGCGGGAGCCGGACCCCGCCTCCGGCGGCGCCGATGTGATCGGCCCGCTCCTCGACGGCCGGTCGGCCGAGATCGAGACGGAGGAAAGCCTCGTGCGCCCGGACGGCTCGGCCGTCTGGCTGGCCTTCACCTTCTCTCTGGTGCGCAACGCGGATGGCGCGGCAGACCACCTCCTGCTGGTGGCGCAGGACATCTCCGCCCGTCGCGCCGCCGAGGCCGCCCTGCGCGAGAGCGAGGAGCGCTTCGGCCTCGCGGTGAAGGGCTCGGACCAGGGCGTGTGGGATCTCAACATCCGCACCGGCAGCCTCTATCTCTCGCAGCGGGCGCGGGAGATGCTCGGCGTGGGCGCCGACGAGGCCGTGGACATCAGGCGGCCGTGGCACGAATTGCTCCACCCGGACGACCGCCGCAAGGTCGCGGCTGCGTGGAAGGCCTTCCTGCGCGGCGGGGCGCCCACGCTGGAGCTGGACATCCGCCTGCGCCGGCCGGACGGCAGCTATCACGACTTCCGCTGGCACGGCCTCGCCGCCCGCGACGCCGCCGGCGCCCTCAGCCGCGCCGTCGGCCTCCTCGCCGACATCACCAGATCGAAGCACACCGAGCGCCACCTGCGGCTCGCCGCGGCCGTGTTCGCCAATTCCTATGACGGGCTGGTGGTGACGAATCTCAAGTCCGAGGTGTCCGCCGTCAATCCGGCCTTCTCGCGCATCACCGGCTACAGCGAGGAGGAAATCCTCGGCCAGAACATGCGCCTCCTTCATTCCGGCCGGCACGACCGCGACTTCTACCGCAGCCTGTGGAGCGAGCTGACCACCGCCGGCTCCTGGCAGGGCGAGATCTGGAACCGCCGCAAGAACGGCGAGATCTTCCTCCAGCAGCTCAACATCACCACGGTGTATGACGACAGCGGCGCGGCCCAGAATTTCGTCGGCGCCTTCCAGGACATCACCCAGGCCAAGCATTCCGAGTTCGAGCTGGACCGTATCGCCCACTACGACCCGCTCACCGATCTGCCGAACCGCACCCTCCTCGCCTCGCTGCTCGACCTCGCGCTGAGCCGGCCCGGATCGCGCTGCGCGGTGCTGTTCGTGGACCTCGACCGCTTCAAGACCGTCAATGACAGCCTCGGCCACATGGCCGGCGACGCCGTGCTGCAGATGGCCGCCCGGCGCATTCAGGATGAGCTGGAGGCCGGCGCCACGCTCGGGCGCCATGGCGGCGACGAGTTCGTCATCATCCTCGAAGGCATCTCCGGGCCGGAGGATGCCGCCACCCTCGCCAACCACGTCATCCAGGAGATGGGGCGCCCCTTCTCCATGCCCGAAGGCGGGGAAATCTATCTTGGCGCCAGCGTCGGCATCAGCCTGTTCCCGGAGGATGCCGAGACGCCGGCGAGCCTGCTCCAGCACGCGGATTCAGCGCTGGCGGAGGCGAAGTCCCACGGCCGTGGCGGCTACGCCTTCTATACCCAGGCGCTCACCCGCGGCGCCCGCGTGCGGATGGAGATGGAAGCGGACCTGCGGCGCGCCCTCGCCCGCGACGAGTTCATCCTGAACTTCCAGCCGGTGGTGAACCTCGCCACCGGCCGCATCACCGGCACCGAGGCGCTGGTGCGCTGGCAGAGCCCGACCCACGGCCTCGTGACCCCCAACCGCTTCATCCCGCTCGCCGAGGAAACCGGCCTCATCGAGCCGCTCGGCAATTGGGTGATGGAGGCCGCCTGCCGGCAGATGGCCGAATGGCTCGACAAGGGCGCCGACCTCGACTTCATCGCGGTGAACCTGTCCCCGCGCCAGTTCCAGCGCGGCGCCCTGTGCGAGTTCGTGGACGACGTTCTGCGCCGCACCGGCCTGCCGGCGCACAAGCTGGAGGTGGAGATCACCGAGAGCCTGCTGTTCGACGCCCGCGCGGCAGCCGAGCGCAAGCTGCGCCAGCTGAAGGACACCGGCGTGCGCATCGCCCTGGACGATTTCGGCACCGGCTATTCCTCGCTCGCCTATCTCAAGCGCTTCCCCATCTCCAAGCTGAAGATCGACCGCAGCTTCGTACGCGACCTGCCGCGCGCCGCCGACGCGGAGATCGCCACGGCGATCATCTCCATCGCCCGCGCGCTGGGCTTCTCGGTGGTGGCGGAGGGGATCGAGGACCCGCGGCAGCACGACTTCCTGAAGGCGCGGGGCTGCGACTTCGGCCAGGGCCACCTGTTCAGCCGCGCGGTCACGGGCGACCGCCTGCTGCGCCTTGCGCTGAGCGGCCCTCTGGCGCCGGGGCCTGCCCCGGGCGCACCGCGCGGCGCGGGCCCGATCAGCAGCACCTCCCTGCACTGATGCCGGTAGGTGGGCTTATTCCGCGGTCTTGAAGGGCAGCGGAATGTCTTCCAGCGCGATGATGCCGCTGGTCATGATGTAGACGATGCCGGCGGTGACCACGAGCGCGATGAGGCTGGTGGCGATCACCTTGTAGAGCATGAGCGGCCGCACCGGCGCGCCGGGATCGGTGCCCGGCGTGACGTCCGCGCTCTCGGCCTGGGAGCGCACGCCCCACGGCAGCACGGCGAAGAGGCTGGTCCACCACACGATGAAATAGATGGCGACGACGGCACCGATCGACACGGCGTCTTCCTTGACTGGCGGCGCCGGGGTCCCGGCGCCGCGAGGGGGGATCAGGCCTGCTCCAGCTCGACAAGCGTGCCGTTGAAGTCCTTCGGATGAAGGAACAGCACCGGCTTGCCGTGGGCGCCGATCTTCGGCTCGCCGGAGCCGAGCACGCGCGCGCCCCTGGCCTTGAGCTGGTCGCGGGCGACGATGATGTCGTCCACCTCGTAGCACAGATGGTGGATGCCGCCGTCCGGATTGCGCTCCAGGAATTTGGCGATGGGCGAATCCGCGCCGAGCGGCTCCAGGAACTCGATCTTGGTGTTGGGCAGGGTCACGAACACCGTGGTCACGCCGTGCTCCACCTGGGGCACGGCGGCGGAGACCTCCGCGCCGAGCGTGTCGCGATAGAGCGCCGAGGCGGCCGCGATGTCGCGCACCGCGATGGCCACGTGGTTGAGCCGTCCGATCATGTTTCCCTCCGGTTCGTCACCGATCCATAGCGCAACGGGGCGGGCCGAGAAACACGACCTCCGCAGGAGAGAAGGTGGAGAGAACTCACACCTCCAGCACGTGGACGTGGCAGACCGGCTTCTTGCCCCACACCGCATTGACCGCCGAGCGCACGGCCCGCTCCAGGCTCTCCGCCAGCGCCTCGGGATCGCGGCGGCGGGCCTTGGGCAGATTGTCGAGGGTGGCGACCACCGTGTCGAGCACGTGGTCGAGCATGTCCACGCCCCCCTCCCCGCGCTCCGGCACGCCGGTGATCTCGACGGAGGGGTCGCCGGCAAGGCCGCCCTGCTTGTTCACCGCGACGGCGATGGAGATGGCGCCCACGAAGCTCAGCTTGCGCCGCTCGGGAATGGCACGCGCGCCTTCGGCCAGCAGCAGGCGGCCGTCCTTGTAGAGGCGGCCGAAGGGCACGTCGTCCACCCGCTCGGCCGGGCCGGGCGCGAGGCGGATGACGTTGCCGTCGTAGCAGTTCAGCACCTCCGGCACGCCGAGACGGCGGGCGAGCAGAGCGTGCTCGTGCAGGTGCAGCGCCTCGCCATGCACCGGGATCGCCACCTGCGGGCGGATCATGCGGTACATCTCCTCCAGCTCGCCGCGCCGGGGATGGCCGGAGACGTGGACGAGGGCGGTGCGATCGGTGATGACCTCCACCCCGCGCTTGATGAGCGCGTTGACGATGTGGTTCACCACCTTCTCGTTGCCTGGAATGGTGCGCGAGGAGAACACCACCTGATCGCCGGGCGACAGGGCGATCTCGGGATGGTCGTCATCGGCGATGCGGCGCAGCGCGGCGCGCGGCTCGCCCTGGCTGCCGGTGAGGATGGCCACCACCCGCTCGCGCGGCAGATATCCGTAGGCGTCCGCGCCGCGAAAGGCGGGAATGCCGTCCAAGAGCCCCTGCTCGCGGGCGACGCCGATGACGCGCTCCAGCGCCCGGCCCACCAGCACCACCTCGCGGCCATTGGCATAGGCCGCCTCGGCGATGCCGCGGATGCGGGCCACGTTGGAGGAAAAGGTGGTGAAGGCGATGCGGTGCTTCGCCTTGGCGACGATGGCCTTCAGCGAGGCCGCCACGTCCGCCTCGGACGGAGAGATGCCGTCGCGGATGGCATTGGTGGAATCGCAGATGATGGCGCGCACGCCCTCATCGCCCAGCGCCTTCAGCCGCGCGATGTCGGTGGCCTCGCCCACGAGGGGCGTCGGGTCGAGCTTCCAGTCGCCGGTATGAACCACCAGCCCGGCCCTGGTGCGGATGGCGAGTGCATGGCTGTCGGGGATGGAGTGCGACACCGGCACGAATTCGACGCTGAACGGGCCGATCTGCACCGGCTGGCGCGCGCGCACCACCTCGATGGGCAGTTCGGAGGGGGCGCCCGGCTCCCCTGCCCGCTTCGCTTCCAGGAGGCCGGCGGTGAAGCGGGTGGTGTAGATGGGGCACTTGAGGCGCGGCCAGAGGTCCAGCACCGCGCCGATATGGTCCTCGTGACCATGGGTCAGCACGAGGCCGGCGATCTTCTTGCGCTCGGATTCCAGGAAGCGGATGTCGGGCAGCACAAGGTCGACGCCGGGCGCCTCATCCCCGGCGAAGCTCATGCCGAGGTCGACAATAAGCCATTCCCGCGCCTTCTTCGGGCCGAAGCCGTAGAGGCCGAGGTTCATTCCGATCTCGCCCACGCCGCCGAGAGGCGCGAAGACCAGTTCTTCCGAGGGTGCCATCAAAGGGTCACTTCCAAACGCGGCGCCCGCAATGCCGGCTGCCCCGGAGCGCGTCTGCCCCGGGACGCACCGACAGCGCGTGGCGCGCCAAACACAAACAGCCCCACGGCGCGGGGCTCATGAAAAGGCGGGCGGCCGCATGATGGAGGCGCGCCGCCGCAATGCAAGCCTTCAGCACGCGCGCGCGACGATACGCACGTGTGCGGGCAAGTCAGTCCGGCTTGCCGAGGGAGACATCGCCCGCGGTGATGATCTCGGCCACGCCGTCGCGACGCCGCAGCATCATGGCGCCGCGGGTGTCGATATTCTCGAAGCGGCCCACCACCTCGCGCTCGCCGATCTTGACGCTCACCTGATCGCCCATGCCCAGGGCATGGCGCATCCAGTCGGAGCGGATGGCGGGAAAGCCGGCGCCGGCGTTCCACTGGTTGAGGCGAACCGCCATGGCGAGGTCCAGCGCTTCCAGCATCCGGTCGGGCGCGGTGGGCGCGCCCAGCGCCTCAAGGCTGGTCGCCTTGTAGGGCAGGTCCTCGGGATGGTGCAGGCAGTTGACGCCGAAGCCGATGACCGCGGCGGGGCGGCCGTGCGGATCGGTGCCACCCTCCACCAGGATGCCGGCCACCTTGCCGCCGTCGATCAGGAGGTCGTTCGGCCACTTGAGCTTCATGTTGTCCGTCGCGATCTGCGGCGCGGCGGAGATCACCGCGTCCCGCAGCGCAAGGCCGGCGACGAAGCAGAGCTGTGCAAGGTTCGCCACAGGCGCCGGATTGGGCAGCACGAGGGTGGCAAAGAGATTGCCGAGCTCAGACGTCCACGGACGGCCACGGCGTCCTCGCCCGGCCGTCTGGATGTCGGCGACCAGCCACACCGGGAAGGTCTCGCCCCGCTGCAGGCGCGCCATCCCCTCGGCGTTGGTGGAGCCGATCTGGGTGAAGCGGACGATGGGAACCGTGGAACCCTGGAATTCGTAATGAGCCATCGTTCAGAAAAGCGAACGGGCGGCGACACTCGCTGCCTCAATGAGAGGAGCGGGATAGACGAAATAGAAGATGGTGAAAAGCCCGCTCACCGCCAGCACCGCCTTCAGCTCGGTCGGCATGGGGTCGAAGGCGTCCACCGGCTCGTCGAAATACATGATCTTGACGACGCGCAGGTAGTAGAAGGCGCCCACGACGGAGGCGAGCACGCCCACCACGGAGAGGCCATAGAGGCCCGCCTGGATGGCGGCGACGAAGACGTAGTACTTGGCGAGGAAGCCCGCGAGCGGCGGGATGCCGGCCAGCGAGAACATGAGCGCGCCCAGCATCAGCGCCATCAGCGGATTGCGGCGGGCAAGGCCGGCGAGATCATCCACCGTCTCCACCGCCTGACCCTTGCGGCGCATGGTGAGCACGCAGGCGAAGGTGCCGAGCGTCATCATCAGGTAGATGGCCATGTACAACAGCACGCCGCGCACACCCTCGGCGGTGCCGGCGGCGAGGCCTACGAGGGCGAAGCCCATGTGGCCGATGGAGGAGTAGGCGAGCAGTCGCTTGATGTTGCGCTGGCCGATGGCGGCGAAGGCGCCGAGCACCATGGAGGCGAGCGAGACGAAGGCGACGATCTGCTGCCACTGATGCGAGACGTGCGGGAACGCCTCGATCAGCACGCGCACGAAGATGGCCATGCCGGCGACCTTCGGGGCGGAGGCGAAGAAGGCGGTGACAGGCGTGGGCGCGCCTTCATAGACGTCCGGCGTCCACATGTGGAAGGGCACCGCCGACACCTTGAAGCACAGGCCCGCCACCAGGAAGACGAGGCCGAAGATGAGGCCGATGCTCGGCTCCTTCGCGATCGACGCGATCTGCAGGAAATTCACCGAGCCGGTGAAGCCGTAGATCAGCGAGGCGCCGTAGAGCAGCATGCCCGAGGAGAGCGCGCCGAGGACGAAATACTTCAGGCCCGCCTCGGTGGAGCGCACCGAGTCGCGGTTGATGGCGGCCACCACATAGAGCGAGAGGCTCATCAGCTCGAGGCCGAGATAGAGGGCGATGAGGTCGCCGGCCGACACCAGCATGAACATGCCGAGCGTGGCGATCACCACCAGCACCGCATATTCGAACTTCGCCTGCTTCTCCCGTGCCTGCCAGTCCACCGACATGATGAGGGAGACCAGCGCGCCGATGGAGACCAGCACCTTCATGAAGCGGCCGAAGGGATCGATCACCAGGGAGCCGTTGAAGGCCGAGATTTCGGCGCCCGGCTGAAGCAGCACCAGCACGCCCGCCGCGGCGAGCACCGCGATGGCAAGGCCCGTGACCAGATTGGCCGAGCCCTCCCCGCGGAACGCGCCGATGAGGATCAGCGCGATGGCCGAGACGGCGAGCACCAGTTCCGGCAGGACCGCGCCGAGGGGAGGCAGGAGCTGCGACATGAGGCGTCCTCGAAAATCAGAAGCTCAGCAGCAGGGCGGTCTTCACCGCGCCGGCCACGGAATCGGTGCGCGCGACGACCGCGTTCACCGCATGGGATGTCATGTTGAGGATGGGCGCGGGCCACACGCCGAACAGGATGGTGAGGATCACCAGCGGGACCATGATGGCGATCTCGCGGGGCGAGAGATCCATCATGGACTTCAGCTTCTCCTTCTCCAGCGGGCCGAACACCACGCGCCAGTAGAGCCACAGGGCGTAGGCCGCGGAGAGGATGACACCGGTGGCCGCGAAGAAGGCGACCCAGGTGTTGCGCTCGAAGGCGGCGAGCATGGTGAGGAACTCGCCGATGAAGCCCGACGTGCCCGGCAGGCCCACATTCGCCATGGTGAACACCATCAGCACCGTCGCGTAGAGCGGCATGCGCTTCACGAGGCCGCCATAGGCGGCGATCTCGCGGGTGTGCAGCCGGTCGTAGATCACGCCGACACACAGGAACAGCGCGGCCGAGACGAAGCCGTGGGAGATCATGAGGAACATGGCGCCCTGCAGGCCCGCCTCGTTCATCGCGAAGATGCCCATGGTCACAAAGCCCATGTGGGCGATGGACGAGTAGGCGATCAGCTTCTTGATGTCCTCCTGCACCAGCGCGACGAGCGAGGTGTAGATGATGGCCACCACGGAAAGGGTGAACACCAGAGGCGCGAAATAGTGGCTCGCCTCCGGGAACATGGGCAGCGAGAAGCGCAGGAAGCCGTAGCCGCCCATCTTCAGGAGCACGCCGGCCAGGATGACGGAGCCGGCGGTGGGTGCCTCCACGTGCGCGTCGGGCAGCCAGGTGTGCACCGGCCACATGGGCATCTTCACCGCGAAGGAGGCGAAGAAGGCCAACCAGAGCCAGTACTGCATGCCCGACGGGAAGCCGAACTGCATCAGGGTGGGCACGTCGGTGGTGCCGGCCTTCCAGTACATGGCCATGATGGCGAGCATCATCAGCACGGAGCCGGCCAGCGTGTAGAGGAAGAACTTGAAGGCCGCGTAGATGCGGCGCGGCCCGCCCCACACGCCGATGATGAGGAACATCGGGATGAGGCCGCCCTCGAAGAAGAAGTAGAAGAGGACGAGGTCGAGGGCCGTGAAGGTGCCGAGCATCATGGTCTCGAGCACCAGGAAGGCGATCATGTATTCCTTCACCCGCTTATGCACGCTCTCCCAGGAGGCGAGGATGCAGAAGGGCATGAGGAAGGTGGTGAGGATGACGAAGGGCAGCGAGATGCCGTCCACGCCCATGTGGTAGGAGGCGAGATCGCCGAGCCACGCCTTCTTTTCTACGAACTGGAAGCCGGGAGCCGAGGCGTCGAAGCCCGGCAGCAGCAGCAGCGACACCAGGAAGGTGACGAGCGTGGTCCACAGCGCCACCCAGCGGGCGTTGCGCGCGGAGACGTCGTCGTCGCCCCGCACCACGAGGATGAAGAGCGCCCCGACCAGCGGCAGGAAGGTGACGACGGAGAGGATGGGCCAGTCGGTCATCGTCACACTCCGGCGAACATGAACCAAGTGATGAGGGCCGCGACGCCGATCAGCATCACGAAGGCGTAGTGGTAGAGGTAGCCGGTCTGCAGCCGCACCACCCCGCGGGTGATGTCAAGCACGCGGGCGGAGACACCATCCGGTCCCAGCCCATCGATGATGGTGCCGTCACCGCGCTTCCACAGAGTGCGGCCGAGCCAGAGGGCCGGGCGCACAAAGAGGAAGTTGTAGATCTCGTCGAAGTACCACTTGTTCAGGAGGAACTGATACAGCGCGTCCTGCGACTTCGCGAGGGCCGGCGGGATCTTCGGGTTCACGAGATAGAACCAGATGGCGATCAGCGATCCCACCACCATCATCACCGTGGGGGCGAAGGCCGCCCAGCCGGGGATGTCATGCATGGCGTGGAGAATGTGGTTCTCCGCGCCCATGAAGATGGAATGGCGGAAGAAGTCGTGCACGCCCTCGCCCACGAAGATGCCGTGGAAGGCCCAGCCGGCAAAGATCGCGCCGAGGGACAGCACGCCGAGGGGGATGGTCATCACCAGCGGGCTTTCGTGCGCGGCCTCATAGTGGTGATGGTCGTGCGGGTGACCCCAGAAGGTGAGGAAGATGAGGCGCCAGGAATAGAAGGCGGTGAGCGCCGCGGCGATCACGGTCATCCAGTAGCCGTAGGTGCGGAAGTAGTTGTGGCTCGCATAGGCCGCCTCGATGATGGCGTCCTTCGAGTAATAGCCGGCGAGGAACGGGAAGCCGGTGATGGCCAGCGTGCCGATCACCATGGTCCAGTAGGTGTAGGGGATCTTCTTCCGAAGGCCGCCCATGTGCCGCATGTCCTGCTCGTGGTGCATGGCGTGGATGACCGAGCCGGCACCGAGGAAGAGCAGCGCCTTGAAGAAGGCGTGCGTAAGCAGGTGGAACATGCCGATGGAATAGGCGCCCGCGCCCATCGCCACGAACATGTAGCCGAGCTGGGAACAGGTGGAGTAGGCGATCACCTTCTTGATGTCGTTCTGCACCAGACCGACCGTGGCGGCGAAGAAGGCGGTGGTCGCGCCCACCAGCATCACCACGTTGAGCGCGGTCTGCGACAGCTCGAAGATGGGCGACATGCGCGCCACCATGAACACGCCGGCGGTCACCATGGTGGCGGCGTGGATGAGGGCCGAGACCGGGGTCGGGCCTTCCATCGCGTCCGGCAGCCAGGTGTGCAGCAGGAACTGGGCCGACTTGCCGCACGCGCCGACGAACAGCAGCAGGGCGATCACGGTCGGCGCATCCCAGTGGTGGCCGAGGAAGGGAATGGTCTTGCCGGCAAGGCCCGGTGCGGCCGCGAACACCTGCTCGAAGCTCACCGAGTTGGTCATCACGAAGAGGGCGAAGATGCCCAGCATGAAGCCGAAGTCGCCCACGCGGTTCACCACGAAGGCCTTCATGGCCGCCGCGTTCGCCGAAGGCTTCTCGTACCAGAAGCCGATGAGCAGGTAGGAGGCGAGGCCCACGCCCTCCCAGCCGAAGAACAGCTGGAGCAGATTGTCCGCCGTCACCAGCATGAGCATGGCGAAGGTGAACAGCGAGAGATAGGCGAAGAAGCGCGGCCGGCTCGGGTCCTCGTGCATGTAGCCGATGGAGTAGAGATGGACCAGCGAGGACACGGTGGTGACGACGATCAGCATGATCACCGTCATGGTGTCGATGCGGAACGCCCAGTCGACCTTGAGGTCGCCCACGTAGATCCACTTCATCACCTGCACGCGCGTGTCGTGGTCGCCGAAGCCGACCGAGAAGAACGCGATCCATGAGAGCAGGCACGCGACGAACAGGAACGAGGTGGTCACCACCTCGCTGGCGCGGTCACCGATCTTCTTGCCGAACAGGCCGGCGATGAGGAAGCCGAGAAGGGGGAGGAAGACAATCGCCTGATACATGGCCTCAGCCCTTCATGGCGTTGATGTCCTCGACGGCGATCGAACCGCGGTTGCGGTAGAACACCACGAGGATGGCGAGGCCGATGGCCGCCTCGGCTGCGGCGACGGTGAGCACGAGCAGCGCGAACACCTGTCCCGTCAGGTTCCCGAGGAAGGCGGAGAACGAGACGAGGTTGATGTTCACGGCGAGCAGGATCAGCTCCACCGACATGAGGATGACGATGACGTTCTTCCGGTTGAGGAAGATGCCGAGCGTCCCGAGCGTGAACAGGATCGCCGCGACGGTCAGATAGTGGGAGAGACCGATGTCCATGCCCATCCCCCTCAGAGGCCCTGGCCGGGACGCACCTTCACCACCTCGATGGTGGAGGAGCGCGTCACCTGAGCCGTGATGTTCTGCCGGCGCACGTTCACCTTGTGGCGCAGCGTGAGCACGATGGCGCCGATCATGGCGACGAGCAGCACGAAGCCGGCGGCCTGGAAGAAGTAGATGTAGTCCGTGTAGAGCACGGCCGCGATGGCGCGCACGTTGCTCTCGGTGGCGATGCCGCCCGGCGCCGACTGCACCGCGGAGGCGACCCCGGGACCGGTCGCCCAGGCGCCGACCACCAGCACCAGCTCGGCGAGGAAGATCATGCCGACCACCACGCCCACCGGCAGGTATTGCAGGAAGCCCTGGCGCAGCTCCACGAAGTCCACGTCGAGCATCATCACGACGAAGAGGAAGAGCACCGCCACCGCGCCCACATAGACCACCACCAGGATCAGCGCGAGGAACTCGGCGCCGATGAGGATGAAGAGGCCCGCCGCGTTCACGAACGCGAGGATGAGGAACAGAACCGACTGCACCGGGTTGCGGGAGGAGATCACCATGAAGGCGGACGCCACCAGCACGAAGGCGAAGAGATAGAAAAACGCTGCCGCGACGCTCATGCGCGTAGCCCCCCTGCCCGCGGCGCGTCCGCGCCGGTCATGTCCGGCCCCGCAAGGCGGCCGGCCCCTCTGATGTCCTGACGCATCCCGAAAACCCGACGCATCCCGAAAGTCCGATCTATGGCGCCGCGCGCATGGCGCGTCGCCGGTCCCGTTTCAGAAGGCCGGCAGGATGCCGGCCGATGTCTCACGCCCCTCAGCGGTACGGCGCATCGAGCGCGATGGACCGCGCGATCTCGCGCTCCCACCGGTCGCCGTTCGCGAGCAGCTTTTCCTTGTCGTAGTAGAGTTCTTCGCGCGTCTCGGTGGCGAACTCGAAGTTCGGTCCCTCGACGATGGCATCCACCGGGCACGCCTCCTGGCAGAAGCCGCAATAGATGCACTTCACCATGTCGATGTCGTAACGCGTCGTGCGGCGCGTGCCGTCATTGCGGCGTGGGCCGGCCTCGATGGTGATGGCCTGCGCCGGGCAGATGGCCTCGCACAGCTTGCAGGCGATGCAGCGCTCTTCCCCATTGGGATAGCGGCGCAGGGCATGTTCGCCGCGGAAGCGCGGCGAGAGCGGGCCCTTCTCGAAAGGATAGTTCAGCGTCGCCTTGGGCTTGAAGAAGTAGCGCATGGCGAGGAAGAAGCCCGAGACGAGCTCGGTGAGAAAGATGGCGCGCGCGGCCTGATCGAGCTTCACAGGCGCTCTCCCCGAAGGCTGTGCGAAAGGGCGGAAGGAACGGTCATTGCGGCGCCGTCCCGGTGAAGTGCAGCACGCCCGCGACCACCACGACGGCGACGAGGGAGATCGGCAGGAACACCTTCCAGCCGAGCCGCATGAGCTGGTCGTAGCGATAGCGGGGCACCATGGCCTTGGCCATCGCGAACAGGAAGAACATGAAGCAGAGCTTGATGACGAACCACACCAGCCCCGGCACCCAGGTGAAGGGCGCGAACGGGATGGGCGAGAGCCAGCCGCCGAGGAACAGGATGGTTCCCATGGCGCACATGGTCATGATCGCCACGTACTCGCCGAGCATGAACAGCAGATAGGGCGTCGAGCCGTATTCGGTCATGAAGCCCGCCACCAGCTCCGATTCCGCTTCCACGAGGTCGAAGGGCGGGCGGTTCGTCTCGGCGAGCGCCGACACGAAGAAGATGACGAACATGGGCAGCAGCGGCAGCCAGTACCAGCCGAGGAAGCCGAAGCGGCCGTTCTGCGCCTCGACGATCTCGGAGAGGTTCAGCGAGCCCGCGCACATCAGCACGGTGATGATGACGAAGCCGATGGAGACTTCGTAGGACACCATCTGCGCCGCCGAACGGAGCGCGGCGAGGAAGGGATACTTCGAGTTCGAAGCCCAGCCGCCCATGATGATGCCGTACACGCCGAGCGACGAGATGGCGAAGATGTAGAGCACGCCGACGTTGAGATCGGCGATGACCCAGCCCTGCGCGATAGGCACCACCGCCCAGGCGGCGAGCGCCAGCACGCAGGTGACCAGCGGCGCGAGCAGGAAGATCGCCTTGTTGGAGCCCGACGGAATGGTCGGCTCCTTCAGCACGAACTTCAGAAGGTCGGCGAAGGACTGGAAGAGGCCGAACGGCCCCACCACGTTGGGGCCGCGGCGCAACTGCACCGCCGCCCAGATCTTGCGGTCCGCCAGCAGGATGAAGGCGATGAAGATCAACAGCGCCACGAGCAGAGCAAGGCTCTGCCCGAGGATGATGAGCACCTGGATGAGGGTGTCCTGCCAGTTCATGTCCGCGTTTCCGTGAAGCTCGCAGCCGTCCGGTTCACCGTGCCCATCGCCTACTCCGCCGCTTCCGCCGCCGCCGCAAGGCGCAGCGCGGAGCATTCGGCCATCACGGCGGAAGCCCGCGCGATGGGGTTGGTGAGGAAGAAGTCCTCGATCACCGGCGCGAACGCCGCCTTGTCCACGCTGCCGCCCACCCCCGCGAGGGTCGACACGGCGCCCGCGTCCGCCGCCGCCGCCTCGTCGATATGGCCGAGGTGGGGATAGCCGGAGACGAGCTGGGCGCGCAGCGCCTGCATGTTGTCGAACGGCAGCGTCTGGCCCAGCACCTCGGAGAGCGCCCGCAGGATCGCCCAATCCTCGCGCGCCTCGCCGGGCGGGAAGGCGGCGCGGTTGGCGAACTGCACCCGGCCTTCCGTGTTCACATAGATGCCGCTCTTCTCGGGATAGGCGGCACCGGGCAGGATCACGTCCGCCCGGTGGGCGCCGCGATCACCATGGGTGCCGAGATAGACGACGAAGGCGCCAGGGGCGACTTCAACCTCGTCCGCGCCCATCAGGAAGGTCACGTCCAGCGCGCCGGGGGCGGTCATTCCAGCCACGTCCAGCCCGCCGGGGCCGGGAACCGCGCCCACATCGAGGGCGCCGACGCGGGCCGCCGCCGTATGCAGCACGCCGAAGCCGTTCCAGCCATCCTTCACCGCGCCCACCGCCACCGCCACGCGAGCGGCCAGCGAGAGCACCGCCGCGCCGTCCGGCCGCGCCAGCGCGCCCTGGCCGACGATGACCAGCGGCCGCTCAGCCTTGCGCAGGATGTCCCCAAACGCGGAGGAGCCGGCGAGGTCGGCGAGGCTGTCGGGGCCGGCGCCGAGATAGTCATAGGCGTAGGTGAGATCCACCTTGGCGCCGATGAGGCCGATCTTCAGCCCGCCCTGGCGCCAGCGCTTGCGGATGCGCGCATTGATGACGGACGCCTCATGCCGGGGGTCGGTGCCCACGAGGAGGATGGCGTCGGCCTGCTCGATGCCGGCGATGGTGGGGTTGAACACATAAGTTGCGCGGCCGAGCGCCGGATCGAGCTTGGCACCATCCTGGCGCGCGTCGATGTTGGCGGAACCGAGCTTACCCATCAGCGTCTTGAGGGCGAACACCTCTTCCACGCTGGCGAGGTCGCCGATGATCGCTCCGATCTTCGTGGGGGCGGTGCCCTTCACCTTGGCGGCGATGGCGGCGAACGCCTCGCTCCAGGTGGCGGGCACGAGCCGGCCGTCCTTGCGCACATAGGGGCGATCCAGGCGCTGGACCTTCAGGCCGTCCCAGACATAACGGGACTTGTCGGAGATCCACTCCTCGTTCACCGCGTCGTTGTTGCGCGGCAGGAAACGCATGACCTCGCGGCCGCGGGTGTCGATGCGGATGTTGGAACCCACCGCGTCCATGACATCAATGGACTCGGTCTTGATCAGCTCCCACGGCCGGGCGTGGAACTGGTAGGGCTTGTGGGTCAGCGCCCCCACCGGGCAGAGATCCGCCACGTTGCCCTGCATCTCGGAGCGCATGGCGTGCTCAAGATAGGTGGTGATCTCCATGTCCTCGCCGCGGCCGATGGCGCCGAGGTCCGGCACGCCAGCCACTTCCGTGGAGAAGCGCACGCAGCGAGTGCACTGGATGCACCGGTTCATGGAGGTCTTGACCAGCGGGCCGATGTACTTGTCTTCGACGGCGCGCTTGTTCTCGGCGAAGCGCGAGGTATCCGCGCCATAGGCCATGGCCTGGTCCTGCAGGTCGCACTCGCCGCCCTGATCGCAGATCGGGCAATCCAGCGGGTGGTTGATGAGCAGGAACTCCATCACCCCTTCGCGCGCCTTCTTCACCATGGGGCTCTTGGTGAGCACCACGGGCGGCTCGCCGTTGGGGCCGGGGCGCAGGTCCTTCACCGCCATGGCGCAGGACGCCGTGGGCTTGGGCGGACCGCCCTTCACTTCCACAAGGCACATGCGGCAGTTGCCGGCGATGGACAGCCGCTCATGGAAGCAGAAGCGCGGAATCTCGACGCCCGCCGCCTCGCACGCCTGAAGCAGCGTGTATTCGGCAGGTACATCGACCTCGGTTCCGTCGACGACGATCTTCGCCATCACTTCCACCTCACCTTGAACCGCGCCGGGCGCGGCCGGAGCCGGACGCTCGGCGCCCGCTCCCTAGGACAACTCCCCTCCCCGCCCGTCGCGTCGGCGCGCCCGGCGGGGTGCTCTTCACTCCGCCGCCACCGGAACCACCGGTTCCGGATGCGGGTTGGCGGCATACTGGTCGATGCGCGCCTCGATCACATGACGATAATGCCGGATGAGGCCCTGCACCGGCCACGCGGCGGCATCGCCGAGCGCGCAGATGGTGTGGCCCTCGATCTGGGTGGTGACTTCCAGCAGCAGGTCGATTTCGCGCTTCTGGGCGCGGCCCTCGGCCATGCGGTTCACCACGCGCCACATCCAGCCGGTGCCCTCGCGGCACGGCGTGCACTGGCCGCAGCTCTCGTGCTTGAAGAAGGCCGAGATGCGGGCGATGGCCTTGATGATGTCGGTGGACTTGTCCATCACCAGCACGCCGGCCGTGCCGAAGGACGACTTCACTGCGCGGGTGCCGTCGAAGTCCATGATGAGGTCTTCGCACTGCTCGCCGGGGATCACCGGGCAGGACGCACCGCCGGGGATGATGCCGAGCAGGTTGTCCCAGCCGCCGCGGATGCCGCCGCCATGCTTCTCCACAAGCTCCTTGAAGGGGATGCTCATGGCCTCCTCGATCACGCAGGGCGTGTTCACGTGGCCGGCGAGGGAGAACAGCTTGGTGCCCACATTGTTGGGGCGGCCGATGGAGGAGAACCAGGCCGCGCCGCGCCGCAGGATGGTGGGCGCGACCGCGATGCTCTCCACGTTGTTGACCGTGGTGGGGCAGCCATAGAGGCCCATGTTCGCGGGGAACGGGGGCTTCAGGCGCGGCATGCCCTTCTTGCCCTCGAGGCTCTCCAGCAGCGCGGTTTCCTCGCCGCAGATATAGGCGCCGGCACCGTGGTGCACATAGAGGTCGAAGGGATAGCCGTGGACGTTGTCTTTGCCGATGAGGCGCGCCTCATAGGCCTGGTCCACCGCCGCCTGCAGGCGCTCGCGCTCGAAGATGTATTCGCCGCGGATGTAGATGTAGGCCGCGTGGGCGCCCATGGCGAAGGAGGCGATCAGGCAGCCCTCGATCAGCGTATGCGGATCGTTGCGCATGATCTCCCGGTCCTTGCAGGTGCCGGGCTCGGATTCGTCGGCGTTCACCACCAGATAGTGGGGGCGGCCATCGGACTGCTTGGGCATGAAGGACCACTTCATGCCGGTCGAGAAGCCGGCGCCGCCGCGACCGCGCAGGCCGGACGCCTTCATCTCGTTGATGATCCAGTCGCGGCCCTTTTCCAGGATGGCCTTGGTGCCGTCCCAGTTGCCGCGCTTGAGGGCGCCCTCAAGACCGAAGTCGTGGAAGCCGTAGAGATTGGTGAAGATGCGGTCCTTGTCGGCGAGCATGGGCGTCACTCCCCGGAAGTCGGCGCGGGCGCGCCGGATGTGGGGGCCTCGTCCGCGGGTGCCGCTTCCTGGCCGATCTTCACGTCGTGCGCATACAGCGCGGGATCGAGCAGCACACGCGGGCCGCCCTCGGGCTCCGAGCCCTTGCGCGAATTCTGCGGACCCACCTTCACCGGACGGCCGGCGGCGAGATCGTCGAGCAGCTTCTCGAAGTTCTCGGGGGTCAGGTCTTCGTAATAATCGTCGTTGATCTGCACCATAGGCGCATTGGTGCAGGCACCGAGGCATTCCACCTCAAGCCAGGAAAAGGTGCCGTCGGCGGAAACATGCCGCTCGTGGCCGATCTTCTTCTCGCAGACATGCCTGATGGCTTCCGCGCCGCGCAGCATGCAGGGCGTGGTGCCGCACAGCTGAACGAAATACTTCCCCACCGGCTCAAGGTTGAACATGGTGTAGAAGGTGGCGATCTCCAGCACGCGAATGTTCGCCATGCCGAGGCGCTCGGCGACCGCGCGGATCGCGGGCTCGGGCAGCCAGCCGCCGGCGGCCTTCTGGGTTTCCCACAGCAAGGGCACCACGGCGCTGGCCTGCCGGCCTTCCGGATACTTGGCGATCAGCTTCTGCGCGATGGCCTCCAGCTCCGGCGTGAAGCTGAAGCTCTCGGGCTGCTCGGCGGCGAGGCGGCGGACGGACATGGTTCAGATCCCGGAAGAAGCCGCGCGCGGGCCGCGCGCAAGCATCGGGCAAAGGGCGAGAGGAAGGCGGGCCATCAGCGGTCCACCTCCCCGAACACGATGTCGAGCGAGCCGAGCACCGCGGAGACGTCGGCCAGCATGTGGCCGCGATTGAGGAAGTCCATCGCCTGAAGGTGCGCGAAGCCCGGAGCGCGGATCTTGCAACGGTACGGCTTGTTGGTGCCGTCCGAGACGAGATAGACGCCGAACTCGCCCTTGGGCGCTTCCACCGCGGCATACACGTCGCCTTCCGGCACGTGGAAGCCCTCGGTATAGAGCTTGAAGTGGTGGATGAGCGCTTCCATGGAGCGCTTCATCTCGGCCCGCTTCGGCGGCGCGACCTTGTGGTCCTGGGTGTGGACCGGGCCGCTCTCCTTCAGCAGGCGCTCGACGCACTGCTTCATGATGGCGGTGGACTGGCGCATCTCCTCCATGCGGACGAGATAGCGGTCGTAGCAGTCGCCGTGCTTGCCCACCGGAATGTCGAAATCGAGTTCCGAGTAGCACTCGTAGGGCTGCGCGCGGCGCAGGTCCCACGCCGCGCCGGAGCCGCGCAGCACCGGGCCGGAGAAGCCCCAGGACAGCGCCTCGTCCACCGAGACGATACCGATGTCCACGGTGCGCTGCTTGAAGATGCGGTTGTTGGTGACGAGGGCGTCGAGGTCCGCCACCAGCTTCAGGAACGGGTCGCAGAAGGCGCCGATGTCTTCCACCAGAGCGCGCGGCAGGTCCTGATGGACGCCGCCGGGCCGGAAGAAGGCGGCATGCATGCGGCTGCCGGAGGCGCGCTCATAGAAGATCATGAGCTTCTCGCGCTCCTCGAAGCCCCACAGCGGCGGGGTCAGCGCGCCCACGTCCATGGCGAACGTGGTCACGTTGAGGAGGTGGGAAAGCAGACGCCCGATCTCGGAATAGAGCACGCGGATGAGCTGGCCGCGCTTGGGCACCTCGATGCCCAGCAACTTCTCCACCGCGAGGCAGTAGGCGTGCTCCTGGTTCATCGGCGCGCAATAGTCGAGCCGGTCGAAATAGGGCACGGCCTGAAGATAGGTCTTGGCCTCGATCAGCTTCTCGGTGCCGCGGTGCAGCAGGCCGATGTGCGGGTCCACCCGCTCCACCACCTCGCCGTCCAGCTCCAGCACAAGGCGCAGCACGCCGTGCGCCGCAGGATGCTGCGGGCCGAAATTGATCTGGAAGTTGCGGACCTTGTCCGCGGGCTTCATCTCGTCGGCGACATCAACCATGAGACGCTCCCTCACCCGGCCTTGGGCGGCGCGGGCGGCTGGCCCGAGGCCTTCTCGTCACCGGGCAGGACGTATTCGACGCCCTCCCACGGCGAGAGGAAGTCGAAGTTCCGGAACTCCTGCGGCAGGCGGACCGGCTCGTAGACAACGCGCTTCTGGGCGTCGTCGTAGCGCACCTCCACGAAGCCCGTGGTCGGGAAGTCCTTGCGCAGGGGGTGGCCGTCGAAGCCGTAGTCCGTCAGCAGGCGGCGCAGCTCCGGGTGGCCGGTGAACAGGATGCCGTACATGTCGTAGGCCTCCCGCTCGAACCAGTTGGCCCCGGGGAAGACACCGGTGATGGAGGGCACCGGGGTGTCCTCGTCGGTGGCCACCTTGAGGCGGATGCGCGCGTTCTGCTTCACGGAGAGCAGGTGATAGACCACGTCGAACCGCTTCTCGCGGGCCGGATAGTCCACGCCGCACACGTCCACGATGCAGGTGAACTGGCAGGCCGGGTCATCCCGGAGGAAAGTCACGGCCTTGACGATCTGCGACGGCTCGATGAAGAGCGCCAGCTCGCCATAGGCGATCTCGGTGCCGGTCACCACGCCCGGCAGGGCGCCCGATACGTGGGCGGCGAGGTCGTTGAGGGTCTCGTCCATCACACCGGCTCCCGATCAGCGCTCGATGGTGCCGATGCGGCGGATCTTCTTCTGCAGCAGCAGGATGCCGTAGAGCAGCGCCTCCGCGGTGGGCGGGCAGCCCGGCACGTAGATGTCCACCGGCACGATGCGATCGCAGCCGCGCACCACCGAATAGGAGAAGTGGTAGTAGCCGCCGCCATTGGCGCAGGAGCCCATGGAGATGACGTAGCGCGGCTCCGGCATCTGGTCGTAGACCTTGCGCAGGGCCGGGGCCATCTTGTTGGTCAGCGTGCCGGCGACGATCATCACGTCCGACTGGCGTGGCGAGGCGCGCGGCGCGAAGCCGAAGCGCTCCACGTCGTAGCGCGGCATGGAGGCCTGCATCATCTCCACCGCGCAGCAGGCGAGACCGAAGGTCATCCACATGAGCGAGCCGGTGCGCGCCCAGGTGATGAGGTCGTCGGCGGTGGTGAGGAGGAAGCCCTTGTCCGCCAGTTCGTTGTTGATCTCCTTGAAGAAGGGATCATCAGCGCCGACGGGACGGCCGGTGGAGGGATCGACGATGCCGGTGGAGGCGCGTGCGATCTCGGGCTTGGTGGCCGAAGGGGTCAGTCCCATTCCAGAGCTCCCTTGCGCCATTCGTAGATGAACCCGACGGTGAGCACGCCGAGGAAGATCATCATCGACCAGAAGCCGAGGTCGCCGAGGCCACCGAAGCTGATCGCCCACGGGAAGAGGAAGGCGACCTCGAGGTCGAAGATGATGAAGAGGATGGACACCAGATAGAAGCGCACGTCGAACGTCATGCGCGCGTCGTCGAATGCGTTGAAGCCGCACTCGTACGCGGACAGCTTCTCCGGGTCGGGATTCTGGTAGGCGACGATGAAGGGCGACACCAGCAGGGCCAGGCCGATCACCGCGGAAACGCCGATGAAGATCACCACCGGCAGATAGTCCATGAGCAACGCGTTCATCTTGCTCGCACCTCGGAGCGCTCGGTCGGTGCCGTGGGCAGCGCGCTTGGCTCACCCATCAGGGTCAAAAGGAGCTTGAAACGGCTGATCGCCTGAAGCGTTACCGCGCCGTCCGGCTAGAGAAGTTCGAAACGACGCGAGAGCCTTATCGCAGCGCCAGAAGGGAGGCAAGTGCGCGGATCGGCCAAGGTGTCATGCCTTTGGTAGCGGATCGCGGGTGTGCCCGGTGCAGCCCGTCCGCGACCGCCGCGCCGCCCCTTTCGCAGCGCCGCGAAAGCTGGGCCGGAGCCGGCTTGCGGTTCTCTCACGGGAGGTAGATCGGGAGGGCCTCAATTCTGTGCAAGATGCAGTTGCGGGCGACTGTTGCATCCGTGCGACACAATGCCGTGTGCATCTTCCAGCCTTCCCCGGCCCCGCGGAGCGGCGAAGGCCCCGGCCGCAGCCGCAGCCAATCCATCAGCCGGCCTCCCGGCGCGAGCGAGTCGCACCGGGCGCGACCGCAGTGCCGGGGCGAATCCGCCACGGCGATTCTGCGTGAGGTCGGTGCCGGGGCGTGCCCGGCACCGGTTCAGCGATGGGGACGTGCGCCGCCCGCGCGGCCACCGCCGCCGCCGACGCGTCCGCCGCCACCCTGGAGCTTGGCGCCACCGCCGCCACCGCTGCGGTACTGCTTCGGCGGCCCGGCCGGCCGGCCGGCGGGTTTCACGCTCGACTTGCCGCCGCCGCCCTTCTTGAGCTGCTGCGACCCGCCGGAGGGCTTGACCGGCTTTGCCGTGGTGGCCGCACCGCCCGGCTTGCCCGCACTGCCCGGCTTGCCGGCACCGCCGGCCCCACCGGGCTGTCCGGGAGCACCGGGTCCGCCCGGCTTGCCGGGAGCGCCGGGACCACCGGGGCCTCCTGGAGTGCCAGGTCCACCCGGCTTGCCCGGGCCGCCAGGACCACCGGGACCACCGGGACCACCCGGATAACCAGGACCGCCCGGCTTGGCGGGGCCACCGGGACCGCCAGGACCACCGGGATAGCCGGGACCACCCGGTCCGCCGGGCTTGCCGGGGCCACCAGGGCCCCCGGGATAACCGGGGCCACCCACGCCGCCGGGGCCGCCTGGATAGCCGGGCTTGCCGGGAAGGGGCTTGGCGGGATTCGGCTTCCACGGACCGACCGGGCCGCCGGGACCGCCAGGGCCGCCGGGATAACCGGGGCCACCCGGCTTGCCGGGATAGCCGGGACCGCCGGGCTTGCCCGGGTAGCCGGGATACCCCGGGCCTCCGGGATAGCCGGGAGGCGGCGGCCAGCCGGGATGGCCGGGACCACCGGGCCAGCCGCCCGGCGGGCGGGGCGGCGGCGGGCGCCAGCCGGGATAGCCCGGCCACGGCGGCGGATAGACCCAGCCGCGGCCCCAGTTCCACGGGTTGCTCCAGGCACTGCCCACGAGCACGCCGGCGCCGAAGGCCAGCAGGCCGACGCCAGCCGCGGTGTAGATGGTGGAGGAATCGTAGGTCGGCACATAGACCATCGTCGGGTCGGCCGAGGTGATGTAGACCACGTTCCGGCCGTCCTCCTGCCGGGTGGTCACGACCTGCTTGTCGTTACTCTTCAGCGAGCCGGCCGCCTCGGCCTTGGCGCGCAGGGCCTGGATGGCGACCGACACGTCCTCCGGCTGGCTGACGAAGGCGTAGCCGATGGACTGGGTGGCATCGAGGTTTTCATTCAGCTTGGCGACCACGGTGGGGAAGCGCGTCAGCGCCTTCACCGAGGGGTCCCACTTCTGCGCATCGGCGCCGGAGAAATCGCCCTTCTTCACCGCGCTCTTGTGGGAGTCCAGCCAGCGCTGTGCCTGCACCAGCTCCAGCGGATAGGCGGTGGCCGGCAGCATCTGCGCGAGCAGCGTGTCGGGATAGAGCGCATAGGGCGCGAGCAGGGTTTCCAGCTCGGCGAGGGTGTAGAGCGCGGACGCCGGCGGCGCATCGGCGGGGGGCGCCCCGGCCGGAACGACCGGCGCCGGCGCGACGCCCGCAGGAGCAACGCCAGCAGGAGCAACGCCAGCAGGCGCGATAGGTGCGGGCGCGGCCGGTGGCGGCGCGACGACCGTGGTGGCGGGCGGGGCCACAGGAGGCGCAACCGGCGGCGCAGCCTCGGGCGCCACTTGCGGCGCGGCCGCGGGCGGCGTCGTGGGTGGCGGGACCGGCGCCTGCGTTGCTGCCGCGCCGGTATCGGGCGCGCTTTGCTGGGCGAAGGCCGGATAGAGGCTCGTGGTCCAGCCGAAGGCCAGCGCCACGGCGATGCGGGACCAGCCCGCCAGCTCCCGGCGCCGCATGTTCGTGCGTCTTGGTGTCAAGTCAGGGTCCTCCCCCTCGCCGGCCAGCCCGACCGCAGATCGGGCGCGGGGGCCTGATCTGGCGACCGCCGGGCGGGCCGCGCCTTGACAATGCGCAAACGCGGCCCGCCCGTCTAGAGCGCGCCGCGCCTGATGAAGCGCCACCGCGAGGGGTGATATCCCTTCTCTCTCATTACGTTAGAGAAAGGCCGCGCCCGGCGGGCGGGTTCAGGCGCGCAGGGTCTCGCTCACGGCGGCCACCAGCTGCTTCAGCGAGAAGGGCTTGGGCAGGAAGGAGAAGTGCTCGCTCGGCGGCAGGTTGCGGGCGAACGCCTCCTCGGCATAGCCGGAAATGAAGATCACCTTCAGCCCCGGCTCAAGGCTGCGCAATTCCCGCAGCAGGGTCGGGCCGTCCATCTCCGGCATCACCACGTCGGAGATGACGAGATCGACCTTGCCCTCGCGCTCGATCAGTTCCAGCGCCTCGACGCCGCTGGCGGCGGCCAGCACCTCGTAGCCGCGATTGGCCAGCGCCCTGCTGG
Source organism: Xanthobacter aminoxidans (assembly GCF_023571765.1). Lineage (GTDB taxonomy): Bacteria > Pseudomonadota > Alphaproteobacteria > Rhizobiales > Xanthobacteraceae > Xanthobacter > Xanthobacter aminoxidans. The sequence goes on along the minus strand of NZ_JAMJXC010000003.1, from coordinate 121,311 downwards.
CGAAGGCGCGCACCGCGTCCTCGTCCTCCACCAGCAGCACGCGACGGCCCTGCCCCGTGGTGTCGCCGGCCTTCGGCTCCGGCTCGGCGGGCCTCGGGGCCTCCTCCGGCTCGATGCCCGCGAGATGGCGGGGCAGGAACACGCGGAAGGTGGTGCCGTGGCCCATCTCGCTGTCGGCGAGGATGGTGCCGCCGGTCTGCTGCACGATGCCGTACACGGTGGAGAGGCCGAGCCCGGTGCCCTTGCCCACCTCCTTGGTGGAGAAGAAGGGCTCGAAGATCTTGTCCATGATGTCGGGCGGGATGCCGGTGCCGGTGTCCGCCACCTCCACCATCACATAATCGCCCTCCGGCAGGCCCTGCCCATAGGCGGCGCAGCCGGCGGCCGGCACATTGCCGGTGCGGATGGTCAGGGTGCCGCCGTCGGGCATGGCGTCGCGGGCATTGACCGCGAGGTTCACGATCACCTGCTCGAACTGGTTCACGTCCACCTTCACCGGCCACAGGTCGCGGGCGTGCTCCACGTCGAGGGTGATGCGCTCGCCGATCAGGCGGCGCAGCAAGGCGGCGGCATCCGAGATCACGTCGCCGAGCTCGATCACCTGCGGGCGCAGGGTCTGGCGGCGGGAGAAGGCGAGCAGCTGCCGCACGAGGCCGGCGGCGCGGTTCGCGTTCTGCTTGATCTGCATGATGTCCGGGAAGGACGGGTCGCTCGGCCGGTGCTTGGCCAGCAGCAGGTCGCAATAGCCGATGATGGCGGTGAGCACGTTATTGAAGTCGTGCGCCACGCCACCGGCGAGGTGCCCCACCGCCTGCAGCTTCTGCGACTGGGCGAACTGCACCTCCAGCGCCCGCTGCTCGGTCATGTCGATGGCGCAGAGCGCGATGTCGCCGCTCACATCGAGGGGCGCCGCATAGAAGCGGACGGAGCGGGCGCTGCCACCGGCCAGCGTCACGTCGCAAGGCGCGGGCGGCTCGCTGGCGCCAGCGGCAGCGGCGAGCAGCGCCTCGGTGCCCGAGGCGTCCGCCACCAGAGCGGTCAGCGGGCGGCCGGCGGCATCGCGGCCGAACAGGCGCTCGAATGCCGCATTGGCGGCGCGCACCCCGCCGGAACGATCCACCAGCGCCATGGCCAGCGGTGCCCGGCGGAAGAACAGGTCGCCGAGAACCTCAGTGCTGTCGCTCTGCGGGGCCTGGGGGGCCGTAGTCCGGGCGGAGGCGCCGAGGGCGCCTTCCACCGCGTCGAGCGGCAAGGCAACGGCGCCGGTGCCATCCGGAGCGGCGGCGATGCGCAGCAGGACGGGAAGCGCCGCGCCGTCCTTGCGCTTGAGCGAGGCGACCAGCGAGGCGCGGCCGCCATTGGCCTGCGCCGCGGCCAGCGCCGGCATGCTTTCCGGGGCGACGATGCGGCTGAGCGGCATGCCGTCCGGCCCCCAGTCGGCGAGGGCGTAGCCGAGCATGCGGCAGAAGGTGAGGTTGGGGTCCACCACCCGCCCGCCGACGATGCGCAGGAGGCCGGCCGGCAGTTCTTCCCATGATGCCACGAGGTCCGGACCGGCATAGCCCTCGGGGGCCGTCGGCGACGGTGCAGGCACCCGGGCTTCGGACACGGGAACAGGGGCGGCAACGGGAACCGGAGCGGCGACGGCCGGCGCGGGTGCCACCACCACCGGATCGGGCGGACGCACGGCGGGCGCGGCCGGCAGCGGCTTCGCCACGACCGGAGCCACAGGGAGAGGCGTGGCGGGGAGAGGCGCGGCGGAATGCGCCGCGGGAGCAGGCCCCGGCGCGGGAGCGAAGGCCGGCGCCGCCTCCGCCTCGGCGGTATCGACCATGCGCAGCGTCCACAGCACGCGCCGGGGGCCGCCCACGGGGTGCACCGAGACCTCGAGCTGCCGCCCGCGCGCTCCGCCCCCGAAGGGCATGGTGCTCAGGTGGGCCGTCGATCCGGCAACGGCGTTGAGCAGCTCGCCTACGATCGTCTGGCTACCGGGAATGCGGGAGAGGAAGCGCTCGGGCAGCGGCGGCTCGGCGGTGCCGCTACGGCACATGCGCAGATAGGCGGCGTTGGTCTCGACGATGCGCTCGCCATCCTCGACCACGGCCATGGCGTCGCCGGATGCCGCAAGGGCAATCGCGCCCAGCGGGTCCTCCGGCTCGACGCCCTTGAAGGCGCGGCGGGCGGCCAGGAACAGTTCCACCACCCCCACCACGGCGAGCGCCGCGATGATGGCCGAGGGCACGCCGCCCCCGTCCCGCCCGAGGATGGTCGCGCCCACGAAGCCACCGGCCAGCGCGAAGACGACGATGAAAAGCCGGGTGCCCAGCGGCCCCGCCCCGCGGCTTTTCCTGCGCCGGACGGCGGTTCCCTGGTCCTTCGTCTGGCGACCCCGCATGCGCTCTTTTACCATTCCGGCGATCCGTTCAGGCGATCTGCCGCCCTGATGCGTGCACCATTCGCACGGATTTAAGGGAGAGAATCGCCGGTGACTTAAATCCTGCCACGATTATCAACAAAACCTTAGGCCCTGAGGCTCACGATGCGCGACCGGCGCGGCTATTGGCGCGAGCGGGCGTCCAGGCATTTCGTGATATTGACGGCGTGAGGGTCCAAAGGGCATCGCGCGTTCCGGATGTGGATGCCGGAGGGAGGCAGCCGACGGGCCATGGCCCGGGGAGGCACCCGGTTCGAGTAAAGCGGAGGCATGATGCTACAGCAGTTGTTCGGTACCCAGCTCGCGTTTCCGATTCGGGTGGCCATCGCCGCCATCGTGATCGCCGCGCTGCTGGGCTTGACGGTGCTGGTGATGCGCCGCCTCGCCGGCCGCGCCGCCGGAGGCGACCGCCGCGGCCGGGCGGGTCCCCGCCTGTCCGTTCTCGACAGCGTTTCCGTGGATCAGCGCCGCCGCCTCGTGCTCGTGCGCCGGGACGAGGTGGAACACCTGCTGCTGGTCGGCGGCAACAGCGACCTCGTCATCGAGCAGAACATCGGCGCGACCGAGGCGGTGGAGACCGCACCCGCCGCCGTGCCGCCGCCGCGCGAGGCGCCGACCCTGCAGCGGCCCACGCCGCGCCGTTCCCTCTCCGCTACCCCCGCCGCGCCGGTGCTGGCCGCCGAGACCGCAGCCGCCAGCCTTCCGGCGCCTGAGCCCGTCGTCGCGGAAGCGCCTGCGTCTGAAACCCGCGAAGATCGCCGCTCCGCTCTGGCGCGCCGGCCGCTGATGCGCGGCGACGGCACCCTCTCCGGCCGTCCCGCGACGCGCGGGGCGGACGCCGCGCCCGAGCCCGCCGCCCCCAGGGAACCGGTCAAGGAGCCGGCGCGGGACGCCGTTCGGGTTGAGGCGCCGCGCCCCGACCAGGCGCGGCTCGACGCCTTGAAGGCCGAATTCGCCGCCAGCACGCCCAAGATCGACGCGCCCAAGATCGATGCCCCGCGCACCGAGCCGGCCCGCGCCGAGGCCGTGAAGATCGAGGCCCCCAAGATCGAGGCCCCCAAGGGGGAGGCATCGAGGACCGAGCCCGAGGACGCGCCCCCCGCGGTCAGCGAGGTCGCTGCGGAGCTGGAGGATCTCACCCACCGTCTTGACGCCGCCCTCGTCCACCCACAGCCGGCCGCCGCCGCGCCGCAGATCAGCCTTTCCGATCTCCTCGGCGACGAGCCCGCAGCGCCCGCCGAGCCGACCCCGGTCACGCCGACCGCCGCCCGACCCGAACCGGTGATCGAGCCCCCGCCGCCGCGCAGCGAAGGCCCGCTGACGCGCTTCCTGTCCCAGTCGCGCAACCGCTCGGCGGAGGCTCGCTCGACGGAGGCCCGCCCGGCAGAGGTGCGCCCCCGCCCCGACGTCACGCCGCGCACCGAGAGCCCCCGCATCGAGGCGCCTCTGCGCCCGCGCGAGTTCGCCTTCCGCCCGGCCGGGGAAAACCGTCCGCTGCCGACGCCGGAGCAGCCGCGCCGCGAGCCCCTCGCCTTGCGCAACGTGACCCGCGAAGACGCCTCCCTGCGGCCCGAGACGGCGAGCCCGCTGCTGCGCGCCCCGTCCCCGACGGTGACGCCGCCGGCGTCCGCGGAGGTCGCCGCTCCGGTGATCCATGCCCCGGCGCCGGCTCAATCAGCGCCTCACGCCTCGCCCTACGCGGCGCCGCCGGTGGCTGCTCCCCCGAGCGTGCCCCACGCCGAGGAGGCTCCCGCCGTCGAGCCGGAGGCGCCGCGCGATCCGCTGGACGATTTCGACGCCGAAATGGCGAACCTGCTCGGCCGCACCAACGCGCGCAGCCGCTGACCCTTCCGCCGGCTTCGGCCGGTCCCGGATGCAAGAAGGCCGGCGGGGCGATGGCTCCGCCGGCCTTCTTCACATCTGAAATCGCTCTGCCGAAATTGGCAGCCGGAAACAGCGGCTCAGTCGTCGCGGTAGACCCGCTCGCGCCGCTCGTGGCGCTCCTGCGCCTCCACCGAGAGGGTGGCGATGGGCCGGGCCTCGAGGCGCTTCAGCGAGATGGGCTCGCCGGTGTCCTCGCAATAGCCGTAGGAACCGTCCTCGATCCGCAGCAGCGCCGCGTCGATCTTGGCGATCAGCTTGCGCTGGCGATCGCGGGCGCGCAGCTCGATGGAGCGGTCGGTCTCGGACGACGCCCGATCCGCCAGGTCCGGGTGATTCTGGTTCTCGTCCTGAAGGTGCTGCAGGGTCTCGCGGGCCTCCTTCAGGATGTCGTCCTTCCAACGCAGCAGCTTGAGGCGAAAATACTCGCGCTGCCGGTCGTTCATGAAGGGCTCATCCTCACGGGGCCGATAGTCCTCGTCGATTTGGATCGACATCAGCAAGGTCCTCGATATGCGTCGCTCTGCCGTCGAAGCAAGACGCTGCAAGGCGGATCATGCCCATCCGGCCTTGCGTGGAGCCAAGCACCGACAACGAACTCCCCGTCACGGAACTCAAGGGCTGCCGCCCCAGCGTCCGGGCCGGCGGAGCCGACCTTTCGGCCAGGAGGACGCCCCATGGTCGCCGCGCTTATATCGACGCCTTCGGGTTCCGACAACCGGCATGTCCTTGTCCAGCGGGCGCCGCCCCTTGACGGATGGGCGCCGGGTGCCGACCTTGCTGCGGCGCGACAGGCGGCGGAAGGGATCAAGTCTCATGCGGTTCGAGGGCACGAAGAGCTATGTGGCCACCGACGACCTCAAGGTCGCCGTCAATGCGGCCCTCGTCCTCGAACGCCCCCTGCTCATCAAGGGCGAGCCCGGCACGGGAAAAACCGTTCTGGCGCAGGAGGTTGCCGAAGCCCTCGGGGCACCGCTGATCGAGTGGCACGTGAAGTCCACCACCAAGGCGCAGCAGGGCCTCTACGAGTATGACGCGGTGGCCCGCCTGCGCGACAGCCAGCTCGGCGACCCCAAGGTCCACGACATCGCCAATTACATCCGCAAGGGAAAGTTGTGGACGGCCTTCTCCTCCCCCGTGCGGCCGGTGCTGCTGATCGACGAGGTGGACAAGGCGGACATCGAGTTTCCCAACGACCTGCTGCAGGAACTCGACCGCATGGAGTTCCATGTCTACGAGACCGGCGAGCAGGTGAAGGCGGAGCAGCGCCCCCTCGTCATCATCACCTCCAACAATGAGAAGGAGCTGCCGGACGCCTTCCTGCGCCGCTGCTTCTTCCACTACATCCGCTTCCCCGATCCCGAGACCATGCGGGCCATCGTCGAGGTGCACTTCCCCGGCATCAAGCAGCGCCTCGTGGGCGAGGCCCTGCGCATCTTCTACGAACTGCGCGACGTGCCGGGGCTGAAGAAGAAGCCCTCCACCTCCGAGCTGATCGACTGGCTGAAGCTGCTGATGGCCGAGGACATCGAGCTGGAAACCCTGCGCGAGAAGGACGTGCGCAAGGCCATCCCCCCGCTCGCCGGCGCGCTGCTGAAGAACGAGCAGGACGTGCACATGTTCGAGCGCCTCGCCTTCCTCGCCCGGCGGGAGCAGCGCTGATCCATGGACGCCACGCAGATCCTCGTCGCCCTCCTCGTCATCGGCGCGCCGCTGGCGCTGTTCCTCAGCCTGCGCGGCAGCGGCAAGGGGGGCGGCGGTGGCGAGAAGGCTGGCGCCGCGAAGCCGGACGCCGCGCCGAACCGGGCGAAGCCGCCGGCGGACTACGGGCTCGGTCGGGAGGATTCCCCCTCCCCCGCCGCATCGACCGCCAGCAGCGAGCCGGACACTGCCAATGCGCAGCGGGCCGCCGCGGCTGCGGCAGCCGGCGGCGCGCTCATCATCGCGGCGGGCTATGCGGCCCATCACCATTCGGGCGAGGCGGGGGGCGAATCCCCCCATGTGGGCCACAGCGGCGGCGGTCCCGATTCCGGTGACAGCGGCGGCTCGGGCGACGGGGACGGCGGCGGGGAATAGGGTCCGCGTCCGCCCGTCTCGATCCGACGGATGCGACCGCGCGCGCTTCAGCCGACGAACGGCAGAGACGCTCGAACGGAAGGTGCCGGACGCTCCGCGCCCCGCCTCACAGGCTCAGCGCGCCGGTCCGGGGACCGGCGCCCCTCACCACCAGGCCTTGCCGATGTTGAAGGTGTAGCTCAGCGAGACGCCGGCGGTGAACTGGTTGGCATCAGTGGTGAGCGGCGAGGAGGCCGCATCGCCGAGGAGGCGGCCATAGCCGCCGAACACGCCGGTCTCGAAGCCGTTGCGGAAATTGTAGGTGAGCTGCGCCATGGCGCCCACCATGTCGAAGCCGGCGGAGGCGTTGTAGACCGGCAGCGGATTGCCGAACGCATTGGCGACGACGGCCTGGACCGGCGTGACGCCGAAATAGGTGCTCATGTAGCCCGAGCCGCCATAGGTGAGGCGGGGGCCGACGGCGAAGCGCCACTGGCCGTAGGGCAGGATCACATCCGCGCCGAGCAGGCCGCGGATGCCCTCGAAGCCGCCGACGCCGTAGCGCAGTTCCGCGCGGGTGCGCAGCCAGTCGGTGATGTACCACTCGGCGAAGGCGCCGGCTTCCAGCGCCGGATCGATGTTGCCGAGGCCGGTGAGGCGATAGGAATCGCCGGAATCACGGCCCCAGTCGATGCGCCCGACCGCGCCGATGCGGAAATTGCCGGTGTCGAAGAGGGCCAGGGACGGGTTGTCGTCCACGCTGCGGAAGACGTTGAGCTGGCTCGCCTTGCGGACCGAGAAGATGAGGCCGGGCCGGAAGGAATAATTGTCCGCGCCGGGATAGCTCGGGTCCGCCGAGACGGACGCGCCGATGGTCAGGTACCAGTCCTCGTTCGCCGAGGGCGGGACCGGCGTGGGCGGCGGCGGCGTGAACAGGTCGGCCGCCTGCGCGACGCCGCACGCTCCCCCGGCGAGTACCGTGGCGAGGAGGAGGGAACGCAGCTTGCGGAACACGACCATCGGGAGACCTCTGTCAAAACCTGCGGCCATCCTGTGGCCGGGCGGCTTTACGAAATGCCAAAACCGCACGGCTGGTGCACGGCAATAAAGCCGGCAAATCCGCTTGTGCAAGGTGAGGGTTAACCAAGCGTTGGGTCAAGGCCGCCGGGACGATCCCGGCCCCGCGTTGCAGATCGGCAACGCCTGTCCGGCGCGGCCGGCCAGGAAGGCGCGTCACGAAGGCGCGTCAGGAGGGCGCGTCAGGAGGCGCGGCGGCGCCGGCTGATGAAGACCGCGAGGCCCACGCCCACCAGCGAGGCCGCGAGGCCGTACCAGGTGAGCGCATATTCCAGATGCCGGTTGGGAAAGGCGATGCGCGTGCCGCCGCCGATGGGCAGTCCGCCCGGCACCAGCGTCGCATCGGCATCGATGAGAAAGGGCGCGGCGCCGGAAATGCCGCGGGCGGCGGCGATCTCGGCCGGCTCCATGCGGTAGAAGCTGCCATGGGCGGGATCATTGGCCGGCACGAACCAGCTCGCCTCCTCGGGGAAGCGCAGCAGGCCGACCACCTCCACCTCGCCCTTCACCTCACCTTCCGCCCGCGTCGCGGGATCGCGCCGTTCGGACGGGATGAAGCCGCGATTGATGAGGATGGGCGGGCCGTCCGGGCGAATCAGCGGCGTCACCACCAGGAACCCCTGCCCCTTCACCGGGCCGGCGGCGTCCTCCCCGCGCACGGTGTAGACGAGGGCTTCCTTCGCGTGGTCGAAGGTGCCGCGCACCTTCACCCTCCGGTATTCGTCCTCCTCGCGGGTCAGCGCGGACCAGCGGGCGGGGGGCGGCACATCCTGCGGGGCGGCATGAACGCGCGCCTCGACGCGGGCGAGCAGCGCCTCCTTCCAGGCGAGGCGGTTGAGCTGCCACGTCCCGAGGCCGATCAGCACCGCGAAGGCCACGCAGGCGAGGACGAGCAGGAGAAGCCCGCGGCCGCGCCGCGCGGGAGACAGCGCGGTGGCAGGCGGCACCGAGGACGGCGGCACCGGGGACGGCGCTTTGCCGGTCACTGGCCGTCCAGCCGGCCCTCGGAGGCCTTGTTGCGATACTGCAGCGCCACCATCAGCGCCTTCAGCGGCCGCAACAGGCCGAGGGTGACGACGAGGATGGCCGGGATCCACAGCAGCGCGTGCACCCACATGGGCGGCTCGAACTTCGCCTCCACCCAGAAGGCGAGCGCGACCACGATGAAGCCGGCGAACAGGATGACGAACACCGCCGGGCCGTCGCCCGCATCGGCGAAATCATAGTCGAGGTCGCAGGAGGTGCACTTGGGCGCGAGGTCGAGAAAGCCCTTGAACAGCGGGCCGCGGCCGCAGCGCGGGCAGCGGCAGGAGAGGCCCGCCGCGAAGGGGGAAACCGGGGCGTGATAGGGATCGAGCGACACGGGGCACCTCCGGTGCCGAAATGAGAAGGCCGGCGCGTGGGTGCGCCGGCCTGAGGCTTGTCTCTGGCGCGGTGGAACCCGCGCGGATCAGGCGTGTCCGCCCTGCGCCCACACATAGATGAAGGTGAACAGGAACAGCCACACCACGTCCACGAAGTGCCAGTACCAGGCGGCCGCCTCGAAGCCGAAATGCTTCTGGGGGGTAAAGTCGCCCATGTAGGTGCGCATCAGGCACACCGCGAGGAAGATGGTGCCGACGATCACATGGAAGCCGTGGAAGCCGGTCGCCATGAAGAAGGTCGCGCCGTAGATGTTGCCGGCGAAGTGGAAGTGCGCGTGGATGTACTCGTACGCTTGGCACATGGAGAACAGGACGCCGAGCACCACCGTGCACCACAGGCCCCACTTGAGGCCCTGGCGGTCGCCGTGCACCAGCGCGTGGTGCGCCCAGGTCACCGTCGTGCCCGAGGTGAGCAGGATCAGCGTGTTGAGCAGCGGCAGGTGCCAGGGATCGAGGCTCTCGATGCCCTTGGGCGGCCACACGCCGCCGGTGAAGTCCATGCGCATGAAGTTGATGGCCTCACCCGAGAACAGGGAGGCATCGAAGAAGGCCCAGAACCACGCGACGAAGAACATCACCTCGGAGGCGATGAACAGGATCATGCCGTATCGCAGGCCGAGCACCACCACGCGGGTATGGAAGCCGGCGCGGCTCTCGCGGATCACGTCCCGCCACCATCCGAACATGGTGTAGAGCACGCCGAGGAAGCCGACGATCATGACGAGCGAGGTGCCGCCGTGCATCCACACCACGGCGCCCGAGGTGAGGATCAGCGCCGCGACCGAGCCGATAATCGGCCACGGGCTCGGGTCGACGACGTGGTAATCGTGCTTGACGTGTATGTCGGCCATGGCGAACCGGCCTCCCCTTTTCCCAGTCTCGTCGAGCCCACCCGGCTTCACGCCGGGGGGCCGTTTGCGTTCTGGACGGCGACGCCGCCCGAATGTCATGCCCCGGTCGGGGCGGTGATCGTTGCGCCTAGAGCGGCTTTCGCGCGCCCTCCGCGTCGGCGCGGACCTTGTCCAGCGTGTCCGCGTTGGCGCGGACCTGTGGCTTGTCCGCCTTCGCCGGGAAGAAGGTGTAGGACAGGGTGATGTCCTTCAGCGTCTTCAGGTCCGGGTCGTCGGCGATGGACGGATCGACGTAGAACACCACCGGCATGTCCATCTTCTCGCGGCCGGCCAGGGTCTGCTCCTCGAAGCAGAAGCACTGCAGCTTCACGAAATAGGCGCCGGCCTGGGGCGGCGACACGTTGTAGGTGGCGTTGGCGCGGGTATCGTCGGCGGAGCGGTTCTGCGCCGTGTAATGGGCGAGGCTGGTGGCGCCGATCTTCACCGTCATTTCCCGCTGCACGGGGGCGAAGGCCCACGGCAGGCCGGGCGAGACGTTGGCGTCGAAGCGGATGGTGATCTCGCGATCGAGCGGTGCGGCGGTGGGCGTCGAGCCGACGCGGGTGGCGCCGCCGAAGCCGGTGAGCGAGCAGAACATGGCGTAGAGCGGCACGGAGGCGTAGGTGACGCCCACCATGGCGGCGATGAAGCCGACGCACGCAGCCGCCACCACCCAGTGTCGGGCGGCGCGGGGAGCGCTCTCAGCCATCTTGTCGTTCGCCTCGGCCATTCCTCGTCCTCGCGTCCGGAGCCCCCCGGACCCTCTTCCGTCTGATCCTGCCCGTTCCGCCGATCCCCTGCCCTGCCCTAGAGTGGGCGGTTGAGCACGTTGGGACCGAGCTTCACGATCGTCACCACGTAGAACAGCAGCGCCAGGAACCCCAGCACGGAGGCGATGGCGATGCTGCGCGCGCGCTGCCGCTTGAGCTGCTCTGGCGTCAGCACGACACCGTCCTCCTGCGGAGGACGCGGCTTTTCCTTCTTCTCACCGCTCATCGCAGCAGGCCACCAATGACCGCCTCGCCGAGCAGCGTCGCGAACAATGCAAACAGATACACGATGGAAAATCCAAACAGGCCCTTGGCTGCCTTCACCGCCGCCTCGCCCTGCCGGACGCGGAAGACGCGCACCGCAAGGACGATCATCCAGGCCCCGGCCAGCACCGAGACCGCGCCATAGGCGAGGCCGGCATAGCCGAGGAAGGCGGGGCTGGCGGCAAGCGGCACCAGGAACAGGGTGTAGAGGAGAATCTGCAGGCGGGTTTCGTCCGGCCCCGCCGTCACCGGCAGCATGGGCACGCCGGCGCGGGCGTAGTCGTCGGCCCGGTAGAGCGCCAGCGCCCAGAAGTGGGGCGGCGTCCAGAAGAAGATGATGGCGAACAGCAGCACCGGCTCCAGCGACACGGTGCCGGAGGCGGCGGCCCAGGCGACCAGCGGCGGGAAGGCGCCGGCGGCACCGCCGATGACGATGTTCTGCGAGGTCGAGCGCTTCAGCCACATGGTGTAGATCACCACGTAGAAGAAGATGGTGAAGGCGAGCAGGGCGCCGGCGAGCGCATTGACCAGAAGGCCGAGCACCACCACCGAGAAGGCCGAAAGGGTGAGGCCGAAGGCCAGCGCCTCGTGGCCTGTGACGCGGCCGGAGGGCACCGGACGGCCACGCGTGCGGGTCATCACGGCATCGATGTCGGCGTCCCACCACATGTTGAGCGCGCCCGAGGCGCCCGCGCCCACGGCGATGCACAGCAAGGCGGTGAAGGCGATGACGGGGTGCACGTCGCCCGGCGCACGCACGAGGCCGACCAGCGCGGTGAAGATCACCAGCGACATGACGCGGGGCTTCAGGAGCTCGAAATAATCGCGCGGCGCGGCGAGGCCCTCGCCCGCGGCGGCGACGCCGGCCGACGCAGCCCCGCCCGCCATAACGCCGCCCGACGCCATGGCGTACGGGTCGGGTCCGGTCAGGCTGGCACGCTCGTCACTCATTTCCAAACTCCGGACATCCTTGAACGCGACGTTCGAGACTTCACTTCGGAAACATCCGCCCCGGAGGGCGGCGGGAGCCGCGGTCGCCCGCGGCCCCGGAGCCTGGTTCCTGCCTCACTTGATGCGGGGCAGGACCTCGAACTGGTGGTAGGGCGGCGGGGACGGCAGGGTCCACTCCAGGGTGGTCGCACCCTCGCCCCACGGATTGTCCCCCGCCTTCTCCTTGCGCAGGAAGGCGAGCGTGGTGCCGGTGATGAAGATCAGCACCGCGACGCCGGAGATGTAGGAACCGATCGAGGAGACGAAGTTCCAGTGGGCGAACGCGTCCGGATAGTCCGCATAGCGGCGCGGCATGCCGGCGAGACCCAGGAAGTGCTGCGGGAAGAACACCAGGTTCACGCCGACGAAGGTGACCCAGAAGTGCAGCTTGCCCCAGAATTCCGGGATCATGTAGCCGAACATCTTCGGGAACCAGTAGTACCAGCCCGCGAAGATGGCGAACACGGCGCCGAGCGACAGCACGTAGTGGAAGTGCGCCACCACGTAATAGGTGTCGTGCAGCGAGCGGTCGATGCCGGCGTTGGAGAGCACCACGCCGGTGACGCCGCCCACGGTGAACAGGAAGATGAAGCCGATGGCCCACAGCATGGGCGTGCGGAACTGGATGGAGCCGCCCCACATGGTGGCGATCCACGAGAAGATCTTCACGCCCGTGGGCACCGCGATGATCATGGTCGCGGCGACGAAGTAGGACTGGGTCGAGGAGGACAGGCCCACCGTGTACATGTGGTGCGCCCACACCACGAAGCCCACCACGCCGATGGCGACCATCGCGTAGGCCATGCCGAGATAGCCGAACACGGGCTTGCGCGAGAAGGTGGAGATGATGTGGGAGATCAGCCCGAAGCCGGGCAGGATCAGGATGTACACCTCGGGATGGCCGAAGAACCAGAAGAGGTGCTGGAACAGGATCGGATCACCGCCGCCGGCCGGGTCGAAGAAGGTGGTGCCGAAGTTGCGGTCCGTCAGCAGCATGGTGATGGCGCCGGCCAGGACGGGCAGCGACAGCAGCAGCAGGAAGCCGGTGATGAGCTGCGACCAGGCGAACAGCGGCATCTTGTGCAGCGTCATGCCCGGGGCGCGCATGTTGAAGATGGTGGTGATGAGGTTGATGGCGCCGAGCAGCGAGGACGCGCCGGCAAGGTGCAGCGAGAAGATCAGCAGATCCATGGCCGGGCCGGGATGACCGAGCTTGGACGAGAGCGGGGGATAGATGGTCCAGCCGCCGCCGAAGCCGTTGGTGCCCGGCGCGCCTTCCACGAACAGCGAGGAGAGCGCGAGGATGAACGCGGGCGGCAGCAGCCAGAAGGCGATGTTGTTGATGCGCGGGAACGCGGTGTCCGGCGCGCCGATCATCAGCGGGGCGAAGTAGTTGCCGTAACCGCCGATGAGCGCGGGCATCACCATGAAGAAGATCATGATGAGGCCGTGGCCGGTGGTGAAGACGTTGAAGGTCTGCGGATCCTTGAAGATCTGGAGACCCGGCTGCTGCAGCTCCATGCGGATGGCGATGGAGAGGGCGCCGCCCACGATCCCCGCCACGATGGCGAAGATCAGGTACATCACGCCGATGTCCTTGTGGTTGGTCGAGAACACCCAGCGCTTCCAGCCCGTGGGGATGTGCGCATCGTGGGTGTCGTGATCGTCGTGATGGCTGTGGGTGACTGCCTCGGTGGCCATTCCCGCTTTCCTCGTGTTCCCGGCGCCGGCCCCGTCCCGCCGCGCCGCATCTACCCTGGAAACCGCCCGGCCGTCCGCCGCGCGGGGAAACCTCAAGGGCCCGCCAGAGCGGGCCCGGAACCGTCAGCGCGCGGTCGCGGCACCCTCGAGGGTGCTGGCGTCGGCGAACTTGCCCTCGGCATCCCTGGCGGAAGCGAACTTGGCCTTGGCCTGAGCGACCCAGGCGTTGAAGTCGGCTTCGCTCACGGCGCGCACGGCGATGGGCATGAAGGCATGATCGCGGCCGCACAGCTCGGAGCACTGGCCGTAATAGACGCCCTCGCGGGTGATCTTGAACCAGCTCTCGTTCAGGCGGCCCGGCATGGCGTCGATCTTCACGCCGAAGGAGGGCACCGCGAAGGAGTGGATCACGTCCGCCGCCGTCACCTGGATACGGATGTTCTTGTTGATCGGAACAACGACTTCGTTGTCCACCGCGAGCAGGCGGGGCTGGCCGGGCTTCAGGTCCTTCTCGGCGACGAGGTAGGAGTCAAAGCCGAAGCCGCCATTGTCCGGATATTCGTAGGACCAGTACCACTGGTGGCCGGTCACCTTCACGGTGAGGTCGGGCTTGGGGATGTTCAGCTCCAGGTGCAGGAGCCGGAACGAGGGGATGGCGATGGCCACCAGGATCAGCACCGGCACCACCGTCCAGGCCACTTCGATCATGGTGTTGTGGCTGGTCTTGGAGGGCACCGGATTGGCGCGCTCGTTGAACCGCACCACCACGATCACCAGCAGCACCAGCACGAACAGCACGATGGCGGTGATGATGCTGATGAGCAGGACGTTGAAGGTGTGGATGTTCTCCATCACCGGGGTGGCGGCGTCCTGCAGATTGATCTGCCACGGGGCCGGCTGGCCCATCTGGGCATGGGCCGCCGCGCTCGCGAACATCGCCGCGGCGAAAGCGCCGGCGGCGAGGGCAGCATCGCGCATACGGGTCGCGGTGCGAATGAGCGACATCATCTTCTACCCATCTCCCTGGCCGGCGGAGAACCGCCGGAAATTTCCCTGCCGCCGGTGCGCCGAAGGGGCGCGCCACGGGGCCCTTATTCGAGTGCGAGACCGCGTTCTGCAGCCGCATGCAACTGCGTTGTTTTTGGGCAGGCACTCTCCCTAAGATTCATCAAACACAATTGGGGGCGCCTTGCAATCGCCCGGGGTTTGCCCAATTGGACAAAACGTCCAAGCCCGCTCCGGCCGGCGCCGGAGGGCGCGCCGATCGTTTTAGTAACCAATTGTTCTAACTCCACTTTAGCCAGCCCCACACACCTCCTCGAGCGAGTCGCACGGGGTTTGAAACGGGGCGCAAGAGACAAAATACCGCGCACCCCGTCCGTGGTTTACGCAAGGGCGCCGGGTCGGAATGCCGACGGGGGAAAGTGGGTCCTGCCCCATTGTTGACGCGATGCCTTGGGCATTAAGGCATTGGTTCACGAAATCAGATAAGGCAGGATCGCCCGGCCTCCCCCGCCGGACCCTGCCGGAGCTTGCGATGGTCCTGTCGTTCCGACCTTTTCCCGCCATTGAGACCGATCGCGCCGAAACGCCCGGCACGGGGACGCCTCGCGCCGGGGGGCGCGCGCTGGCGCTGTTCCTCGGGACCTTCGTGGCCGCACTGCTCTCGGCGGCGGCCCCGGCGGCGGCGCAGGGCGTGGTGAAGTCGGTGTTTGGCGAATGGCAGATTCGCTGCGACACCCCGCCCGGCGCGCAGAGCGAGCAGTGCGTGCTGCTCCAGTCGGTGCAGGCGGAAGACCGGCCCAATGTCGGCCTCACCGTGATCGTGCTGAAGACCTCGGACCAGAAGAGCCGCCTTTTGCGCGTGCTGGCGCCGCTCGGTGTGCTGCTGCCCGCCGGCCTCGGCCTCAAGATCGACGACCAGGACATCGGCCGCGCCGGATTCGTGCGCTGCCTGCCCAATGGCTGCGTCGCTGAGGTGGTGATGGACGAAACCCTCGTCGGCCGCCTCAAGTCCGGCAAGACCGCCACCTTCATCATCTTCCAGACCCCGGAAGAAGGCATCGGCGTGCCGCTCAGCCTCAACGGATTCGGTCCGGGATTTGATGCCCTGAAGTAAGGTCGTCGATGGTCGTCACGCTTCGGCGGACGGCCACCACCACGCCGCGTCGACGGCATGGTTTCGACACGCTCGCCCGTCATGAGCGAAGAGCAGGGGCCACTGGGGATGGGTGGCGCCGAAGTTGCTTGGAAGCAGCCCTTGCGGAAGGCGTTCTGATCCGTCAGGGATCGGGACCGGGGGAGGACGTCGCGCATGCCAGTCGATGAACACGCCTTGTTCGGTGGGGCGCTGGCCTTCATGTGCGCCGCCGTCATCGCGGTCCTCGTCGCCAAGCGCATCGGTTTCTCACCCATCGTCGGCTACCTCCTGGTGGGCATCGCCATCGGCCCCATCGGCCTCAATGTGGCCGACCCCTCGGTGGTGCACACCGTGGCCGAGCTGGGCGTGGTCATGCTCCTGTTCCTCGTCGGGCTGGAGCTGAAGCCGTCGCACCTCCTCTCCATGGGGCACTACATCTTCGGGCTGGGCACGGCGCAGCTGGTGCTCACCTCGCTGGCGTTCGCGCTGCTGGCCTATTTCGGCCTCGGCTTCGGCGTGGCGGCGGCGGTGGTCTCCGGCCTCGCGCTGTCGGTGTCGGGTACCGCCATCGCGCTGCAGCTCGTGGGCGAGCGCGGCGACCTCGGCAGTCCCTACGGGCAGCGCACCTTCTCCATTCTCCTGTTCCAGGACATCGCGGTGGTGCCGCTGCTGGCGCTGGTGCCGCTGCTCGCCCCCGGCAGCGAGACCGAGATCCACGATCCGAAGGCCACACTGATGCAGGCGGGCATGGCGGTGGGCGCCATCGCGGTCATCGTCGTGGCCGGCCGCTATCTGCTCAATCCCCTGTTCCGGGTGCTGGCCCGCTCCGGCGCCCGCGAGGCGATGACGGCGGCCGCGCTGATGGTGGTGCTCGGCGCCGCCGGCCTGATGGAGATCGCCGGCATGTCGGCGGCCATGGGCGCGTTCCTCGCCGGCCTCCTGCTCTCGGAAAGCACCTTCCGGCACGAACTCGAAGCCAATGTGGATGCCTTCCGCGGCCTGCTGCTCGCCATCTTCTTCATGAGCATCGGCATGACGCTGAACATCGACGTGATCCTCCACCACATTCCGCGCCTCGTGGTGGGCGCGCTGGCGGTGGCGGTCATCAAGTCGGTGGTGGTCTATCTGGTGTTCCGGGCCGACAACATCGCCCCCGGCGATTCCCTGCGCGCCTCCGTGGCGCTGATGGCGGCGGGCGAATTTGCCTTCGTCCTGTTCCCCCTGGGCCTCGCCAACAACATCCTGCGCACCGAGCAGACGGACCTGCTCATCGCCCTCGCGGCGCTCACCATGGTGCTCGGCCCCCTGCTCTTCGCCGGCGTCTCGCGCTTCCTGCCGCGCTTCACCCCGCCGGCGCCGGAGCCGCCCGCCGACGACTTCACCGATGCCGACGGCTCGGTGCTGGTGAT
The DNA here is from genome assembly GCF_023571765.1 of Xanthobacter aminoxidans. Taxonomy (GTDB): domain Bacteria; phylum Pseudomonadota; class Alphaproteobacteria; order Rhizobiales; family Xanthobacteraceae; genus Xanthobacter; species Xanthobacter aminoxidans. Next base: position 104,276 of record NZ_JAMJXC010000003.1, on the reverse strand, counting down.
CGGCTTCGGCCGGTTCGGGCAGATCGTGTCCCAGTGCCTTCTGGCGCAGGACGTGAGCGTGACGATCATCGACAAGGACGTGGAGATGATCCAGAGCGCCGGCCGGTTCGGCGTGCACATCTATTATGGCGACGGCACACGGCTTGACGTTCTTCGCGCCGCTGGCGCGGAGACGATGGAAGTGATCTGCATCTGCGTGGACAACAAGGAAGACGCCAACCGCATCGTCGAGATCGTGCGCACCTCCATCCAGGGGCCGCGCCTGTTCGTGCGCAGCTTCGATCGCGTGCACTCCATGGAGCTGGTGCGCCTCGGCGTGGATTTCGAACTGCGCGAGACCCTCGAATCGGCCCTCTCCTTCGGCGCCCGCACCCTTGAGGCGCTGGGCGTGAGCGAGAGCGCCGCCGAGGCCCGCATCGCCGACGTGCGCGAGCGCGACCGCGCCCGGCTGGAGCGGCAGATGCAGGACGGCCTGTTCGCCGGCGCCGATCCCTTCACGCGTCCCAAGGTGGAGCCCGAGCCCCTCACCGAACCCGAACACCGCGCCCGCCCGCTCAACCCCGAGGCGCAGGACATCCTCACCCACGAGACCGAATTCTCGGGGTGATCAGTCGGCGGCGCCGCCGCTTGTCCGGGCAAAGAGGCGTCGGGGCAGTGTGTCCGGACCAGCACCGCCGTCATGGCCGGGCTTGTCCCGGCCATCCACGTGGGTGGGCCGGGAACACCCGTCCAGACATCGCGCCTGCCGCCCGACGTGGATACAAGGGACAAGCCCGGGCATGACAGTGGAGAGCAGAGGGAACAGCTGTTCAAGCACGGGGACGCCCTTGGCTCCAAGCGCGGCCGGCGGGTGCGGCGAGCTATCTCGCGCCCCGGACGCATGGAGCGTCAGCGGAATGCGAGCCGGGGCCCGGCGCAAAAGACCGCCGAAGGCGCTTCCGAACTTCAGCGCTCTCAGGCATTGCCCGCTGCGCGGGAATCTTGCGCTGGCCCCCGGATCGGCGCTCCACCTGCGGTGTCGCTTGTCCGGGGAGACCAGCGCCCGGTACCGTCATCCGCGCTGGAAGCATCGCTTCCACCATCCCCTGTCAATTCCCGTAACGGAACCGAACCATTTCGTGATTTCGGCAGGACGATGGCGTAAGCTTGCTGCCAAGATTTCGGGCAGAAGCCGGAGCGGGACGCCTTCTCCCCTCGCACGCCCGCGATCCGACGGAGTTCGCGTATGGATCAGTTCGTGGAGATGCTGCGCGCGGCCCAGGGCGGGCAGGCGATGGAGAATATCGGCCGCATGTACGGCCTTTCCGCGCAGCAGGCCCAGCAGGTGGCCGAGGCGGTGATGCCCGCCTTCGGGGAGGCATTCAAGCAGGCCTCGCGGTCTCCCGAATCCCTTGCCGCGTTGATGACGCTGATGACGAGCGGCCCCTATGGCGCCTTCTATTCGCAGCCCGCGCCCCCCGCCGAGCTGACCCGCGCCGGCTCCGAGGCGCTCGATACCGTTTTCGGCTCCTCCGAGGTCAGCCGCGCCGTGGCCGCGCACGTCGCCTCCTCCACCGGCCTCGGCATGGCCATGGTGAAGCAGGTGATGCCCACCTACGCCACCCTGGTGGTGGGTGGCCTCGCCAAGTCGCTCGCCGCCTCCGGCGCGTTGCAGCAGATGCTGGCCGCCATGCTCAGCCGGATGCCGGGGCAGACCGAGCAGAAGATCGCGCCCATCTCCTCGGGCAATCCCTGGATCGACGCCTTCCTGGCCTTCACCAGCACCGCCACCGAGCAGGGCGGCCGATCCTACAGCACGGGCAATCCGTGGGCGGATGCCTATGCCCAGATGATGTTCCAGCGCGCCGCCCCGGCCCCTGCGCCCCAGCGCAATCCGGCCAACGCGTGGCAGGACGTGGTGAACGCCATGTCCAAGACCATGATGCAGGCCGGCGTGCCGCCCACCCGCGAGAAGCCGCCGGAGCCCCCGCCCGCGCCGCTGCTGCCGTTCCAAAACTTCTTCGCGCAGATGTTCGCCCAGGGCTTCCCACCGCCCTTCCCGCCGCCGGCCCAGCCCGGCGCGCCCGATGCGAGCCGGCAGGCTTATGCAGTGCCGGAATTCTGGCTCAACATCATGCGCTCGGCCGCAGCGTCCATGTCGGCCGCCACCCAGAGCATGAATGCGGTCACCCAGAACGGGCAGACTGTGCAGGAAGCCGAGACCCTGCCCCCCGACCGCCCCCGCCTCGGCCGCGCCGATGGCGACAAGCCCGCGACGGACCGCTTCTCCAGCGGCAAGTGATTGAGCGTAGCCAATTGATGGCCAGATAAAAATCGACCCGCGCCGGTTGCGGACGGCGCGGGTCGAGGCACGGCGGAGTCGAGGGGCGCTTCCGCCGGATTCTTGAATTCAGTCGGCCGGATAGCCGCGCCAGGCGGCGAGCCGCGCCGCAGCCCGGCGCTCCTTGGCGCGGACCACCAGAATCTGGGTCGGGTCTTCGAACAGCGGCGCGGAGACGGCATCGCGCACATCCGCCCGCGTTACCCCGATATCGCGCAGCATGTGGTCATCGAGATGGGCGATCTCAGCCATCACCTGCCGTCGCTCGATGACGCGGCCGATGGTCTGCACCTGACGCAGGCCCTTGACGGCAGCGCCGACGGCCGAGAGGCACAAGGCGGCGACCAGCTCGCCCGCGGGGGCGAAGGGGGTCCTGCGGGTTTCACCATGGTACGTCATCATCATCTCCGTTGCCTGGATGCGCTCCGCCGACCCTCCTTTCCGGGGCCGTGATGGTCTGAACACACCCGGCATGTGCTGAACGGGCCTGAAACTGGCCCTGACACCCCGGTGAAACCACCCGATTTCGCGCCGCATCCAATCGGCAGGACCTTTCTGGATGCTTCGCACAAATCACGCTAGCGAATGTTTTTCATCTCTCGTATCGTTTTGTGTGATGATTGCGGCGACGGGGCGGCCGGCCCATGCGGCTGGCGCAGGGCTGCCCCACAGGAGCGCGACGATGACGGCCATGCTCGACCCCGACCAGCTGAGAACCTTTGTGGCCATTGCCGAAACCGGCAGTTTCACCAAGGCGGCGGAGGTGGTCCACAAGACCCAGTCGGCGGTCTCCATGCAGATGAAACGGCTGGAGGAGCGGGTCGACCGCCCCATCTTCGTCCGCGACGGCCGCGCCTCCCGCCTCACCGAGGACGGCGAGCGCCTCCTCGATTATGCTCGGCGCATCGTGAAGCTGAACATGGAGGCCGTCTCCAGCTTTGCCGACGCCGAGCTTTCGGGGCGGGTGTGCCTGGGGGTGCCGGACGATTACGCCGACCGCTATCTACCTGATATCATGGCGCGATTTTCGCGCACGCATCCGTCCGTCGAGCTCACGGTGATCTGCGAGCCGACCGCCGAGCTGGTGCAGTACATCGCCTCCGGCACCATCGATCTCGCCATCATCACCGCCACCGAGATCACCTCGCGCAACGCCCATGTGATCCGCCGGGAACGCCTGCTGTGGGTCTCCTCCGCCCGCCATGCGGCGCATCTGGAAACCCCGGTGCCGCTGGCCTTGGGGCGGCCCACCTGCCAGTGGCGGGAGATCGCCGTGTCGCGGCTGGCCGGCGCCGGGCGCGGACACCGCATCCTCTACACCAGCCCCAATTGCGGCGCCGTGGTCGCGGCGGTTCTCTCCGGTCTCGCGGTGTCCGTGCTGCCGGAATCGGCGTTGCGCCCCGGCATGCGCGTGCTCGGCGCGTCGGAGGGCTACCCTCCCCTACCCCCTTGCGATATCGGGCTTTTGCGCAATCGCCATGAGCCCTCCCCGCTGGCCGATGCGCTCGCCCAGCACATCGTGCAGGGCCTCGACAACCTCACCGAAGTGGACGCTGCGGAGTAGGCCGGCGCAGGCCGTCACACTGTCTCGGCGTAACGCTCGTAGGCGTCCTCGACCGTGAGGATATGCGAGCGCATGGCCTGCGCCGCCTCCGCCTTGTCGCCCCGCAGGATGGCCGTCACCACCCGGTCGTGCTCCTCGTAGGAGCGGGCCAGGCGGCCGAGGGTGCGGAACTGGGCGCGGCGGAACGGTTGCAGCCGGGCGCGGGTGGCGAGCGTCAGTTCGGTCAGGTAGTCGTTGTGGCTGCCGGCATAGAGCGTTGTGTGGAAACGCTCGTTGAGCACCGTGTAACTGCCCTCGTCACCCCGCCGGGTGAGGTCGGCCAGCTCGGCATGGATGGATTCAAGCCCCGCACGTTCGGCCGGCGTCATGTTCACCGCGCACAGGCCGGCGCACAGGGCTTCCAGCTCCGCCATCACGTCGAACATGCCGCGCAGACGATCGAGGGACGGCTGGGCCACCAAAGCGCTGCGATGGGGGCGCGCCTCCACGAGGCCGGACGCGGCGAGGTCGCGCAACGCCTCCCGCACCGGCGTGCGGGATACGCCGTAACGCTTTGCGATATCGACCTCTTCCAGCGCCGTGCCGGGTGCGAGGCGGCCGCGAACGATGTCGTCGGCGATCTGCAGACGCAGTTCCTCGGTGCGCGTCACGGGGCGACCGACCGTCCGGCGCTTGCGTACGCGCGGGGTCGGGGCCGACGTCTTCATGGTGGGTGGCGCGAACAGGGTCATGTGCACGATTTTACCGGGATTCCCGCCTGCGGCGAAATCCGTGAAACGTCGCAAGTGGATGGCAAGTCACACGCCGGCACCTCATGCCGTCGGCTCGTCGATCATGGAGACGTGGGCGGCCACCACACGCCAGCTTTGCGAGGTCCGCACCCAGGTCTGCTGCTGGCGCCCCACCTTGCCCGGCGCGTTGTCGCGATAAAACAGGGTGGATGCCACGGCAAAGTCCCGGCCGTACGTGGTGATGACCGTCTGCGCCAGGTTGCGCGCGAGGCCCACCGGCGAGCGGGCACGGCGGAAGGCGCGGATGGCATCCATGCCGTAAAGGTTCTCGCCGCCGCCAAAGCGGATGGTGCGCGGATCGTCGTGAAACAGGGCCTCCAGCGTCTCCACATCGTTGCCGACGAGCGCGGCCTCGTAAGCCGCGAACGCCTCTTCGACCTCGGCCTTCACCTCGGGAATGTCGATTTCCAACAGGTCCTCCTTCAAAAGGCTGCCGCAGGGGCGGCGGCGACGCCCTGCCGCTCAAGCTCCGCGGCCACGCGCAATGCCATGTCTTCCCGCCACGGCGGCGCGATGACCTGCACGGCGACGGGCAATTCAGGTGTGTCACCCACATCCACCCGCACCGGCACGGCCACCACGGGCAGGCCGATGAAGGAAATGGGCTGGGTGAACAGGCCGAGATTCGGCCGCACCAGCATCTCCTCACCATCGAGCACGAAGGTCTTCTGCCCCAGCTTCGGCGCCCGACAGGGCGTGGCGGGGGCGAGCAGCACGTCGTGAGTCTCGAACAGCTTCAGCATCTCACCCCGGAAGTGCCGGCGGAAGCGCTGGGCGGCATCGACCCACGAGGCGGGAATGGCGAGACCGGCCAGCAACCGGTCGCGCACGGCGGGATCGAAATCCTCCGCCCGCACGGCGAGGCGCCGCGCGTGGAGGCTCGCCCCTTCGGCCGCGGTGATGATGTAGGCGGAGGCGCGAGCGCGGGCGGCGTCGGGAATGTCCACCGTGTCTTGTGCGCCGAGCGCGGCGGCGACCGCATCCACGGCGGCGAGCGCTTCCGGATGCGCCTTGGCGCGGAACCAGCCGCCGGCGATGGCGATGCGCAGCCCGCCGATCCCCTTCCCGATCACCCCGGACACAGGCTCGAAGGGGCGTGGCGTCTGGCCGGGATCGCGGGCGTCCTCGCCCTGCATGGCGTCATAGGAGAGCGCGAGGTCGGCAACCGAGCGGGCGAGCGGCCCGAGGTGGTCCAGCGCCGTCACGAAGGGAAAGCTGCCGCCCCGCCCCAGCCGGCCATAGGTGGGCTTCAGGCCGAACGTGCCGCACAAAGAGGACGGCACGCGGATGGAGCCGTTGGTGTCGGAGCCGAGCGCGAGCGGCACCATGGCCGCCGCCACCGCCGCCCCGGAACCACCGGAGGAGCCCCCCGACATGCGGGTGAGGTCGTGTGGGTTGCGCGAGGACCCGTCATGGACGTTCTCGCCGGTGAAGTCATAGGCATATTCGCCCATGTTGAGCCCACCGACGAGGATGGCGCCGGCCGCCTCCAGCTTCTCCACCAGGAAGGCATCGTGGGGGGACGGGGCACGTTCCCGGTTGATCTTGGAGCCGGCGCGGGTGGGCAGGCCGGCGATGTCGAACAGGTTCTTCACCGCGAACGGCACGCCGGCGAGCGGCCCCAGCGGTTTGCCGGCGGCGCGAGCGGCGTCGATCCCGTCCGCCTGGGCGCGGGCGCGCTCCGCCGTGAGATCGGTGAAGGCGTTGATGGCCGGATCAAGAGCCGCGATTCGGGCCAGCGTCGCCTCGATAACGGCGCGGGCGGTGACGGTGCCGGAAGCAACGGCGGCTGCGATCTCGGCGGCGGTCGCGCCGGCGAGGCGGGTGGCGTCGGGAACGGGGACGGGCGCGTTCATGACCACCTCACGGACGATAGACGGGGGCCGGTTCCTCGGCGTCGCCGAGGTCCAGGCTACGCACCAGCGTCGCTGCATCGGCGATGCTGCGCAGATAGGCAAGCGCCTCCGTGCGCCATTCGGGGCGCGCGGTGATGCCGTGGGCGGAGAGCGCCCCGTCGAGAAGTTGCCCGAGGGCGGCATCCTCGACCTTGGGCAGGGTGGTTTCGCTGGCCATGGTTTGCCTCAGACCGGGGGATGGGGAATGGCGGCGATGAGTTCGCGGGTATAGGCGTCCTTGGGTGCTTCCAGAACCGCCTGCGCGGTGCCCTCCTCCACGATCCGGCCTTGCCGCATCACGATCACCCGGTCGCACAGAAGGCCCACCACATGGAGGTCGTGGGAGACGAAGAGATAGCTCATGCCGAGCCGCTGCTTCAGCTCCTCCAGCAGGTTCAGGACCACGGCCTGCACCGACACGTCCAGCGCCGCCGTCGGCTCGTCGAGGATGACGAGATCGGGATCGAGGGCGATGGCACGGGCGATGCCGATGCGCGCCTTCTGGCCGCCGGACAACTGGTGCGGGAAACGCTCCAGCAGGTTCTGCGGCAGGCCCACCATCTCGGCGAGTTCCGCCACGCGGGCATTGAGCTTCGCGCCGCCGGAATAACCGCCCATGCGCAGCAGCGGATCGGCAATGGCGCGGGCGGCCGTGTAGCGGGGATTGAGGCTCTCGGTCGGGTCCTGGAACACCATCTGGATGCGCTTGCGCATGGGGTGGTGGGCGAAGTCCTTGGCCGGGATGGCGCCGATGTCCTCGCCGGCGAAGGTGATCTTGCCCGCCGTGGGATCGATGAGGCGCATCACCATGGTGGAGGTGGTGGACTTGCCGCAGCCGCTCTCGCCCACGAGGCCGACGCTTTCGCCGCGCTTCACCTCGAAGGAGATGCCGTCCACGGCGCGGAAGATGGTCTCCTCCTGCGTTAGCGTCTTCCCCTTGAGCTTGGCGAGGAAGGCCGAGGGAGCGCCCTGACGGGGATATTCGCGGACAAGGTTCTCGACGGTGAGCAGAGGCTCGCCGGCCGAGGCCACGGGTGTCGACACCGTCGACGCGGCGGCCGACACCTCTCCCTCCGGGAGAAGGTCCTTCAGCGTGATGCCCGGGCGGGGCGTCGCACGCATGAGCTTGCGGGTGTAGGGGTGCTGGGGATCGCGGAAGATGCGCTCGGCGGGTGCCGTCTCCACCACCTTGCCCTTCTCCATCACCATCACCGTATCGCAATAGGCGGCGGCGAGGCCGAGGTCGTGGGTGATGAGGATGGTGGACATGCCGCGCTCGCGCGTCAGCTCGGTCACGAGGTCCATCACCGCCTTCTGGGTGGTCACGTCGAGGCCGGTGGTGGGCTCGTCCGCGATCATCAGCTGCGGCCGGCAGGCGAGTGCCAGCGCGATGACGATGCGCTGGCACATGCCGCCGGACAGCTCGAACGGATAGGCGTGGTAGCGGTCTTCCGGCCGGGCGATGCGCACCTGCTTGAGGATGTCGATGACCTTGTGCTTCACGTTGCGCGGGTCGGCCTGGACATGCTGGAGCAGCACGTCGCCGATCTGCGCGCCCACGGTGCGGATCGGGTTCAGCGCCGCCCGCGGGTTCTGGAAGATCATCGACATTTCGCGGCCGCGCAGGTCGCGCATCTCGCTCTCGGGCGCATGGGCCACGTCGATGCCGGAGAAGGTGATGGAGCCTTCCGCGATGCGGCCGGCGCGGTCGAGGATGCGCATCACCGTGTAGGAGGTGACGGACTTGCCCGAGCCCGATTCCCCCACGATGCCGAGCGTCTCGCCCTTGCCGAGGGTCAGATCCACCTTGCTCACCGCCGTGACGATGCCGCGGCGGGTGGCGAACTCGACGGTGAGATCGCGTACCTGAAGCAGCGGGCCGCTCGGCGTTTCGGAGGACTTGGCGGCATGGTCCTTCACGTCCACAACTCCATGCATGGCGGCCTCCATCAGGTGCGGCGCTGGGGATCGACGATGTCGCGCAGACCGTCGCCCAGGAGGTTGAAGCAGAAGACCGCGAACATGAGCGCGAGGCCGGGGAACAGCGCGATCCACCATTCGCCGGAGACGATGTAGGCCGAGCCTTCGGCCACCATGATGCCCCACTCGGGCGTCGGCGGACGCACGCCGAGGCCGATGAAGGAGAGGCCGGCGGCGTTGAGAATGGCGTAGCCCATGGTGAGCGACATCTGCACCATCATGATGGGCAGGATGTTGGGCAGGATGGTCGTCAGCAGGATGCGCCATTCCGAATTGCCGGTGAGCCGCGCCGCCTGCACATAGCCGGCATTGCGGCGGATGGCGGCTTCGGATTTCGCCACGCGCACATAGAGCGGGAAGTTGATGATGGCGGTGGCGATGACGATGTTCGTCACCGTGTTGCCCAGCGCCGCAACGATGCCCATGGCCAGCACGAACAGCGGGAAGGCCATGATGGTGTCGGAGATGCGGCCAATGATCCGGTCCGTCCAGCCGCCGAAGAAGCCGGAAGCGATGCCGGCGATGCCGCCCACCGCGAACACCAGCGCCACCGAGAAGATGGCGATGGCCATGTCCAGCCGGCTCGCTACCACCACGCGGGAGAAAATATCCCGGCCGAGGTTGTCGGTGCCGAACCAGTGCGCGGCCGAGGGCGGCTGCAACGCGGCGGCCGTGTCGGAGGCGAGCGGATCGTAGGGCACGATGAACGGCCCGAGCGCTGCGCACACCACCAGCACCAGGAACATGCCGAAGGCGATGCCCGTGACCGGGTTATCCGAGATCACGTAGCGGGCGTGGGCGAGCGTGGCGGCAAGGCCGCCCGGGGCCTTCTGGGTGTCGGCCGTGGCGAGGGTCATGCTTCGCTCCGCGCGCGGGGATCGATGATGCCGTAGGCAAGGTCGATCAGGAGGTTGAGGATGACGTAGAGGATCGCCATGGCGAGCACGAAGCCCTGCACCGGCGCGTAGTCCGAGGTAATCAGCGCCTCGACCGCATAAGAGCCGATGCCCGGCCAGGCGAACACCTTCTCCACCAGCACGTTGGCGCCCAGCAGGAAGGAGAACACCATGCCCAGCGTCGTCACCACCGGCAGCATGGCATTGCGGAAGGCGTAGGTGATGATGACCGTGTAGTCGGTCAGGCCCGCCGCCTTCGCCGTGCGCACGAACTCGGAGGAGAGAACCGCCAGCATGGAGGCGCGGGTCATGCGGGCGATGGGCGCGAGGGCGAAGATGGCCAGCGTGATGGCAGGCACCGCCAGTTGCGCCAGCGCGGCGCGGAAGGTCTCGAAGTCGCGCGCGATCAGGCTGTCGATGAGGTAGAAGCCCGTCACCGTCTCTGGCGCCGAGAAGAACACGTCGAGCCGCCCCAGCGGCGCCGGCGCCCATCCCAGCTTGAAGTAGAAGACATAGACCAGCAAAAGCCCGGTGAAGAACACCGGCAGCGACACGCCCGCCGTGGTGATGATGCGGCAGGCATGGTCGATCCACGATCCCTGTCGCACCGCCGCCATGATGCCGAAGGGCACCGCGATCAGCAGCGCCAGCACCAGCCCCGCCAGCGTCAGTTCGGCCGAGGCCGGCAGGCGGGCCGCGATCTCGGTGGCGACCGGCTGGCCGGTGGAAAGCGAGGAGCCGAGGTCGCCCTTCGCCAGCGCCGAGACGTAATCGGCGAACTGAACCGGCAAGGGCTTGTCGAGGCCCAGCTTGGTGCGGATCTCGGCGATGGCCTGCGGCGTCGCGGCAGGGCCTGCGAAATAGGCTGCCGTGTCGCCGGGCAGCACGCGGGTGAGCAGGAAGGTCACGATCACCACGCCGATCAGGCTGGGCACGGCTGTGGCGAGACGACTGCCTAGGAGCTTCAGCATGGCGATATCCCTGTGTGCGAACCGCGCTGCGGGGCCATCGGGCGCCGCAGTTTTTCTCGTTTCCGGCGGGGCGCCGGCGTGTGGTGTGAGGGGCGGCACCGATGCCGGCACCCGGGCGAACCCAGGCGCCGGCTTCCGCCCCCGGCGCCACCCCTCACGTCTCTTCCTCCCTGAAGAGGAAGAGGGATGCCTCAGCCCTTCTGGAAGGCGCGATAGTCCAGCCGGCGGTGGAACCAGTATTCGTAGCCGGTGATGTTCTTCTGCATCGCGACATTGACGAACGGCTGGTAGAGCGGAATGCGCGGCACGTCGGCGAAGGCGAGGTCCACCATGCCCTTCACGTCCGTATCGTAAGCCGCCTTGTCGCCGCTCGCCGCCGCTGCGCGGGCGCCGTCGATGAAGGTGTCCATGGCCGCAGACTGATAGCTCATGGTGTTGAAGACCGAATTGGAGCCGTGATAGCACCAGAAGAAGAAGTATTCGGGATAGTCGAGCCAGCCCGAGAACACGTTGGTGTAGAGCGGCAGAACCTTCTTGTTCAGCTCCGTGCGCCAGTTGGCGCCGGGAATCTTGTTGATGGTGGTCTTGATGCCGATCTGCGCCAGGTTCTCCTGCAGCAGCACGCAGATGGGCTCGTTGACGCCGGCGAAGCCGAGGTCGAAGGAGAGCGTGGTGTCGATGCCGCCGGCGTAGCCCGCCTCGGCCATCAGCTGCTTGGCCTTGGCGAGGTCGGTCTTGAACTTGGTGGGCTGCGGCCAGGCGACCTTTGTGACGGCATCGGCCGGCGCGCCGAACATGGGCTTGCCAAGGCCATAGAGCACGGCCTCCATGATCTTCTCGTAGGGAATGGCGTAGGCGACAGCCTCGCGCACCTTCGGATTGTCGAAGGGCGGGTTCTTCACGTTCATGCCGATGTACTGCACGCCGTTGGAGTACGGCACCGACGTGATGTTGAGCTTGCCGGCCTGCTTCAGCTCAACGAAATCCTTGTTGGGCAGATCATAGGAGATGTCCGCGTCGCCGCGCTCCAAAAGCGCCCGGCGGTTGCCGGCGGAAGGCACCATGCGCCAGATCACGCGCTTGATCTTGGGCAGCGGGCCGCCCTTCCAGTCGTCGAAGCGCTCGAAGATGACCTCGGTGCCGGGCGTCCACTTGGTGACGCGATAGGCGCCAGAGCCGGCCGTGTTCTGCTTGGTGTATTCGAGGCCCCAGGGGTCCTTCTCGGTGGCGTTCTTCTTCACCAGCTCGGAATTGATGACGCACGGCACGATGACCGCGAGGTCGGGGATGGTCAGGCGATCCTTGCGCAGGAAGTCCACGCGCACGGTGTGGTCGTCCACCACCACGAACTGCTCGGGCTTCTCCAGCGAGCCGGCCTTCATCTGGAAGGTGGGGAAGCCGCCCACGGAGACGGCGCGATCCAGCGACCACTTTACGTCCTTGGCGGTGACGGGGCTGCCGTCCTGGAAGGTCGCGTTCTTCTTCAGCTTGAAGGTGACGGACATGTCGCCGATGTTCATGTCCTCGGCAAGCTCGCCCTTGAGCTTGTCGCGGTCATAGTAGCGCACGCCGTCCTTCTCGGTCATCTCGTGGGTGATGAGCCGGTCATAGGTGTTCCAGCTCGCCTCGTAGCCAGGCACGTTGGTGCCGACACCGTGAATGTCGAGATTGTTGGGACCGCTCTCGGAGACGATCAGCAGCGTTTCGTTCCGGGCCTGCGCCTTCGCCGGGGAAAATACCGCCGGGGCGGCAACGCCCGTGCCGGTAGCAACAGCAGTGGCTGAGGCGGACTTCATGAATTCGCGGCGGTTCATCGGCGACGTCCCTGTGGTGGCGGTCGCCAAATGCCATTCAAGCTGCGTGCCAATTGCATACAGTTTTTGAAATTTCAATATTTATCATAGGTTTATATCAAATCAGTGATCTGCAACCCTGCAGACCAATCCGCATCTATGACCATAATTTAATCAACTGCATGCGCATTGTATGCAATTCAATGCGCAACGCTTCGGCAAGGCTTGCCCAGCGAGGCGCCAGCCGCCATCGCGCAAAGATCAGGAGGGCAACACTTCGGAGGGGGCCGGCGCCGCAGCGGCACGCTCGGCCTTCCACGCCTTCATCTGGCGCCTGTAGCGCAGGGTCGAGACAGGCAGGAGAGCCAGATACAGCATGGTGCAGACCGAAAGCACCACCCACGGATAGCTCGCCAGCAGCGCGAAATAGATCGCCACCGCCACGAACAGCGGCAGCACCATGTCCCGCCGCACCCGCCGCCCCAGCGTCTTGCCGGACCAGGCCGGAACCGTGGAGATCATGAGGAAGGCGATGGCGAGGCAATAGACGAGGGCGATGATGGCGCTCACCCGTCCGTGCGGCAGACCGATCAGCTCCAGATAGATCGGCAGCAGCACCGTGATGGCGCCCGCCGGGGCCGGAATGCCGGTGAAATAGTCGCCGGCGAAGGGCGGCTTGTTCGGATCGTCCAGCATCACGTTGAAACGGGCGAGGCGCAGGGCCGCGCAGATGGCATAGGCCAGCGCGGCGATCCAGCCGAACGAGCCGGCTTCGTTGAGACCCCAGAAATAGAGCATCAGCGCCGGCACGCAGCCGAAGTTCACGAAGTCCGCGAGGCTGTCCAGCTCCGCGCCGAACCGCGAGGTGCCCTTCAGCGCCCGCGCCAGCCGCCCGTCCACCCCATCGAGGATGGCCGCGAACACGATGGCCGCCAGCGCCAGTTCGATCCGCTCCTCGATGGCGAGCCGCACGGCGGTGAGGCCGGAGCACAGCGCGAGCAACGTCACAAGATTGGGCAGGAGCACGCGGATCGGCACCTTGCCGATGCTGCCGCCGAGACGCGGCCGGGGCCGGCCTTCAGGATCGAACGGGGGAAAGGGGGTTTCCATCAGCTCACCCGATAGGCGGTCTCGCGCTGCTGCGGCTGGGAGAGATCGCACAGGACCGTCTCGCCCGCCACCGTCAACTGCCCTTCGCTGACCAGCACGCGCGAGCCCACGGGCAGATAAACGTCCACGCGAGAGCCGAAGCGGATCAGGCCGAAGCGCTCGCCGGAACCGATGGATTCGCCCTCGCGCACGAAAGAGACGATGCGGCGCGCGACGAGGCCGGCGATCTGCACGCAGCCCACCCGGCAGTAGGGCGTGGAGATGATGAGGCCGTTGCGCTCATTGTCCTCGCTCGCCTTGTCGAGGTCGGCGTTGAGGAAGAGGCCCGGCTTGTAGGCGATGCGCTCAATGCGTCCCGTCACCGGCGCGCGGTTCACGTGGACGTTGAACACGTTCATGAAGATGGAGACGCGCAGCAGCGGATCGTCGGAGAGGTCCAGCTCCCGCGGCGGCCGCGCCAGCCCCACCTGCGACACCCGCCCGTCCGCCGGCGCGATGACCAGCCCCTCGCGCACCGGCGTCACCCGCTCGGGGTCGCGGAAGAACAGCGCCGTCCAGATGGCAAGGCCGAAGCCGATCATGCCGAAGAAGGTGGAGAACATGAACAGCACGAGCGCGATCACCACCGCGATGGCGATGAACGGATAGCCCTCCCGATGAATCGGGACGAGGGTCTTGCGGATGCTGGCAATGATCGACAACAGGTGTCTCCACGGTCGCCCGGCAGGACGCCCCGGATGGCGCCGCGCGGGCATAGACTGCGCACAGGTAGTCAGCCGCCGCCCCGCCGTCAAATGGCGGAACGCCGCTCTCCCTCAGGCCCCGGCGCGGCGGAAGGCACCCGGGCTCAGATCCGTCCACTTGCGGAATGCCCGATGGAAGGCGCTTGGCTCGGAAAAGCCAAGCTCCGCCGCGATCTCGCCCACGGGCCGGTCGGTGGCCCGCAGCAGATCCTCGGCCCGCAGCCGGCGCAGTTCGTCCTTGATGTCGCGATAGGCGGCCCCCTCCTCCGCCAGCCGCCGCCGCAGGGTGGAGGCCGGGAGGCGCAGCTGTCGGGCGAGTTCGTCGAAGGTCGGCCACGCCGTGGCCGACTGCTCCCGGAGCCGGGCGCGGACACGGGCGGCAAGCCCTTCGTCGTGCCGGTAGCGCACGAGGATGTTGGCCGGCGCACCGCGCAGGAAGTCCCGCAGCGCCCGCTCGCTGCGGTGGGCCGGCAGCTTCAGGAAGGCCGCATCGAAGGCGAGCCGACTCTCCGGCGCGTCAAACCGCACGGGAGCGCCGAAGAACAGGCGATAGTCCGCCCCATGCTCCGGCGGACCGCAGCGGAAATCCACCTGCCGGATCGGAATGCGCCGGCCCACCAGCCAGCAGGTGATGCCATGAAGGATGATCCAGTAGGTGCGGTAAGCGAAGGCCGAGTGTGCGGCGCCCTTGTCCGAGAGCACGACCGACGCAAGACCGTCGCCGACCACAAGCTCGCCGCACGGGTCATCCAGCACCACCCGCAGGAAGCGCAGCGCCCGTCGCAGCGCCTGTTCCAGCGTCTGCGCGCCCATCAGGGCATGGCAGAGCAGGGTGAAGCTGCCGCAGCGCATGGGGCGGGCGGCGAGGCCGAAGAACTCGTCGTCCAGCGCCTCGGCGGCGGCTGTCCACAGCGCCCCGTACTGTTCCGCGGAGACCGCCTCCGTCACCGGCAGCGCGAGCCCCGCCCGCGCCAGCACGGGGCCGGCGTCGATGCCCCGCGCCGTCAGGCAACCCAGGGCATCATCCACGAAGGTCCCGGAGATCATGCGCCGTTCCAAGGCACGCTCCCGAATGGCAAAAACGCTCACCTGAATAGATCGCTAGCGTCATCGAATGTCACTCGGCTTTTCTGCTAGACGAGAGGCAACGGCCGCCGAAGCGGCGGCATGTCTCCCTGGGAGGGGCACCATGAAGATTGAAGGGCGCGTCTTTCTCGTCACCGGCGGCGGCTCGGGCCTGGGCGCGGCGGTGTCGCGAATGGTGGTGGACAATGGGGGCCGGGTCGTCCTCGTCGACATCAACGCCGATGCCGGTGCCGCCATGGCCGCCGAACTCGGAGATGCCGCCCGCTTCCAGCGCGCCGACGTGAGCAGCGAAGCCGACGGCAAAGCCGCCGTGCAGCTCGCCCTCGACAGCTTCGGCCACGTTCACGGTCTCGTGAACTGCGCCGGCGTCGCCCCCGGCGAGAAGGTGGTCGGCCGCGATGGCCCGCACCGGCTCGAAAGCTTCGTGCGCGGCATCACCGTCAACCTCATCGGCACCTTCAACATGCTGCGGCTCGCCGCCGACGCCATGGTGAAGGAGGCGCCGGACGCCGAGGGCGAGCGTGGCGTCATCGTCAACACCGCCTCCGTCGCCGCCTTCGATGGGCAGATCGGCCAGGCCGCCTATGCCGCCTCCAAGGGCGGTGTTGCAGCCCTCACACTGCCGGTAGCGCGAGAGCTGGCGCGGTTCGGCATCCGCGTCGTCACCATCGCCCCCGGCATCTTCGAGACGCCGATGATGGCCGGCCTGCCGCAGGACGTGCAGGACAGCCTGGGCAAGAGCGTGCCCTTCCCCTCGCGCCTCGGACGGCCGTCGGAATACGCCGCCCTCGTCAAGCACATCTGCGAAAACAACATGCTGAACGGCGAGGTCATCCGCCTCGACGGCGCGCTGCGGATGGCGCCGCGCTGAGCCTGTACCGCTGACGACCTCCTCCCGCGACCGGAGACACGCAACATGACGGCTTCCGACCCCATCGTCATCGTCGGCACCGCCCGCACGCCCATGGGCGGCTTCCAGGGCGACCTTAAGGACGTGGCCGCGCCCGCGCTCGGCTCCGCAGCCATCGGCGCCGCCCTCGCCCGCGCCGGCCTCGCGCCGGATCAGGTGGAGGAAGTGGTGTTCGGCTGCGTGCTGCCGGCGGGCCTCGGCCAGGCTCCGGCCCGCCAGGCCGCGCTCGGCGCGGGGCTTCCTCTCTCCACCGGCGCCACCACCGTCAACAAGATGTGCGGCTCCGGCATGAAGGCGGCCATGTTCGCCCATGACCTCCTCGCCGCCGGCTCGGCCTCCGTTGCGGTTGCGGGCGGCATGGAGAGCATGACCAACGCCCCCTACCTGCTCGACCGTGCCCGTGGCGGCTACCGCATGGGCCACGGCAGGGTCATCGACCACATGTTCTTCGACGGCCTTGAGGATGCCTATGACAAGGGCCGTCTCATGGGCACCTTCGCCGAGGAATGCGCCGAGGCCTACCAGTTCACCCGCGAGGCGCAGGACGCCTTCGCCATCGCCTCCCTCACCAAGGCGCAGAAGGCCATGGCCGGGGGCGCCTTCGACAAGGAGATCACCCCCGTCACCGTGAAAGCCGGCAAGACCGAGCGCGTGGTGGCGGCGGACGAGCAGCCTCCCAAGGCGAAGCTGGACAAGATCCCGACGCTGAAGCCCGCCTTCCGCGACGGCGGCACGGTGACGGCGGCGAACTCCTCTTCCATCTCCGACGGCGCGGCCGCCCTCGTGCTCATGCGCCGCTCCGAAGCGGAGAAGCGCGGCCTCACGCCGCTCGCCGCCATCGTCGGCCACTCCACCCACGCCCAGGCACCGAACCTCTTCACCACGGCCCCGATCGGCGCGGTGCAGAAGCTCGCCGGGAAGACCGGCTGGGATCTGAAGGACGTGGACCTGTTCGAGATCAACGAGGCGTTCGCCGTGGTGCCCATGGCCGCCATGCGTGATCTCGGCCTGCCGGAGGACAAGGTGAACGTCCACGGCGGCGCCTGCGCCCTCGGCCACCCCATCGGGGCATCTGGCGCTCGGGTGATGGTGACGCTGCTGGCGGCGCTGGAGCGCTACGGCCTCAAGCGCGGCATCGCCTCGCTCTGCATCGGCGGCGGCGAGGCGACGGCGGTCGCCATCGAGCGTCTGAGCTGAGGCAGAGGCCGCCAAGGAAACCTAACAACAAGACCCGGAGGAACCTGCCATGATCCTCACCGAAACCCAGGTTGCCATCCGCGACGCGGTACGCGCCTTCGCCTCCGAGCGCCTCGCGCCCGGAGCCGCGGCGCGGGACAGGGAGCACCGCTTCCCCGGCGCGGAACTGAAGGAGCTGGGCGCCCTCGGCTTCCTCGGCATGCTGGTGCCCGAGGACCATGGCGGTTCCGCCACCGATCTCGTCTCCTATGCCCTCGCGCTGGAGGAGATCGCAGCCGCGGACGGTGCCTGCTCCACCATCGTCAGCGTGCATTCCTCCGTCGGCTGCATGCCCATCGTGAAGTTCGGCACGCAGGCGCAGAAGGAGCGCTTCCTGCCCAAGCTGGCGAGCGGCGAATGGATCGGCGGCTTCGCCCTCACCGAGCCGCAGGCGGGATCGGACGCCGCAGCGCTCCGCACCCGCGCCCGGCGGGACGGCGACCATTATGTGCTCTCCGGCGCCAAGCAGTTCATCACCTCGGGCAAGAACGGCGATGTCATCATCGTCTTCGCTGTGACCGACCCGGACGCGGGCAAGAAGGGCATCTCCGCCTTCATCGTGCCCACCGACACGCCCGGCTACGAGGTCGTGCGGGTGGAGGAAAAGCTCGGCCAGCATTCCTCCGACACCTGCCAGCTCGCCTTCAACGACATGCGCCTTCCCGCCGACCTCCGGCTCGGGGCCGAGGGCGAGGGTCTGAAGATCGCGCTGTCCAATCTTGAAGGCGGGCGCATCGGCATCGCCTCGCAATGCGTGGGCATGGCGCGCGCCGCGTTCGAGGCGGCCCGGACCTATGCGAAGGAGCGGGTGACCTTCGGCAAGCCCATCATGGAGCATCAGGCCGTCGCCTTCCGCCTCGCCGACATGGCGACCCGCATCGAGGCGGCGCGCCAGATGGTGCTGCACGCCGCCGCCCTGCGCGAGGCCGGCCTGCCATGCCTCACCGAGGCGTCCATGGCGAAGCTGTTCGCCTCGGAGATGGCGGAGCAGGCGTGTTCCGCGGCCATCCAGACCTTCGGCGGCTACGGCTATCTCGCGGACTTCCCGGTGGAACGCATCTATCGCGATGTGCGGGTGTGCCAGATCTATGAGGGCACCAGCGACGTTCAGCGCATCGTCATCGCGCGGGGGCTGTGATGGTCGAGGCCCCCTTCCCTGCCCCGCGCGGTCCCCTCGCCGGCATCCGCGTCGTCGATCTCTCCCGGCTCGCCCCTGGCCCCTACTGCACCATGCTGCTGGCCGATTTCGGGGCAGAAGTGATCGTGGTGGGCGGCGGACGGGCCGGCGTCGCCATCCCGGAATTCTCGCGCGGCAAGCGGCATATCTCCCTCGACCTGAAAGCACCCGCCGGCCGTTCCGCGCTCCATGCGCTGGTGAAGACCGCCGACGTGTTGGTGGAGGGTTTCCGCCCCGGCGTCGCCGACCGGATCGGCGCGGGATACGAGACGCTGGCGGCGCTCAACCCGCGCCTCGTCTACTGCTCGCTCACCGGCTTTGGGCAGGACGGCCCGCGCGCGCTGGAGGCGGGGCACGACATCACCTATCTCGCCCTAGCCGGCGTGCTCGGGTCCATGGGACCGAAGGACGGGCCGCCCGAGGCGCCGCTCAATCTTGTCGCGGATTTCGCCGGCGGCAGCCTGATCGCCGCGCTCGGCATCCTCGCTGCGGTGATCGAAGCCAAGACAACCGGACAGGGCCAGAAGATCGACGCCGCCATGGTGGACGGCGCGCTGTCGCTGATGGCCATGCACTGGCCGCTCTGGAAGACCCCCCATTGGCCGGCGCGCGGCGACGGGCTGCTGGGCGGCGGCGCGCCGTTCTATCGCGCCTATCGCTGCGCGGATGGCGGCTTCATCGCGGTGGGTGCGCTGGAGCGGGGCTTCTTTGAAGCACTGTGGCGGCGTCTCGATCTCGGCGAACCGCCGGACCACATGCGACGCGACCTTTGGCCGGAAATCGAACGGACGCTGGAAGCGACCTTCGCGGGACAATCGCGCGATCACTGGACCGCCCTGTTTACCGGCACGGACGCCTGCGTCGCGCCTGTGCTGGCGCCGGACGAGGTGTGGAGCGATCCCCACATCGCAGCCCGGCATCCGGACAGCGGGCCGAACCGCGTGCCCGCCGTCCCGCGCCTCTCGCGCACTCCCGCGCAGGCCCACCCGCTCGATCTCAGCGATTGCACGGCGCAGGTGCTGCGCGAGGCGGGCCTCAGCGACGACGAGATCGCCGCCGCAGCCGCGCCGTCCGATCCGGCGGGTCGCTCCGGCCTCGACTGGCCGCCGGAGCTGCGCTGAGCCTCAGAAGGCGGGATCGGCCGCGGCTGCCTTCGGCTTGTGCATCGCCCGGCTGTCGTCCGGCGCCTCGTCGCGCTCGAACATGCCATAGTCGCGCACCACGGCGGCGACGCGCAGGCGATAGTCGCGGAACACCCCTGCCCGCCCCGCCGCCTGCGTCTTGCGATGGGAGGTGAGGTTGCGCCAGGCCTTCACCGCCTCCTCATCGCGCCACATGGAGAGCGAGAGCATCTTGCCCGGATTGGTCAGGCTCTCGAACCGCTCTACCGAGATGAAGCCGTCCATCTTCTCCAGTTCCACGCGCAGGCGCGCGGCAAGATCGAGATAGGTGTCGCGCTGGCCCTCGGCCGGCCACACCTCGAAAATGATGGCGATCATGCCCCCTCTTCCTCTTCTTGTTTCTTGTCGGACTAGACCTTGTCGCCCGGCCGGCGCTGCACCTCGGGGAACACCCACATGGCGACGACCATGAAGATGCCGAGGAAGGCGACCGCATATTTGGGTCCCTCCTGCCCCAGCGCTGCCTGGAAGGCATAGCCGGCCGCAGCCACGGCGAGGACGATGAGGGAGAGGATGAGCTTGATGTGGGTGGGCATGGGATGTCCCCTCTTGCTGGCCGGACTGCGCCGGCGCTGACCTTCAGATGAGTGCGCCGCCGCCGGGAAGCGCGGCCCAGACGGCGAGCGCCGCGCCCTGGAGAGCGACCAGGGCGGCAAGGCCCCGCCGGCCGTCGCGGAACGATGTCGGCAGCAGATCGAACGGTGCCGGAGCGAACAGCAGCACGAGGCCGCCGACGACGATCAGGCTGGTGAGGCGCAGGTTGGCGTAGCCGTAGACCAGCGCCGCAGCCGCCAGCGCGAGCCACAGCAGGCTGTTCACCAGGACGAGGGCGCGCCCCCCCGCCTGTCGCGCCCCCGCCGGCCGGGTGCTCTCCGGGAACATGCCGGAGAGCACCAGAAAGCCCATGCAGGCCGCGGTCCACAGGCCCGCGAAAATCGCGAGCCCGGCGATATTGGGTTCGATCGACGCCATCGCCTCACTCCGCCGGAGCGACGTGGCCGGCCGGGCTTGCCTTGCCTTTCGGCGTACGCGCGGTGCGGCGCATGTCGGTCTTCAGATGGCGGGTGTCATAGCCGTTGAAGAGATGGCCGATGAGCCCGCGGTTGAGATCCGATGTGCCGAACGCCCAGTCCATGATGGGGAAGGTGAGGTTCATGTTGCGCTCCATCATGAGCGACTGGTTGTGGTGCGCGGCGTGGTGGCGGCGGTTGGTGTTGATGAAGGGCACGTTCCGCACGAACCAGTTTTCGTCGATGTGCGTGGTGAAGTGCATGAACTCGTAGAGCAGGTAGACCGAGGTGGTGGTGGCGATGAAAAGCCAGCCCACGTTCGGCGAGATCAGCCACCCGAACACGATGGCGCCGGGAATGGACATGAGCGTAAACGTCACTAGCGCGTAGGGCGGGAAGAAGGTGACGCGCCAGTCGTGATGCCCGGCGAAGCGCATCTCTTCTTCGGTGAAGAACTGGTGGTGCATCAGCGTGTGGCGATTATAGACCGCGCGGAACAGCGGAAAACTCGACGGCCGGTGCATCACGTAGCGGTGCAGCCACCACTCGAAGAAATTACAGAACAGGAACACGACGGGAATGGTCAAAAACTCCCACCAGCGGATCGCATGCATGTTCGAGACATAGATGTAGAGGGCAGTGAAGCCGATCGTGTAGATGATGGCGATGTGCAGCCATCCGTTATACCAGCCGGTGACACGCTCGCGGTAGGTCGCGCGGTATTTGCGCTGCCGATCCGTCATGGGGCTCGAGGTGAGTTCCATCGCTCTCTCCCTTGCGCGCTGTTGGTGCGCGCCATTGTCTTGATTCTCTCGGCGCCGCGTCTGGAGGCGCCGGCTCCTGAAGACCCCGGCTGCTGAACGCGCCGGGGCCTGGAGCCGTCGCCCGCCCCAGCTCCCTCGCGCCCGGACGGGGGAAGGATGCTCCGCGACAGCGGATGCACCACTAATATGTCAGCCACACATCATATGCAAGGCGCCAATCCGGCCCCGCCAAACGCCTGTCGCCCCACGAATGCGACCAAAGTTCAACAATTTAACACTTTGATTCAACTCAACTTTTCCAACCCTTCTTCCTTAAAAATGATCCAGATCAAAAAAGCTTCTTGCAGACATTCTTTTGGCATATCTATGATATGTCAGTTCACAAAGGCGGGCACGAGACCCGCCTAGGGGAGGACGCCAATGAACATTTCTCGCCGCACTTTGATGCGGGGGATCGGTGCTGCCGGTCTCGCTGCCGCCGCTCCGGGGATCTTTTCCCCCGCCATCGCCCAGTCGAAGCCGGTTCGCATCGGCATTCTCGCGCCGCGCTCCGGGGCCATGGGCACGGTGGGCGAATGCGGCATCCGCGCTGTGCAGTGGGCGACGGAGCGCATGAACAAGGACGGCGGCATCGCCGGGCGCCCGATCGAGCTCGTCATCGAGGAGGAAACCTCTCCCAAGGACACCATCGAGCGCTTCCGCCGCCTGGTGCTGCAGGAGAAGGTGGATTGCGTTCAGGGCCTCATCTCCACGGGCGTGTCGCTGGGCGTCGCGCCCGTGGCGGAGGAGGAACAGGCACTCCTCATCATGTGGGACGGCACCACGCAGGACGGCGTGAAGGAGGCGATGCCCAAGTCGCAGTACGTTTTCCGCTCCACCGACAATGAATGCGAGGCCGTGATGGCCTCCCTGCTCTCGATCAAATACTTCAAGGGCAAGATCAAGCGCATTGCCGGCATCAACCCGGACTATTCCTACGGCCGCAACAATTGGGAGGCTTTCCAGCAGATCCTCAAGCGCGCCGGCGTGGAGGTGGAGGTGGTGGCCGAGCAGTGGCCGAAGGTCGGCACCATGGACCTCACGTCCCACGTCGCGGCGCTGAAGGCGGCCAAACCCGACTTCATCTTCTCGTCGATGCTGTTCGCCGACCTGCCCGTCTTCATGAAGCAGGGCTCCGCCGCCGGCCTGTTCGAAGGCGTGAACCTCGCTTTGCCCGCCGCCGGCTGGCAGATCAACCAGCTGAAGAAGGAGTTCATGCCCGAGAACATCGTGTTCGGGCACAACACACTCTACTTCGCGCTGCCCAATGCCTCCCCGCTCCAGAAGGCGTTCGTGGAAGACTACATGGGCCGCTACAAGGAGGCTCCGAGCTGGGAGGCCGACCGCGCCTATTTCGCCCTGGCCGCATACAAGGCGGGCGTCGAAGCCGCGGCCAAGGCCACGGGGCGCTGGCCGAAGCTCACGGAGATCATCGAATCCATCCCCAAGCAGAAGATCGAGAGCCTGGGGGGGCCGGGGCAGTTTCGCGCCGACAAGATCGCTGAGCAGACCTTCTACCAGGGCCTTTCCACTAACCAGAACTCCTACGATTTCCCGACGCTGAAGACGGTGGACAGCTTCACCGCCGATCAGCTCCAGAAGCCGCCGGGCGTGGACTTCTGGGAATGGCTCAAGACCTCCAAGCTTCCCGTGTGAGGAGCGCCGCGTGACCGTCTTCCTCGACGTCCTCCTCGGCGGCGTGTTTCACGCCGCCATTCTCTTCCTCGTGGCCGCCGGGCTCCAGCTGGTGTTCGGCGTGCAGAAGGTCATCAACCTCGCTTGCGGCTCGTTCTACGCGCTGGGCGCCTATTTCGGCATCACGGCCGTTGGCCTCGCCTCGGCCGCCGGCTTTCCAGCCTGGACGGTGCTGCCGGTGCTCATTCTCGCGGGGCTGGCGATCGGCCTCGTCGGCCTGCCGGTGGAACGCATCCTGCGCACGGTCTACCGGCGGGACGAGAGCTATCAATTGCTCCTCACCTTCGGCCTGCTGCTGATGTTCCAGGACGTGTTCCGCTTCTTCTGGGGCGCCACGCCCCGGACACTGGACAACGCCTATCTCGCCTACGGCACGGCCGAGTTCATGGGCCTTCGGGTGCCCACCTACAATCTCCTCGTGATCGCCGCCTCCATCGCCATCGCGGTGGCGCTCGGCGCCTTCCTGCAGAAGACCCGCACCGGACGCATCATCCGCGCCACGGCGGAAAACCGGGACATGAGCGAGGGTCTCGGCGTCAATTCCTCCCGCGTGTTCGCGGCCGTGTTCACGGTCGGCTGCATGCTCGGCACGGTGGGCGGCGCGCTGGTGGTGCCGGCCTCGGCCTCCTCGCTTGAAATGGCCGTGGAGCTGGTGGTGGAAGCGTTCGCCGTGGTGGTCATCGGCGGGCTCGGCTCCATGCGCGGCGCGCTCGCCGGTGCACTCATCGTCGGCCTGATCCGGGCTGCGGCCATCATGGTGCTGCCCGAGGCCGAAATTCTCTCCATCTATCTGGTCGTCATCGCCGTGCTCATCCTGCGGCCGGCCGGGCTTTTCGGAAAGGCAATGGCATGAGCACCCCGACCTCCGCCCCGGCCACGGTGGCGCCGGCCGTGTCCCCCAGCCTCTGGCGACCTTCGGGCCTCATATCCTTCCTGGTCATCATCGCCGCCATGGCAGGGCTGCCGCTCGTCGCCTCCACCTACATGCTCACCCTGATGGTGCCGTTCTTCGGCTTTGCCATCGCTCTTCTCGGCTTCAACCTGCTGTTCGGCTACACGGGCCTGCTCTCCTTCGGCCACGCCATGTTCCTCGGCATCGGCGCCTATGCGGCGGCGGTGATGACCTCGAAGCTCGGCGTCCAGTCGCTGGAGTTGATCCTGCTCGTCGCGGTGGCGGCCGCCGTGGTCATCGCGGTGCCGGTGGGCTTCCTGTGCGTGCGCTACACGCGCATCTTCTTCGGCATGCTGACGCTGGCCTTCGGCATGCTGTTCCACTCCATCCTGTTCAAGTTCTACGGCCTCACCGGCGGCGACCAGGGCATGCGGGTAATGCGCCCGCTGCTGTTCGGCATGGCGTTCGAGGGCGGCAAGACGGCCTTCATCACCGGGCCGTTCTACTACTACGCTCTCGGCCTCCTCACCTTGCTCGGCTGCGCCATGTGGCGGATCGTGCGCTCGCCCTTCGGGCTGCACCTCACGGCCATTCGGGAGAACGCGCAGAAGGCAGCCTATCTCGGCGTCACCGTCTCGCGGATGCGGCTGGCGGCCTACGTCATCTCCGGCGTCTACGGCGCCATCGGCGGGGTGATCCTGGCCGTCACCATCGGCCTTGCGGACCCTGAGATCGTCTATTGGACGCAATCCGGCAACCTCGTCTTCATGGCGGTGCTGGGCGGCTCCGGTGCCTTCGCCGGCCCCGTGGTGGGTGGCCTTGCCTTCGTGCTGCTGCAGGACACGGTGATGTCCGCCACCCAGTACTGGCGGTTCGTGATGGGCGCGGTGCTGGTGCTCATCGTCATCTTCTTCCCGCGGGGGATCGCCGGCCTGTTCGGCGACGCCTTCGCCCGCCTCAAGCGCGGGAGCTGACCCATGGCCTCACGCGCCCTTCTCTCCGCCCATCAGGTCTCCAAGAGCTACGGCGATTTCCATGCGCTCCGGAACGTCTCGGTGCATGTGGACGATGGTGAATTCATCTCCATCGTCGGCCCCAACGGCGCCGGCAAGTCCACCCTCGTCAACGTGCTGACGGGGCTGCTGAAGCCGACGTCTGGCCACGTCCATTTCCGCGGGCAGGACATCGCCGGCATCGGGCCGGTGGAACTCTCCCGCCGGGGCATGGCGCGGGGGTTCCAGCTGGTGAACATCTTCCCCGAGCTTACGGTGCGGGAGACGCTGGGTGTCGCCGCTGCGTCACGCCTCAGGCGCATCGGCAATCCCTTCCGCAGCCTCGGCGGGGATCGCGAGATTCGCGATGCCGTGGAGGAGGTGGCCGACATCTTCAACCTGCGCCACCGCCTGGACCAGCAGGCGAGCGCCCTCTCCCAGGGCGAGAAGAAGCTGCTGGACGTGGCGAGCGCCTTCGCGCTCAAGCCGGAACTCATCCTTATCGACGAACCCACCTCCGGCGTTTCCACCGGCGACAAGCACGCCATCATGGAGCTGCTGGTTTCCGCGTCCCGCAAGGCCGGCGTGCGCGGCATCATCCAGGTGGAGCACGACATGGACCTCGTGGCCCGCTACTCGGACCGCATCGTCGCGCTCCAGGCGGGTACCGTTCTCGCCGATGAGAAGCCGGAAACCTTCTTCAAGGATCCCGCCCTCATCGCCGCCGTGGTGGGTACGCGCCCGCCCAAGGTGCCCCCCAGAGAAATGGCCCCGAAAGCCGCCGTTCAGGAGAGCCGCCCATGCTGAGCATTTCGGGCCTCAAGGTGGATATCGCCGGCAGCCGCATCCTGTCCGGTATCGACCTCGCCGTGGAGCCGGGCGAACTCGTCTGCCTCATCGGCCGCAACGGCGCGGGCAAGACCACCACGTTCCGCTCCATCATGGGCTATCGCAAGCCTGTCGCCGGCTCCATCCGCTTCGCCGGCAAGGAACTGATCGGCCGCGCGCCGCATGAGATCGCGCAGATGGGCGTGGGCTTCTCGCCGGAGGAATCGGAGGTCTATGCCGACCTCACGGTCGCCGAGAATCTGGAGCTGCCGACCTGGACGCGGCGCTCGAAGATGTCGGAGAAGGACCGCGTCGAGCGCTCCCTCACCGTATTCCCCAAGCTCCGGCAGTATCTGCACCGGGGCGGAGCGCAGCTCTCCGGCGGCGAGCGCAAGATGGTGTCGGTGGCGCGGGCACTCGCCCTCGACCCGAGCCTTCTCCTGCTCGACGAGCCGTTCGAGGGGCTGTCGCCGGCCATCATCCCGGTGATCTCGGAGGGCATCGCCTCCATCCGCGCCATGGGGCAGGCCGTGCTGATGGCGGAATCCAACGTCCACCACCTCCCGGATTATGTGGATCGCCTTTACGTGCTGGAGCGCGGCGAGATGATCTTCTCCGGCACGCTGGCGGAGGCGTACCGCGACAAGGCGGTCATGCGCGTCATCGCCGGCGAGGTGGAGCTGGAGCACACCTGACCCATGCCCCTCACCTATCGTGCCGCGGTGCTCCACGCGCCGCAGACGCCGCTCGCCATCGAGACGGTGGAGGCGGCCCCGCTCGGGCCATCCGACGTGCTCGTGCGCATCAAGGCGGCCGGGCTGTGCCATACCGATCTCGAGGTGATCGAGGGCGGCCTCGTCTACCCCATGCCCATCGTGCTCGGCCACGAGGCGGCGGGCATCGTGGAGGATGTAGGGCGGGAGGCGAAGGGCGTCCGCAAGGGCGACCATGTGGTGCTCTCCTGGAATCCCCATTGCGGCCACTGCTTCTATTGCGACCGCGCGCTGCCCATCCTGTGCGAGGGCTATCTCGCGGAAGGTCCGAAGGCCCGTGCCTTCGACGGCGCCGCCAAGGCGCGGCTCGCGGACGGGCGGGAGCTGGGGAACCTCATGTTCCTCGGCGCCTTCGGCGAATACTGCATCGTCACGGACCAGCAGGCCGTGCCGGTGCCCAAAGAACTTCCGTTTGACGAGGCGTGCCTCATCGGCTGCGGGATCATGACCGGCGTGGGCGCGGCATTGAACGTGGCGCACATCGGGCCCGGCGATACGGCCCTCGTCATCGGGTGCGGCGCCGTGGGCCTCGCGGCGGTGCAGGGGGCGAGGCTGGCAGGCGCAGAGACCATCCTTGCCGCCGATCTCGATGATGCCAAGCTCGCCCTCGCCCGCGCCATGGGGGCCACCCACACGGTGAATGCCCGCACGGGCAACGTGGTGGAGGCGGCCCGCGCGCTCACCCAAGGCCGCGGTGCCGACGTGGTGCTGGAATCGGCCGGCAGCCCGATTGCCTTCCGCGCGACGGTGGAGGCGGTGCGGCCGGGCGGCGAGGTGATCTGGCTCGGCAAGATCGACGTGACGAAGGACGTGTCCTTCCGCTGGGGCTCGCTGATGGCGGAAAAGCGCATCCGCCGCGTCTCCTATGGCGGTGCCCGCCCTGCCCGCGACTTCCCCTTCCTCGCTCGAGCCGCGCTTGCCGGACGGCTGGACCTCAAGGGCCTGATCTCCCGACGGATCGCGCTGGAGGAGATCAACGCGGGGTTCGCCGCGCTGAAGGCGGGCGAGACCATTCGCAGCGTCGTGATCTTCTGAAGGCTCGAGGCTCCCTCTCCCCTTGCGGGAGAGGGAGCCTCGAGCCCTCACGCATCCAGGGTCTTGCGGGCGAAATCCTCGATATAATCCACGAGGTTGGCAGCCGCGGTCTCGGCCCCTTTGCGGTCGCGGCGGGCCACCGCCTCGGCCACCTCGGCGTGGAGCCGGGCGGCGAGCGGCAGGTCGGCGACCTCCCGGTAATGCTGGTACCAGAAGCGACGCGACAGGGCGTTCATGAGGCCCATGGAGCGCACCGCGAACTCGTTGCGCGACGCCTGCGCCATCAAAAGGTTGAAGCGCCGATCAAGGCGCATGAAAGCGAGGTCGTCCTCCACCTCGGCCGCCTGCCGCATGGAGCCGGCGATCTCGGCGAAGGCGTCCCGCTCCTCGGCCGTGGCGCGCTCGGCGGCGAGGCCGGCCATCAGCACCTCCAGCACACGCCGCACCTCCAGCAGGCGAAGCTGGGTGCGCAGGTTGATATCCGACACCAGCACGCCGCGCCGCGGCAGCACCACGACCAGCCCGTCGCGGGCAAGGCGTTGCAGTGCCTCGCGGATGGGCGTGCGGCCGATCTTCAGCCGGTCGGAAAGCGTGAGTTCGGAAAGCACCGCGCCCGGGGGCAGTTGCAGGGTCGCGATCAGTTCCTCAAGGATGCGGTAGGCGCGATCGGTGAGGCTCGCATCCTCGGTCACCGGCTCATCCTTGCGGGCGCGACGGGCCGGGGTGCGAGGCTCCTTGCGAGTTTCGCGGAGCGGCTCCAACAGGAGATCAAGCGCGCCTTCACCTCCGGCCAGCGCGGATTGCCGCTTCTGGCGCCGCACCGGCGCCACGGAACCCGCAATGGCCCCTGCCTTGGACCCCGCCTTCGCCATGCCGCTTGCTCCCCTGCCTTGTCTCTGAGACGACGGATTCGTCTCCTGCCGTCAAGCCTCGGGCGGATGCCGATCAGGCTGCGACGCGGTGGAGCGCGGCGTCGATATCGTCGGAGGTCATCTCCCACTCGTTGGCGAAATTGGCGACCACGTCGCGCATGAACTGGTCGTGCAGCGAATAGGCGCGCCGGTCGTCGCCGAGGTGGTCGGCGAGCAAGGCGAGGGCGAGTTGGGCGGGGGCCTGCCCCTCATAGCTCCACTCGAAGCCGTCGCTGCTCAGTTTGGCGATGTCGGTGCGCTGCGGCAGCGGCTTGCCGTCCACCGTCACCGCGATGCCGTCGATGGTGCGGTCTCCCCGATAGGTCTTCATGCGTCCTGCCCTGCCTGTTATTGCCCGTCCAATTGGGATTGCACTGATATGTTACATGAGCAGCAGGAACCGTTCAACGGCCCTGCGACGCGAAAGCCGCGCGCGCGGCGGCGCGCCCTCGGGTAAGGTCGGTGCTTTCAGACGGGGGATTGCGATGACGACGACGATCTACGGCATCAAGGCCTGCGACACCATGAAGAAGGCGCGCGCCTGGCTCGACGAGAAGGGCGTCGCCTATGCCTTCCACGACTACAAGTCGGCCGGCATAGACGCGAACACGCTTCAGGGCTGGGCGAAGAAGGTCGGCTGGGAAAAGCTGCTTAACAGGGCCGGCACGACCTTCAGGAAGCTCCCTGACGCCGACAAGGCCCACATCGACGAGGCAAAGGCTCTGGCGCTGATGCTGGCGCACCCCTCCATGATCAAGCGCCCGGTGCTGGAGCACGGGCGCGATCTGATCGTCGGCTTCAAGCCGGAGGATTATGCGGCGCGGATAAAGTGAACCCGGGTGAAGTGAGGCCGACGTAAGCTACAGCAGACCTGCGCCGGCCTCGGGACCAGTGTGATGGTCAGGACGCCTCGGCCGCCGGAGGCACCTCGGCCGGCGCGTTCAGCGCTTCGGCGAAGCTGGTGAAGAACTGGTCGGAGAGCTTCTTGGCTGTCGCCTGCACGAGGCGCCCGCCAAGAGAGGCGAGCTTGCCGCCGATCTGGGCGTCCGCCACGTAGGTCAGGATGGTATCGGCGCCATCCTCGGCCAGCGCCACCTTGGCCTCGCCCTTGGCGAAGCCGGCGATGCCCCCATTGCCCTGCCCGACGATGCGGCAACCGGCCGGGGCCTCCATGTCGGTGAGTTCCACCGAGCCGGAGAAGGTGGCCGAGACCGGCCCGACCTTCACCTGCACCTTGGCGGCATAGGCGTTGTCGCCCGTCTGCTCCAGCTCCTTGCAGCCGGGAATGCAGCGCTTGAGCATCTCAGGATCAAGGATCGCCTTCCACACGGTCTCGCGCGGGGCGCTGATGCGATATTCGCCGGTCAGTTCCACGGGATGGTCCTCCCCTTGTTCTCGTTCGCGCGTGCCGCTCTTCGGCAATGGCGCTCAGACCGCACAATAGCGATCCTGGATGTCCTTGTCGGCGAGCAGTGCAGCAGCGCTCGATTGATGCACCAGCTCGCCCTGATCGATGATGATGGCGCGGCTCGCGAGATTGAGCGCCCATTCCACGTTCTGCTCCACCAGAAGCAGCGTCGTGCCCTGGTCGCGCAGCCGCCGGAAGAGCACGCCCATCTCCTCCACCAGCACCGGCATGATGCCCTCGGAGGGCTCGTCCAGCAGCACCATCTTCGGCTTGGAAATGATGGCGCGGGCGATGGCGAGCATCTGCTGCTCGCCACCGGACATGGTGGTCCCCTGCTGCTCCAGCCGCTCCTTCAGGCGCGGGAAGCTCTTGGCGATCTCGTCGATGGCCGCGCGCTCGTCCGTGCGGGCGGCGGCGACGAGGCCGAGCTGCAGGTTTTCCCGCACCGTAAGGCCGGAGACGATGCGCCGCTCCTCCGGCACGTAGCCGAGACCGAGGCGGAAGCGGGCGTGGGCACCGAGCGGCAGCAAATCCGTGCCGTCGAACGTCACCCGGCCTTCCACCCGCGGCATGAGCCCCATGATGGCCCGCAGGGTGGACGTCTTGCCGGCGCCGTTGCGACCGACGAGGGCGACGATTTCGCCCTGTTCGATCCTGAACGTCAGATCGTGGACGACGTGGCTCGGCCCGTACCAGGCATTGAGCTTCTCGACCTCAAGCATAGCCATCGTTCTGCCCCAGATAGACGCGGCGGACTTCCGGATCGGCCTGCACCGCTGTCGGCGTGCCGTCGGCGATGAGGCGGCCGTGATGCAGCACCAGGATGCGGTCCGACAGGCCGAGGATCATCTTCATCTTGTGCTCGACCAGGAGAATGGTGCGGTCCGCCGCGAGGCGCTCGATGAGCGCCACCATCTCCTTGGTCTCTTCCGGCCCCATGCCGGCCGTGGGCTCGTCGAGCAGCAGAAGCTCGGGGTTCGCCACCAGCGCGATGGCGATCTCCAGCGCCCGCTGCTCGCCATGGGCGAGGTCGCGGGCGCGGCGGGCGCGGCGATGGGTGAGGCCCACCTCGGCCAGCGCCGCCTCTGCTTTCTGCGCCAGCTCGGGATAGCGATCGCGATGGCTGAAGACGTCGTAGCGCGTCTTCAGTGCCTGTGCCGCCACACGCACGTTCTCCTCCACCGACAGCTCGGGAAAGAGGTTGGTGATCTGGTAGGAGCGGGCAATGCCGAGATGGGCGAAGCGGTGCTGCTTCAGCCCCTTCAGCTCCTGCCCCTTGAACCGGATGGAGCCGGTCGAGGGCTGGAGCACGCCGGACAGCACGTTGAAGAAGGTGCTCTTGCCGGCGCCATTGGGGCCGATCACTGCCGTCACCTTGTTGCGCTCGAAGCTGGCCGAGATGCCCGCGAGGGCCACGAAGCCGCCGAAGGAGCGGCCCACGTCCGTCACTTCCATCAGCGCGCTCATGACGCCCTCCTGCGGCGCACGATCTGGATCAGGCTGCCCCAGATGCCCTTGGGCAGGAACAGCACGAACAGGATGAAGACGATGCCGACGATGAGCTGCCAGTGGGTGGTCCACAGCGAGGCGACATCCTCGATGAGCAGGAACACCAGCGCCCCCACGAACGGCCCGAAGAAGGAGCCGGCGCCGCCCAGCATGGTCATCATCACCACGATGGACGAGGTGTGAACGCCCAGCGCATCGAGCGGTACAATGGAGAGATGAAGCGCGGAAAGCGTGCCGGCGAGGCCGCACAGGGCGCCCGAGAGCACGAACGATAGGAGCTTGGTGCGCTCCACGTCGAAGCCGCAGGCGCGGGCGCGGGTTTCGTTCTCGCGCACCGCCTCGATGGCCGCGCCGAAGGGGGAGTTCAGCACCCGCGACACGAACCACAGCGCCAGCGCTGCGAAGAACATGATGAAGTAGTATTTCGCCAGCGGGTTCAGCAGGTTCACCGAGAAGCCGCCGATCAGGTCGGCCTTCACCACAGTGAAGCCGCGCAGGCCGTTCTCGCCGCCGGTCCAGCCGGACGCCTGGAGCGCGACGTAATAGACGAGCTGCGCGAGCGCCAAAGTGACCATGCAGAAATAGATGCCGCGCGTGCGGATGGAGAGCGCGCCGATCACCACCGAGAGCAGGCTCGCGCCGACGATGCCCGTGAGCATGGCCGGAAACCAGCCGAAGCCGAGAAGGGCGATGGCCATTCCTGTCAGGTACGCCCCGGTGCCGAAGAAGGCGGCATGGCCGAAGGAGAGAAGGCCCGTGTAGCCGAACAGCAGGTTGAAGCCGACGGTGAACAGGCCGTAGATCAGCACGTTCACCGCCAGCGCCTGCGACGGCAGCACGAAGGGCAGCACCGCCAGCACGGCAATGGTGAGCGGCACGCGCCAGCGATCCAGCGCGGCGCCGGCCTTCGGCAGGGTGCGCGGCGCCACGCCCTGCCCGGCGGCGAGGTCGGTTGTGGTCATGGTGTCGTCTCCGTTCACGCGCCGGGTTCCGTCAGGCGCCGGCCGGCCGGCCGAACAGGCCCTGCGGTCGGACGAGGAGGATGAGAGCCATCAGGCCGAACATGACGATGGTCGCCATCTCGGGAGCGAACAGCGCGGTCATGCTCACGGCGACGCCCACGAGCAGCCCCGCCACCACGGCCCCGAGCAGCGATCCCATGCCGCCGATGACGGTGACGACGAAGGCCTCCGCCAGCACCAGCGTGCCCATCTCCGGGCTCACGTTGCGCATGGGCGCGGCCAGCACGCCGCCGAGCGCGGTGAGGCCGACGCCGAGGCCGAACACCAGCAGCCACAGCCGGCTCACGTCCACCCCCAGCACTTTCATGATGAGCGGATCGCGCGCGCCGGCCCGCACGATGAGGCCGAAGCGGGTCTTCTCCAGCGCCACCCAGAGCAGCAGCAGGATGACCGCCACCACGCCCATGACGAACAGGCGATAGATGGGGAAATAGCCGACGCCGAGATCCACCACGCCCTGAAGCGCGTCGGGCGCCGAGAAGGGAATGCCGTCCGTGCCGAAGGTGATGCGCACGGCCTCCACCAGCACATAGCCAAGGCCGAAGGTGAGCAGCAGCGGATCATCCGGCGTGCGGCCATAGAGCGGCCGGATCAGGAAGCGCTCGATCAGCATGCCCAGCACGCCGACCGCAAGGGGAGCGACGATGAGCGCCCACCAGAAGCTGCCGGTCTGCGCGGCGACCCACAGCCCCGCATAGGCCCCCACCATGAACAGGGCGCCATGGGCGAAATTCACGATGCCCAGCATGCCGAACACGATGGTGAGCCCGAGGGCGACCATCACCAGGATCGCCCCGAGCGCGAGCCCGGAGAACAGCTGCATGAGGATGAGTTCAAGGTCCATCGGGCGTCTCTCGGGGCGGACGGGGCATTCGGCACGGTGCTTCTCCCCTCTCCCCTTGCGGGAGAGGGGCCGGGGGTGAGGGGTTGGATCGCGCTCTGTTGCTGCCTTCCCCTCATCCGTCTCGCGGCTGCGCCGCGATCCACCTTCTCCCGCAAGGGGAGAAGGGATCAGGTCTCAGGTCGGGAAGCCCAGTTCGCCGCAGGAGCGCAGCATCTGCTCGGAGCCGGGGACGTTCTCGACGATGTCGAACAGGTCCTGCTCACTCTTCATGTCGGCCTTGGCCTTGGACTTCAGGACCAGCACCGATTGCACCGACTGGTGGTCGCACTTGCGGAAGTATTGCGGCCCCTTGGCCACGTCGTACTTCAAATCCTGCAGCGCCTCGACCACCTTGTCCGTGTCCGTCCCGCCGGCCTTCGCCATGGCCAGGAGCAGCGCAGAGACGCCCGTGAACCCGTAGGCCCCGTAATCGGTCGGAAGCGAGCCGTACGCCGCCTTGTAGGCGTCGTTGAAGGTCTTGGCGGAGGGGATGGTGCTCTCCAGCGCCCAGTAATAGTTGGCGCCGCCGATGATGCCCTCGAACACGTCGGGCGCCACGGCGATGCGCTGGTTGTGCAGCAGCACGGGCACCACGATCTGCATCTGCTTCTTCATGCCGAAGTCGTTGGCCTGCTTGATGGAGTTGGCCTGGTCACGACCGAAGTTGCAGATGGCGAGGATGTCCGGCTTGAGCGCGCGGATGCGGGGCATCAGCGTGGAATAGTCCGCCGCGCCGAAGGGGTGGAGGATCTCGCCGACGATCTCGGCGCCGAGTTCGCCGGCGGCGCGCTTGAAGCCGCGGATCATCTCGTGGCCATAGGCGTAGTCGGCGCCGAGCAGGGCCACCTTCGAGCCCTTCTTGAAGGTCGCCCGCGCCACGGCGGCCGTGGTCATGCGCGGATTGAGCGCCTCGTGGAAGGTGTACTTCGAGAAGTCCTTCACCTCGTTGATGGTGTCGGACTGGCTGATGGAGACGTAGATGACGCCACGGGCGCGCGTCACTTCGTTCACCGCGAGCTGAACGGCACTGGAGAGCGCCCCGACCACCGCGTGAACCTTGTCCTTCTCGATCAGCTCAAGGGTGCGGGTGGCGGCCTCGCCGGCGTTCAGCTTGTCGTCGCGGACCAGCAGTTCGACCTTGCGGCCGGCAATGCCGCCCTTGTCATTGACGAGCTTCACGGCGAGTTCCGCGCTCTTCACCTGGTCCTTCGCCTCGGCGCCGAAGGGGCCGGTGAGCGGGGTGGGGAAGCCGATGCGGATGGTCTCCGCCTGCGCCCGCACAAGGGCCGGCGAAGCGATGAGGCCGACGCCCGCGGCACCGAGGCCGGCAAGCACCGTGCGACGGGATACGCTGGAGAGGGGATGGTCGGTCCGCTTGGTCATGAAATCCTCCCGGTGTGTCTTGTTTTTTGGCTGTGGGCGGTCGTCAGTAGGCGCCGAGCGCTTTCAGGATGCGCGCGGGGGTCATGGGAATCTGGGTCAGCTCGGCGCCCAGCGGCGCGAGGGCGTCGTTGACCGCGTTGAGCGCGGCGGCGGACGACGCGGCGGTGCCCGCCTCCCCACAGCCCTTGGCACCAAGCTCGGTGTCGCGGGTCGGCGTTTCCATATGGGCGATGACGATGTCCGGCATCTCGCAGGACATGGGCACGAGATAATCGGCGAGCGAGCCGTTCACGAGCTGGCCGGCCTCGTCGTAGCGGCATTCCTCGAAGAAGGCGGCGCCGAGCCCCTGCACCACGCCGCCGCGCACCTGCTCCTCCACGAGGAGCGGGTTGATGATGCGGCCGCAATCCTCCACCACGAAGTGCTTGAGGATTTTGACGAGCCCTATCTCCGCATCCACCTCCACATGGCAGCCGTGGATGCCGTTGGTGAAGGCGAAGGGGTAGCCGGAAGGCGCATAGTGATGCGCAACCGTGAGCTGCGCGTCGGTGCCCGGCGGCAGCGTGTCGGAGCGGAAATAGGCGATGCGCGCGACCTCGGCGAGGCTGAGGCGCACCGTGCCGCCCGCCTTGTCCACCACCTCGGCATCGACGAGATCGAGGTCGCCCGGCTGCGCCTGGAGGATGGCGGCGGCCACGTTCAGCACGTTGGCCTTGAGCTTCTTCGCAGCCTGAAGGGCCGTCTCGCCGCCGATCCCGGCACCGCGGCAGGCCCAGGTGGCGCCGCCGTGGGGCGTCACCTCGGTGTCGCCGGTGATGACCCGCACGATATCCCGGGACACGCCGAGATAATCGGCGACGATCTGGCCGATGATGGCCTCGGTGCCCTGCCCCTGCTCCGTCACCGAAATCAGGCAGCGCACCTCGCCGGACGGGGTGATCTTGATGACCGCCCCGTCCTGCGCCGAGATGCGCGCACCGCCGATGCCGTAGAAAGCGGGCGTGGGATTGGTGATCTCGACGAAGGCGGCGATGCCGATGCCGCGATGGATGCCGCGGGCGCACAGCTCCGCCTGCTCGGCGCGCAGGCGGTCATAGTCCATCAGCGTCTTGAGCTTCGCGAGGCAGGCCTCATGGGAGAGCTGCTCGAACTTGAAGCCGGTGAGGGACTGGCAGG
This sequence comes from Xanthobacter aminoxidans, assembly GCF_023571765.1. Classification (GTDB taxonomy): domain Bacteria; phylum Pseudomonadota; class Alphaproteobacteria; order Rhizobiales; family Xanthobacteraceae; genus Xanthobacter; species Xanthobacter aminoxidans. Next base: position 68,303 of record NZ_JAMJXC010000003.1, on the reverse strand, counting down.
GATAGGCGTCGTCCGAGATGAGGTTGCGCGCGCGCACCTCGAACGGGTCGAGCCCGGTCGCGGCGGCGGCCTTCTCCATCAGATGCTCGGTCACGGCGCAGGCGATGGGATGGCCCACCGCCCGATACTGGCTCGTCTGCGTCTTATTCTGGAACACCACTTTCAGATCGGCGCGGTAGGCCTCCAGCCGGTAGGGCGCGCCGATGAGGCGGATGACCTGGTTGCCCTCCACCGCACTGGTGCGAGGATAGGTGGAGAAGGCGCCGATGGCGGTCTCGTCCTCCACCGCCATGGCGAGGATGCGGCCGTCCGCGCCCACCGCCGCCTTCGCCTTCACGCGATGATCGCGGGCGTGGATGTCGGAGACGAAGGCCTCCAGCCGGTCCACCACGTATTTCACCGGCCGGCCCGCCAGCATGGACAGGCCGATGACCGCCATGTCCTCGTGATAGACATGCAGCTTCACGCCGAACGAGCCGCCCACGTCCGGCGCCGCCACCCGCACGCGGGCTTCGGGAATGCCATAGTGGCGGGAATAGAGGTCCTGGAACTGGAACGGCGTCTGGGTGCCATGATGGACGGTGAGGGCGTGCTCGCTGGCATCGTAGTCGGCGATGATCGCGCGCGGCTCCAGCGTCACGCCCGTGTGGCGGCCGAAGGCGAGGTCCGCCTCCACGACATGCGCGGCAGAGGCGAAGAGGTCGTCGACCGCGCCGCTCTCCAGAGCTGAGCGGAAGCACAGATTGTCGGCGAAGCCCTCCACGAGACGCGGGGCGTCGGGCGCCAGCGCCGTGTCGAGATCGGCGAGGACGGGCAGGTCCTCATACTCGATCTCCACCAGTTCGCAGGCGTCCTCGGCGGCAGCACGGCTTTCCGCCACCACGGCGACCACCGCCTGCCCGCTCCATGTCACCCGCTCGAGGGGCAGCGGAAGCTGGGGCTCGGACTTCATGCCCTTGAAATGGTCGAGCGTGCCCACCCACGGCGTACACAGCTTCGCAAGGTCCTCCCCCGTCGCCACCAGAGCAACGCCGGGCGCCGCGCGGGCGGCCTCCACGTCGATGCGCACAATGCGGGCATGGGCGAAGGGCGAGCGCACGAAGGCCGCATGCAGCATGCGCGGCCGCTTCATGTCGGTGACATAGTTGCCCCGCCCGGCCACCAGCCGCTTGGCATTGGGGCGCGGTAGCGGACGGCCCACATGAACGCCCGGCTCAAGATGGGGCGCCGCGCCGAGCGGACGGTCGAAGGGGGCATTCATTCCGCACCCTCCCCGTTCGCCTTGCGGGCAGCCGCCTCGATGGCGTCGACGATGGCCTCGTAGCCGGTGCAGCGGCAGTAATTGCCGGAGATCGCGTCGCGAATTTCCTCGCGATCCGGCACGCTACCGCGGGCGATCAGGGCATGGGCGTTCACCAGCATGCCCGGCGTGCAGAAGCCGCATTGCAGCGCGTTGCGCTCATGGAAGGCCTGCTGGAGCGGCGCCAGCGCGCCGCTGGCGACAAGCCCCTCCACCGTCTCGACGCTCTGCCCCTGCGCCTGCACAGCGAAGACGAGGCAGGAATGCACCGGCACCCCATCCAGCAGCACGAGGCAGGCGCCACAGGCCCCCATCTCACAGCCCACATGGGTGGCGGTGAGTTCGAGATCCGTGCGCAGGAAATCCGCCAGCGTGGTCCGCGGCGCGACCATGCGCGCGACCTCCTCGCCATTGACGGTGAGGGAGAGGGGGACGGTGCCCGCCATCATATTCATGAGCAGGTCTCCAGCTTGCGCAGCAGACGCCCGAGCAGGACGCGCGCGAGGTGGCGGCGCATGGCGGCAGGAATTTCGGCGTCGTCCAGTGGATCGATGTCGGCATCGAGCGCGCGCTGGGCGGCGGCGATGGTGTCGGCATCGAGCGCCTTGCCGGCAATCTCCGCCTCGGCATTGCGGGCGCGCACCGGCGTCGGGCCGACCGAAAAGAGAGCGATGCGCGGGTTCACGATCACCGCGCCGTCACGCTCGGCGAGGATGCCGCCGCCGACCATGGCGTAGTCGCCACGACGTCGCGCCATCTCGTCGAAGGCACAGACATGGCGCGGCCCGGCGGCCGGCACATGCAGCGCCACGAGGATTTCCCCGGGCTCGATGGCGGTCTGGTAGAGGTCCTGAAAGAAGTCATCGGCGGCGACGCGGCGCATGCCGTCGACCCCGGAGATTTCCATCTCGGCGCCCATCGCCAGCATCATGGCCGGGAATTCGGAGGCCGGATCGGCCAGCGCCACGCTGCCGCCGACCGTGCCGCGATTGCGGATGGCGGGATGGGCGACGAAAGGCGCGGCGGCCGCAAGCAGCGGCGCATGGGCCCGGATCAGCGGCTCGGTCAGCGTTTCGGCATGGCGGGTGAGCGCGCCGATGCGCAGGGTTTCCCCGTCCAGCCGCACGCCGCGCATCTCGGGAATCGCGGAGAGGTCGATCAGCACCTGCGGCGCCTGCAGCCGCATCGCCAGCGCCGGCACGAGGCTCTGCCCGCCGGAGATGAAGCTTGCATCCCCATCGGCCCCGGCAAAGGCGGCATGCGCCTCGGCAAGGCTCGACGGACGCGCATAGGCGAAAGCGCGGGCTTTCAAGGGCAGGTTCCTCCCGGTCGAGCGTGGCTTCATTTTAGTGACCACTTGGTCACAACATGATATCAGGCCGATGTGCCTGTCAATAGTGCTGTGCGACCATTGGCGAAGTGCTTGGGAAAAGCGCTGGCAGGGAAATCATTGCAGTGCAGCGCGACGCTATTCCCACCCGGATATATGATTGTTGCCTTCCCTCACCTTTTCCTCGACTTCACGCGCCACAGGAGCTGCCGCCGCGACGTGGGAGCGGGCGTCGCCGCGCTCGGAGACCCTTGGTGGCGCGGGAAGGTTGCGCTATCGCAGGACGGTGGGCGCCCGGCCCATGCGTTGAACGGACTCGCCTTGAAGCCCACGCCCGACCAGAAGCCGCCGCCGCCCGCCCGCCCCCGTCGCCAGCACATGCGGGCGGCCGACCGCGAACAGGCGATCATCGAGGAAGCCGTGCGCTTCTTCGCCGAGCACGGATTCGAGGGACAGACGCGCGAGCTGGCGAAGCGGATGGGAATCACCCATTCCGCCATCTACCGCTACATCCCTTCCAAGGAAGCGCTCATCGAGCGGGTCTACGAGCACGTCTATCTCAGCCGCTGGAAGGCGGACTGGGCGCCTCTCGTGACCGACCGATCCAAGCCGCTGGAGGCGCGGCTCACGCAATTCTACCTCGAATATGTCGAGCAGGTTTTCGACTACCACTGGGTGCGAATCTTCGCCTTTTCAGGCCTCAAGTCGTTCGACATCACCAGCCGCTACCTCATGATCGTCCGCGACCAGATCATCCTGCCCGCCTGCGCCGAGCTCAGGGCAGAGCTGAAGCTGCCGGCCCCCGGCGAAATTCCGGTCAGCGAACGCGAGGCCGAGCTGTTCTGGGGCCTGCACGGGCGCATTTTCTACCTTGCGATCCGCCGCTACGTGTACGGCACCACGACGCCGGAGGATCTCGACCCCATCGTCCGCGACGCGGTTCGCGCCTTCCGCGCCGGTGTCGCACCCGTGCTGAAGGACATCCTAGCGCAAGCCGGATCCTGAAGAATGAAGGGCCTCGGGAGGGGGCTGCGCAGATGACGCAACGTCATGCTCGCCCCTCGCCAAGACGGCGTTCCCTTGGTAAAGTTTCCGTGCGAACGGCCTTGTTCTCGCCGTCGTGATCTGGTCTAGCGTGGGGCGTAAAGGGAAAAGAAACCGAATTTCGGCAAGGTTGCAGGGCTGGCGGGAATGTGCGGCGGGGCCGCGCGGGCGCAGCGTTCTGAGCCGGTGGTCGGTCGGAGAATATCCGAACCGGGCAAGGTTTGTGCGATGCGTTAGACCGAGGGACCCTGCGATGGACGAACGGAGCCGGTACCGACCGGCAGCGCTGATAGCGGGGACCATGAGGCACTCGGACCGGCAGGAATACGCGGCTTGGCAGGACGACGCGAGCGATCATGACGCGCGCGCGGGCCATGACGCAGGCTTGCGCGACCACGGTGAATGGGACCGCGACGACGCTGATCCCCATGCCGACTGGCATGACCGGGCCGACTGGCACTGGACGCCGCACGTCCACGAGGAGGAGGTCGATGCCTCCGACTACGACCCCCACGCCTCGGATCCCCGGCCGCGCAGCACGTCCCGCCGCGGCACACTCGTCGGCATCGGCACGGGCGTCGTCGCCGGCCTGATGGTTGCCGCAGGGGCCGTCTGGTACACGCAAGGCTCGTTCGCGTTCGGCGTCTCCGCACCGCCGCCCCAGATCGTCAACCGCCCCCTCGTCCGCGAGCTCAGCATGGCGGCCGCGGGAACGACCGTGACCGAGATTTCGCTCGTCGTCGGCTCCGGCGCGCTGGGCGTCGATCCGGGCAGCATCTACCTGACCAACGTGGCCATTGATGGCCGGTCCTTTGCCGCCGGGCCTGGACCGTCGGACAATTCCGCGCGCCTCACCGGCCGCGTCGTGCCGCTGCCCATGGCCAATCCACTGAACCGGAACCAGGTGGCTGCCGCTGACGGAATCAAGGCGCTGGAACAGTTTGACCAGGGCGCGGTGCCCCTGCCCCTGCGCAAGCCGGCCATGCCGAACCAGCGCCTCGCCTATGCCTCCCTGCCCGACGCCTCCCTGACCGACACGCCCTCTGCCGTCCCCGGCAGCCAGGCCCCGGCTCCAGAGACGCCGACGCTCTCAGAGGATGAGCCGGCACTGCCAACGCCCGGCAGCGGCTATGCCATCTACGACATCAAGGCCAAGGTCGTTTACATGCCGAACGGGGATCGGCTGGAAGCCCATTCTGGCTACGGCGATACCTTCGACGACGTGCGTGCCGTCAACAAGCGCATGGTGGGCCCGACCCCGCCCAACACCTACCAGCTGACCATGCGCGAATCCCTGTTCCACGGCATCGAGGCGGTGCGCCTCAATCCGATCGGAACCGGCCGGATGTACGGCCGCGCCGGCATCCTCGCCCACCCCTATCTCCTTGGTCCGCGTGGAGATTCCAACGGCTGCGTGTCGGTCAAGGACTACGACAAGTTCCTTGCCGCCTTCAAACGCGGTGAGGTGAAGAAGATGGTGGTGGTGGCCGAGCTGAAGCATGGCCCCAAGAAGGAAGAGAACTTCCTCCTGTCCTTCCTGAAGCCCAGGGACCAGTAGGGCGCCGGGGCGCCCTTCCGCTGCAGGGCAAATTTTGCTCTCGGCGCCATTTCGACAATCCAGCAATGGCAAGGGTGCACGCCGGCTTTCGGTAGCGGCGAACCTCAATTCAGGCTGCAGTGCAGCAGAATGCACGCCATTCTTGCGCCACATCAAATTTCGCTGGCTTTCCGGATAGATACGGATGCTCCCGCACCCGTAGATCAACGGAATTGACCCGAGGGAGAGACGGGACCTTAGCTGCGGCCATTCGCACGTGCGAAAGCAACGTCCGGCCTGTCGCAATCGTTGGGCCGGCGAGAGACGGGAGCCCGTCATGGCCGCCGATACGCCTGCCCCCTCCCCTGTCCTTTCCCCCTTCCAGAACCTGCTGCCGTTCGACCCGAACGCCGCGATGTCGGCATTCCAGAAGGGACTTTCACCGGCATTCAACCCACAGTTCGGCATGGGTTCAGGTGCGAGTCAGGGCGGACCTCTCGGCGCCTACCTCGTGGACGCCACCCAGCGCCAGGTCCTCTTCCTCGATCTCCTCCGCCGGAGGGGGAACGAGCAGCACGATATGACCTCACGCCCCATGGCGACGGTGCTCTCCTTCGACCATGAGGTGCTGGTGAGCGGGCGGGCGCTGCCGCGGCCCATCAACTACTCCCTGTCCCGCATCGTCCCCCCCGCCGGAGTGGTGGTGGACCCGCGGAAGCGGCCGGTGGTGGTGGTGGACCCGCGCGCCGGGCAGGGGCCGGGCATCGGCGGGTTCAAGACCGAGAGCGAGATCGGCGAGGCGCTGGGCACCGGGCATCCGGTCTACTTCATCGGCTTCGCCGCCGAGCCGGAACCGGGGCAGACCTTCCTCGACGTGGTGGAAGGGCAGGTCTCCTTCTTCGAGCGGATCCGGCAGATGCACCCGGAGGCGCCGCCTACCTTCGCCATCGGCAATTGCCAGGCCGGCTACCAGACGCTGATGGTGGCGATGCTGCGGCCGGACCTGTTCGGCCCCTGCATGGTGGCGGGCTCGCCCATGTCCTACTGGCAGGGCGTGCATGGCAAGAACCCCATGCGCTATTCCGGCGGCCTGCTCGGCGGCTCGTGGCTGACCAACCTCATCAGCGACCTCGGCGGCGGCAAGTTCGACGGCACCTGGCTGATCCTGAACTTCGACAATCTGAACCCGGCCAACTGGCTGTGGGGCAAGCAGTATGACGTCTGGTCGAAGGTGGACACGGAAGGCCCGCGCTATCTCGAGTTCGAGAAGTGGTGGGGCGACTTCATCAAGCTGAACGGCGACGAGATCCAGTTCCTGGTGGACGAGTTCTTCATCGGCGACAAGCTCACCCGCAACGAGGTGCGCTCCACCGACGGCAAGGTGTTCGACCTGCGCAACATCTCCTCGCCGGTCATCGTCTTCACCTCGCAGGGCGACAACATCTCCCCGCCGCCGCAGACGCTGGGCTGGATCCTCGACCTCTACAGGGACGTGGACGACATCCGCGCCGAGGGCCGCACCATCGTCTATTGCATGAACCAGAAGGTGGGCCACCTCGCCATCTTCGTCTCGGCCAAGGTCGGGGCGAAGGAGGACGAGGAGCTGGTGCGCCTCATGGACCTCATCGACTGCCTGCCCCCCGGCCTCTACGAGCTGGTGATCGAGCCGGCCTCCGAGGAGCAGGTGAAGGCCGGTGGCCCGGCCTGGCATTCCCGCTTCGAGCTGCGCTCGCTGGACGACATCCGCGCCTATGGCCGCAACAGCGTGGAGGATGATCGCGCCTTCGCCGCTGCGCGGCGGGTGTCGGAGATCAATCACTCGCTCTATCGCACCTTCCTCCAGCCCGTCGTGAAGGCGATGGCGACGCCGCAGCTCGCGGATGCGCTGTTCCGCTTCAATCCGCTGCGGCTCTCCTACTCCCTGTTCGCGGACACCAACCCGCTCATGAAGGGGGTGGAGAAGCTCGCCGCCGACGTCACCACGGCCCGCAAGCCGGCGGACGCCTCCAATCCCTTCGTCACGGCGCAGAACTTCTGGTCCGACCAGATCAACGCCGCCCTCGACGGCTGGCGCGATGTGCGCGACCGGGCGGTGGAGCAGTCCTTCTTCGCCGTCTACGGCTCGCCGGTGCTGCACGGCCTTCTGGGCCTCAACCTCGACGAGAAGGTCCGCGAGCTGCCGGCCAACAGCCCGCAGAAGGAAGCCTTCCGCGACCGCAAGATCGCCGAGTTCCGCGACCGCGTGGCCGAAGGCGGCTTCAACGAGGCACTGGTGCGCGCCTCGCTCTACGTGCTCTCGGTGACACGCGCGCTGGACGAGGCGGCCGCCAGCTCGCTCAACGAGACGCGGCAGAAGCTGATGCAGCTCTCGCTGCCCGAGTTCAAGACGCTGGTGCGCGACCAGTTCTACATCCTGCTCCTGGAACGGGAGAAGGCGGTGGAGGCCATCGCCCGTCTGGTCACAGATCCCGGCCAGCGGCAGGATCTGGTGAACAAGGTGGTCGGCGTCGCCACGGCGGATGGCACCTACACCCCCGGCGAGCGGGCCCTGGTGGAACGCCTGGCCGAAATCCTCGGCGTCTCGGCGCCGAAGAACGTGGCGCTGGCAGCGGTGAAGACCGCGCCGGCCCCCGTGCCCGGCCAGAACCTCCCCGCAGCCGTCTGAGCCGGGAAGACGGGCGCGGCGCATCCCCCGCGCCGCGCCCGGACTTCTCTTTTCCCCGGCCCGCCTGTTCCTCGCCTTCCCTCCCAGTGACGCGCCCGAGGAGGCATGTTCGTGCCCACCATCGCCAATCGTCTGTTCGAGGACATCAAAGCGGGCGACAGTGCGTCCGCCACGCGTATCATCCGCACGCCGGACCTGCGGGCCTGGGGCGCCGCCTTCGGCGATGCCGGCATGCTCGCCGGCGCCGGGTCGGGTCAGGCGGATGCCGGCCTTGCCGCCTCCCTGTTCGCCGCCCTGGTGGGCACCTCCCTGCCCGGCCCCGGCGCGGCCATCCGCGCCTCCAGCGTGCGCATCGCCGCGCCGCTGCCGGCCGACGTGCCGCTCACCGTTTCCCTTTCGGTCCGCGAAACGAACGCGGCGGACCGCACGCTCGGCCTCGACGGCGCGATCGCCGCGCCCTCCGGCGCCATCGTCGCCACCGCCGCCATCACCGTGGCCGCGCCCGAGAAGGCCATCAGCGTCAGCGTGCCCGAGCATCGGCTGGAGGCGCTGCTGGAGCGCTGCAAGGGGCTCGATCCCCTGCCCACCGGCGTGGTCCATCCCTTGAGCCTTGATGCCCTGTCCGGCGCCCTCGATGCTGCCGCCGCCGGGCTCATCAAGCCTGTGCTGTTCGGTCCGGAGGCGGACATCCGCCGCATCGCCGCATCTGGCGGCCTCGATCTTTCCGGCGCCCGCGTCGTCTCCACCACGAGCGAGGAAGACTCGGCCGCCAAGGCCGCCGCTGCGGCCGGCGCGGGCGAGGTGGGGGCGCTGATGAAGGGTAGCCTTCACACCGACGTGCTGCTTCGCGCCGTGATGGCGAAGGAGGCGGGGCTGCGCACCGGCCGGCTGCTCAGCCATTGCGCCATCATGTCCGTGCCCACCTATGCCCGCCGCGTGCTGGTGACGGATGTGGCGCTCAACATCGCGCCCGACACAGACCAGAAGCGCGACATCTGCCAGAACGCCATCGGCCTCGCGAAGGCGCTGGGCATCGAGACGCCCAAGGTGGCGGTGCTGGCGGCGGTGGAGATGGTGCACACCAAGATGCCCGCCACCCTCGACGGCGCCATCCTCTCCAAGATGGCCGATCGGGGCCAGATCGTCGGCGGCATCGTGGACGGACCGCTCGACCTCGACGCGGCGGTGGATGCCGCGGCGGCGCAGGTGAAGCACATCGTCTCGCCCGTCGCCGGCACGGCGGACGTGCTGCTGGTGCCCAACATCGAGGCCGGCAACATGGTCTACAAGAATCTCGGCTTCATGGCCGACGCCCAGAGCGCCGGCCTCGTGGTCGGCGCCCGCGTGCCGGTGATGCTGACGAGCCGCGCCGACAGCGCCGAGGCCCGGCGCTTCTCCGCCGCCGCGGCGGTGATCTACGCCGATGCGCTCAAGCGCACGCCCGACGCCATCCTTCCCCACACCGCCGACTGAGCGAGGCTGCCATGACCGACGCCGTTCTGGTCGTCAATTCCGGCTCCACCAGCCTCAAGTTCGGCGCCTATGGGACGTCGAACGCGGAAGACCCACCTTTGCTCTGCCGGGGCGGCATCGACAGCATGGCGGGGGATCCGCACTTCATCGCCAAGGAGCCGGACGGCAAGCCCATCGATGCCCACGAATGGGGTTCCGGCCATGCCCTGAGCCACAAGGAGGCGCTGGGCTACATCGTGAGGTGGCTGGAGCAGCACGAGGCCAACATCAAGGTGGTGGCGGCCGGCCACCGCGTGGTGCTCGGCGGCACGCGCTTTGAGGGCCCGGCGAGGATCACGCCCGAGGTGCTGGACTATCTCGATGGCCTGTCCGCCATGGAGCCCTCGCACCAGCCGTTCAACGTGCGCGGCGCGCGGGCCATCGCCGAGGCCTTTCCCGGCCTGCCGCAGGTGGCGGTGTTCGACACCTCCTTCCACCGCACCATGCCGGAGGTGGCGCAGATCTACGCCCTGCCCAAGGCGGTGCGCGACACCGGCGTGCGGCACTGGGGCTATCACGGCATCTCCTACGACTATATCAGCCGGCAAGTGCCCAAGGTCGCGCCCGGCGCGCGGCGGGTCATCGCCGCCCATCTCGGCGGCGGCGCCTCGGCGTGCGCCATGCTGGACGGCAGGAGCGTCGAGACATCCATGGCCTTCGCCGGCCTCACCGGCCTGCCCATGGCGACCCGCTCCGGCGACGTGCCGGCGGACGTGATCTTCTATCTGCTGCGTTCCGCCGGCTACACGCCCGACGCGCTGGAAAAACTGCTCTACGGCCAGTCCGGCCTGCTCGGCCTCTCCGGCGACAGCGCCGACATGCGGGTGCTGCAGGACAGCGCGGCGGCGGACGACAGGCTGGCCGTGGACTATTTCGTCTATAGCCTCGTGAAATTCATCGGCGCCTATGCGGCGGTGCTGGGCGGGCTCGACGCGCTCGTCTTCACCGCCGGCATCGGCGAGAACTCGGCCAAGGTGCGCGCCGCCGTGCTGGAGCGCCTCGCCCCCTTCGGCCTCACCCTCGATCCGGCGGCCAATGCCGCCAACGGGCCGCGCATCACCACGGCGGACAGCGCCGTCGCGGCCTTCGTCATCCCCACCAACGAAGAACTGATGATCGCCCAGCACACGCTGGCGCTCACCCGTTCCGCCTGACCGGGAGAAGTCCAATGGCACAGAGCGCAGCCCTCGCCGCCGCAGCTCCCACCGAGGCCCCCGCCGCGAAGCCGGCGTCGGGATCGTCCTCCGGCTCCGTCCGGCTGGATGCGGCGGCCATCGCCGCCAAATTCACAGAACTCGGCGCCTCCCCCAAGGGCCTCACCGCCGCCGAGGCGGCCGAACGGCAGGCGAAATACGGCCCCAACGCCATCGTCGCCCATGAGGACAGCCGGTGGGAGAAGCTGGTCGGCTATTTCTGGGGCCCCATCCCCTGGATGATCGAGGCGGCGGCGCTGCTCTCCCTCATCCGGCAGGACTGGCCCGATTTCATCGTCGTCATGGGCCTGCTCATCTACAACGCCATCGTCGGCTTCTGGCAGGACAGCAAGGCCGCGAGCGCCCTCGCCGCGCTGAAGAAGGGCCTTGCGCTCAAGGCCCGCGTGCTGCGCGACGGCCAGTGGATGACGGTGGACACCGCCGCCCTCGTGCCCGGCGACGTGGTGAGCGTGGCCGGCGGCGAGACGCTTCCCGCCGATCTGCTGCTGATCGAGGGCAAGTATCTCTCCGTCGATCAGGCGGCGCTGACCGGCGAGTCACTCCCCGTTTCCAAGGCGGTGGGCGACAGCGGTTATTCCGGCTCCATCGTGCGGCAGGGCACCATGACGGCCCTCGTGACCGCCACCGGCAATGCCACCTTCTTCGGCCGCACGGCGAAGCTCGTCGCCTCGGCCGGCGCCAAGTCCCATGCGGAGAAGGCGGTCATCCAGATGGGTGACTTCCTCATCATCCTCTCCGCCGCTTTGGCGCTGGTGCTGGTGGTGGCGCAGGTCCACCGCGACATCATCGCCGACGGGCATTGGGAGTGGCAGCACGCCGGCGCCATCGTGCAGATCGTGCTGGTGCTGCTGGTGGCCTCGGTGCCGGTGGCGACGCCGGCCGTCATGTCCGTGACCATGGCGCTGGGCGCGCTGGCGCTGTCCAAGCAGCAGGCCATCGTCTCCCGCCTCTCGGCCATCGAGGAGCTGGCGGGCGTGGACGTGCTGTGCTCCGACAAGACCGGCACGCTGACCCTGAACCAGCTCACCCTCCAGACGCCCATCCCGTGGGGCAGCGCCAAGCCGGACGATCTCATCCTCGGCGCCGCGCTCGCCTCCCAGCGCCAGAGCGACGACGCCATCGACAAGGCGGTGATCGCCGCGGTGAAGGACCCGAAGGTGCTGGACGGCTACAAGAGCGTGGACTTCACGCCCTTCGATCCCGTCAGCAAGAAGACGGTGGCGAGCGTCACCGGCCCGGACGGCAAGACCGTGCATTTCGCCAAGGGCGCGCCGCAGGCCATCGCCGCCCAGTGCGGCCTCTCGGAGGCCGCTGCGAAGGGCTATTTCGACGCGGTGGAAACCCTCGCCCGCAGCGGCACCCGCGCGCTGGGCGTCGCCCGCTCCGACGACGGCAAGACCTGGACGCTGCTCGGCCTCCTGCCCATGCTCGACCCGCCCCGGCCGGACGCGGCGGAGACCATCGCCAAGGCCAAGGCGCTCGGCGTCTCGGTGAAGATGGTGACGGGCGATGATGTGGCCATCGGCGGCGAGATTTCCCGCCAGCTCGGCCTCGGCGATCATCTCCTCGTGGCGAGCGACGTGTTCGGCCAGGATTCCGGCCCCGAGCACATCGCCATCGACGCCGCCCGCGCGGTGGAGGTGGCCGACGGCTTCGGCCGCGTCTTCCCCGAGCACAAGTTCCAGATCGTGAAGGCCTTGCAGGAGCGCGGCCACATCGTCGCCATGACCGGCGACGGCGTGAACGACGCCCCCGCCCTGAAGCAGGCGGACTGCGGCGTGGCCGTCTCCGGCGCCACGGACGCGGCCCGCAGCGCCGCGGCGCTCATCCTCACGGCGCCGGGGCTCTCCACCATCATCAACGCCATCATGGAGGCGCGGGCGATCTTCGAGCGGATCACCAGCTACATCTACTACCGCATCGCCATGACGCTAAATATCATGCTGGTGGTCGTGCTGGTTTATCTGGTGTACGACTTCATGCCGCTCACCGCGATCATGATCGTCGTCATGGCGTTGCTTGACGACATCCCGATCATGACCATCGCTTATGACAATGTGAAGGTTCAGGACTCACCGGTGCGCTGGAACATGCAGCGCATCCTCTCCTTCTCGACCATCATGGGCATCATGGCGCTGGTGCAGAGCTTCGGCATCGTCATGCTCGGCATGTTCTGGATGAAGAGCCCGGAACTCATGGCGCGGCTGCCCATGGACCTCTCCCACATCCAGACCATGCTGTTCCTGCAATTGTGCGCCGGCGGGCACCTGCTGTTCTTCGTCTCGCGGGTGCAGGGCACGCTGTTCCGCCCGCCCTACCCCAGCCTGCCCGTGCTCGCGGCGGTGATGGGCACGCAGATCTTCGCCATCTTCATGTGCGCCTTCGGCTGGTTCATGCCGGCTTTGCCGTGGCTGCTCATCGGCGTGGTCTGGGCCTATTGCCTGGTGTGGACGCTGGTGATGGACCTCGTGAAGGTCATCTACTTCCGCTTCGTGAATGCGCGGGAGCGGCGCATGAGCCTGATCGACGCCTCCATCGGCCCGGTCGTTCCGGGCTGAACGGCGGTACTCCCCGATACCAGCGGTGCCCCCTCTCCCCTTGCGGGAGAGGGCTGGGGTGAGGGGTATGCCTCCGCCAGAACGGGAGCCGGGACGAATGGACAGGCCCTCCCCCTCACCCCCAACCCCTCTCCCGCAAGGGGAGAGGGGAGATAGGCCGCACCACGCCTGCCCCTGCGGCGCGGTTGCGTCGCTGGCGTGCGGCGAGGATGCTGCGGGCGCGGGGGAGACCTTCGCGCCTGTTTGCGTCACGACACCCGGACTGCCTTCGACGATGACACGCCTCCTCCCCGCCCTCCTCCCCGCCCTCTTCCTCGCGTTCCTCCCGGCCGCAGCCCTCGCCAATGACGACGTGCTGACGCGCACCGCCACTGGCGCGGAGCAGGTGTTGCAGACCGTGGACTACGCCAACACGCGCTATTCCCCGCTGAAGCAGATCGACGCCGGCAACGTGGGGCGCCTGCAGGTGGCGTGGACCTTCTCCACCGGCGTGCTGCGCGGCCATGAGGGCGCGCCGCTGGTGGTGGGGGACGTGATGTATGTCCACACGCCCTTCCCCAATCTGGTCTATGCCCTCGACCTCAAGAACGAAGGCCGCATCCTCTGGAAATACGAGCCGCGCCAGAAGAAGGACGTGGCCGCGGTGATGTGCTGCGATCTCGTCAATCGCGGCCTCGCCTATGCGGACGGCCTCGTCTTCCTGCATCAGGCGGACACGACCATCGTCGCGCTCGATGCGAAGACGGGAGCGAAGCGCTGGTCGGTGGCGAACGGCGATCCGGCGCTGGGCGCCTCCAACACCGCCACGGTCATGCCGGTGAAGGACAAGCTCATCGTCGGCATTTCCGGCGCCGAGGCCGGCGTGCGCGGGCATCTCTCCGCCTATGACCTCAAGGACGGCCACCTCGTCTGGCGCGCCTTCAGCACCGGGCCGGATGCTGAGATGCTGATCGACCCGGAAAAGACCACCGAGCTGGGCAAGCCGGTGGGCAAGGATTCGTCCCTCAAGAGCTGGTCCGGCGACCAGTGGAAGATCGGCGGCGGCGCCACCTGGGGCTGGTTCGCCTACGACCCGAAGCTCAACCTCGTCTATTACGGCACCGCCAACCCGGCCACCTGGAACCCCGGCCAGCGGCCGGGGGACAACCGCTGGTCCGACACCATCATCGCCCGCGACGCGGACACGGGCGTCGCCCGCTGGGTCTACCAGATGACCCCCCACGACGAGTGGGACTATGACGGCGTCAACGAGATGATCCTGACCGATGGGGAGGTGGACGGGAAAGCCACCCCGCTCCTCACCCATTTCGACCGCAACGGCTTCGCCTACACGCTGAACCGCGAGACCGGCGCGCTGCTCCGCGCGGGCAAGTACGAGACCACCGCCAACTGGGCGAGCGGCATCGATCTCGACCCGAAGAGCCCCGCCTATGGCCGCCCCAAGCGCGAGCCCGCCTTCTCCACCGAGCGGGAGGGCGAGGATGTCACCTACACCGGCATCTGCCCCTCCTCGCTGGGCGCCAAGAACCAGCAGCCGGCGGCGTTCTCGCCGCAGACGCGGCTGTTCTACGTGCCCGTCACCCGCATGTGCATGGATTACGAGCCGTTCCACGTGGATTACGTGCCCGGCCAGCCCTATGTGGGCGCCACTCTCTCCATGCATCCCGCCCCCGGCACCGCGGGCAGCACCGGCGCCTTCCTCGCCTGGGATGCGCTGAAGGGCGCGGCCGTGTGGTCGAAGCCGGAGCAATTCTCCGTCTGGTCGGGGGCGCTGGCGACGGCGGGCGGCATCGTCTTCTACGGCACGCTGGAAGGTTGGCTGAAGGCGGTGGACGCGAAGACGGGGAAGGAGCTGTACCGCTTCAAGACGCCCTCCGGCATCGTCGGCAACGTCACCACCTTCATGCAGGGCGGCCGGCAATATGTGGCCGTGCTCTCCGGCGTCGGCGGCTGGGCCGGCATCGGCCTCGCCGCCGGCCTCAGCGACCCCGGCGACGGCTCCGGCGCCAACGAGGCCTATGCGGCGCTGAACCAGTATACGGCGCTGGGCGGGCAGCTCACGGTGTTCGCCCTGCCCAAGGGGGAGTGAGGGGAGGCCGCGAAGCGCCCCCGTTCCCCGGACAAGCGACGGCGACAGCCGGAGCGCCGATCCGGGGTCCAGCGCAAGAGTCCCCGCGCAGCGGGGCAAAACGCGAGGGCGGTGGGGTCAGGAAGCGCCTGCGGCGAACTCTTGCGCTGGGCCCCGGCTCGCATTCCGCTGTCGCTGCACGCGTCCGGGGCGCGAGGGTGGTTCATCGCGCCCCCGTCGCCCCGAAGGGATGCGCGTGCCCCCTACTGTGCCGCCGGCGGCACGCGGCTCAGGCGGGTGGCGAGGGTGTCTCCGCGCGGCACGAGCCGGGCGATGGGATCGCTCTTCAGGCGGGCGAAGAGGATGTGGTCCTCCCACGTCCCGTTGATACACAGATATTCCCGGGAATAGCCCTCGCGGGTGAAGCCGCAGCTTTCAAGCAGGCGGATGGAGGCCTGGTTGTGGGGCATGCAGGCTGCCTCCACCCGGCGCAGGTGGAGCACGTCGTGGGCCACGGGCAGGAGCGCCGTCACCGCCGCCCGCATGTAGCCCTGCCCGGCATAGGGCGCGCCCATCCAGTAGCCGAGGCTCGCCGCCTGGCACACGCCGCGCCGCACGTTGGAGAGGGTGAGGCCACCGACGAGTTCATCGTCCGCGCGGCGGAAGATGAAGAGCGGATAGGCCTCGTCCGTCACCATGTCGCGGGCGTAGCGCCGCAGCCGCCGGCGGAAGGCGCCGCGGGTGAGGTCATCGGCCGGCCACAGCGGCTCCCAGGGCGTGAGGAAGCCGCGGCTGATGTCGCGCAGGGTCCGCCACGCCACGAAGTCCTTCATCTGCGGCACGCGCAGATAGACGCCCTTGCCCTCGATGGTGGGGAGGGGCTCGGCGGGGAAGGGAAAGAGTGCGGACAGCCACATCACGTTGCGCCCGAGCCAAACTCCGTTGCCGGCGCAGCCGGTTAGTGACCCCCAAGACGCTGCACCACCCGTGCAGCCGGTTCAAGCCCGCCCTTCGGCCCTATGACGCTGAGCGTCGGCCGGCCGCGGCCGATGAGACGGGACGCCGCGGCGCGCACGGCGGCGACATCCACCGCCTCCACCCGGGCGACGATCTCCTCCACCGGGATCACCCGGTCGAAGCCGAGGATCTGCCGGGCGAGCTGGTCGGCGCGGGCGCCGGAGCTTTCCAGCGCGGCGAGCAGCCCCACCTTCATCTGCGCCTTGGCGCGGGCCACCTCCAGCTCGGTCACGGTCTCGGCTGTGTCGAAGATCTGGTCCACCACCGCGTTGGAGAGCTCCTCCACGTCGCCGGTGTCGGTGCCGGCATAGATGCCGAACAGCCCGGTGTCCTGATAGCTCCAGTGGAAGGCGTAGATGGAGTAGCAGAGCCCCCGCTCCTCCCGCACATCCTGGAACAGGCGGGAGGACATGCCCCCGCCCAGCACGTTCGAGAGCACCTGAAGGGCGTGGTAGTCCGCATCCTTGTAGGAGCAGCCCTCCAGCCCCATCAGCACGTGCACCTGCTCGAGGTCGCGCGCGGTCAGCCGCGTACCGCCGGCGTAAGTTGCGGGCGACAGCTCCGGTGCCGCGCCGTTGCCGACGCCGGAGAGGCGGGCGGCGGCCTCGTCCACGAGGCGGTCATGCTCCACCGCGCCGGCGGCGGAGACCACCATGCGCGGGCCGCGATAGGTGCGCCCGAGATAGGCGCCGAGCTGGTCGCGGCTGAAGCCGCGCACCGTCTCCGGCGTGCCGAGGATGGAGCGGCCGACGCTCTGGCCGGGGAAGGCCTGCTCCTGGAACAGGTCGAACACCAAATCGTCGGGCGTATCCATGACCGCGCCGATCTCCTGCACGATCACGTTCTTCTCCCGCTCCAGCTCGTCGGGGGCGAAGGCCGGCTCGGTGAGGATGTCGGCGAGGATGTCGATGCCGAGGCCCACGTCCTCGCCCAGCACGCGGACGTTGTAGGTGGTCTGCTCCACCGAGGTCGCGGCGTTGATGTCGCCGCCCACCTGCTCGATCTCCTCGGCGATGCGCCGGGCGGTCCGGCGGCGGGTACCCTTGAAGGCCATGTGCTCCAGAAGGTGCGAGATGCCGTGCTCGTCGCCCTTCTCGTGCCGCGCGCCGGCGCCCACCCAGATGCCGAGCGAGGCGGTGCCGAGATGGCTCATCTCGTCGGAGATGACGGTGATGCCGTTGTCGAGGGTCGAGATCTTCACGCTCATGCCGCGGCGCCCCGTCCGACCCGCGCATGGGTGCGGATGAAGGTTTCGATGGCCACGAGGTCGTTGGGCAGCACGCTCACGCTTTCCTTGCGGGTCAACAAGTCCGCCATGTGCGGCGGCAGGCCGGGGCGGTGGCCGGTGGCGGCTTCCACCGCATCGGGGAACTTGGCGGGATGGGCGGTGGAGAGCACCACCTGCGGCACCTTGGCCGCATGCTCCACCTTGTCCGCCACCGCGAGCGCCACGGCGGTGTGCGGATCGGCCAGATAGCCGGCGGACTGGTAGAGCCGCGCGATGGTCTGCGCCGTCTCCGGCTCGTCGGCGCGGCCGGCGGAGAAGTCGCTGCAAATGGCAGCGAGCGCCTCGCGCGGCACGGTGAAGGCGCCGGACTGGCCGAGCGAGGCCATGAGCTGGCGCACCTGCGTGCTGTCCCGGTCCACCGCCTCGAACAGCAGGCGCTCGAAGTTCGACGACACCTGGATGTCCATGGACGGCGAGGAGGAGGGATGCACCCCCTTCACCTCATAGCGCCCCGTCTCCAGCGTGCGGGCCAGGATGTCGTTGACGTTGGTGGCGATGGAGAGGTCGCGGATGGGCAGGCCCATGCGCTTGGCCACATAGCCGGCAAAGATGTCGCCGAAATTGCCGGTGGGCACCACGAACGACACCTCGCGGTGCGGCGCGCCCAGCGCGGTGGCGGCATAGAAATAATAGACCACCTGGGCGACGATGCGCGCCCAGTTGATGGAGTTCACCCCGGCCAGCGCGAGGGAATCGCGGAAGGCGTGGTGATTGAACATGGCCTTCACATGGGCCTGGCAGTCGTCGAACGTGCCTTCCACCGCGATGGCGTGGACGTTGTGCGCGTTCACGGTGGTCATCTGCCGGCGCTGCACCTCGGACACGCGCTTGTGCGGGTAGAGGATGAACACGTCCACCGCGTCCGAGTGGCGGAACGCCTCGATGGCCGCGCTGCCGGTATCGCCCGAGGTCGCGCCGACGATGGTGGCGCGGGCGCCGCGGGCGGCGAGCACATGGTCCATCATGCGGGCGAGCAACTGCATCGCCACGTCCTTGAAGGCCAAGGTCGGACCGTGGAACAGCTCCAGCAGGAAGCGGTTGGGGCCGATCTGCGTCAGCGGCGTCACCGCCGGATGGCGGAAGGAGGCGTAGGCGTCGGCGATCATCAGGTCGAGCACGCGCTCGGGCAGCGCATCGCCGACGAAGGGGGAAATCACCGCCTTGGCCACCGCCGGATAGGGTTTTCCCGCCAGCGCGGCGATCTCGTCCGCGCTCAGGGTGGGGAACGCCTCCGGCACATAGAGGCCACCGTCGCGCGCCAGACCGGCCAGCAGCGCATCGGAAAACGACAGGACAGGAGCTTCGCCCCGGGTGGAAACGTAACGCACGGGCCCTCGACAGGTCTTGAGAGGCCCAAAGCGGGCCTGCCGCCAAACTACCCGCAAGCGGCCTCGCGGGAAAGGCGGCGTGACGCGGGGTGTGCGGAGGTGGGCCGATGGCGGCGTGATGGCGGTCGGGAGCCCGCTGCTATTGGGACCATGCAGCTCGCTGGCTGAACCCACAGGCCGTCATGGCCGGGCTTGTCCCGGCCATCCACGTGGTTTGGCCGGGAATACATCTTCGGCCGTCGTCCCATCGGCCCGACGTGGATGCCCGGGACAAGCCCGGGCATGACGGTGGTGAGGGATGGGTCGTCCCGGTCTAGCCGGAAGGGCGACGGCGGTGAGGAGCCGAGGCATTCGGGCCGTAGCTCACGGGCTGAACCCACAGGCCGTCATGGCCGGGCTTGTCCCGGAAGTCGGCGGTCGCCGACTTCCGGCTTTGAGAACGCAACCCGCAAAAATGCGGGTTGCGGCCATCCACGTGGTTCGGCCGGGAATACATCTTCGGCCGTCGTCCCATCGGCACGACGTGGATGCCCGGGACAAGCCCGGGCATGACGGCGGTGAGGAAGCGGGGCGCGCGCCCCCTCCCCTCAGCTCTTTTCGCGCACGTAGCGGCCGGGGGCGTCTTCGATGGGGGTGAAGTGGCCGCCGCCGATGGGGCGGGCGGGCACGTCCTCGGGGTAGTAGCCGGAGAACCAGTTCAGCCAGTCCGGCCACCAGGAGCCCTTGTGCTCCTGTGCGCCCTGGAGCCAGAGGTCGTAGCTCGGTCCGGTGGGGCCGTCGGCCCAGTACTGGTACTTCATCTTGGCCGGCGGATTGACCACGCCGGCGATGTGGCCGGAGCCGGCCAGCACGTAGCGCACCGGGCCGGAGAGCATGTTGGCACCGATGAACACCGAGTTGGGCGGGGCGATGTGGTCTTCCCGCGTCGCCAGCGAATAGACCGGCACGTTCACCTTGGTCATGTCGATGCGCACGCCGGACAACTCGGCGAGGCCCCGGGCGATGTTGTTGGTGAGGTAGCAGTTGCGCAGGTAGTAGGAGTGGTTCGCCGCCGGCATGCGGGTGGAATCGGCGTTCCAGAACAAAAGGTCGAACGGGAACGGCGCCTTGCCCTTCATGTAGTTGTTCACGACATAGGGCCAGATCAGGTCGTTCGAGCGCAGCATGTTGAAGGCCGAGGCCATCTTGCTGCCTTCGAGATAGCCGGTCTGCTTCATCTTGCGCTCGATGGCGGCGAGCTGGTCCTCGTCCACGAACACCTTCAGATCGCCCGCGTGGGTGAAGTCGATCTGGGTGGTGAGGAAGGTGGCGGAGGCGATGCGGTCATCCCCCGTCGCGGCCATGTAGGCGAGCGTGGTGGCGAGCAGGGTGCCGCCGACGCAATAGCCCATGGCGTGGGCCTGCCGCTCGCCGGTGGCGACGGCCACCTTGTCGAGGGCGGTCATGATGCCCTCGCGCATGTAATCGTCGAAGCCCTTCTCGGCGAGACGGGCATCGGGATTGACCCAGGAGATCACGAAGACGCTGATGCCCTGGTCCACCAGCCACTTGATGAAGGACTTCTCCGCCGTCAGGTCGAGGATGTAGAACTTGTTGATCCACGGCGGCACGACGAGCAGCGGCATCTTCTTCACGCTGCCGGTCGTGGCCTCGTACTGGATGAGCTGCATCAGATCGTTTTCGTAGATCACCTTGCCCGGCGTGGTGGCGAGGTTGCGGCCCACCTCGAACGCGCTCAGGTCCGACTGGCGGATCTTGAGCGAGCCCTTGCCGGCGACGAGGTCCTCCGTGAGGTTCTTCATCCCCTTCACGAGATTCTCGCCGGACGAGGAGAAGGTCTCGCGGATCAGCTCCGGATTGGTCATCACGAAGTTGGAGGGCGAGATGGCGTTCGTCACCTGCTTCACCAGGAAGCCGGCCTTGTGCTTGGTGTGGGCGTCGAGGCCCTCGGCCTCCTCCACCATGTCCTCGGCCCAGCGGGTGGTGACGAGATAGGCCTGCTTGAGCGCATCGAAGATGGGGCTTTCGCGCCAGCCCTCGTCCTTGAAGCGGGCGTCGCGCGCGTCCGGCGCCGTCACCGGCTCCACCTGTTCGCCGCCGAGGCGCTTCAGCGTGTTGGTCCACACCGAGAGATAGCCGGCCATGAGGCGGGTCTGCGCCTCCAGCGTGCGCTGGGGATCGGTCATCCAGTATTCGGCGACCTGCCCCACGGTCTTGAGGGCGTCGGCGATCTCGTCGGCGAGGTCGTCGGTCTTGGCCTGGGTGCGCGGGCCGAGATAGGCGGCGAGCGCCTTGCCGCCCTCGTCCACCATCTGCGCGAGATTCTGGGAGAAGGCTTCGATGTTGAGGCCGGGGCGGGCGCCGTCGCCCTTGCCATCGCCTTTGCTGTCGCTTCTGCCCTCAGCCCTGGACCCGGCACCGGCCTTCGGCGCGTCCGCCCTGGCCGCAGGGGGCGCCGATTCGGGCGCGGGATTCGGGGGGGTCTGGGCCGCGGGGGGGACGACGCTGAGATGCGCGGGGCCACCCGCCGCAACCGGCGATTCCACCGACATCATGGGGGCGGCGGATACGTTCGGCGTTTCCTCAACACGGGACATGCGCGTTTCCTCTCGCGGGTCTTGCTCGCGGGCCGTTACGAAACGTAGCCCATCTTTATCGCTGCCTGCGCTTCCTTCATACTCTAGAGTGTGAAAGTGACAGGATCGAGCCTCGCGGCCACGCCGCAGGCGCCCTTAGACACCCCTCCTTGGTCGAGTCTGCGGTACGCCCGCACGGCACCGGCCCCTCAGGAGGTATCTCGCCCCGGTATCGTCACCGCCGGGACCGGGAGCCATCCGGAACGGACAATGGACCTTTTCTCCCCGACGGCGCGAGGCCGTGCCGTCCCGACGCTGCGCGCCGCGCTTCTCCTCGCGCTCGCCGCGAGCCTCTCCGCCTGCGCCGGCTCGGGCATTCCGGGCCTCGCGCCGCCGCAGACCTCGGTGCCCGAGGTGGACGCCACCCACTTCCCCACGCTGGGCGCCCCACCCGCCGAGCGCCGAGACCCGCTCACCACCGAGCAGCAGCAGAAGCTGCAGCGCGACCTTGAGCGCCTCGCCCGCCAGCAGCAGGCCAAGCAGGTGCCGCAGGCGCAGTAAGCCGCGCGCGGCGCCTGCGGGCGTTTCGCGTCATTGTGCGGTGCGATATGGCGGCCACCGCCCCATCGCCACCGCAATCAAGGCTTTTTCATTCACCGAACAGTGCTACAAAGCCCGACTGCCGCGCCGGGAGACAACATGCGCGGCCTCTGGAGCCATTGAGATGACGACCGATTTCCACCGCATTCGCCGGCTGCCGCCCTACGTGTTCGAGCAAGTGAACCGTGTGAAGGCCGCCGCCCGCAATGCCGGGGTGGACATCGTCGACCTCGGCATGGGCAACCCGGACCTCGACGCGCCGGCGCACGTCTACGAGAAGCTCAAAGAGACCATCGGCAAGCCGCGCACCGACCGCTATTCCGCCTCCAAGGGCATCCCCGGCCTGCGCAAGGCGCAGGCGGCCTATTACGAGCGGCGATTCGGCGTGAAGCTGGACCCCGACCGGCAGGTCGTCGCCACGCTGGGCTCCAAGGAAGGCTTCGCCAACATGGCGCAGGCCATCACCGCCCCCGGCGACGTGATCCTGACCCCCAATCCCTCCTACCCCATCCACGCCTTCGGCTTCCTGATGGCCGGCGGCGTCATCCGCTCGGTTCCGGCCGAGCCGGGGCCGGAGTTCTTCCACGCCATGGAGCGGGCGGTCCAGCACTCCATCCCCAAGCCCATCGCAGTGGTGCTGTGCTATCCCTCGAACCCCACGGCCTGCGTGGCGGATCTCGAGTTCTACAAGGACGTGGTGGCCTTCGCGAAGAAGAACGACCTGATCGTTCTCTCCGACCTCGCCTATGCCGAGCTTTATTTCGACGGCAACCCGCCCCCCTCGGTGCTGCAGGTGCCGGGCGCCATGGACGTGGCGGTGGAGTTCACCTCCATGTCCAAGACCTATTCCATGGCCGGCTGGCGCATGGGCTTCGCCGTGGGCAACGAGCGGCTCATCGCCGCGCTCTCGCGGGTGAAGTCCTATCTCGACTACGGCGCCTACACCCCCATCCAGGTGGCGGCCACCGCGGCGCTCAACGGCCCCCAGGAGTGCATCGCCGAGATGCGCGAGACCTACAAGAAGCGCCGCGACGCGCTGGTGGAGAGCTTCGGCCGCGCCGGCTGGAACATCCCGGTGCCCCGCGCCACCATGTTTGCCTGGTCGCCCATTCCGGAGCCCTTCCGGGCCATGGGCTCGGTGGAATTCGCCAAGCTCCTCATCGAGAAGGCGGAGGTGGCGGTGTCGCCGGGCGTCGGCTTCGGCGAGCATGGCGACGAATACGTCCGCATCGCCGTGGTGGAGAACGAGCAGCGCATCCGCCAGGCGGCGCGCAACGTCCGCCGCTTCTTCGAGCAGGCCGGCACCACGCTGCACAACGTGGTTCCGCTCAGCGCCGCGCGCTGAGCCGACGCCCCCGCCCCTCTGACACCGGGGCCGAACGGGTTGGCGATCGAGCATTGACCGGTTCCGGCGACAGCCGGAACCTCGCGCCGGGCGGGCTGTGGTATGACGCCAGCCGAGGACAGGAACCGGACTGACAGATGAGCGATTTGAAAGTGGGCCTCGCCGGCCTCGGCACCGTCGGGGCCGCGGTCTTCCGCATGCTCGAGCGCCGCGCCGGCGAGCTTGAGGCGCGCACCGGCCGTACCGTGAAGGTGACGGCGGTGGCCGCCCGCGACCGCAGCCGCGACCGCGGCCTCGATCTCTCAAGCGTGGCCTGGTTCGAGGATCCGGTGGCGCTCGCCCGCGAGGGCGACATCGACGTGTTCGTGGAGCTGATGGGCGGCGACGGCGACCCGGCGAAGGCGGCCGTGGCTGCCGCGCTGGACCGTGGAATTCCCGTCGTCACCGCCAACAAGGCGCTGCTCGCCAAGTGCGGCGTGGAGCTCGCCCGCCGGGCCGAGGCCTCCGGCGCGGGCCTGCATTTCGAGGCGGCGGTGGCGGGCGGCATCCCCATCGTGAAGACGCTGCGCGAGGCGCTCGCCGGCAACGCCATCGAGCGCGTGTCGGGCATCCTCAACGGCACCTGCAACTACATCCTCACCCGCATGGCGGACGAGAAGCTCTCCTTCCACGTCTGCCTCACCGAGGCGCAGCGGCTCGGCTATGCGGAGGCGGACCCGACCTTCGACATCGACGGCTTCGACACCGCCCACAAGCTCGCCATCCTCACCTCGCTGGCCTTCGGCACGCAGGTGGATGCGGACGCCATCTATGTGGAGGGCATCCGCCAGCTCACCCTCGCCGACCTCGAGGCGGCGGACGATCTCGGCTACCGGGTGAAGCTGCTCGGCGTGGCGGTGAAGACCGACACCGGCATCGAGCAGCGCGTGCATCCCACCATGGTGCCGAAGCACTGGCCCATCGCCCAGGTCTCCGGCGTCACCAATGCGGTGGCGGTGGACGGCGATGCGGTGACGCTGACGCTGGTCGGCCCCGGCGCCGGCGGCGATGCCACCGCCTCGGCGGTGGTGGGCGACCTGTTCGACGTTGCGCGCGGCGTGAAGGGCTATGCCTTCGGCCTGCCCGTGGACCGCCTCGCCAAGGCCGAGCGCGCCGCCATGCAGCGCCACGAGGGCGGCTACTACATCCGCCTCGCCGTGGTGAACAAGCCGGGCACCGCCGCCACCATCACCCGCCGCATGGCGGACGAGCAGATCTCGCTGGAATCCATCGTCCAGCGGCAGCCGGGCGGCGCGATGCCGTCCGATACGGCGCATGTGATTCTCATCACCTATGCCACGACCGAGGCCGCCGTGCGCCGCGCCATCGCCGCCATCGAGGCGGACGGCGTGGTCGCCTCCCTGCCCCAGGTCATCCGGATCGAGAAGGACTGATCCGGAGCGCGGCAACAGAACCAGAAGGACCGACGTCATGAGCGGTGCCCGGACCCAGAGGACGCCTGAGAAGTCTGCCCAGCGAGCCGAGCAGGTGCTCGACCGCCGTCTTGCCCTCGACATGGCCCAGGCCATGGAACGCTGCGCCGTCGCCGCCGCCCGCCTGCGCGGCCACGGCGACGAGCAGGCCGCCGACATCGCCGCCATGACCGTCTGCCATCGCGAGGTGAACGAGATTCCGGTCTCCGGCACCCTGGTGATCGGCGAAGGCATCGAGGGCGATTGCGACCAGCTGTTCGTCGGCGAGAAGCTGGGGCGCGGCGGGGCCGAGGTGGACCTCGCGGTGGACGCGCTGGAAGGCACCACGCTCTGCGCCAAGAACATGGAGGGCTCGCTCTGCGTGCTCGTGCTCGCCGAGCATGACACGCTGCTGAAGATGCCGCCCTGCTACATGGAGAAGATCGCCATCGGGCCGGGCTATCCTGAGGGCATCGTTTCCCTCTCCCAGAGCCCGCAGGACAACATCCGCGCTTTGGCCGAGGCCAAGGGCGTGCCGCCCTCCGACGTCACCGCCCTCATCCTCGACCGGCCCCGCCATGGCCCGCTGATCGATGCCGTGCGCAAGACCGGCGCCGCCATCAAGCTCATCACCGACGGCGACGTGGCGGGCGTGGTGCACACCGCCAACCCGCATGAGAGCGGCATCGACATCTATCTCGGCCTCGGCGGCGCCGCCGAGGGCGTGCTGGCCGCCGCCGCGCTGCGCTGCATCGGCGGGCAGATGGAGGGCCGGCTCGTGCTCGACACCGAGAAGAAGCGCGCCCAGGCCAAGGCGCTGGGCATCACCGACTTCTCCAAGGTCTACAAGCTGGACGAGATGGTGCGCGGCGACTGCCTGTTCGCCGCCACCGGCGTCACGGACGGCGCGCTGCTGAAGGGCGTGCGCTTCGGCCGGGATGTGATCCTCACCGACACCATCGTGATGCGCGCCGCCACCGGCACCGTCCGCCGCATCGCCACCGAGCACCGCGACTTCTCCAAGTTCCGGCTGGCGTGAGCGGGGAACTTCTTCCTCCCCTCTCCCCTTGCGGGAGAGGGGCTGGGGGTGAGGGGTGCTTTCTCCGCCGTCTTAACCGCCGTTACGGCCGCACCATCCCCCTCACCCGTCTCGCGGCGTCGCCGCGATCCACCCTCTCCCGCAAGGGGAGAGGGGTTTCCCTATCCTCCCTCCCCTCTCCCCTTGCGGGAGAGGGGCCGGGGGTGAGGGGTATTCCGGGCGCAAGACCCGCGCTGCTTTCGCGGAACCAGCCCCCTCACCCGTCTCGCGGCGCCGCCGCGATCCACCCTCTCCCGCAAGGGGAGAGGGAAACCGCGCGCCCCTGTCTTTTCCCTGACGTGTGATTGGGTGTAAGCACCTTGGCCCCGTTCGCCGGCTGCGGCCGGGCGGCGGGAGACCCTTCGGGAGAGCAAGATGTCTGACGCAAAGGCAAGGATCGCGGTATTGGGCGCCTCGGGCTACACCGGCTCCGAGCTGGTGCGCCTGCTGCTGCGCCATCCGCGCGTCGAGATCGTCGCGCTCACCGCGGACCGCAAGGCCGGCCAGTCCATGGCCGACGTGTTCCCCCAGTTCGCGCCCTTCGCGCTGCCCAAGCTCGTGACCATCGACCAGGTGGATTTCACCGCCGTGGACGTGGTGTTCTGCGCGCTGCCGCACGCCACCACCCAATTGGTCATCAAGAAGGTGTTCGATACGGCGCCCAACGTGAAGGTGGTGGACCTTTCCGCCGACTTCCGCCTGTCCGATCCCGGCGCTTACGAGGAATGGTACGGCCATCCCCACCAGGCGCTCGACCTCCAGAAGGAGGCGGCCTACGGCATCGCCGAGATCTATCGCGACGAGATCCGCAAGGCCCGCCTCGTCGCCAATCCCGGCTGCCATTCCTCCACCGCCATCCTGCCCATCGTGCCGCTGCTGGAAGCCGGCGCGCTGGAGCCGGAGAGCATCGTGGTCGATTCCAAGACCGGCATGTCCGGCGCCGGCCGCTCGGCCAAGGAGGCGATGCTGTTCTCCGAGGTGTCGGAGGGCATCCACGCCTATGCGGTTTC
The DNA here is from genome assembly GCF_023571765.1 of Xanthobacter aminoxidans. Lineage (GTDB taxonomy): Bacteria > Pseudomonadota > Alphaproteobacteria > Rhizobiales > Xanthobacteraceae > Xanthobacter > Xanthobacter aminoxidans. The sequence goes on along the minus strand of NZ_JAMJXC010000003.1, from coordinate 41,382 downwards.
CGGCCATCGCCACATGGGCGAGCTGGACCAGGAATTCTCCAAGGCCGCCGGCCGGCCGGTGAAGCCCATGTTCGTGCCGGTGCTTTCGCCCATGAACCGGGGCATCTACGCCACCATCTACGTGCGCACCACCGGCGCCACCGCCGAGGACCTGCACCGCATCCTGACCGACTTCTACAAGGGCGCGGCCTTCGTCCACGTGCTGCCGTTCGGCCAGGTGCCCCAGTCGCGCCATGTGCGCGGGTCCAACATGGTGTTCCTGGGCGTGGTGGCCGACCGCGTGCCCGGCCGGGCCGTCATCATCTCCACGCTGGACAACCTCGTGAAGGGCGCGTCCGGCTCGGCGGTGCAGAACATGAACCTCGTCATGGGCTTCCCCGAGACCGAGGGCCTGGAGCAGATCGCGCTGATGCCGTGATCCCCACCTGACGCGAAAAGGCCGCGCCCTCATCAGGCGCGGCCTTTTTGTATCTGCGATCCCGATCCCGCGGATCAGCCGCGGACCACCTCGACCGGACCATGGTCGTCGCAATGGCCGCCGTGCGGGTGGTGCAGGTGGCCGTCCACCAGATAGTCGACGTGATCGCCGTGGGGCACCGCCTCATGGCCGCAGCCGGGGCCGTGGACATGGCCGGGCTCGTGGCCCGCGCAGGTGTGGTTGGGGGTGCAGCGGTCGGGATTGGTCTCGCTCACCGCGATCACGTGCTCATCCACATGGTCGCCGTGCATGTGGTGCAGGTGGCCGTCGTGGAGATAGTCCACATGCCCCTCATGGCGGATGGCGGTGTGGCCGCAGCCGGGGCCGTGCTGGTGGTCGTGGTTCGGATGGATCTTGCAGGTCCCGGACATGGCTTGCTCCTCGCGTCAACGGTTCTCGGCTTCAATGATTCTCGCAGGCGTGCTCCACCGCACTCGCCACGAGGGCGAGCACATGGTCGTCCGCCAGGTGATAGAGGATCGACTTGCCCTCGCGCCGCCGCCCGACGAGGCGCGCGGCGTGAAGCACCTTCAGCCGCACCGACACCGTCGAGAGCTTCTCCCCCTGGGCCTCCGCCAGCTCCGTCACCGAAGCCTCGCGACCGGCCAGCAGGATCAGCAGCCGCAGGCGCTGGGGGTCGGCCAAGGCGGAGAACATCCCCGCCGCCTCATCCACCTGCCGGCCCGTGAGCGAACGCTGCGCGTCGAAACTCATGTGAACACTCTATCAATTGTTGAAGTGTTAAAGTCAAGAGGTATCTGGGACCGACTCGGTCCGAGCTTCATCGTGCGCCTTCTGCCGGCTACCGCAAGGTCCGTCGGGCCCCCCATACCAAAGGACAAGCTGTGTCCGGTCGCGGGCCGCACTAGTGTCCGGCCCGATCGCATTCTTACCTCCGCCGGATTCGTCCCATGAGCTTTGTTGTCTGCCTTGCGGCGCTCTTCTTCCTGATGCTCGTGGCCTATCGGGGCTTCAGCGTCATCCTGTTCGCCCCCGTCGCCGCCATCGGCGCGGTGCTGCTCACGGATCCGGCCGCGGTGCCGGTCGTCTTTTCCGGCCTGTTCATGGAAAAGATGGTGGGCTTCATCAAGCTCTACTTCCCGGTGTTCCTGCTGGGCGCCGTCTTCGGCAAGCTCATCGAGCTGTCGGGCTTTTCGCGGTCCATCGTCGCTTCGGTGGTGAAGCTTTTGGGGCCGGGCCGCGCCATCCTCTCCATCGTGCTGGTGGGCGCCCTGCTGACCTATGGCGGCGTCTCGCTGTTCGTGGTGGTGTTCGCCGTCTACCCCTTCGGCGCGGAAATGTTCCGCCAGGTGGGCATTCCCAAGCGGCTCCTGCCGGCGGTGGTGGCGCTCGGGGCGTTCTCCTTCACCATGGACACGCTGCCCGGCACGCCGCAGATCCAGAACATCATCCCCACCACCTTCTTCCACACCACAGCCTACGCCGCGCCCATCCTGGGCCTCGTCGGAACCGCCTTCATCCTCGCGGTGGGGCTGTCCTACCTCGAGTTCCGCCGCCGCCAGGCGGCGAAGGCCGGCGAGGGCTACGGCACCGGCCACCTCAACGAGGTGGTGGTGGACGAGACCGTGCCGCTCGTCTCCCCGATTCTCGCCTTGCTGCCGCTGGTCGTGGTGGGCATCGCCAACCTGATCTTCGCCCGCCTCATACCGCAGTGGTTCGGCGCCACCGCGACCGCCACGCTGGTTCCGGGCGCGGCCCCCGTGAGCGTGCCGACCAGCACCTGGGCGGCGATCTGGGCCGTGGAAGCAGCGCTGCTTCTCGGCATTTTCACGGTCGCGGTGTTCGGCTTCAAATCCATCGCCGGCAAGTTCTCCACCGGCTCCAAGGATGCCGTGTCAGGCGCGCTGCTCGCGGGCCTCAACACCGCCACCGAGTACGGCTTCGGCGCGGTCATCGCGGCGCTGCCCGGCTTCCTTCTCATCAAGTCGGCGCTGTCGGCCATCCCCAATCCGCTGGTCAACGAGGCCATCACCGTAACCACGCTGGCCGGCATCACCGGCTCGGCCTCGGGCGGCCTGTCCATCGCGCTCGCGGCCATGTCGGAGCAGTTCATCGCCCAGGCCAATGCCGCCGGCATCCCCATGGAGGTGCTGCACCGCGTCGCCTCCATGGCCTCCGGCGGCATGGACACGCTGCCCCACAACGGCGCCGTCATCACCCTGCTCGCCGTGACCGGCCTGAGCCACCGGCAGGCCTATGGCGACATCTTCGCCATCACGCTGGTGAAGACCGCCGCGGTGTTCTTCGTGATCGGCTTCTATTATCTCACCGGCCTCTATTGAGCGGGTGCAGCGTCGCGCACAGATCGCGCCGCCATAGGGGCTGGCAGGGAATGACGCCGACCCGGCGGATGCCGGGGCGGCGGCAAGCCATTGCAGTGCAACAATTCTTATGAATTCCGAAGCTGGTGCTCGGCCGTAGGGCGCATTACTGTCCCGCTTGAGGACTCCCCTACCTGCGCCGGATTGACAGCCATGAGCTTCGTCGTCTGCCTCGCCGCGCTCTTCTTCCTGATGCTCGTGGCCTATCGGGGCTTCAGCGTCATCCTGTTCGCGCCCGTCGCCGCCATCGGCGCGGTGCTGCTGACCGATCCGGCGGCGGTGCCGGTGATCTTTTCCGGCCTGTTCATGGAAAAGATGGTGGGCTTCATCAAGCTCTACTTCCCGGTGTTCCTGCTGGGCGCCATCTTCGGCAAGCTCATCGAGCTGGCCGGCTTCTCGCGCTCCATCGTCTCGGCGGTGGTGAACCTGCTGGGGCCGCGGCGGGCCATCGTCTCCATCGTGCTGGTGGGCGCAGTGCTCACCTATGGCGGCGTCTCGCTGTTCGTGGTGGTGTTCGCGCTCTATCCCTTCGGCGCCGAGATGTTCCGGCAGGTGGGCATCCCCAAGCGCCTGCTGCCGGCGGTGATCGCGCTCGGTGCCTTCTCCTTCACGGCGGATACGCTGCCCGGCACGCCGCAGTTGCAGAACATCATCCCCACCGCCTTCTTCGGCACGACAGCCTATGCGGCGCCCATCCTCGGCATCGTCGGCTCCATCTTCATCTTCGTGGTGGGCATCTCCTATCTGGAATTCCGCCGGATGCAGGCCCACCGCGCCGGCGAAGGCTATGGCACCGGCCACCTCAACGAGAGCCTGCCGGACGACGGCGTCCCGCCCGTGCCGCCGCTGCTCGCGGTGCTGCCGCTGGTTGTGGTGGGCCTCGCCAATCTGTTCTTCGCCTGGCACATCCCCGGATGGTTCGGGCCGCAGGCCAGCGCGACGCTTGTGGAGGGCGGCCCGACGGTGAGCGTTGAGACCCACGTCTGGGCCGGCATCTGGGCGGTGGAAGCGGCGCTGCTGCTCGGCATCCTCACGGTGGTGGCGTTCGGCTACCGGGCCATCGCCGGCCATTTCGCCGGCGGCTCCAAGGAAGCGGTGGGGGGCGCGCTGCTCGCCGGGCTGAACACGGCGACGGAATACGGCTTCGGCGCGGTGATCGCGGCGCTGCCGGGCTTCCTCGTCATCAAGGCTGCGCTCACCTCCATCCCCAATCCCCTCATCAACGAGGCGATCACGGTGACGACGCTGGCCGGCATCACCGGCTCGGCCTCGGGCGGCCTCTCCATCGCGCTCGGGGCCATGGCGCAGCAATTCATCGCCGAGGCGCAGGCCTATGGCATCCCGCTGGAGGTGATGCACCGCGTCGCCTCCATGGCCGCCGGTGGCATGGACACGCTGCCGCACAACGGCGCGGTCATCACCCTCCTCACCGTGACGGGGCTGACGCATCGTCAGTCCTACGGCGACATTTTCGCCGTCACCATCATCAAGACCACTGCCGCCTTCGTCGTGATCGGCTTCTATTATTTGACCGGCCTCTATTGAGCAGGTGCAGCATCGCCTTTAGGTTGCGGCGCAACATGGGCTGCGAGGGGTGGTGCGGACATGGCCGAAGTGGGGGAGGCCGACGCCGGGGGGCGGGTTATCGCCGTTGCCAACATGAAGGGCGGCGTGGGCAAGACCACCACCGTGGTCATGCTGGCGGAAGGCTTTGCGGAGCAAGGCGCGCGGGTGGTGGTGGTCGATCTCGACGCCCAGGCCAACGCCTCCTACTGCTTCGCCCATGACGACGAGCTGCGCGCGATCCTCGACCGCCGCCAGTCGGTGACGTCCTTCCTCGCCGACCGGCTCCTCTATGGCGACCGCACCTCCATCGCCCAGTACATCTCGCCGAGCATCTGCCACGTGATGAAGGCGGGTGAGGAACTGGCCATCGACATGGTGGTGGCGAGCCCCCGCCTGCGCCTGCTGGAGCGCGAGATCGTCCTGCGGCTGGCAGAGAAGAATTACGGGCTGCGCTCGCTGGAGGGCCAGTCCCTGAGGGTGCTGGACGAGGCGCTCGGCTACCTGCGCGCGCACTATGACGTGGTGCTGTTCGACTGCGCGCCCGGCATCTCCGCCTTCACCGAGGTGGCCATCCGCCTCGCCGACATGGTGATCGTGCCCACCATTCCCGACTATCTCTCCACCCTCGGCTTCGACGCCTTCCGCGCCTCGGTGTGGGAGAACGCCCACGTCACGCGCTCCGCCTTGCCCCAGCCGAAGCGCCGGCCGCTGGTGCTGGCGAGCCGGGTGCATGCGCAGAAGATCCAGCATCGTGACACACTCATCAGCCTGCGGGACGAGGCGGAGGAAGCCGATGCGGTCTATGAGATGTTCGACACGGAAGTCCGCAATCAGGCCGCCATAGAGCGGGCCATGGACCCGGAAAACTTTCCCTACGCGCCCTCCTTCGAGCAGAAATGGTACAACGCGGTGGATGCTGTGCGCGATCTGGTGAACGAGACGCGGAGGCGGCTCCATGGCTGAAGCTTCGGATTTCTTCGCTCTGCTCGCGGCCATCGGCGGCAAGGCCGGCCTGTTCCCGGCCGGCGGCAATCTCGCGCGCAAGGCGGTGAACGAGATCGCCCGCGCCCAGCTGGTGGCGGAGGGGACGGACCTTGAGGCCATCCGCGCCATCCGCGCCTTGCTCGGCCCCACCGCCTTCGCCGAGGCGCTGGATGGCGTGCCGGCGCCCAAGACCAAGGCGCTGCTCACCCGCGTCGATCCGCACGCCCCTGCCCTCGCCCAGCCCGGCGACCGGGTGAAGGCGCTGCTTGCCCTCGCCGATGGCAGCCGCGCCCCGGCCGCACCGGCCGCCAAGCCGGCGAAGAAGGCCTCTTCGCGCAAGGCACCAGCTCCGGCGCCCGCCATCCCCGTAGAGACCGCGCCGGCCGATGGGAAGCCCGCGCCGCGCAAGCGCAAGATCACCGGGCGGACGGCGCTGCGGGTGTCGGAAGAGCGCTGAGGCGCAGGTTTACGCCTTGTCCTTCTGCGGCGCCGGGTCCGGCCCCAGCGTGAAGATCTCCGCCACCGCCACGAAGGTGGGTACGAACAGGCACCACATGCCCACCGCGCGATAGAGCAGCGCGGCCGCAAGGCAGCCGAAGAGGAAGGCGGCGAGGTACGCGCTCATCCGGCCGAGACGGGCGCGGGTGGCGGGAATGTTGGTGCCTTCCAGCGGTCGCAAGAGATTGGCGATGTCCACCAGCACCTGCGTGAACGTGCCCGTCATCACGGTGGAGGGCGGCGAGTCGGTGAGGTGGGTGCGGTGGAGCGCGTTCTGCAGCGCCATGGCCGCCACCAAGGTCATGCCCATCATCACGGCAGCGGGAGAGTCGTGGTCGTAGAAGGGCCCGTTCTGCACCGCCACCAGCGCTGCATGGGCGAGCAGCACGAGCTTTGCCGCCATCAGGATGCGGAAATCGTCCCGCCCGCGCCGGGCGAGGAACAGGCTCAGCTCCCGCGCGCACAGCACCACGATGGCGAACACCGGCAGCGCCAGGACCTTCGTCAGCGAGGGCGCATCCCCATGGGCCAGCGAGGCGGCTATGGTGACGAAATTGCCGGTGACATGGGCCGCGAACAGCCCGCCGAGCGCGACGAAGCCCGCTGCATCCACGAAGCCGGCGTTGAAGCAGAGGAGGACGGCGAGCAGGACCTTCACAGCGGCGACCTCATCCGGCCTCGGCCACGTCGCGGATGCGCAACGCCACCCGCGTCTCGCCCTGCCAGGTGTCGATGTCGAGGCACCCGGCGACGTGCAGATTGCGCCCGCGCCCGGCCAAGAGCGCCCGGCCCAGCGGCTCCTCGGCGCAGCGGAAGGCGGTGGCCTTCAGGGTCGTGCCGTCCGGCGAGGAGATGCGGGCGCGCACATGGCCGGCGCCGAAGCTCTCGACATAGCTGATGCGGTGGCCGGGAAAGGCGAACACCGGCTCGGGATTGCCGGCGCCGAACGGGCCGGCGCGGGAAACGGTCTCCACGAGATCCAGCGTGGCGCCGCGTGCGGTCAGCGCGCCGTCGATGGAAAGGGTGCCCTCGGCGCGGGCGCGCTCCACGTCCGGCGCGAGGCGCTGCTCCAGCTCCGCGCGTAGCGCCCCGAGCTGGCGGCGCTCCACCGTGAGGCCGGCCGCCATGGCATGGCCGCCGCCCTTCACCAGGAGCCCGCTCTCCACCGCCCCGCGCACCGCGCGGCCGATGTCCACGCCGGGAATGGAGCGGCCGGAGCCGGTGCCGGTCTCGCCATTGAAGGCGATGGCGAAGGCCGGGCGCTGGAAGCGCTCCTTCAGCCGCGCCGCGACGAGGCCGACGACGCCGGGGTGCCACCCCTCGCCGCTCACCACCACCACGGCGCCCTCCTCCGAGATGCCGAGCGCTGCATGCGCCTCGGCCTCGGCGGCGGCGAGGATGGCGCGCTCCACCTCCTGCCGCTCGGCGTTGAGGCGGTCCAGTTCGGCGGCGATGCCGCGCGCCTCGGCGGGGTCCTGCGTCAGCAGCAGGCGCGCGCCCAGCGTCGCCTCGCCGATGCGCCCGCCGGCATTGATGCGCGGGCCGATGAGGAAGCCGAGATGGAAGGGCCTCGGCGGCCCGTCGAGCCGCGCCGCGTCCATCAGGGCGGTGAGGCCGATGCGGGTGCGCCGGCGCATGGCGATGAGCCCCTTCGCCACGAAGGCGCGGTTGAGGCCAATCAGCGGCACCACGTCCGCCACCGTGGCCAGCGCCACGATGTCGAGGGCTTCGAGCAGGTCCGGCGCGGGCCGCTCGGCGTTGAAATGCCCGCTCTGGCGCAGCGCCCGCACGAGGCCCACCGCCACCACGAAGGCGAGCCCGGCCGCGCAGACATGGCCGAGGCCGGAGAGGTCGTCCTCCCGGTTCGGGTTCACGATGGCGGTGGCAGGCGGCAGGGTCTCCCCCGCCTGATGGTGATCGATGACCACCACGTCCATGCCGAGCCGTTTCGCGGCCACAAGCGGTTCAAGCGAGGTGGTGCCGCAATCCACCGTCACCAGCAGGGTCACGCCGCGCGCGGCGAGCTGCTCGATGGCCGGCACGTTGGGGCCGTAACCCTCGAAGATGCGATCCGGGATGTGGAAGAACGGGTCGAGCCCGCCGGCCTGGAGCACGCCCACCATGAGGGCGGTGGAGCAGGCGCCATCCACGTCATAGTCGCCGAACACCGCCACCTGCTCGCCGGTCGTCACCGCGCGGGCGAGGCGCGCCACGGCGGCGGGCATGTCGGTGAGCGTGTCGGGATCGGGCAGAAGGGTGCGGATGGAGGGGTCGAGATAGCGCTCCACCTCGTCCAGCTGCACGTTGCGGGCGGCGAGTACGCGGGCCAGAAGCTCGCTGATGCCAAAGCGCTGGGCCATGGCCAGCGCCGTCTGCCCCCCGCGCACGTCCAGCCGTTCCCGCCAGGTGCGGCCGGTGGCGGAGCGGGCGACGTCGAGGAAGAGGCGATTCGGCACGGCGATGTTCACGCGCGCATGAAGCCAGAGGAGAGGCGCGGCGTCGAGCACGGGCCGGGCATGGCTCAATTGTTGCCATTCTGTTCCCCTCGCCCTCCGGCTCTGTCACTATGGGGAAATCAGGGGCCGCGGCGCCGTCCCGATTCGCGCCGGCCCTGCCGTTCTGCTATCTGGCGCCCAAACCTCCGACCTCAGAGACCCATGTCCGACAGCGATAATTCCGACGATCTCTTCGCCGCCCGCCCGCGCGGTGCCAGCAAGTCGCCTGCGCGGGAATCGACCGGCAGGGAGAGCGCGCGCGGCAAGGCCGCCGTCGTGCCCGCCATGGCGGGCGATTATACCGCCGCCCATATCGAGGTGCTGGAAGGGCTGGAGCCGGTGCGGCGCCGCCCGGGCATGTATATCGGCGGCACCGATTCCAAGGCGCTGCACCACCTCTTCGCCGAGGTGGTGGACAATTCGATGGACGAGGCCGTGGCCGGCCACGCCACCTTCATCGAAGTGCAGCTCGGCGCCGACGGCTACCTCACCGTCTCGGACAATGGCCGCGGCATCCCGGTGGAGGAGCACCCCAAGTTTCCCGGCAAGTCGGCGCTGGAGGTCATCATGACCACGCTGCACGCCGGCGGTAAGTTCGACAGCAAGGTCTACGAGACCTCCGGCGGCCTGCACGGCGTCGGCGTCTCGGTGGTGAACGCGCTCTCCGACGATCTGGAGGTGGAGATCGCGCGCAACCAGACCCTCTATCGTCAGAGCTTCTCCAAGGGCGTGCCGCAGGGGCCGCTCAAGGAAGTCGGCCGCATCACCAACCGGCGCGGCACCCGCGTGCGCTTCCATCCCGATCCGGAAATCTTCGGCGCCGGCGCGCATTTCGAGCCGGCCCGCGTGTTCCGCATGGCCCGCTCCAAGGCGTACCTGTTCGGCGGCGTGGAAATCCGCTGGTCGTGCGACCCCGAGTTGCTGAAGGCCGGCGAGAACATCCCGGAGAAGACGGTCTTCCGCTTCCCCGGCGGCCTGAAGGACTATCTGGCGGCGGACCTCGAAGGCAACACGCTGGTCCATCCCGACATCTTCGCTGGCCGCATCCAGAAGACCGGCGGGCACGGCTCGGTGGAATGGGCGGTGGCGTGGGTGGCGGATGCCGATGGCAGCATTTCCTCCTATTGCAACACCATCCCCACCCCCGATGGCGGCACCCATGAGAACGGCCTCAAGGCGGTTCTGCTCAAGGGCCTGAAGGACTATTCGGAGCGTGCCGGACAGGGCAAGCGCGGCTCCGTCATCACCGGCGACGACGTGATCACCGGCTGCGCCGCCATGCTCTCCGTGTTCGTGCGCGAGCCGGAATTCCAGGGCCAGACCAAGGACCGCCTCGCCACCGCCGAGGCCGCCCGCATCGTCGAGCAGGCGCTGCGCGACCCGTTCGACCACTGGCTCGCGGCCAATCCGGTGCAGGCCTCGCGCCTGCTCGACCATGTGATCGACCGCGCCGAGGAGCGGCTGCGCCGCAAGCAGGAGAAGGAGGTCTCCCGCAAGACCGCCGTGCGCAAGCTGCGCCTGCCCGGCAAGCTGGCCGACTGCTCCAACACCGAGGCGGCCGGCTCCGAGATCTTCATCGTCGAGGGCGACTCGGCCGGCGGCTCGGCCAAGCAGGCGCGGGACCGCAAGACGCAGGCCGTGCTGCCCTTGCGCGGCAAGATCCTCAACGTCGCCAACGCCACCCGCGACAAGCTCGCCGCCAACCAGCAGCTCGCCGATCTCGGCCAGGCGCTGGGCTGCGGCACCCTCGCCCATTATCGCGAGACGGACCTTCGCTACGAGAAGGTCATCATCATGACCGACGCCGACGTGGACGGGGCGCACATCGCTTCCCTCCTCGTCACCTATTTCTTCCGCCAGATGCCGAAGCTGATCGAGGAGGGCCACCTCTTCCTCGCCGTGCCGCCGCTCTACCGCATCACGCAGGGGGCCAAGACCCTCTATGCGCGGGACGACGCCCACCGCGAGCGGCTGCTGAAGAAGGAATTCAACGGCAAGGGCAAGGTGGACGTGGGCCGCTTCAAGGGCCTCGGCGAGATGATGCCGGCGCAGCTCAAGGAAACCACCATGGACCCGAAGACGCGCACCCTGCAGCGCGTCTCCGTGGAGGATGCCGAGCGCGCCGCCACCGTGGATCTCGTGGAGCGCCTCATGGGCAACAAGCCCGAAGCCCGCTTCGCCTTCATCTCCGAGCGCGCCGCCTTCGCCGGCGAGGAGATGCTGGACATCTGAGCCGGCGCGGGGGCGCCGGGCGATTAACGCCGCCATCGCGGCACCGGAGGGGGAAGATCATGGGGGACGGGAAGAACGTACCGCGCGCGGGGCGCGGCGTGCGGATGGCTCTAGCGGGCGGCCTTGCGCTTGCGACGCTGCTGCCGGGGGCGGCGCAGGCGCAGTCGTTCGGGAATGACGAGCAGTCCTGCGTCTCTTATGGCTATTGGGCAGTGTCCGTCATCTACCTGGCGGCGAGCCAGGGCTGCGACTGGAGGCGCGCCAACGAATTGATCGACCCCATGCGCCACACCAAATGGTGCATGGGCCAGTCGGCGCAATCCATGTCCAGGGCGCCGCAGGTCCACCGCAACGGCGTCACCGCCCGCTGCGCCAAGCAGGGCGCGTCGGTGAGGATCAACATCTGACGGGAGCCGCCGCCCTCACGAGGTGCGCAGCTCAAAGCGTCTCGGGGGGTGAGATCTGGCCCCGCCTCGGCTGGAGCAGCCCGGCGGGGCCGGCGAGCAGCAGCATGCCGATGCCGGCGGTGATGAACATGGCCACCACCCCGGCAAAACCCGCCGCCTGAGTCAGCCCCAGCGCGCCCAACGCCTGGCCGATGAAGAAGGAGGAGGCGAACAGCGCCAGCGCCGATCCGCGCGCCTCGGGAGCCAGTTCCGTGGCGAGGATCTGCAGCACGTTGTGGATCATGTAGAAGGCGAAACCCGCCCCGGCGAAGATCGCCGCCATGAGCACCAGCCCATGGGCACGGGTGGCGAGAATGAGCAGCACGCCCACACCCGCCGCGCCCCAGCGCACCATGCCGCTGAGGCCGAGATAGCGCACCAGCAGCGGCACGGCGAAGGTATAGACGGCGCCACCGATGGCGAAGGCCGCGAGCGCGATGCCGGCCTCCTTGGCATTGCCGATGCCCTGATGGACCATCAGCGGCGCCACCAGCGGAAACACGCCGAAGCTCAGCGCCCCCTCGATGGCCACCACGCCGTAGACCTTGATGGACAGCGGGTTGCGCAGCACCAGCCCATAGCGGGCGATGGAGGCGGCGAAGGACAAAGGCTTGCGCTCGCCCTCCTCCGTCAGGCCGAAGGTGGTGGCGAGCGCCGCCAACGCCGCGACGGCGAGGGCGCACCAGAACACCTCGCGCCACCCCACCAGCTCGGCGATGAAGCCGGCCAGCGCCGAACCGGAGAGCTGGCCCAGCACCAAAGCGAGCAGCACGCGGCTGAGGGCCAGCGGACGCCGCTCGAACGGTACCCGGTCGCCCACCGTCGCCAGCACCACCGGAATGATGCCGCCGGCGAAGGCGCCGCAGAAGACGCGGGAGGCGAGCAGCATCTCGTGGCTGGTGGCGGTCGCCGAGACCACGAGGCCGACGGAGAGCATGGCGAGGTTCACGCGGATGAGCCGCACCTTGCCCACCGCATCGCCGATGGGGCCGAACACCAGCTGCATCAGCGCATAGGGAAAGGTGAAGGCGCTGGCGAGCATCGCCACCTGCTGCAACGTCACCTGAAGCTCGCTCGCCAGGATGTTCAGCATGGGATCGACGACGCGCATGGAAAACGCGCTCGCGAACGCCGCGAGGCCGAGGACGAGAAGGAAAGGCATGGGATCCGGAACGGCGACAGGAACGCCATCCGTGCGGCGTCGGCCGGATCGGGTCAACCCGACGAGACCGCATGGGTGCAGCGCACACTCATTCGCCGCGCGCATGGCGACTGCCCGCAAAGCGTGCATTTCCGCGCCACCGCCGGAAGATCGGCGCTTTATGCCCGCCGAATCGGCGAGACCGGGCGGAAAACATTGACACGGCGCATCATTTTCTTATGTTGCTATGCGTCGTCCGAGATATGTCGAATCCAAGCGCGCCGACCGACGACCACTCGTCTGACCCCGTACGGCACGGGACGTTCGATCAGCGGCGCGCCGCCGCATCCAAAAGATGCAATGTCATTTTCCGAGCTCGGCCTGAGCGATAAGGTTCTCGCGGCTGTCGCCGATACTGGCTACACGACCCCGACCCCCATCCAGGCCCAGGCCATCCCCCATGTTCTCGCGCGCCGGGATGTTCTCGGCCTCGCGCAGACAGGTACCGGCAAGACCGCCGCCTTCACGCTCCCCATGCTGACGCTGCTGGAGCAGGGCCGCGCCCGTGCCCGCATGCCGCGCACTCTCATCCTGGAACCCACCCGCGAACTCGCGGCCCAGGTGGAAGAGAATTTCACGCGCTACGGCAAGTACAGCAAGCTCAACGTCGCCCTGCTCATTGGCGGCGTTTCCTTCGGCGACCAGGACACCAAGCTCGTTCGCGGCGTGGACGTGCTGATCGCCACCCCCGGCCGCCTGCTCGACCATGTGGAGCGCGGCCGCCTGCTCCTCTCCGGCATCGAAGTGCTCGTCATCGACGAGGCCGACCGCATGCTGGACATGGGCTTCATCCCGGACATCGAGCGCATCTGCAAGCTCGTGCCCTTCACCCGCCAGACGCTGTTCTTCTCGGCCACCATGCCGCCGGAGATCCAGCGCCTCGTCTCGCAATTCCTCTCCAACCCGGTTCGGGTGGAGGTCTCCAAGCCCGCGTCCACCGCTACCACGGTGACGCAGGAACTGGTCGCCTCCGGCCGCGAGGATTACGAGAAGCGCGACGTCCTGCGGGAGCTGATCCGAGGCTGCGAGAATTTGCAGAACGGCATCATCTTCTGCAACCGCAAGCGCGACGTGGCGGTGCTCCACCGCTCGCTGCAGAAGCACGGCTTCAATGCCGTCGCCCTGCACGGCGACATGGACCAGCACGCCCGCATCAAGGCGCTGGACGAGTTCCGCAACGGCGAGGCGACCCTGCTTGTTGCCTCCGACGTGGCCGCCCGCGGCCTCGACATTCCGGCGGTGAGCCACGTCTTCAACTATGACGTGCCCCACCACGCCGAGGATTACGTCCACCGCATCGGCCGCACGGGCCGCGCCGGCCGCGCCGGCACGGCCTACACCATGGTCACGCACCTCGATGCCAAGTCCCTCTCGGCCATCGAGAAGCTGATCGGCAATCCGATCCCCTGGCATGGCGCGCCCCTGGGCGACGCCCCGCCGGCCTCCGAGCGCCGCGGGCGCGAGGATGGCCGTCTGCGCGGCAAGCGCCGCATGGACAAGGAGCCCCGCGAGGGCCGTGGTGATCGCGAAGGTCGCGGCGAGCGCGAGCCGCGCCGTGAGCGCGAGCCCCGGGCCGAAGGCGCGGAGCGTGCCGAGCGTCAGCCGCGGGCTGAACGGGCGGAGCGTCCCGAACGCGCCGATCGTCCTGAGCGCACGGAGCGTCCCGAGCGCACGGAACGCCCCGAGCGTCAGGAGCGGGAACGCGCCGCACGTCCGGAACGGACCGCCGAGCGTGGCGACCGCCCCGAGCGCAACCGCCGTCCCGCCCGCGAGGATGCTGCCGAGGCGCGTCCCCCGCGCCGCGAGCGGGCGCCCGCCAACGAGCCGGCGGACATGTCCCACCTCCCCGCTTTCCTTCTGCGCCCCGTGCGTGTGAAGGCCGGCGCGTGATGGCAGGCTGAAGTCTGCGCCGACCTCCGGGACGGCGCATCCTGTCAAATGTTCTGACGGATCAGCGCGCCGCTCAGCCTTGGGCCGGCGCGCTTTTCTTTTTGGCGGCGGGCGTCTTCCCGCCCGCTCCGCCTGCCGGCTTCGGCTTTTTCGCAGACGCTCCGCCTGTCGGCTTCGCTTTGTTCGCAGACGCCCGGCCTGCCGGCCGGGCTTTGGCTTTGGCCTCGCTGGCCGCGTGCGCCACGAAGAGGGCTCGGCGGGCGAGGGCCGCGAGGTCGTCGGCATCGTCGAGTGCCGCCTCGGGCACCGACCAGTAGCCGCCCATTGTGCGCACGACGCCCTTGGCCTCGTAGCTGAAGGGGACCGAGCCCCGCCCCTTCAGATCCTCGGCGAGTGCCGCATCGGCCTTGAGGTAGAAGGTCTCCCCCGCCCACAAGGCGAACATCAGCCCGTCCGCATAGAGCCCGGCCCCGCCGAACATGCGCTTCACCGCCACCGGGCCGAAGGCAGCGAAGAGATCGGCAATCGCGTCCTCGTCCATTCCCCCTCCCCACTCAGGCGCCGCGCGGGAGTCCCGCGTTGCTTCGCTCAGACGCCGCGCGGGCTTTGCCCGTTGCTTCGCTCAAACGCCGCGCGGGCTTTCCGCGTTGCTCCGCTCAAACGCCGCGCGGGCTTGAAGGGCGGCTCAGCCCAGCGCCAGCACCTGTGCCGCCGCGTCCATCTCGGTGCGGCGGGCGGCGCGGCGGGCGGTGGCGAGTTCGTCCTCGCCCCATTGCTCGCGGTTGAAATCCTCGTCCACATGGGCCGCCGTCCACGCCGCGTCGGCGGAGAGCGCGCCCTCGGCCACCGCAAGGGCGAGGAGGGCCGAGCCGGTGAGCGTGGTGATGGAATGCACGGCCGCGAGGCGCAGCGGATCGGCCGGCACCAGCGCCCGCACCTTCGCCAGCGCCTCCTCCGGCTGCTTCACATGGGTGATGCCCTCGGCGAGGAAAAAGCGCGCGCCGTGGGTCGCGCCCATCCAGTCCAGCACGGCATCCCAGTGCTTCGCCTGCCGGTCCAGCAGCTTCTGCGGGCCGTCGGCGCGATAGAACAACATGTCGGTGCCGGCGTAGTTCACCACCTCGTCCGCCACCGCCTGCGCCTCCGGCGTCACCCGATCGAGGGCGACGTTGACGAGGCGGGTGAGCGGCATGCTGAAGGGGTCGATCTCGGTCTGCTGGGCCGCCCATTCGGCCGCCATGGCTTCCGCCAGCGCGCGGGTCGGTGCCTTCAGCAGGCCGCGCGCCGGGGTGCGCACCGGGCGGCCGTCGAGGAGAATGGTGAAACCGCCCTCCCCCTCGCCCACGCTGACCTCCTTGTAGAAGCGCTTGGGCAGAGGCGCCTTCTGGGCGGCGCGGGCGCGGGCGACGGGATCGCCCGGATCGCCGCTCTCCACATCTTCCAGGAACTCACGCATCTCGAGCTGTCCTCAGATCACGACGCGGCGGCGGGCCAGAAGCTCGGCGATGGCGTCGGGCACCTCGCGGAAATGCTGGACGATGCGGTCCGCGCCGGCCCGCTCCAGCGCCGGCGTCTCATGATAACCCCAGGCGACGCCGAGCGCCGAGGCCCCGGCCTGCAGGGCCATGGAGATGTCGTAGGTGGTATCGCCGATCACCACCGTGTCCTCCGGCCGCGCACCAACCTCGCCCATGGCCTGGAACACCATGGCCGGATGGGGCTTGGACGGCGCATCGTCGGCGGTCTGGATGGTGGAGAACCAGCCTTCCATACCCTGCACGGCGAGGATGCGGTTCACCCCCCGCCGCGACTTGCCGGTGACGATGCCCAGCACCACGTCCTCGCGCTGGCGCAGCCCCTCCAGCACCTCGCGGGCGCCGTCGAACATGGGCTCAGGGGCATCGGCATTCAGCATGCGGTTGAAGGCGACCTTGTAGGCATCGACCATCGCCTGAATGGGATAGGACGCATCCCCCTGCGACAGCACGGCGAAAGCCTGCGGCAGCGAGAGCCCCACCACCGAGAGCAGCTTCTCCCGGTCGGGCACCGGCACGCCGTAGGCGACGTGGACATCGTTCATGGCCGAGACGATCAGGTGCTGGCTGTCCACCAGCGTGCCGTCGCAATCGAACAGCACCAGCTTCAGGCCAGCAGCGGGGGAAGGATCGGTGTCGCCTGCTGCGCTCATTTCTGCGTCATCTGCTGGGTGGCGATATCATAAACCCATGTGGTGCCGGACGGATCGACGAAAAACACCTGCCGGAAACCGCGCTGCTCGCACTGCTTGGGGAAGGGGCCGCCGACGATCAGTTCGGCCGCCTCCTTTGCCGGGAAGTTGAACTTGATGGTGAGGAGCGTCGCGTCGTTGCCGCCGGCCGTCACAGTGAGGTCGAGGCCGTTCTGGGCGAAGCTGTCCTGCTTGCTCTTGGCGAAGGCCCGGCGCGCGGCGGCATCCGCCGCCGGAGCCGCGACGGGAGTGTTCACCGTGGGCAGCGGCAGGGAGGCTTCCTGTCCCGGCGCGGCCGCGGGCGGTTCCGTCGGGCTCGGTGCAGCGGCCTGCGCCGGAGGCTGGGCGGGGGCAGGCTGCACGGGCGCAGGCTGTTGCGGAGCGGGGGTCGCGGGGGCGGGAGCCGTGGCCTGAACCTGCGGCTGCGCATCGGGCGTCTCGCCCGGCTCGGCCGACATGACCCACCAGACGAGGCCGCCCGAGATCAGCGCCACCACGGTGCCGCCCAGACCCACGAGGAAGGGCATCACATAGCTCGTATGGAGCTTGCGGCCGCAGAAGGGGCAATGGGCCTCCTCGGGATAGACCTGCGCCCCGCAGCCGGGACAGAAGTCGGGCCTCGGGTTCATCGCAATCACCTCCGCACGCTCGGCCGAGTCCGTTTCGGTCGCCTGGCTGCGCCACGCTGGCGGTCGCCCCGGCCGGTCCAGCACCTTGATCGAT
The DNA here is from genome assembly GCF_023571765.1 of Xanthobacter aminoxidans. Classification (GTDB taxonomy): domain Bacteria; phylum Pseudomonadota; class Alphaproteobacteria; order Rhizobiales; family Xanthobacteraceae; genus Xanthobacter; species Xanthobacter aminoxidans. The sequence continues at coordinate 24,300 of NZ_JAMJXC010000003.1, read as the reverse complement.
CGATGGGCCCTGGGTCCCGCGGCGCGCCGCGAATCGCAAGGCCTCCCCCGTCACCACGAATGCACGACGGGGCGGAGGAACTGAAGCCCTCCACCCCGTCATCTCCATTCCGAATGCGCCCTTAGGAGGGCAAGGCCAGCCCGCCGGCGCCCGCTATTTCCCGAAGCCGAGGTCGAGGGGCGGCGGCGGCGCGGCATCGAGGCCCGGCGAAAGGTTCTCGAACTGCTGCTGGATCTGCTTCTGGTCGAGCTGGATGCCGCCGCTCTTGTAGTGGGTCACCATGCCCGGGAAGATCAGGATGAGCGCCACCATGATGAGCTGGATGAACACGAACGGCACCGCGCCCCAGTAGATCTGGCCCGTGGTCACGGGCTGCATCATCTTGCCCGTCACCCGGTCCACATAGGGCACCTTGGCCGCCACCGAGCGCAGGAAGAACAGGGCGAAGCCGAACGGCGGATGCATGAACGAGGTTTGCATGTTCACCGCCAGCATCACGCCGAACCAGATGAGGTCGATGCCCATCTTGTCCGCCGCAGGCCCCAGCAGCGGGATGATGATGAAGGCCAGCTCGAAATAATCGAGGAAGAAGGCCAGCACGAACACCAGCGCGTTCACCGCGATGAGGAAGCCGGTCTGCCCGCCGGGCAGCGACACCAGCAGCTCCTCCACCCACTTGTGCCCGTCCACCCCGTAGAAGGTGAGCGAGAACACGCGGGCGCCGAGCAGGATGAACAGCACGAAGGCAGAAAGCTTGGCGGTGGAATAGGTCGCCTGCCGCAGCAGGTCGAACTTCAGCCGGCCGCGGGCGAAGGCGAGGATGACCGCGCCCAGCGAGCCCATGGCGCCGCCCTCGGTCGGCGTCGCGACGCCGATGAAGATGGTGCCGAGCACGAGGAAGATGAGCGCCAGCGGCGGCACCATCACGAACACCACCTGCTCGGCGAGCTTGGACATCAGCTTCAGCCGGAACAGGCGGTTGATGACCGCCACCACGAAGGCGATGCCCACCGTGGCCGACATGGTGAGCACCACATAGTCCGCGCCGAACTTCACATGGCTGCGCTCCATCAGCACGATGCCGCCGGCGATGGAGAAGGCGAGCGCGATGAAGAGGGACGGCGTCAGCAGCTTCGCCGTGCCCGACATGACGAAATAGAGCAGCACGAACGCCACGATGCCCCACACCGCCACGTTGGCGACGCCGGGAATGGCTCCGGCCGTGAGGCCCGGCAGGGAGCCGGTGGCGATGAGATAGGCGAAGCCCGCCGCCGCCACCGCGCCGAGAATGCGCGAGGGCATCATCTTCTGCTCGGGGTCGCGCAGGGTCTGCGCCTCCAGCGGCAGGCCGGGCGCGGCGCTCGGAAAGATCGACGAGACGATGAAGATGTAGACCGCGTAGAGGCCGGCGAGCAGCAGGCCGGGCACGAACGCGCCCTCATACATGTCGCCCACCGAGCGGTTCAGCTGGTCGGCCATGACGATGAGCACGAGGGAGGGCGGGATGATCTGCGCCAGCGTGCCCGACGCCGCGATGACGCCCGAGGCGACCCGCCGGTCGTAGCCGTAGCGCAGCATGATGGGCAGCGAGATGAGGCCCATGGAGATCACCGAGGCCGCCACCACGCCGGTGGTCGCCGCGAGCAGCGCGCCCACGAAGATCACCGCATAGGCGAGGCCGCCGCGGATGGAGCCGAACACCTGGCCGATGGTGTCGAGCAGGTCCTCGGCCATGCCGGAGCGCTCGAGGATGAGGCCCATGAAGGTGAAGAAGGGCACCGCGAGGAGCACTTCGTTGTTCATGGTGCCGTACACGCGCTCGGGCAGCGCCTGCAGGAACTTGGGCTCGAACAGGCCGAGCCAGATGCCGATGAGGCCGAAGATCAGGCCGTTGGCCGCCAGCGAGAAGGCCACCGGGTAGCCGAGCAGCAGGAACAGCACCAGCGCGCCGAACATGATCGGCGCCATGTTGTGGATGAACCAACCGCGGAAGCCGGGCTCCGCCGCCATCGCCACATCGGGCAGGGCGATGAGCAAAGCGGCGAGGAGCGCGACGGCGAGCGCGGCGAGGGGGCGGCGCTTCAGGAGCGTGCGGACGAAAGACATGAACGCGCTCCTACTTCTTGACCGCAGAGACGCCGGGCGCCCCATCGGGAAGTTCGGCCTCGGCCAGCAGGCGCTCGGCCTCGGCCGCCAGGGCCGCATGGCTGCCGCCCGCGCCCTCGTGGGGGTCCTCCATCTTTCCGGTGAAGATGGCGACGCGCTTGATGAGCTCCGAGATGCCCTGGAGCGTCAGGAAGAAGAAGCCCACCGGCACCAGCAGCTTCGCCGGCCACTGGGGCAGGCCGCCGGCGTTCAGCGACTGCTCGTTGATCTCGAAGGAGGCGAGGAAGAAGGGCCAGGAGGTCCACAGTAACAGGATCGAGAACGGCAGCAGGAAGAAGATGTGGCCGAAGATGTCGATGCCGTCGCGGGTGCGCTTGGGCAGCCGGGAATTCACGATGTCGATGCGGATGTGCTCGTTGTCGATGAGCGTCCATGACGCGCACAGCAGGAACACCGCGGCGAACAGCACCCATTGCAGCTCCAGCCACGAATTCGAGCTCATGTCGAACAGCTTGCGGATGATCGCATTGAGCGCCGACACAAGGATGGACAGGAGGATCAGCCACGCGGCGGCCTTGCCGATGCGGGTGTTGACGGCATCGATCCCCCGCGAGAGGGCGAGAAGGGCTGTCATCGAGATCAATTCCCTCGGGCGCGGCCGGAGATGGCTCCGGACTGCTTCTTCTTTGGCCTTCAGGCCTTGGCGCGCACCATAGGGGAAGATGACGTGACTTCAAGCCGGAGGCGGTTACCAGACTGCCGAATGCGGCAAGGCTCAGACCAAAGTCGAAGACGCCGGCTTCAGCGCGGCGCGGGCGCATCCGGCCAGGGTGGCGGACCGGGCAAAATCTGCCCTTGCGTGAAGCGGGCGGTGCCCCGGTCCCATTCCAGCACCCGGCCGGTTCCCGCGACGGGGCTGGGCGCCACGCACCACACCGCAAGATCGGTGCCCTGGCGTGGCAGCAGGGTGATGGCCCGGCCGAGGCCTTCGAACGCGGCCGTGCTCTCCTCCACCTCCTGCGGCTCGGTGCGGCAGAGGCTTTGGTCCTGCGACGGCATCACCGCGTCCGTGACCAGATTCCACCGCCCGGACGCATGGGAATAGAAGCGCACCCGCCCGCCGAACGGCACGCCGCCACGCAGCGCGCGCTCGCTGAGGCCCAGCAGCGGAAATCCCTCCCGGTCGAACCACACGGCGACTTCGGTGACGAAGTGCGCCGCCCCGTCGCCATCGCCCCGGTCGTCGATGCGCAGATATCCGTGCGGAACATCAAGGGTGAGCGTCACCCGCGCCCGCGGCCCGTAGAGGCGGCCGCCCGAGGCCGTTGCGCCGGCGCCCTCCCCGCTGATCTCATAGTCGGGAAAGCCGGTGGCCTGGGCGATCTGGAGATCACGGAACCAGTAGAGTACGCCGTCCCGCCCGGCCCCTGCACCACCTGCCGCCGCCGGCGCGACGGCCAATGCCGCCGCAACAAGCCACCCAAGGGCGGCGCGTCTCATCCCTCGGGCGCTTCCAGGATGGGATCGTACTGGGAGGCGTCGAAGCCGAGCACGGCGAAGGTCTGCGCCATGTGCTGCGGCAGCGGCGCGGACACGTCGATCACCCCCTGCCCGCGCGGATGCGGTATGACGAGCCGCCGCGCCAGCAGGTGCAGGCGGTTCTGCAGGCCGCCGGGCAATTCCCAATTCTCGATGTCGAAATACTTGGGGTCGCCGAGGATGGGGTGGTGGATGTGGGCGAGATGGGCGCGCAGCTGGTGGGTGCGGCCCGTGACCGGCTTCAGCGACAGCCAGCTCATCTTCTGCGCGGCCTGGTCCACTACCGCATAATAGGTGATAGCGTGGCTCGCCTCGTCCTCGCCATGGCGGGCGACGCGCATCTTCTCCTCGTCCTCGTCGCGGGCGAGATAGGTGGAGATGCGCCCCTGCCGGGGCTTCGGCACGCCCGGCACCACGGCCCAATAGACCTTGCGCGCCTCGCGCGAGCGGAAGCTCTTGGCCAGCACTGACGCCGCAAGCCGCGACTTGGCGATGAGCAGGCAGCCGGACGTGTCCTTGTCGATGCGGTGGACGAGGCGCGGCTTCTGCCCGTCCTTGTCCTTCAGCGCCTCCAGAAGCCCATCCACATGGCGATAGGTGCCGGAGCCGCCCTGCACCGCGAGGCCGAAGGGCTTGTTCAGCACCATCACGTCCTTGTCCTCGAACAGGGTGATGGATTTGATGAAGGCCCGGTCCTCCTCCAGCTTGCGCACGGCGGGGTCTTTGGACGCGCGGGGCTTTGCCGGTGGATTGGCGGACGGATTGGCGCCAGTCTCGGCGGAGGCCGCGCGGGCGCCCTCCTTGCCAGCCTCGCCGCTGCGCGCGCCCTTCGCCGGGGCGGGCGCCGCCTCGGGCTCTTCCATGCCGAGCGGGGGAATGCGCACGCTCTGGCCGGGCTCGACGCGGGAAGAGGTCTTCACCCGGCCGCCGTCCACCCGCACCTGCCCGGTGCGCACCAGCTTCTGCAGGTGCCCGAAGGAGAGGTCCGGATAATGCACCTTGAACCAGCGGTCGAGGCGCATGCCCGCCTCGTCCTCGGCCACGGTTCTGGTCACGACAGCCATATTCGACCTAGTCCTCGCGCAAACCCTTTGATGCCGCAGCAATAGAGCTTTCGCTGCGCCGTGGCCACCTCCGGCGAAAATATCCCGATCACGTCAGGCTGCGCACCAGCATGATGCCGGCCCAGACGCCGCCGAAGCCGAGCAGCACCGAGCCGAGGGCATAGGCCAGCGCCATCCCCAGCTCGCCCCGCTCGGCGAGATAGAGGAAATCCAGCGAGAAGGTGGAGAAGGTGGTGTAGCCGCCCAGCACCCCGGTGGTGAGGAACAGCCGCACCGGCTGCGTCCACCCCTCCCCGTCTTTGAAGGCGAGATAGCCCGCCATCAGCCCCATGATAAGGCTGCCCGACACGTTGATGAGAAAGGTGGCGAAGGGAAAGCCCGTCCCCAGCAGCCGCGGCACCGCCATGTTCACGAAATGCCGGATGGTGCCGCCGAGACCGGCGCCGAGGAAGACGATGAGGGCGGGGGGCAAAGAGAACGCCATGGAAGGTCAGGCCTTTCGGTCTCGGGCGGTATGTATGATGGCGATGATCTCGACGTCTCCCGTCGGGAGCACGCGATAGGTCACGACATATCGCGTGCCGGGAATCGCTGTCGCGCGCACCCCCGTCCGCGAGGTCGGATGCCCCGAATAAGGGAAAGCGGAGAGTCGCTCGAAGGTCGTCAGGAAATGCCGTGCGGCGCCGGCCGCTGCCACGGGGCTCTGCGCGCGCAGATAGGCATCGATCTGCTGGATGTTCCGGCGGGCCGTTTCGCGCAGACGAAAGCTCACGCGCCGAGCCCACGCAGAAAGCGCCGCGCCTCCTCCTCTTCAAGGACGGGCTCCCCGTCCTCCAGCGCGCGGCGGACCTCCTCCTCCTGCTCGGGGGTGAGGACGTAGACATCGCCTTCCGCAGCGCCGGCCTCGATCACATGGAGGAATTCGCGTGCGAGCGCGTCCTGCTCCGCCTCGGGCAGGGCTTCGAGCTTCTCGATGAGTTCGCGCATCAGCCGGGTCATGGTGGTCTTCGTCGGTGCCAGCCTGTGGGCGGATCATATACGAAGGCCCAAACCCACGCTATTTGCCCACGCTATCTGCCCCGCTATTTCCCGCCGCGCTCGGCCCGAAGGCGCGCCCAATACTCCAGGCGCTTCCTGATCTCGCGCTCGAAGCCGCGCTCCACCGGGCGGTAGAAATTCTGGCGGCCCAGCGCCTCGGGGAAATAGTTCTGGCCGGAGAAGGCGTCCGGCTCGTCATGGTCGTAGCGATAGCCGGTGCCGTAGCCCTCGGCCTTCATCAGCTTGGTCGGCGCGTTCAGGATGACCTTGGGCGGCACCAGCGAGCCGCCCTCCTTGGCGACGCGCATGGCGGCCTTGAAGGCAGTGTAGACCGCATTCGATTTCGGCGCGGTGGCCACATAGACGACCGCCTGCGCCAGCGCCAGCTCGCCCTCGGGGGAGCCGAGGAAGTCGTAGGCCTCCTTCGCCGCATTGGCGACGACAAGCGCCTGCGGATCGGCATTGCCGATGTCCTCGATGGCCATGCGCACGATGCGCCGGGCAAGGAAGAGCGGGCTCTCCCCCGCATCCAGCATGCGCGCGAGATAATAGAGCGCGGCGTCAGGGTCGGAGCCGCGCACCGCCTTGTGCAGGGCGGAGATGAGGTTGTAGTGGCCGTCCTCGCTCTTGTCGTAGATGGGCGCGCGGCGCTGCACCACCTCGCTCAGGCCCGCCACGTCGAACACCTCGCCCGGCCGCGCGGCGCGCCACACCTCTTCCGCGAGCGTGAGGGAGGCGCGGCCGTCGCCATCGGCCATGTTCACCAGCGCCACGCGCGCGTCCTCGGTGAGCGGCAGCTCCCGGCCCTCCACCTCCTCGGCGCGGGCGAGCAGCTTGGCGACAGCCTCGGCGTCGAGGGAGCGGAACACCAGCACCCGCGCGCGGGAGAGAAGCGCCGCGTTCAGCTCGAAGGAGGGGTTTTCCGTGGTGGCGCCCACCAGCGTTACCGTGCCGTCCTCCATGACGGGCAGGAAGCTATCCTGCTGGGCGCGGTTGAAGCGGTGGATCTCGTCCACGAACAGGAGCGTCGCGGTGCCGGAGAGGCGGCGGCCGCGCGCCTGCTCGAACACCTTCTTGAGGTCCGCGACGCCGGAGAAGATGGCGGAGATCTGCTCGAAATGCAGGTCCGTGGCCGAGGCGAGCAGGCGCGCCACGGTGGTCTTGCCGGTGCCCGGCGGCCCCCACAGGATCAGCGAGCCGAGGGAGCGCGTCTCCAGCATGCGCGAGAGAACGCCATCCGGCCCCACCAGATGATCCTGCCCTACCACCTCGGAGAGGCGCGACGGGCGCAGCCGGTCGGCGAGCGGCCGTGCCACTCCCTCTCCCAGTCCCGCTACCTCGAACAGATCGCCCATCGGAGCCCTCAGCCGCGCAGGACGGCGGTGATGCTGCGCCCGCCGCGCAGGACCGTGACCCGCCAGCCGCGTTGGGGCACGGCGGAAAGCTGGCCGAGATCGCCGGTGCGCCCCACCTTCTCGTTGTTCACCTCGACGATGACGTCGCCGGGGCGGAAGCCCGCCGCGGCGGCGGGGGAATTGTCCTGAACGTCATAGACCACGACGCCGGTGGCGTTGGCGTCCACCTTCAGCTCCTCCGCCACGGCAGGGGAGAGGTTCACGATGGTCGCCCCGGCGAAGGGCGAGCGACCGCGCAGCAGCAGCTCCTCGCGCGGCACCGTCTCCGGAGCCACCTCCAGCACCACCACGAGGGTCTGCTCCTTGCCGGAGCGGTTCACCAGTAGCGCCGCCTTGCCGCCGATGGGGCGGGTGGCGAGGCGATAGTTGAGGGATTCGGGATCGTCGATCCCCTGCCCTTCCACCGACACCACGAGGTCGCCGGTCTTGAGCCCAGCCTTGGCGGCAGGGCTGCCGGCGGTCACGCTCTGCACCAGCACGCCCGTGGGACGCGGCAGGCCGAGGCTTTCGGCGATGTCCGGCGTAACCCGTTGCAGCCGGGCGCCGAGCCAGGGCCGGCGCACGGACTTGGACCCGCTCTTGGCCTGCTCCACCACCACCCGGCCCATGTTGGCGGGAATGGCGAAGCCGATGCCGTGGGAGCCCCCGGACCGCGAATAGATGGCGGAGTTGATGCCCACCACGCGCCCCGCCATGTCCACCAGCGGCCCGCCCGAATTGCCGGGATTGATGGCGGCATCGGTCTGGATGAAGAACTGATAGTCGGAGACGCCGACCTGCGTGCGGGCCAGCGCCGAGACGATGCCCTGCGTCACCGTCTGCCCGACGCCGAAGGGATCGCCGATGGCGAGCACGAGGTCACCCACGGCGAGCCCGTCCGAATCGCCCAGCTCCAGGAAGGGGAAGCGCTCCTTCGCCTCGGTCTTGATGCGCAGCACGGCGAGGTCCGTGCGCTGGTCGCGTAGCAGAACCTCGGCCTCGTATTCGCGCCGGTCGTTGAGAGCGATGCGGATTTCGTCCGCCCCCTCGATGACATGGTAATTGGTGAGCACCAGCCCCGCGGGATCGACGATCACGCCCGAGCCCAGAGAGCGCTGCACCCGCTCCGGCGCGCGCAGCCCCGGCCCGTCGCCGGGGCCACCCGGCCCGCCGGGGCCGGGCATGCCGAAGAATCGGCGGAAGAAGGGATCGTCGAAGATCGGGTTCACGCGCTGCTGCGCCGTCTTGAGCGCATAGACGTTCACCACCGCCGGCGCCGTCTTCGCCACCACAGGCGCGAAGGTGAGCGTCACCTCCGCCTGCGACGCCGGCACCCGCTGCTGCGCCGCCGGCTGGGCAAAGGCGCCCGTGGCGAGGAGGAGACCGAAGGCGGCCACAGCCGCCGGACGTGAGAGACGTGCGAACATTGCGCCACCCTTGAAGCCTGTTCCGCGCCCAATGCCGGTCGGGGCGACCCGTTCCCGCCGCGGCGGGAGGCACGGCCGATTCGCGCGGTTCAGCCGATCCTTGCAACGAAAGACGTTCTCTCGAACGAAAAAAGGGCGGTCCGAGGACCGCCCTTTTTCATAGCCTCAAATCAGCTGAAGCTCACGCAGCTTCCGCGGCAGCGGCGGTGCGGGCGTGGTCGGCGGCGCCCTTGGCGTCCACGTCACGATCCACGAACTCGATCACCGCGACGGCGGTGTTGTCGCCATAGCGGAAGCCGGCCTTGACGATGCGGGTGTAGCCGCCCGGGCGGGCCGCATAGCGGGGCGCCAGCACGTCGAACAGCTTCTTGACCACGGCCTGGTCCTTCAGCTCGGCGATCGCCTGGCGGCGGGCGTGCAGGTCGCCGCGGCGGGCGAGGGTCACGAGCTTCTCCACCACCGGGCGAAGATCCTTCGCCTTGGGCAGGGTGGTCACGATCTGCTCGTGGGTGATGAGGGCGCCCGCGAGGTTGGAGAACATCGCCTTGCGGTGCTCCCAGGTGCGGTTGAACTTGCGGTGTACCTTGCCGTGACGCATGACGGCGAACTCCTGAAGATGGCGACGGACGAGCCGGTCGATGGGTTGCGCGGCTCGGGCCGCTCGAAAGGGGTCGGGGCAGCGGGCCGCCCCGGATTGCGGATCAGTAGTGCTCCTCGAAGCGCTTGGCCAGCTCTTCGATGTTCTCGGGCGGCCAGCCGGGCACTTCCATGCCGAGATGCAGGCCGAGGGAGGCGAGCACCTCCTTGATCTCGTTGAGCGACTTCCGGCCGAAGTTCGGCGTGCGGAGCATCTCCGTCTCGCTCTTCTGGATCAGGTCGCCGATGTAGACGATGTTGTCGTTCTTCAGGCAGTTGGCCGAACGGACGGAGAGCTCGAGCTCGTCCACCTTCTTCAGCAGCGCCGGAGAGAACGGCAGCGTCTGGATCGCGGTCGCCTCGCTCTCGCGCTTGGGCTCCTCGAAGTTGACGAAGATCTCCAGCTGGTCCTGCAGGATGCGGGCGGCATAGGCCAGCGCGTCCTCGGCCGTGATCGAACCGTTGGTCTCGATCTGGAGCGTCAGCTTGTCATAGTCGAGAATCTGGCCCTCACGGGTGTTCTCGACCTTGTAGGAGACCTTGCGCACCGGCGAGTAGAGGCTGTCGATCGGGATCAGGCCGATCGGAGCGTCCTCGGGACGATTGCGGTCGGCGGCCACGTAGCCCTTGCCGGTGTCGACCGTGAACTCGATGCGCAGCTCCGCGCCCTCATCGAGGGTGCAGATGGGCAGATGCGGGTTCAGGATCTGCACGTCGCCGACGGTCTGGATGTCGCCGGCCACCAGCACGCCGGGGCCGGTCTTCTTGGCCACCATGCGCTTGGGGCCATCGCCCTGCATCTTGATGGCCACATCCTTCACGTTGAGGATGATGTCCGTCACGTCCTCACGCACGCCGGGGATCGACGAGAACTCGTGCAGCACGCCGTCGATGTGGATCGAGGTCACCGCCGCGCCCTGCAGCGACGACAGGAGGATGCGGCGCAGGGCGTTGCCGAGGGTCATGCCGAAGCCACGCTCCAGCGGCTCGGCGACGACGGTCGCCAGGCGCTTGGGATCGTGGCCGGGATTGACCTGCAGCTTCTCGGGCTTGATCAGCTCTTGCCAGTTCTTCTGAATCACTTGCTTCACCTTGCTTTCTCGCCGGGCCACGGCAGCTGCCGGGGTGGTGAGCCTCAACCGGAGGCCGTCCACCAGAAGCCTGGCCCGTCCCGCTCGGGGGAGGAGAAACCGGGCTTGATCCCCGCGGACCGGGGTCCGCGGAGGAACGAAGAGCGGATCAGACGCGACGGCGCTTGCGCGGACGGCAGCCGTTGTGCGGGATCGGCGTCACGTCGCGGATGGAGGTGACGAGGAAGCCAGCCGCCTGCAGCGCGCGAAGAGCGGACTCACGGCCGGAACCCGGACCGCAGACTTCCACTTCCAGGGTGCGCATGCCGTGCTCGGCCGCCTTGCGGGCCGCATCCTCGGCCGCGACCTGCGCGGCGTACGGGGTGGACTTGCGCGAGCCCTTGAAGCCCATGGCGCCGGCCGAGGACCAGGAGATGGTGTTGCCCTGGGCGTCGGTGATGGTGATCATGGTGTTGTTGAACGAGGCGTTCACATGCGCCACGCCGGAGGCGATGTTCTTGCGCTCGCGGCGCTTCACGCGTGTTGCTTCTTTAGCCATCTGTCTCTCAGATCCTTCAGGCGCGCCCGTAACTCCAGGCGCTCGGGATGGCCCTTGACGGGCCGGTCAACGGGGAAAGGCCGGCTTGGCCGGCCTCCCCAATTCTCAAGCCTTGCGGCCGATCACTTCTTCTTGCCGGCGATCGGCTTCGCCGGCCCCTTGCGGGTGCGGGCGTTGGTGTGGGTGCGCTGGCCGCGCACGGGCAGGCCGCGGCGATGACGCAGGCCGCGGTAGCAGCCGAGGTCCATGAGGCGCTTGATGTTCATCGCCACTTCGCGGCGCAGGTCGCCTTCCACGATGTAGTCGCGGTCGATGGTCTCGCGGATCTGCAGCACTTCCTGGTCGGTCAGCTGGTTCACGCGACGCTCGGCGGGAATGCCCACCTTCTCGACGATCTCTTCAGCCTTCTTGGGGCCGATGCCGTGGATGTACTGGAGCGCGATGACGACGCGCTTGTTGGTCGGGATGTTGACGCCTGCAATACGAGCCACTGCGCTCTCCATGTGCGCCGGAGCCCGAAGGCCGCCGGCCGGTTGTTGTCCCCGCGTCCGGTGGAGGCCGGCCCATGCGGGATATTGACGAAAGCTGCCCCGGATACGACAAAGCTACCGCCCTGTCCGACCCTTCCGGGTGGACCGAACGGCACCTGTTCCGAAGCGAGGGAGTGCCCATAGCGGAGATTCCGCGATGGGTCAAGGGCGTAAGGCGCTTCGGCCCCGCTCCAGCCCTGCCGAGTCCGTGAGGACCTGCCGAGTCAGAGAGCCGCGATTTGCTCGGCCGCCCCTTGCGCATCGCCGGAACCGGCCGGAAGCCCGATCTCGCGTTCGGTGATGCCCTCGAGCAGCGCCCGCAGGGCGGCCACGTCCGCCCTTTCCATCCACGCCCGGGCGACCGCGCCGACATAGCCGTCGTATTCGTCGCGCGCCTGCGGGATGCCTCGCACGCCGATCGGGTCCCAAACCTCGATCAGGATCTGCCGGATCGAGCCCATCACGGCTTTCACGCCGTCCATAGCCATACCCTCGCGCCGGCAGGCAAGGTGCCCCTTCGCCATTGCCCCGGCAAGCCCGCCAAACGGAAAGGCCCCTCCCGCCGTCTGGCGGAAGGGGCCCTGATCCATGACAGCTTGATCCATGACACGAGGGCAGGAACCCCCTGCCCTCACACCGCCTCGGCGAGCACCCCGTCGATGGCGGCGGTGACCTGATCGATGGGCGCCATGCCGTCGATCTGCTTCAGCTGGCCGCGCGCCTTGTAGTAGGGCGCCACGACAGCGGTATCGCGGTTGTAGGCCTCAAGGCGGGTCTTGAAGACCACCGGATCATCATCCTTGCGCACCGGCTCGCCCTTGGCGGCGGCCTCTGCGGCACGGTTGAGGATGCGGTTGACCAGCTTCTCCTGGTCCACCACCAGCTCGATCACCGCGTCGAGCTTGAGGCCCTTCTCGGTGAGCAGATGGTCCAGCGCCTCGGCCTGCGCCACCGTGCGCGGGAAGCCGTCGAGGATGAAACCATTCTTCGCGTCCGCCTCGCCGATGCGCTCGGCGATGATGCCGATGACGATCTCGTCGGAGACCAGCCCGCCGGCATCCATCACCGCCTTCGCCTTCAGCCCCACCGGCGTACCCGCGGCAACCGCCGCGCGCAGCATGTCTCCGGTGGAAAGCTGGACGATGCCGTGACGGGCCACCAGCCGCTGTGCCTGAGTTCCCTTGCCTGCCCCGGGCGGGCCCAACAGCACCAGCCTCATATTATTTCCTCCTCCCCCCGCGCAGCTTGGCCTTCTTGACCAGTCCTTCGTACTGGTGGGCCAACAGATGTCCCTGGATCTGGGACACGGTGTCCATGGTCACGCTGACCACGATCAGAAGCGACGTTCCTCCGAAATAGAACGGAAGAGAGGCGTAGGAAATCAGCAGTTCGGGGAAGAGGCAAACCGCCGCAATGTAGGCTGCGCCCACGACGGTGATGCGGGTGAGCACATAGTCGATGTATTCGGCCGTGCGCTCGCCCGGACGGATGCCGGGAATGAAGCCGCCGTGCTTCTTCAGATTGTCAGCCGTCTCCACCGGATTGAACACGATCGCGGTGTAGAAGAAGCAGAAGAACACGATCAGCGCCACATACAGCACCATGTAGAGCGGGCGCCCGTGGCCGATGTAGGTCGTGACGGTCTGCAGCCACTCCGGCCCCGAGCCCTGCATGAAGCTGGCGATGGTGGTGGGAATGAGCAGCAGCGAGGAGGCGAAGATCGGCGGGATGACGCCCGACGTGTTCAGCTTCAGCGGCAGATGCGAGGACTGGCCCTCGTAGATGCGGTTGCCCACCTGGCGCTTGGGATACTGGATCAGCAGCCGGCGCTGGGCGCGCTCCATGAACACGATGAAGGCGATGACGACCACGGCCATCACCAGCATGCCGAGAATCACCACCGTGGAGATGGCGCCCTCGCGGCCAAGTTCCAGCGTGCGCACGAACGCGCCGGGCAGCTCGGCGACGATGCCGGCGAAGATGATGAGCGAGGTGCCGTTGCCGATGCCGCGCGAGGTGATCTGCTCACCCAGCCACATCAGGAACATGGTGCCGCCGGTGAGCGTCAGGACCGTGGAGATGCGGAAGAACCAGCCGGGCTCCGCCACCACGCTGCCCGAGCCCTCGAGGCCGACGGCGATGCCGTAGGCCTGGAACAGGGCCAGCACCACGGTGAGGTAGCGGGTGTACTGGTTGAGCTGCTTGCGGCCCGCCTCGCCTTCCTTCTTCAGCGCCTCCAGCGTCGGCGAGACGCTGGTGAGGAGCTGGATGATGATGGAGGCGGAGATGTACGGCATGATGTTCAGGGCGAAGATGGCCATGCGCTGCACGGCGCCGCCCGAGAACATGTTGAAGAGGCCGATGATTCCCTGCTGGGCGTTCTTGAAGACGTCCGCCAGCGCGTCCGGATTGATGCCGGGCATGGGGATGTAGGTGCCGAGCCGATAGACGAGAAGCGCGCCGAGGGTGAACCAGATGCGCTTCTTCAGCTCCTCGGCCTTGCCGAGGGCACCGAAATTGAGGTTCGCCGCGAGTTGTTCCGCCGCCGAGACCATGCCTTGCTCCGATGGACGCCACCCTGGTGGGCGGCCCTTATATGAGGGCGCAACGCTCGGGTGCCAAGGCAGAGGGACCGGGCGGAGGGACAAGGGCTCCCCGCCGACGGTCCGGTACCAGGCTCCCTTGCCGAGGCGCTGGACCCTTGGCGGGAGTGCCATGGGCCGCTGCCCGGGCGCGTCCTGGACGGAAGGTCCGGAACGGAGCGTTGGGGCAAACTGGGGCCGGCGCGACGGAAGGCCGCAGGCCGGCAGGAAAGCCGGTTCCGCCGGTGGCGCGCCACCCGGGCACGCGGGAGCGATCCCGACTCGGGCGCTTGAGGCCAAGAGGGCCATCGCGCCCGTCACACGTTCGACGGCACCGGAGCGTCACCTGAACCCGAGCGCCTGAACGGCCTCCCGAGACACGAAGACCCGACCTTGGGCCGGGCATCCGCAAGAGGTTCGTCCGAATATGGGTTCGGCGCGGCGGCATGAAGCCCCGCGCCGTCCCCTGTTCCGGATCAGCCTCGGCTCACTCGGCCTCGACGGCCGCCGCGAGCATGCTCACCGAGCCACCGGCCTTCTCCACGGCGGCGACGGCGGACTTGGTGGCGTAGGCCACCTCCAGCGTCACCTTGGCGGAGAGCTCACCGGTGCCGAGCACGCGCACACCATCCTTCACCCGGCGCAGCACGCCGGCGGCGACGAGGGCGGCCTCGGTCACGGGCTGGCCCGCGTCGAGACGGCCGGCATCGACCGCAGCCTGGATCTTGGCGAGGGAGACCTCGTTGTAGTCCAGGCGGAAGATGTTGTGGAAGCCGCGCTTCGGCAGGCGACGATGCAGCGGCATCTGGCCGCCCTCGAAGCCCTTGATGGCGACGCCGGTCCGGGCCTTCTGGCCCTTCACGCCGCGACCAGCGGTCTTGCCCTTGCCGGAGCCGATGCCCCGGCCCACGCGCATCCGCTTCTTGCGGGCGCCGGGATTGTCCCTGATTTCGTCGAGCTTCATGTCCCGCTCCTCACTCGACCACACGGACGAGGTGGGCGACCTTGGCGATCATGCCGCGGACGGCCGGGGTATCCTTGAGAGTGGAGCGGCGGTGCCGCTTGTTCAGCCCGAGACCGACGAGAGTGGCCTCCTGGTCGAACGGGCGGCGGATCGGCGAGCCGATCTGCTCCACGGTGATGGTCTTGTCGCTCATGGCGCAATCCTATCCTTCGGCCTGCGCCGCTCAGTCGGTCGCTTCCGCGTCTTCGACGCGGCGGCGGGACTGGAGCTGGGAGACCTTGATGCCGCGACGCGCAGCGACGGAGCGCGGCGAGTCCTGGTTCTTCAGGGCGTCGAAGGTGGCGCGCACCATGTTGTAGGGGTTGGAAGACCCGAAGGACTTCGCCACCACATCGTGCATGCCGAGCGTCTCGAACACCGCGCGCATCGGGCCGCCGGCGATGATGCCGGTACCCGCCGGAGCGGCGCGGAGCACCACCTTGCCGGCGCCGTGGTGACCATGCACGTCGTGGTGCAGGGTCCGGCCTTCGCGCAGCGGGACGCGGATGAGAGCGCGCTTGGCGCTCTCGGTGGCCTTGCGGATCGCCTCCGGCACCTCACGGGCCTTGCCGTGGCCGAAGCCGACGCGGCCCTTCTGGTCACCCACCACCACCAGGGCAGCAAAGCCGAAACGACGGCCGCCCTTCACCACCTTGGCGACGCGGTTGATGTGGACCAGCTTGTCCACGAACGTATTGTCGCGGTCCTCGCGCTCGTGGCGCTGTTCCCGTTCACGGGCCATGTTCGCTCGTCCTTGCGTCAGAACTGAAGGCCGCCTTCGCGGGCGCCCTCAGCGAGCGCCTTGACGCGCCCATGATAGATGTATGCGCCACGATCGAAGACGACCGCAGTCACGCCCTTGGCCATCGCCCGCTCGGCAACAAGCTTGCCGATCGTCTTGGCGGCCTCGGTGTCCGCACCGGTCTTCAGCGACCCGCGCAGGTCCTTCTCAAGGCTCGACGCGGCGGCGAGAGTCTCGCCCTTCGCATCGTCGATGACCTGCGCATAGATGTGCTGCGAGGTCCGGTGCACCGACAGGCGCGGACGCCCGTTCGCAGCAACGCGGATCGCACGGCGCACCTTGGCCTTGCGGCGCGCCTGCGCCTCCAAATCCTTAGCCATGGTTCGCCTCCGTCACTTCTTCTTGCCTTCCTTGCGGAAGATGAATTCGCCGGCATACTTGACGCCCTTGCCCTTGTAGGGCTCGGGGCCACGGAACTCGCGGATCTCCGCCGCCACCTGGCCGACCTTCTGGCGGTCGATGCCCGTGACCACCACTTCGGTGGGCTTGGGGGTGACGATCTGGATGCCCTCGGGGATCGCGTAGATCACGTCGTGGCTGTAGCCGAGCGAGAGGTTCAGGTTCTTGCCCTGCACCGCCGCCTTGTAGCCGACGCCGGTGATCTCGAGCTTCTTCTCGAAGCCCTTGGTCACGCCTTCGACCAGGTTGGAGACCAGCGTGCGGGACATGCCCCACATGGCCTTGTGACGGGAGGTCTCGCCGTTCATCGAGAGCTTGATTTCCGAGCCCTCGATCTTGGCGGCGATCTCTTCCACCAGGATCACTTCCAGGGCGCCCTTGGGGCCCTTTACCTTCACCGTCTGTCCGTCCAGGCTGGCGGTGACGCCGGCCGGAATGGCGACGGGCAGCTTGCCGATCTTCGACATCTTGTCCTCCGTCGTCAGAACACGGTGAAGAGCACTTCGCCGCCGACGTTCTTGTCGCGGGCTTCGTGGTCGGCCATCACGCCCTGGGGCGTGGAGACGACGGCGATGCCGAGACCGTTGGCGACGCGGGGAAGGTTCTTGACCGCCGCATAGACGCGACGGCCGGGCTTCGACACGCGGGAGATCTCGCGGATCACCGGCGTTCCGTCGAAATACTTCAGCTCGATCTCGAACTCGGTCCGGCCGTTGCCGTGATCGGTCGAGGTGTAGCCGCGGATGTAGCCCTCGTCGCGCAGGACATCGAGGACCGAGGCGCGCAGACGCGAGCCGGGGGTCGAGGTCTTGTCCTTGCGGCGCATCTGGGCGTTGCGGATGCGGGTGATCAGATCGCCGATGGGATCAGTTACAGCCATCGTTCCCTCCTCACCAGCTCGACTTCACGAGGCCAGGAACCATGCCCTGGTTACCCAGCTCGCGCAGCGCGATACGGCTCATCTTGAGCTTGCGGTAGAAGGCACGCGGACGGCCAGTCACCTCGCAGCGGTTGCGGATCCGGATCTTCGCGCCGTTGCGCGGCATTTCCGCCAGCTTGAGGGTCGCCTGGAAGCGCTCCTCGATCGGCAGGGTCTTGTCATTCACGATCGCCTTCAGACGCGCGCGCTTCGCCGCCTGGCCAGTGGCCAGCTTGCGGCGGCGCTCGTTCGTCTCGATCGCGCTTTTCTTCGCCATCTTAAGCTCCTGTTCTCCGCGTCTGAGCAGCTCGACCTGAGCCCCTCACGGCCGGAAAATCACATCCTCACTCGTCTCGTCGTCCGGCCCCGGCCATCAGCCGGAACCGAAGAGGCGCTTCGAGCGAAGCGCCTCTCATACCCGCTCACTGGCGGAAGGGGAAGTTGAAGGCCTTCAGAAGCGCGCGGGCTTCCTCATCGGTCTTCGCCGTGGTGCACACGATGATGTCCATGCCCCAGATCTGCTCGACGCGGTCGTAGTTGATCTCGGGGAACACGATGTGCTCCTTCACGCCCATGGCATAGTTGCCACGGCCGTCGAAGCTCTTCGGGTTCAGGCCGCGGAAGTCGCGAACGCGGGGCAGAGCCACGGTCACGAGGCGGTCCATGAACTCGTACATGCGGGTCTTGCGAAGGGTGACCTTCGCGCCGACCGGCTGGTTTTCGCGCAGCTTGAAGTTCGAGATCGCCTTGCGGGCCCGGGTGATGACCGGCTTCTGGCCGGCGATCTGGGCGAGGTCCGCGGCGGCGGTCGTCACCTTCTTGGTGTCGGCGGTGGCTTCGCCCACGCCCATGTTGATGACGATCTTGTCGATGACCGGCACTTCCATGGGGTTCTTGTAGCCGAACTGCTCGATCATCTTCGGCCGCACCACCTCTTCATAGAAGGTGCGCAGCCGCGCGTTGTAGGTCGCCTCAGCCATCGATCCTCTCCCCGGAACGCTTGGCCACGCGGACCTTGCGTCCGTCATCCAGCACCTCGAAGCCGACGCGGGTCGGCTTGCCGTCCTTGGGGTCGGCAATGGCGACGTTCGACAGGTGGATGGGAGCCTCCTTGGAGATGATCCCGCCTTCCTGGTTCGCCGACTGGCGCTGGTGACGCTTCACGATATTCACGCCGCGCACGAGAGCCTTCTCGTCCTTCGGCATCACCTGAATGACCTCGCCGGTGCGGCCCTTGTCGCGGCCGGCGAGGACGACGACCTTGTCGCCCTTCTTGATCTTCGCGGCCATCACAGCACCTCCGGCGCCAGCGAGATGATCTTCATGTGGTTCTTGGAGCGCAGCTCGCGCGGAACCGGTCCGAAGATGCGGGTGCCCACCGGCTCCTTGTTGTTGTTGATCAGCACGGCCGCGTTCTTGTCGAAGCGGATGACCGAGCCGTCCACGCGACGGATGTCCTTGGCGGTGCGAACCACCACGGCCTTCATCACGTCGCCCTTCTTCACGCGGCCGCGCGGGATCGCCTCCTTGACGGACACCACGATGATGTCGCCGACGTGGGCATACTTCCGCTTCGAGCCGCCAAGTACCTTGATGCACATGACGCGACGGGCGCCGGAATTGTCCGCCACGTCGAGATTGGTCTGCATCTGGATCATGACGCACCTGTTCTCGTCATCCAGCGCCGCCGGCGCACCGGCATTGCCTCAACCCTTGTTCGCCGTGCCCGCTCATCGGAACACGGTGTTGCCGCGGTGCGGTCTCCACTCGATCCCCCCTTGGGACGATCGACGGACCCGGCACCGGAGCCCTCCCGGCCGGACGATCCATCCGGACGGGAAACTCTCTTATCAGACCTCGGCGCGCTTTTCGCCCTGGATCACGATCCAGTTCTTCAGCTTCGAGATCGGACGGTGCTCCTCGATCCACACCGTATCGCCCACGTGCCAGTTATTGGCCTCATCGTGGGCATGATACTTCTTGGACCGCCGCACGGTCTTCTTGAGCAGCGGGTGGGTGAAGCGCCGCTCCACCCGGACCACCACGGTCTTGTCAGTCTTGTCGCTCACCACGACGCCCTGGAGCACGCGCTTCGGCATCGCTTCCTCACTTCGCCTTCTGCACCGGCGAACCGGTGCGCTTGTCGGTCTGCACGGTCTTGATCCGCGCGATGTCGCGGCGGATCTGCTTGGACCGCGCGGTATTCTCGAGCTGGCCTGTCGCCTTCTGGAAGCGCAGGTTGAACTGCTCCTTCTTCAGCTTCAGCAGCTCATCAGCGAGCTGATCGGGGCTGAGGGCCCGAACGTCCTCGGCTTTCATGAGCCTCTCCTCACTCGGCGATGCGCTGGATGAAGCGCGTCTTGATGGGCAGCTTGGCCGCCGCGAGGGTCAGCGCCTCGCGAGCGAGCTCGACGCTTACCCCATCGATCTCGAACATGATACGGCCCGGCTTGACGCGGGCCGCCCAATACTCGGGCGCGCCCTTGCCCTTGCCCATACGGACTTCCGTGGGCTTGGCCGACACCGGGACGTCGGGGAACACCCGGATCCAGACGCGTCCGGCGCGCTTCATGTGGCGGGTGAGCGCGCGGCGGGCCGCCTCGATCTGGCGGGCAGTCACGCGCTCCGGCTCGACGGCCTTGAGGCCGAACTCGCCGAAGTTCAATTCCGTGCCGCCCTTGGCAACGCCGTGAATGCGTCCCTTGAACTGCTTGCGGAACTTGGTGCGCTTGGGTTGCAGCATGGCTTGATCGCCTTCTCTCTAGCCGGCCGTCAAGCCCGGGAGCCGCGGTCGCCGCGGTCGCCACGATCGCGGTCACCGCGCTCGCGACGCTGGGGACGCGACGACGGACCAGCTTCCTGTTCGGCCTGGCGCTTGTCCTGCGCCATGGGGTCGTGCTCGAGGATCTCGCCCTTGAACACCCACACCTTGACACCGCAGGTGCCGTAGGTGGTGAAGGCGGTGGCGGTGCCGTAGTCCACGTCCGCACGCAGGGTATGCAGCGGAACGCGGCCTTCGCGGTACCATTCGAGGCGCGCGATCTCAGCGCCGCCGAGACGGCCCGAGCAATTGATGCGGATGCCCTCCGCGCCGAGGCGCATGGCGGACTGCACGGCGCGCTTCATGGCGCGACGGAAGGCCACGCGGCGCTCCAGCTGCTGGGCGATGGACTCGGCGACAAGGCGCGCGTCGATTTCCGGCTTCCGGATCTCGACGATGTTGATGAAGACTTCCGAGTTGGTCATCTCGGAGACCTTCTTGCGCAGCTTGTCGATGTCCGCGCCCTTCTTGCCGATGACCACGCCCGGACGACCCGAGTAGATGGTCACGCGGCACTTCTTGTGCGGGCGCTCGATCACCACCTTGGACACCGCCGCCTGCTTGAGCTGCTTCATCAGCATCTCGCGGATCTTGATGTCCTCGTGGAGCAGCTTGCCGTATTCGCCCTTGTTGGCGAACCAGCGGCTGTCCCACGTGCGGTTGATGCCGAGCCGGAGCCCGACCGGATTGACCTTTTGACCCATCAGGCCCGCTCCTCGACTTCCCGCACCACGATGGTGATGTGGGCAAAGGGCTTCTCGATGCGCGAGGCGCGACCGCGCGCCCGCGGCGAGAACCGCTTCATGACCAGTCCCTTGCCCACGTGGGCCTCGGCGACGATGAGATCGTCGACATCCAGCTCGTGGTTGTTCTCGGCGTTGGCGATCGCGCTCTCGAGGCACTTCTTCACGTCGCGGGCGATCCGCTTGTGAGAGAACTCGAGATCGGCGAGCGCCGTCGCCACCTTCTTGCCGCGGATCAGGCCCGCGACCAGATTGAGCTTCTGGGGCGAGACGCGCAGGTTGCGCGCCACCGCCTTGGCTTCGTTGTCCGCGAGCGCGCGGGGCTTTGCCTGCTTACCCATGACCGATCACCGCCGCTTCGACTTCTTGTCGGCCGCGTGCCCGTAGTAAGTCCGCGTCGGAGCGAACTCGCCGAACTTCTGGCCGATCATGTCCTCGGTGACATTCACGGGCACGTGCTTGTGACCGTTGTAGACGCCGAAGGTTAAGCCCACGAACTGGGGCAGAATGGTGGAGCGCCGGCTCCAGATCTTGATCACATCGCGGCGGCCCGAGCCCGCGGCAGCTTCCGCCTTCTTCAGCATGTAGCCGTCGACGAACGGGCCCTTCCAGACAGAGCGAGACATAGCTCAGGCCCTCACTTCTTGCGCTTGTGGCGGCTGGACACGATGAACTTGTCCGTCGCCTTGTTGCTGCGGGTCTTCTTGCCCTTGGTCGGGATACCCCAGGGCGTGACCGGATGACGGCCGCCCGAGGTACGGCCTTCGCCGCCGCCGTGCGGGTGATCGACCGGGTTCATGACGACACCGCGGTTATGCGGCATCCGCCCGAGCCAGCGGCTGCGACCCGCCTTGCCCAGCGAGATGTTCATGTGGTCCGGGTTGGAGACCGCGCCCACGGTGGCGTAGCACGCACCGTGCACGAGGCGCTGCTCGCCGGAGTTCAGGCGCACGATCACGTAGCCCTCGTCGCGACCCACGATCTGCGCGTAGGTGCCGGCGGAGCGGGCGATCTGGCCACCCTTGCCGATCTTCAGCTCGACGTTGTGCACGATCGTGCCCACCGGGAGCGAGGACAGCGGGCCGGCATTGCCGGGCTTCACGTCCACGCTGTCGCCGGCGATCACCTGATCGCCCACCGCCAGACGCTGCGGCGCCAGGATGTAGGCCAGCTCACCGTCCTCGTACTTGAGGAGGGCGATGAACGAGGTGCGGTTCGGATCGTATTCCAGCCGCTCCACCGTCGCCGGCATCCCGCGCTTGAGGCGCTTGAAGTCGACCAGACGGTAGGTCTGCTTGTGGCCGCCGCCGCGGAAGCGGACGGTGATGCGGCCATTGTTGTTGCGTCCGCCCGAGGAGCTCTTGCCCTCGGTCAGGGTCTTGACCGGCTTGCCCTTGTAGAGGCCGGAGCGGTCCACGATCACGAGCTGGCGAAGGCTCGGCGTGACCGGCTTGAAATGCTTCAGCGCCATGGTCTTATTCCGTTCCCCTCGGCTCTCAGAGGCCCGTGGTGATGTCGATCTTCTGGCCCTCTTCGAGGGTCACGACCGCCTTCTTGACGTCGCTCTGGACGCCCTTGCGGCCCTTGAAGATCTTCGTCTTGCCCTTGCGGACCAGCGTATTCACGCTCTTCACCTTCACGTCGAAAAGCTTCTCCACGGCCTCCTTGATGGAAGGCTTGGTGGCAGTCTTCGCGACGTTGAAGACAACCTTGTTCTGCTCGCTCGCGGTCGTCGCCTTCTCGGTGATGACGGGCGAGACGATCACGTCGTAGTGACGCGGTTCGATATTGCGCGAGCTCATTTGAAGCGCGCCTCCAGCGCATCCACGGCGGCCTTGGTCAGGACCAGGGTGTCGCGGCGCAGGATGTCATAGACGTTGATGCCCTGGATGGGCAGCACGTCCACGTAGGGCAGGTTGCGCGCCGCGAGCGCGATGTTCTGCTCCACCTGGGCGCCGTCCACGAACAGCACGGACGAGATGCCGAGCTTCTCAAGCCGCTCCTTGAGCGCCTTGGTCTTGGGATCGGCGAGGTTGGCGGTGTCGAGCACGATGATCTGCTCGGCCTTCGCCTTCGACGAGAGCGCATGCTTCAGCGCGAGGGCACGGACCTTCTTCGGCAGGTCGATGGCGTGCGAACGCACCACCGGGCCGAAGGCACGACCGCCGCCGCGGAACTGCGGAGCGGACGCGGCGCCGTGACGGGCGTTGCCGGTGCCCTTCTGCTTGTACAGCTTCTTGGACGTGCGGTTGATTTCCGAACGGCCCTTGGTGCGGTGCGTGCCGGCCTGGCGGCGCGAGAGCTGCCAGGTGACGCAACGGTGCAGGATGTCGGCGCGCGGCTCGAGGCCGAAGATCGCGTCCGACAGGGTCACGGAGCCGGCTTCGGAGCCGTCGAGCGTCTTGACGGTGAGTTCCATCACGCGCCCTCCTCATTGGCGGCTTCGGCGGCGGGGGCCGCGTCCGAACCGTTGCCGAGCTTGAACGCGCCGGGCTTGGGGGCCTCGGCGGGCAACCTCTTCTTCACGGCGTCGCGAACGGTGATCCAGCCACCCGCGTGGCCGGGAACGGCGCCTTCGACGGCGATGAGGCCGCGCTCGACGTCGGTCATCACGACCTTCAGGTTCTGGGTGGTGACGGTGACGTCACCCATATGGCCGGGCATCTTCTTGTTCTTGAAGGTCTTGCCGGGGTCCTGACGGCCGCCGGTCGAACCGATCGAACGATGCGAGATGGAGACGCCGTGCGTCGCGCGAAGACCACCGAAGTTGTGGCGCTTCATGCCGCCGGCGAAACCCTTGCCGATGGTGGTGCCGGTGACGTCCACATACTGGCCCACGACGAAGTGGTCAGCGGTGATCTCGGCACCGACGGGGATGAGCCCGTCTTCCGGCACGCGGAACTCGGCCATCTTCCGCTTGGGCTCGACCTGAGCCACGGCGAAGTGGCCGCGCTCGGCGCGGGTCACATTCTTGGGCTTGCGACGGCCAGCACCAAGCTGGACCGCAACGTAGCCATTCTTGTCGAGCGTGCGGTGGGCAACCACCTGGCAGCTCTCAACCTTCAGCACAGTGACCGGCACGTGCTCGCCAGCATCGGTGAAGATGCGGGTCATGCCGACCTTCTGTGCGATGACGCCTGACCGCATGGTCGTGTCTCCTCGCACCACGTCAGAGCTTGATTTCGACGTCAACGCCGGCGGCGAGGTCGAGCTTCATCAGCGCGTCCACCGTCTGGGGCGTCGGATCGACGATATCGAGCAGGCGCTTGTGGGTGCGCATCTCGAACTGCTCACGCGACTTCTTGTCGATGTGAGGCGAACGGTTGACGGTGAACTTCTCGATCCGCGTGGGCAGCGGGATCGGGCCGCGCACCTGCGCGCCCGTGCGCTTGGCCGTGGCGACGATCTCGCGCGTCGACGCATCGAGGATGCGGTGATCGAACGCCTTCAGGCGAATTCGAATGTTCTGGCCGTTCATGGCTCAATTGGCTCCAGGAAGAGGAAACGCGCACGCCGGTGCGCAGCGCGTTTCGTTCTTGTTGATCACTCGATGATGGCAGCGACGACGCCGGCGCCGACGGTGCGGCCACCTTCACGGATGGCGAAGCGCAGCTTCTCCTCCATGGCGATCGGAACGATCAGGTGCACGTCCATCGACACGTTGTCGC
>NZ_JAMJXC010000039.1 GCF_023571765.1 Xanthobacter aminoxidans | reverse complement strand
GCCCGCCTCCTGCTCCTTCAGCATCCCTATGATCTGTTCCTCTGTGAACCGTGAGGCTCGCATCGTCCGTCTCCATGATCGACGGACTCTACCTAAATCTGGACGAGGATCAGGGGCTCACGTCAGAAGGCTTGCCGGACAAGCGGAGCCTCACCGATATCACCCAGTCGATCCTCGACAAGCAGGCCCAGATCTCGAACGAGCACAAGGGTGGTGAGGAGCTGACAGCCCACCTGAAACAGTTTCTCGGCCGCACCGATCTCGTCTTCGAGAATAGCAAGGAGGGCTATGTGGTTCTTCGACGGGGCAAGCCCGCGAAGCGCCTCAGCGAAGGGGAGAAGACCGCAATCGCGTTCCTCTATTTCCTCGTCCAGCTGAAGGATCAAGACTTTGACCTGGCCGAAGGCGTCGTGGTCATCGACGACCCGATCTCCAGCCTAGATTCAGGGGCGATCTATCAGGCGTTCTCGTTCCTGAAGAACGACACTAAGGGGGCCAAACAGCTCTTTATCCTGACCCACAATCACGAGTTCCTGCGCCTCGTGATTAACTGGTTCCATCCTTTCAGGAAGCAGTGCTCCTACTCGATGGTGCTTTGCTCGGAGACAACTGGCGGCCGATCCGCGCGGCTCGCTCCCCTTGATCAGCTACTGATTGAGCACGCCACGGAGTACCACTATCTCTTCAAAGTGCTTCATACGTTCCAGGCCGATGGCACGATTATGAGCTGTTACCACATGCCCAATGTCGCCCGAAAAGTCCTCGAAGCCTTCCTCGACTTTCATGTGCCGTCGAACAAGTCGCTCTATCTCAAGCTCGACGAGACCGACTTCGACCCCCACAAAAAGACAGCGATCTACAAGTTCACCAACGACCTGTCGCATTTTACGGGCAAGGGCTTCGACCCCGCGCTAGTGACTGAAACGCAGAAGAACGTGGCCTACCTTCTGGAGATGATCAAGGACGTCGCGCCATTGCACTTTGCCGGACTGAAGTCCTTGGCCGAAATTTGACCGAATTTGGAACTCGGGATTTATTCGATATTTCCATCAAAATTCTTGGGTGTCCTGGCGATATATGTCAAAAATAATTCATTGCATCACTGTAATGAAAAATATTATCATTTTTAATTATATTGATTATATGAAAAATTTCAAAAATTGTATGAATATAAATGTTGATATCGGCGCCGAACTGATTATGTGTCGTTTTTATTATATCTTATATTTAATAAATTGTCTTTTTTGATTAAATGTCGGGCTTTAGACTCGCAATCATTGAAATTTCCACCACTGCATTTCCTGGCAAGGACGCGACGCCAATCGCGGCTCGGCTCGGCAAGGCTGCATGGATGCAGTCTTGGATATGGCGCGAGGCGATATCCGCGATTTGAGAATGACGCGTAAAGCCCGGCAGGGCGTTGACATACACCGTCAGGCTCAGGACGGACGCGATCCGCTCTCCGCTTCGAAGCTGCGCCTCTGCGGCCTGCAGGGCATTGCCTGCGGCAAGCCGCACTGCCTCTTCATAGAGCTCCGCGGGCGCATCGGCGGCGACTTGTCCCGCATGGAGAAGTACGCCATTTCGCCTCGGTGTCATGCCGGAGACGAAAACGAGGTCGTTGTGGCGCCTGGCGGGAACATAGAGCCCCTGGGGTGGGAGTGGGACAGCTTGGCGCATGGGAAGATCGCCGATTATCGGGTCAATTGGCATGGCGTCACTTGGCATAAAGGTGGGCCATGGCGACGATCCGCCTGGTGGCGGCTATGGCCGATGAGTGATTCTGGGAGAAGTTGAGACGAATGCTGTGGCCGTGCGGACCGAACTCCGTGCCCGGCGTGACGATCGCATGCGCCTGGTGGCGCAGCAGGCGCACGAAATCCGGGAGGCTCACCGCGAGGTCCGGCAAGGTGGGGAAGACATAGCTCCCGGCCTTCGGCGTGCGTGTGGGCAAGCTCCCATCGCGGAATAGCTGGAGCAGGTCGTCGCGAATGGCTTGGTGGAGGCGGATGCGGTTCGCCATCCAGCCCTCCGGCTCGCTGAACCATGTGCGCAGCACCGCCTGATTGTAGCCCGCCGCTCGCAGCGAGACGATCGCCTGGAGCTTCTCCATGCGATCGATGACGGAGGGCGCGCCGAAGGCGATGCCGAGCCGGTAACCTGAGAGCGACTCCGTCTTGGACGGCCCCATGATGGTGACCACCCGCTCCTCCGGGAGGCCGCAGGCGCGCAGGTGCGTATAGGTTTCGCCGTCATAGAGCAGGCGGGAATAGAGCTGGTCGGCGACGACCGTGACATCGAACTCCACCGCAAGATCGGCGATGGCCCGGATCTCGCGGGCGGAATAGACGACGCCCGTGGGATTGTTGGGATTGGAGAACAGGAACACCCTGGCCCCCGCTGCGAACACCTCCCGCAGGCGATCGAGGTCAATGCCCGCCTCCTCGGAGGCGCCCATATAGTTCATCGGGACGGGCACCGGCTGTCCGCGCAGAAACTGGACGATCTTGCGGTTGGCGAAATAGTCGGGCTGGACGATGGCGACCTTGTCGCCGGGTGCCACCAGCGCCCCGAGTGCCAGGAAGAGCGCGCCCTGGGTGCCCGGCGTAACGATGGTCCCCGCGTCGGGCGAGACGGGCGCGCCGGTGAAGGCGGCGAGCTTTTCCGCGAGCGCCGCGCGAATGTCCGCCGCGCCGCGATATTCCGTGTAGGCCTGCCGCCCGCCCGCTTCCACCGCCTCAGAGAACGCCTCGACCGCACCCGGCGTCGGGGTGAAGGCGTCCACGTCGCCGTGGGAGAAGTCCACCAATTGGCCGGGCATCGTCTCGCCGCGCATCAGACGCGACATGTCACCCGCACCCTGGCGGACCTCCTGGCCGGGGGCATTGTCCGTGGCGAGGGCGGCGAACGTGTCGAGGGCGGAAGGCATCGAGGTGTCCTTGATACAGAAGAGTGAGATGGCGCTGGAGCGATCTGGCGCTTACGCGGCCCAGCCCAGCGGGGCGAGATCGAGGTCGAGGGCGGCCTTGAACACGCCGGGATCCACATTGCCGCCGGAGACGATGACGAGCGCGGTTTTCCCACGCACGCGGGCGGGATCGTTCAGCACGGCGGCGAGCGCGATGATGCCCCCCGGCTCGGTCACCAGCCGCAATTCCTCATAAGCGAAGCGGATGGCCCGCAGCACATCCGCGTCCGAGGCGGTCAACGCCCCCGCGAGGCGGCTTCGGTTGATGGAGAACGGCAATTCGGCCGGCAGCGGGGCCAGCAAGGCATCGCAGAGGGAGCCGGACAGGGCGGCATTCACCTCCCGCGTGCCGCTGGCCAGTGAGCGGCGCGTGTCGTCGAAGCCCTCCGGCTCCACCGCCCAGACCTCCGACCGCGCGCCAACGGCCTCCACCGCGAGGCAGGTGCCGGCGGAGAGCCCACCGCCACCGCACGGCACCAGGATCGCATGGGGCACCTGCGCGCCGATCTGCTGAAGGCTCTCGGCCGTCACCGTCGCCTGGCCCGCGATGATGTGGCGATGGTCGCCCGGCGGAATGACCGCCACGGGGGCGCGGGCGGCAATCTCGGCGGCGATCTCCTCGCGCGATTGGCGGTTTCGGTCATAGAGCACGATCTGCGCCCCAGCCGCACGGGCCTTGGCGATCTTCACGGCGGGCGCGTCCTGCGGCATGACGATGGTGGCGGAAAGGCCCAACATGCGCGCCACCATGGCAATCGCCTGGCCATGATTGCCCGTGGAATAGGCCACGACCCCGCCGGGATAGGCCGCCCGGTCGAGCCGCGACAGGCAATTATAGGCGCCGCGGAACTTGAAGGCGCCGGTGCGCTGGAGGTTCTCGCATTTCAGAAAGACGGAGCCGCCGGTCAGCCGGTCCAGCGCGTCGGAGCGCAGCAGCGGCGTTTCCACGGCAACGTCGGCAAGCGCGCGGCGGGCGTCGAGAATGTCCTCGGCGGTCGGGATAGAAAAAGGGTTCATGTCAGTGCGCCAGGATGCGGGAGAGGAAGAGGCGGGCCCGGTCCGATCGCGGCGCCGCGAAAAAGGCCTGCGTCTCGTCGATCTCGACGATGGCGCCCTTGTCCATGAATACCACCCGGTCGGCGGCGGACTTGGCGAAGCCCATCTCGTGGGTGACTACGATCATGGTCATGCCGTCGCGGGCGAGTTCCAGCATAACCGCGAGCACTTCGCCGATCATTTCCGGATCGAGCGCGGAGGTGGGCTCGTCGAACAGCATGGCCACCGGGTCCATGGCCAGCGCCCGCACGATGGCGATGCGCTGCTGCTGGCCACCGGACAATTGCGCGGGATAGGCGGCTTCCTTATCCGCGAGGCCGACACGGGCAAGAAGCGCGCGCGCCTTGGCCGCAGCCTCCGTCCGGGGGCGCTTCAAGACATGGACCGGGGCGAGGCAGATATTCTCCAGCACGGTCAGGTGCGGATAGAGCTCGAAATGCTGGAACACCATACCCACCCGCGCCCGCAACCGGGCCGCCGCCCGCCCGCGGGAGGGCAGCGCCTCGCCCTCGATCCACACCTGGCCGCGCTCGAACTCCTCGATGCCGTTGATGCACTTGACGAGGGTGCTCTTGCCGGACCCCGATGGGCCGCAGATGACCACCACTTCGCCCCGGCGCACGGTGAGGCTGCACTCCTTCAGCACCTCCAGAGGGCCAAAGCTCTTGCTCAGCCCTTCCACCTTGATCATTTCATGCGAGGTCATCGGCACATCCATGGCTGGAGGGTGTGTGGGTCCAAGGCAAAGCATCACGCGGTCCGGGACGCGCGCTTCAGCCGCCCAGCGAGCGCATTGCCGACCTGGCAGATGGCGAGATAAACGAGCGCGGCGAACACGTACATTTCGACGGGGCTGCTCGTATTGTTCGCAACAATACTGACAGATGTCATGAAATCGTGGAGCGACACCACGTAGACGAGCGCCGTGTCCTGGAACAGGATCACGCCCTGGGTGACCATGAGCGGCGCCATGTTGCGCAGGGCCTGGGGCAAGGCGATCAGCCGCACCGTCTGCAGATAGCCGAGCCCCAAGGCCTTGGCCGCCTGCCATTGGCCCACCCGGACGCTTTGCAGGCCCGCACGCATGATCTCCGAATAATAGGCCCCCTCGAACATGACGAAGGCAATGAGCACCGAGTACAGCGCGCCGACCGAGCGCCCCAGCAAAAGGGGAACCAGGAAATAGAACCAGAAGATCACCAGGATCAGCGGAACGGCGCGGAAGCCGTTCACATAGAGCGCGGCGAAGGGCGCGAGTACCGGCACGCGGGTCAGCCGCACCAGCGCGATCACAAGCCCGAGGACGATGCCCCCCACCATGGCGATGGCAGTGAGCAAGACGCTGAGACCCAGGCCTTGCAGCAGGAAAGGCAGGGAATTGGTGATGGGCGCAAGGTCAGAAGCGGACATGGAGGCCCCCTGAAGTGGTGCCCGGCAGCGCGACGCGCCGCTCGATGGCCCGCATGATCACCGTGACCGTCATGGCGATCGCCACATAGAGGATCGTGGCCGCCGTGAAGGCCTCGAAGCCCTGATACGTGATGCTTTGGATCTGCTGCGTCTGGGTCGTCAGTTCATAGACGCCGATGGTGAGGGCCACCGACGAATTCTTGAAAATGGTCAGGATTTCGGAGGTCAAAGGCGGGATGATGATGCGCAGCGCCTGCGGCAACAGCACCAGTCGATAGGCCTGAAGCTGCGACAGCCCCGCCGCCTTCGCCGCCATGCGTTGGCCGCGCGGCACCGCATCGATGCCCGCACTCACCTGGACAGCGATGCGGGAACTGGTGAACAGGCCGAGCGCGACGATGGCGGTGACGATTTCCGGATAGGGAAGATCGCGCTTGAGCCAGTGGCCGGCGCCTGCGGGCAAGAGCTCCGGGACCACGAAGAACCACAGGAACATCTGCAGCAGCAGGGGAATATTGCGGAATACGCTGATATAGGCGCCGGTCACCGCACGAAGGACGGCATGGTCCGAGCTGCGCAGGACACCGACCGCGGTCCCCACCGAGAGCGCAATCACCAGCGCGCTCAGGGAGATCGCGAGCGTGAGGGCGAGGCCCCAGCCGAGCCACTGTAGATAGGGCTCCTGCAGGAGGACGCCCCAGTTCCAGGAATAGGTCATCGCGGCATTCTTCTGTCAGGGCGCAAGACGTTGGCTGGACGCGCTATTCCGGAACGGCGATGACGTGGAAAATGGTCTCGAGATCCGGCGAGAGCGGAACTCCCATGGGCGCGAACCATTTGGTGTAGAGCGCCTGGAGCCGCCCGTCGCGCGCCATGCGCGAAAGGGTGGCATTCACCAGGGAAAGGAAGACGGTGTTGTTCTTCTGCACCAGAAGCCCATAGTAATCATAAGACAATGGCGCACCGACCACCTTGTAGTCGGAAGGATTGGGCGCCTTGCCGCGCAGGCCGAAGAGCAGGATGTCGTCGGTGGCGAAGGCGTCCACGCGGTCGGTGGAGAGGGCGAGGAAGCCTTCCGCATTGTCCTTCACCGGCACGATGCGGATATTCAGCTTGTCCTTCTCGATGAGCGAACGGATCAGGCGCTCGGGCACCGAATTGATGGGCAGGGCAATGACCTTGCCGACCAGGTCCTTCAGTTCGCCAATGCCCGACTTGTCCTTCACCAGAAGGCGGGTGTGGGAGATGAAGAAGGGGTAGGAAAAATCCACCTGGCCTTGCCGGGCAATGGTGTTGACCGCCGACTCGCAGGAAATGTCGACGGTTCCATTAGCCACCAGAGGGATGCGGTTCTGCAGGTTGACCGGCACCATCTTGACCTGAAGATCGGGGAGGCCGAGCGCCGCCTTCACCGTATGGGCCACTTCCAGGCAGATGTCGGTGGAATAGCCCTGCGGCTTGCCTTGGGCATCGACGAAGGAAAAGGGAATGGAAGCGTCGCGATAGCCGATGGAGATGGCGCCCTTCGCGCGAATGCGATCCAGCACCCCATCGCTCGACTGGGCCTGCGCGGCGGGGAGGAAAAAGAGCGAGGCGATGACCGCGCCAATGGCGGCCGACAAGGCATGTTTCATGGTGTCCCCTCTGGTTTTTGTGTGTTGGCGCTCAACCGATGGCTTCGAGCATTTCCGCAAGGCTCGAGACGGTGAGATCCGGCCGCGCCTCCGCCGCCCCCTCGCCGGAGAGGCCGAGCAGGCGGTTGGGCCGGTTGATCCAGATGGAGGTCAGGCCGAACCGGTTGGCGGGGGTGATGTCGGCGCGCAGGCTCTGGCCCACATGAAGAATGCGCGAGGGATCGATTCCCTGTGCGGAGAGGTCCGCGAGCGCAGTTTGAAAATGCTCCGGGCTTGGCTTGTAGGCGCCCACGCGCTCTGCGGTGACCACGATATCGAAGGTAAAGTCCATCTTCGCGCAGGAGGATGCGAGGGACAGATTATCGATATTTGAAAGTGCGCCGATCTTGGCGCGGGCCTGCAGCGCCTTCAGCCCCTGCGGCACGTCGGAATACGCGGGCCAGTGATGGGGCGTGGCGGCGAAGGCTTCGCGCAGGTCAGGGTCGGCCGGCAGTTGCAGTTCGCTGGCGATGCGGTCGAAGCACCGCCGCAGAACCTCAGGATAAAGGTGTGCGGGCCGCTCCTTCTGGATGTCCGCGCGGGCGCGGTCGAACGCCATGATGAGATCCTCATCGCTGGCGACGACGCCGGATTGCTCCGCCCACCGGCCGAGAAAGGCGGCGATGGAGGGCTCCCAATCGATAAGCGTGCCATAGACGTCAAAGGTCACGGCATCAAAGTCGGCGAGGCGGATCATGGAGAGAAGCTGTCCGTCTAAATTAGCGATAATCGCTAAATACGGAAACGACTCCGCCCCGTCAAGGACCTGCGCGCCATGTCGCCCCGCAAACGGCATGGAATGGCCCTACAGGGCTTTCGTCAGGATCGAACCGGGGCTATCACTCACCAGGACACGGGTATTTTGCCTCACTGCGGACGCGAGGCACTATCGCTTGAAGGTGAAGGCGGAATGGTCGATCTGTATGAGGTGGATAAAAGCCGCGAGACGCCGACACTCGGCCGCACGGCCTCGGCCATCGTGTGCGATGAACTGCGCAACGCGATCATGCACAATCGGCTCAAAGGCGGGGAAAGGCTCCGGCAGGATGCCTTGGCCACGCAATATGGCGTCAGCCAGATGATCGTCCGCGAAGCGTTTCGCCAGCTCACGGCCGAAGGCTTCCTCAAGGCGGAGCCGCGGCGCGGGGTCAGCGTGGCGAAGCTGAGCGCCGACGAGGCCTGGGAAATCACCCAATTGCGCGCCCTGCTGGAATGCCAGGCCCTGCGATGGTCGATCCCCAACATGGTCCGGTCCGACTTTCAGCAGTGCGGGCGCACATTGGACGATCTCGACGCCGCCGGCACCGTAGACGCCAGAATCCTCCTGAACGCCCGATTTCATGAGCTTCTCTACACGCCCGCACGCAAGGAGCGCACACTTGAGCTGATCAAAAATTTGCGGCTGAATTTCGAGAGATACTTGCGCTTTACCTGGGAGGCGACCCATCACTCCGAGCAGTCACAAATCGAGCATCGCGAAATATTGCAGCGCTGCGAAATGAGGGACATTGAGCGCGCCTGCGATACGTTACGGATTCACATACTCGCGACAGGCGACTTGCTTGTTGAAAGCCTTGGAATATGAGATAAAAATTGAATCATATCGGGAATTATTTGTTCTTTCATTTTATTTTGTTATTTTTGACACTTTATTGCAATGCTTGAAGTCTGATAGAAGGCGTTATTATTAAATCTTGTTTGATTTTCTCCTAGTTCAAGCTCTATTTTCGCATTAATTGGCCAAGTCAGAACGCCTAGTTGGATTTGAAGCAATCAAGATAAGATTGTACGTGCAAAATAACTTTGTTGTTGCCGATAGGCGGTGGAGGGTCAATAGCGGCGGCTCCCGTTAAATGGTTTCTCTCGGTCTTCTTGAGATTGCGGCCCCGTTGCCGAATCGAAGTCTATTGCGGCCAAAGGCGCAACGCCAAATTTGCCGCACGATTTGCATCGTCGGCCTTCAGTGGCCTTCTGACGCGATTTCCGGCTATCGCCGACATTTCGTCTCAGCTGGCAATCTGCGACGTGCGGACATGGCGCGATTGTCCGCGGTGGCCCCGGCGAAGCCCGCCTCGCGTCGAAGCCGGCTATTGCTTTTTCGGCACCCATTTCCCGTTTCGCCGCATCAGCATCGCGCCGCAGAACTTGCCCCGAACGGGAAGCGAGCAGTACGGGCTCTTGCCGTCGGTCCCAACATAGAGGGTGACGATAAAGCCGCCGAACCGGTTCTGGCTATCGGTGGCGATCAAGGTGTCGGGCTCGACGGTCTCGTCGAAGACCCGCCGCCACTCCCGGGGACCGACCTGCTTCCAGATGATCAGCCCGCAGCCGCTGGTCGAGCAGTTCGCTCCTTTGACCATGCCGTCACAGACATGCTGAGCGGACAGGATGATGTCCGTCCCGCCGTTATGGTCCAAGTCGACGAAAGAGATGCCGGCCTCCTCCGAGGAGGCGTAGCCGGCTTCCTCGCATGCGTGCCGGATCTGCCGCACAGTATCGACGACATCGCCGGGAAGGACGGAGAAGGGCATCTGAGCCGGCTGGGCGACCGCGCCGACGGATGTGATGGCAACCGAAAGCAACGCCGCCGCAAACGCGTGTTTGTGGCGGAAGACGCCGCGGGCGCCTCTGCTGGCTGTCATGACTGTCCCCCGTTCGTTGCCGTCAGGCCGTTGCAGCGGCGGGCAACTCGATCCCCCAGCGGGAGGCGGCGAACTGGGCTTCGAGGCTGTCGGGCTTGGCGAAGACCCAGCCGTGGTTGAGCAGATTTTTGCCCGTGTACTCGTTGCCCTTCAGGCCAAGCCAAACTACTACCAGCCCCACATCGACGACGAACAGCAGCGGCACGAGACCCTCGCGCGCATCGGCGCTCATGGGGATGATGCTGATCAAAATGACGAAGACGCGCCAGGCCGCCATGAAGGCGCCGAGCCCAAAAAGCTGGCGCAGGAACAGAGGCAGGCCGAACACCCCAGAGAATAGCACCAGCACCCAGCTGAAGCCGATCTTCACAGCCTTGAGCTCACCCGTCTTCGGGTTCTTCAACGCGACCTTCATGTGATCCCCCAACGATGTGTGTGATGTGAAAAGGGATGCTCAGCGTGCGGCGCTGACGGTCGGCGCAATGACGCCGTCCTTGAGCATGAAGCCAGCGGTGCCATCGGCGAGCGTGCCCGGCACGAGTTCGGCCTCGGCCTCGCCCTGCGGCTGGATTTTTGCGATGGGCGCCGTCCAGGCCAATGTCGAGCCCGGACCGACCTTCCGGC
>NZ_JAMJXC010000038.1 GCF_023571765.1 Xanthobacter aminoxidans | reverse complement strand
CCGCTTCCCGCGGGGCGCCCACCTTCCAGCCCGCAATTATGCGGAGCAGAACCCCCGCCGAAACCGGCGGCAACACAGACCTTACAGGC
Source organism: Xanthobacter aminoxidans (assembly GCF_023571765.1). Taxonomy (GTDB): domain Bacteria; phylum Pseudomonadota; class Alphaproteobacteria; order Rhizobiales; family Xanthobacteraceae; genus Xanthobacter; species Xanthobacter aminoxidans. The sequence continues at coordinate 11,329 of NZ_JAMJXC010000038.1, read as the reverse complement.
CGGCGCTCTGCATAATCCCGCTCTCCGCATAATCGGCGTTATGTGGAGCTCCACATAACATCGAGATTGGCGCCGCCTGGTCCAAGCGCTCCAGCGAAGGCCGCGACTATCTGGGCCTCAAGCTCGACGATCCCAGCTTCAACGCCCCCATCTACGCCAACCTCTTCGATGATGAGGACGGTGACACCTTCTCGCTGATCTGGTCCCGCCCGAGCGGGCGCCGCGGCGAGTGAGGCGATCGAGGCCCCGGCCGGTTCCGGCCGGGGCTTTCCTACCATCGGGTTCACCGGTCAGTCGTTGCCGTCGGGCCGCACGAGCTCGACGTGGCTGACGCCCAGCGCCTGAGCCAGCTCGTAGAGGGTGATGACTGTCGGATTGCGCCGGCCACGCTCGAGGCCGCTGATATATTGCTGGCTGAAACCGGAGCGCGCCTCCACGTCCTCCTGCGTCAGGCCTTTCTCCTGACGCAGGCGCGCGAAATTCCGGCCGACCAGCTTGCGCATATCCATGCGCAGACGGATCGCAATTTACACACTTTGAGCTTATCAACTATAATATGTAATCAAGTGCCCGTAGCGAGTTAGACGGCGGCATTCCCGATGCCAAGCGATTGTCCAGCGACCCCGGGAATGCTCCCAGCGCGCGGGCTCGCTTCACCATCCGCCGTCGTCTAGAAGGGACCAAGGTTGCGTCAGGCATGGAAACACGGGGGGTGACATGACCGACGCGTTTGCAGACGCCGCCCCAATCGCTCCCGAGCTCACCGACTACGACCGGGCACATATCAAGCTGTATGCACGGCTCCTCGACGCCACCGCGGATGGCGCCGGCTGGGAGGAGATCGCCTCGGTGCTGTTCGGCATCGACGCGGCTCGGGAGCCCGAACGCGCCCGTCATGTCCATGACAGCCATCTGGCCCGGGCCCGTTGGGTGGCCTCCAGCGGCTACAAGGACCTCCTCCACCGCACTGTCTGACGTTGCGGCCCGTTCGCAGGGGTGATGCCGCAGCCGCATCACGCGATGCTCCCCAGCTGGCTTCTCCCAATACCCTCAATCCCTGATTGTCCTCACTCGACACGCACGCTTGATGCGGAGACGAGTGATGAAGCCCGATACATCACGCTGGCGAGAGGATGCCACCTACGGCTATTTTGACACCCTGTCAGTGGAGGGCCTCGCCTGGGAATGCCTGCGGCGGGATGAGACTTACCAGGACCATTACGACTCCCTCGTGAAGGCCGGCTCGGACGCCGACCCGCTCCCCCGGGAGGTGGAGCAGCGCTGGGGGCTGCGATTTCGCCGCACGGCCGTCTCTCTCCGCTGCGGAACAGAATGTCCCGTGGTCGCCGGTTGTCGATCCGGCCGTGGTGCTTCTCACCCAACAGCCCGCGTTTCTTCCGGGTGCTCCCAGCGTGTCGTTTGGCGACATGGTCGCACCTCGCCAGAGCGCCGAGGGCCGATACTGGGTCCATGGTCCGGCACCCCATGCCGCACAGGTGCTGCTGCTGACCGGGGCTCGCCCCGACGCGCCGCTGGCGGCATTGATCCCGCTGGACGCGGACACGATAGGGCGGATGGAAGCGCTGACCCGCTTCTGGCGCGCTGTCGAGGGGCGGACCGTCATCTCCGACACCCGCATCACCGCGCAGCAGCGTGACCGGCTGCGCACCATGATGCTGGCGGCCGACGGCCGGGCGAATGGCGCCAGCTATCGCGACATCGCCATGGTCCTTTACGGCCATAAGCGCGTTGCGTCCGAGCCCTGGAAAACCTCGGCGTTGCGCGACAAGGTCATCGGCCTCGTCAAAGGCGGCCTCGCCATGATCCGTGGCGGCTATCTCAAGCTCCTGCGTCATCGCAGAAGACCATAGCCGCATCGTCGGCATCCTGAGGGTGGGGATTTTAGCCCCCCTCAACTTCCCCATCCCCCTCGACGGCTGCCCTTCGCCACCGTGATCGCCATCCGCCGCTGATGACCAGCGGCCCGAGATCGCCCACGGAGGTTCTATCCATGCGCCCCGACGCTATCCCGCTGCCGCCGCGCTACCTGCGCACCAAGGAAGCCGCCGTCTTCCTCAGCCTCTCGCCCCGGACGCTCGAGAAGCACCGCACCTACGGAACCGGTCCCGCCTATCGCAAGCTCGGCGGTCGCGTCGTCTATTCGGTCGAGGATCTGCAGGCCTGGGTCGCCCGCGGCGCCGTCACCTCCACCTCCGATCCCCGCGGCACCGTCCTGCCGGCCAAGCGCCAGGGCCTGCCCGGAATTGCCGAGCCCCACCGCTTCGCACGCTGATCGGAACCCTTCTCCATGGCGGCGCGGCATCACTCCCAGCCAGAGCGCGGACAGCTCAATCTGTTCCGCGCGCTTCCCGGCGCGTTCGCGCCACGAGATGCGCAGGATCTCATGGCCTATCCCTTCTTCTCCCTCTCCAAGACCCATCGGATCGCGCCCATCGATTTTGCCGCTGGCGACGTCTCCATCCGCGTCGAGGCCGTGCCTGACCACGGCATGGCGACCATCTGGGACGCCGACATCCTGATATGGGCGGCGAGCCAGATCGTGGAGGCCCGTGACGCCGGCCTGCGCACGTCGCGCTTCATGGTCGCCACCCCCTATGAGATCCTCAGGTTCGTGGGCCGCGGCACCTCGCTCCGGGACTACCAGCGCCTCAAGGCTGCACTCGACCGGCTGCAGTCCACCACCGTGTCCACCTCGATCCGCCAGCCGGCCGAGGGAAGGCGCCATCGCTTCTCCTGGATCAATGAGTGGAAGGAGCGCACCGATCGGGATGGCAGGCCCGCCGGAATCGAGCTCGTCGTCCCCGACTGGTTCTATTGCGCGATCCTCGAAGATGCGCTCGTGCTCACCATCGACCGAGCTTATTTCGAGCTGACGGGTGGTCTCGACCGCTGGCTCTACCGGCTGGTGCGCAAGCACGGCGGCCGCCAGCACAACGGCTGGCGCTTCGACTTCCGTCACCTCTATTTGAAGTCCGGCAGCCTCTCACCCTTCAAGCGCTTCGCCTTCGAGCTCAGGGACATCATCCGCCGCCAGCCGCTGCCCGGCTACACCCTGTTCATTGAGCTTGATACTGGGGCTCGCATGCTGCTCGCGTTCGAGCCCAACTGTGGACAGCCTGTGAATCCTCTCGTGCCATCGGGAACCCGGTGCCACGTGCCATCAGGAACCGGCCCCTCGTGCTTTCAGGAACCCAAACAGGGGTTAACTCCAAGCCCGAAACCGCAAAATCGCGCTCCTAACTTAGAATCTAACATAGAGTCTAACTTTAAAAGGCGCGCGGGCGATGTGGATGATCGGGCTCAGCCGGCCCAAAAAACTAGCCATCTGCGCACCTCTAAAGATGAAGGTCTTCCGTCTTTCCGTAAAGACGGATTTCCGGCTTCTGATCCTCTGGCTGTGCCCAAGACGATGCCTGCAGGCACATCGGGAGATCCCCGATGATCGTGGCGCTCCTCAATCAGAAGGGCGGAGTCGGCAAGACGACGCTTGCCCTGCACCTTGCCGGCGCGTGGGCGAGCCGCGGTGAGCGCGTCACCGTGATCGATGCCGACCCCCAGGGCTCGGCCCTGGACTGGTCTCAGCAACGCAGCCGTGAGGGCCTGCCGCGCCTGTTCGGTGTCGTCGGTCTCGCCCGCGACACGCTGCACCGCGAAGCTCCCGAGCTGGCACGGGACACCGACCATGTGGTCATCGACGGGCCGCCGCGCGTCGCGGGCCTGATGCGCTCGGCGTTGCTCGCCGCCGACCTGGTGCTGATCCCCGTGCAGCCCTCGCCGCTCGACGGCTGGGCCTCCGCCGAGATGCTGGCCCTCCTCAGCGAGGCCCGCATCTACCGGCCGGAACTTGCCGCGCGGTTCGTGCTGAACCGCTGCGGCGCCCGCACCGTGCTCGCCCGCGAGACCTCCGAGACGCTGGCCGATCACGATCCGCCCGTGCTCGCGACCACCATTGGCCAGCGCGTCGCCTTCGCCATGTCGGCGCAGTCCGGGCGGCTCGTCAGCGAGCTCGACGCGGACGGGCCGGCAGCGCGGGAGATTGCGGCGTTCGCCGTGGAGATCCTCGCCCTTCCCACCGGCGGGGCCACACCATGACCGAACGCCCGAACCGGCGGGGCTTCGCCGCCCGGCCCGCGGATCCCGAGCAATGGGTGAAGGCCACGGAGCCACGGCCCGCGAGCGATGGAAACGCCGCTGGCTTCACCGCGCGGCTCACCATCGATGTCACGCTCGACCTGCGCGGGCGCATCAAGATCGCCGCCTTCAGTCGCGGCCAGACTGTCGCGGACATGCTCCGCGATCTCCTCGCCCGTGAGTTTCCCCCGACATCAGGAGAGGCCTCATTATGAGCCCGCCGGTGCCATCCTCCGTTCCCAAACCCATCGCCCCATCACCCGCCGCGCCGACGCCAGACCCGCTCACCCATGTGGAGCTGACCTGGATCGAGAAGCGGATCGAGAACTGGATCCGCTTCGGCCGGCCTGCGCAGGCACAAACTCTCGACCGTAGTCGCCGCATCGTATCGTTTGCGCCGAACTCCATCTTCGCCTTCGTGCGCTGGGCCGCAAACGACTTCGGCACCGTGGTGTCGCGCCTCGACATCGTGCGTGCCGTCGCGCCGGGCGAGGCCTACCAGACGCTGCCCTTCGTGCGTCCGGGCGGCGAGATCCTCCTGCGAGCCGACGGCTGGCCGAAGGTCGAGAAAGTGCTCCAGCACGTGGATGCCATCGATACCCTCGGCATCCATGGCGCAGACGTCGCGCCGGACCATTGGAGCCACGTTCACAATCGCCTCGCGGCCGGTCACGCACCTCGCGCCTACACGCTGGAGCGCCATGCGGCGTGGCTGAAGCGCCGGGAGTGCGAGGCATGACTCGCTTTGGCACTGTGATGGTCACGTACTTCTCCGTGATGGGCGTGGCGGCCGCCACGTTCGTTCCGACACCGCTCAAGCTGGTGTGGAACGTCTCCGCCAGCGCGCCCGTCGGGCTCTATGCCATCGAGCCGGGGCGCAAGCTCGAGGTCACGGACCTCCTCGCCATCACGCCGCCGGCGGCGCTCGCCCGCTTCCTGGTGGAGCGCGGCTATGTGGGTGTCGGCGTGCCGCTGATGAAGCGCGTGGCGGCGCTTCCCGGCCAGGATGTCTGCCGCCGGGACCGCACCATCACGGTCGATGGCGTGGCCTACGGCCAGGCGCTGGAGCGCGATCGCATGGGACGGCCACTGCCGGTCTGGCACGGCTGCCGGCGCATCGCCCAGGGCGAGCTCTTCCTCATGAACTTTGACGTGCCGGACAGTCTGGATGGCCGGTATTTCGGGCCACTGCCCGCCAACATCGTGATCGGCCACGCCGTGCCGATCTACACGGACGAGGCCGGGGACGGGCACTTTGTCTGGCGCGCGCCGACGCGCTGAGCACGACCGACCATCCCCACCTTCATTCATACGTCGAGAGGCCGTCATGCCGCGGACGAGACTGTTTTCGCGCGCCCGCGATGGCGTACACGCATCCATGCGAGTGCTCATTTGCCCCCGTGCGCTGGTCCTTCTTCTCCTTTCCGGAGTGCCCTGCAGCTGGTCAACGACAGCCATGGCCGCGGAAACACGAGCGGCACAGACCCCACCTTCGCCGAGTGATCGCTACGCCGATTTCATCGCGGAAGCGGCGGAGCGTTTCGACATTCCCGCAGTTTGGATCCGGGCCGTCATGCGCGCCGAAAGCGACGGCGACGCGCGCTCGACCTCGTCCAAAGGCGCCATGGGGCTGATGCAGATTATGCCGCAGACCTGGGCCGAGCTGCGCATTCATTACGGCCTCTGCGAGGATCCCTACGACCCGCATGACAACATCATGGCCGGGGCCGCCTATCTGCGGGAGCTGTTCGACCGCTACGGCAATCCCGGTTTCCTCGCCGCCTACAATGCAAGGCCGGGCCGCTACGAGGCCTCGCGGAAAGGACTGCCCCTGCCGCCAGAGACGCGCGCTTATGTCGACAAGCTGGCGCCGGACATCGCGCGCGGGAAGGCCGAACCTGCTGCGTCGCTACCGTTGGGGACGACGACGGTCGAGACGCCGCCCTGGGCTCAATCCCCGATCTTCGCGGTGCAGCCGATCCGCACATCCGCTGCAGATCCGGCGCCACCCGATCGCGCTCAGCCGGCGCCAGACGTGCGCGATGTCTCGGCGACCACTCCGCAGCCGGCAGGCCTGTTTGTTGCCCGCAGCAGCGTGGGGGGCGCGCGATGAACTATCTCGGCGTCATTTGCACCTTGTCGGGTTCTCGCGTGTTCAGGCGAAGGTTGGGACGGAAGACGCAGGAAACGACCCTTCGATGGCGAGATAAAAGGGCGCAGGGTGCGCTGCGGTCGGTCGGTTGTTTCTACTCGGGAATTTCCAGCCAAACGCACATTGCGCTGCTGCTCGGCAATGTGCATCGAGCGTTCAAGTCTCTGGGCTCGTTGACTTTCTCGCACATTGCGGGCGTACGCCATGGCCGATGATCGGGAATTCCGCGTCCGCCCTGGCCGCATCCGTTCGAACCGCACGCAGCGGGCCCGCCCCTTCATCGCCCAGGCCCTCGCGGCGGCCCAGAAGGCCGGCGGGCATGTCTCCCGATCCGGCCGTATCTCGTCGGGCAGCCGCTCGCACTTCGGGCGGGGCCGGGCCGCCAGCATCGTCGCCAACCGCCTGCTTGCCGGGCGTTCGCGCATCGTGGTCATCAAGACCCGCGTGGTCCGGCATACGGCGCGGGCCACGCCGCTGACCGCGCACTTCTCCTACCTGCGCCGGGAGAGCGTCACCCGGGATGGAGCGAAGGCTCGCCTGTTCGGGCCGGGCGCGGAGGAGGGGGATGGCCGCGCCTTCGCGGAGCGATGCACCGACGATCGACACCACTTCCGCTTCATCGTGTCGCCGGAGGACGCGGCGGACATGGCGGACCTGAGGTCGTTCGCCCGCGATCTCGTGGGTCGGATGGAGAAGGATCTCGGCACGAAGCTCGACTGGGTCGGCGTCGACCACTGGAACACGGACAATCCCCACCTGCATATCCTGGTGCGAGGCCGCACGGATGACGGCCAGGACCTCGTCATCTCGCGCGACTACATCAAGGAAGGCATGCGCGCCCGTGCTCAGGATCTGGTCACCCAGGAACTGGGCCTACGCACTGACCTCGACATCCACCGCGCCCTCGAGCGGCAGGTGGAGACGGAAGGCTGGACCCAGCTCGACCGCCAGCTGGTCCGCGATCAGCGCGACACGGGCTTCATCGACGTGGCGCGCGAAGCCGACGGCGGGCCGGGCGCCTTCCTGCCGATAAAGGTCGGGCGGCTGCGAAAGCTCGAGGCCCTCGGCCTCGCCGATGAGATCGGTCCCGGCCAGTGGTTAATCGACGAGAAAGCCGAGGCGACGCTCAGGGCCCTCGGTGAGCGCGGCGACATCATCAAGCGAATGCACCGGGCGCTCACCGCCCAGGGCATCGAGCGGGGCACCGCGACCTATGTGATTGCCGGCGAGAACCTGGATGCTCCCATCATTGGTCGTCTTGTGGATCGCGGCCTCGATGATGAGCTGAGGGGCACCGCCTATGCCGTGGTGGATGGTGTCGACGGGCGCACCCACCACATCCGTCTGCCCGACCTCGATGCGGCAGGCGACGGCACGCGTGGCTCGATCGTGGAGCTCCGGCGGTTCGAGGACGGACGTGGCCAGCCGCGTGTAGCCCTCGCGGTTCGCTCCGATCTCGACATCGACCGGCAGGTCACCGCCACGGGCGCCACATGGCTCGATCGTCAGGCGCTTTCCCGAGCGCCGGCCTCTCTCTCGGAAGGCGGCTTCGGCGCCGAGGTGCGCGGCGCTATGGAACGCCGCGCCGACCATCTGGTCCGGGAGGGGCTGGCTGAGCGGCAGGGACAGCGCGTCGCCTTCGCCCGGGACTTGATCGAGACGTTGCGTCGGCGGGAGGTGGAGGCGCTGGGCGAGAAGCTCGCTGCCGAGACCGGGCAGCCGTTCAACCAATCAGGATCGGGGGACTATGTCTCCGGCACCTACTGTCGCCGCATAACGCTCGCCTCTGGCCGCTTCGCCATGCTGGACGACGGCCTCGGCTTCCAGCTCGTGCCGTGGACACCCTCGCTGGAGAAGCAGCTCGGCAAGCACATCTCCGGTGTTGCCCGCGCCGATGGCGGCATCGACTGGTCCCTCGGCCGCAAACGCGGCCTTGCCCTCTGACACCACACATCACCGAGCGCCGCATGTCCGCGACCAAGATCCTCTGGGGCCAGATCCTCCTCGTCTTCGCCATCGTGCTGGCCACGACGTGGAGCGCTACACAGTTCGTGGCGTGGCGGCTCGGCTTTCAGGACCAGCTCGGCCCGCCCTGGTTCCTGCTGGGGCCCTGGCCCGTCTATCCCCCGCCGGCCTTCTTCTGGTGGTGGTACTTCTACGACGCGTATGCGCCGGCCATCTTCACCGAGGGGGCGATCATCGCCGCCTCTGGTGGCTTCCTGTCCATCGCCGCCGCCATCGGCCTCTCGGTCTGGCGGGCGCGGGAAGCACGGCGGGTCGAAACCTATGGGTCCGCCCGCTGGGCCGAGCCCGAGGAGATCCGCGCGGCGGGGCTGCTCGGTCCTGACGGCGTGGTGCTGGGGCGCCACGGAGGGGACTATCTGCGCCACGATGGGCCCGAGCACGTCCTGTGCTTTGCCCCGACCCGGTCGGGCAAGGGCGTGGGCCTCGTCGTGCCGTCACTGCTGACCTGGCCGGGCTCGGCCATCGTTCATGACATCAAGGGAGAGAACTGGCAGCTCACCGCCGGCTTCCGGGCACGACATGGGCGCGTGCTGCTGTTCGATCCCACCAATGTGCGGTCCTCAGCCTACAATCCCCTGCTGGAGGTCCGCCGCGGGGAATGGGAGGTGCGGGACGTCCAGAACATCGCCGACATCCTTGTGGATCCGGAAGGGTCGCTCGAGAAGCGGAACCACTGGGAGAAAACCAGCCACGCGCTCCTCGTGGGCGCAATCCTCCATGTGCTCTACGCCGAACGGGACAAGACGCTGGCCGGTGTCGCGGCCTTCCTCTCCGATCCCCGGCGGCCCATCGAGACGACCCTCGCCGCCATGATGACGACGGCGCACCTCGGAGAGGCGGGACCCCATCCCGTTATCGCCAGCGCGGCCCGCGAACTCCTCAACAAATCCGAGAATGAGCGGTCCGGCGTGCTCTCCACCGCCATGTCCTTCCTCGGGCTCTACCGCGATCCCGTCGTGGCGGAGGTGACCCGGCGCTGTGACTGGCGCATCGCCGATCTGGTGACGGGCACCCGGCCGACGTCTCTCTACCTCGTCGTGCCGCCCTCGGACATCAACCGCACCAAGCCGCTCATCCGCCTGATCCTCAACCAGGTGGGTCGGCGCCTCACCGAAGACCTGCAGGCGAAGGCCGGCCGCCACCGGCTTCTCCTGATGCTGGACGAGTTCCCGGCGCTCGGGCGGCTCGACTTCTTCGAGAGCGCGCTCGCCTTCATGGCCGGCTACGGGCTCAAGAGCTTCCTCATCGCCCAGTCCCTGAACCAGATCGAGAAGGCCTACGGGCCGAACAACTCCATCCTCGACAACTGCCATGTGCGGGTGAGCTTCGCCACCAATGACGAGCGCACCGCCAAGCGCGTCTCTGACGCCCTCGGAACCGCCACCGAGATGAAGGCCATGAAGAACTATGCCGGGCACCGCCTCTCCCCCTGGCTCGGGCATCTCATGGTGTCCCGCTCGGAAACCGCCCGACCACTGCTCACGCCCGGCGAGGTGATGCAGCTTCCGCCGGCCGACGAGATCGTCATGGTGGCCGGGACGCCGCCGATCCGAGCGAAGAAAGCCCGGTACTATGAGGATGAGCGGTTCAGGGAGCGGGTGCTGCACCCGCCGGAACTCTCATCCCCTCGCGATCGTCAGCCTGACGACTGGACCGTCCTTCCCTTGCCGGCGCCATCACAGTTAAGCCTGATGGTCGAGGGAAGCGACGACGAGGACACCACGGGTTCAGAGCATCGGCGTCAGCCGGAGCTCGCGAGGGTGGCGCCGGTTGAGGCGCCGCTGCAATCGGTGAACGAGTTCGAGATCGATCTGGTCGATGAGGCTGAAGACGACGTCGCCCGAAACAGCCGCATGACGCGTGTCATGCAAGGTATGGCGCGCCAAGTCTCGCTCGATCCCACCGACGGCATGGAGCTGTGACGGTGATGGCCCCACGCAAGAAGAAGGCGCAGATCTCGGTTTATCTCGATCCGACGACCATGAAGCTTCTGGCCGATTATGCTGCGCGGCGCGATCAGCCTCAGTCCCTGATCGCAGAGGCCGCGATCGCGTCGTTCTTGTCGCCCGACGCGGCCGAGCAACGGGAAGCTGCCGTCGCCAAACGCCTCGATCAGTTGGACCGACGGATGGCTCGGCTGGAGCGGGACCTCGGTATTTCTGTCGAGACGCTGGCCGTGTTCGTACGGTTCTGGCTGGCCACCACGCCGACCTTGCCGGAGCCGGCGGCCCAGGCCGCGCGAGCCAAGGCTGGGGAGCGGTACGAAGCGTTTGTCTCGGCGCTGGGCCGGCGGCTCGCGAAGGGTCCGAGGTTAGCGCAGGAGATCGCCGAGGAGGGCGGTGCTGCCAAAGCCTGAGAAAGGGGCTCTCGCGCCATAAGCAGAAGTTCGCTGCGGTGAGGACGAACGGCCGGTATGGGGCCGAGGCTGTGTGAGAACTCACTGTGGCTCGTCGCGCAGGTTGTTGCCACGGCGCGCGTCGGCTCCGGTCACCCGGCTATCGCCTTAAGTGTCGAGGCCACGCCGGCCACTGCAATGGCACGCTTCATGTTGTAAGCCAGTATCGCCAGGCTGGCCTCGGTGGCGACGTGCTTGAGGCCGCGCGTTCGGAAGTGGGTGGCACCCATCCATCCTTTTATAGTGCCGAAGACGTGCTCGACCGTGCAGGGGCGGACCGCCATGGCTTCGGGCATCGCTTGAAGCCTGCGCTCCATGGCATCGAGCACCGCTTCGTGCTCCCATCGTCGGATGCGCTTCTCCTTGCCGGCCGTGCACAGGGGACGCGACGGGCAGGCGCTGCAGGCCTTCTGGTTGAAGTAGACGCTTATGAGCTTGCCGCCCTCCACCCGGGCAAAACGTTTCTGCAGCTGTTGACCGGCGGGGCAGCGATAGGTGTCGGTCTGCGGCTCATGCACGAACATAGCCTTGCCCCAGAAGCCGCGCGCCTGAGCCGGCGATGTGTTGGGCTTGGGCACCATCGGGATGATGCCAGCTTCGGTGCA
>NZ_JAMJXC010000037.1 GCF_023571765.1 Xanthobacter aminoxidans | reverse complement strand
GACCCGCGCGGCGACCGTCGCGGCGACCCGCGCGGCGACCCACGCGGCGACCGTCGCGGCGACCCGCGCGGCGACCGTCGCGGCGACCGACGCGGCCGAGAAAGGCGCCGCTGCAGCGTGTTTCGAAATGGCTGGCATGCTCGGGCTCGAATGCGCGCGGCGGTGGTGGGTCGCCTATCAGGGCGGCAACATGTGGCCGGCATGGGATAGCTATCTCACAGCTGCACGCGACATTCTCGGGCTTCGGCTGCCCGAGCATAAGGCCTACGAGGCATGGGAGCAGGCGGCCATCGAAGGCGGATTCCGGGTGTTGCACCCCGAATTCTGCATGGTGTCCGACTTTCCGGAAATTTTGCGCGTCGATGCCGAAAACCGCCCCCACTGTGAAGACGGCCCTTCGCACAGGTGGCGCGATGGCTGGGCGCTCTACCATTGGCACGGGGTACGCGTGCCGTCGCACTGGATCGAGTCCCGCAACAGCCTTCCCGCCGCCGAGGTGATGGCCGAGCGCAACCTGGAAGTCAGGCGCGCCGGCATCGAGATGCTTGGCTGGAATACGATCCTGCAGCAGCTCGGCGCGCGCGAGATCGATGCGGACGCCGATCCCGAGATCGGAACCCTGCTCGAGGTGAAGCTACCGGATGTGGGCCGCACTCGCTTTGTCCGCGTTCGGTGCGGCACGGGCCGGGAGTTCGCCGTCTGCGTCCCGCCCGAGATCGACACCGCCCTTGCCGGCCAAGCCTGGATGGCCGGCCTCACCCCCATGGATTTCACCAGGCCCGAAGTCAGGAGCTGAAGAGATGAAGACCTTTGTCGAACGTGCCGCGCAGGGCGAGATCTATATCCGCCGCATCGGCGATGCACCCGCCAGAATGCCCCGCGGATTCACCGCCTTGCAGCCGGAAGGCGGTCACATGGTGGTGGGCCACAGCGAGACCGGGCACCACCATGTGCTCGATCGCAGCACCTGCGCCGTGGCGGTGATGGATCGTCCGCCCGAAGGCATGCGCATCCTGCGCGCCATCGTGGAGAGCCCGACGCCGCTGGTGCACCTGCGCGAGCACGACACCCACGAACCGATCCTCCTCGCCCCCGGCGAGTACGAGCTGCGCATCACCCGCGAGTTCGACCCCTACGAGAAGCTGGCCCGCCAGCAGATGGACTGACGGGCGGGTTCCGGCCCGCCCCCCCACCTCGCCGCCAAGGCGGCCTGAGCGCTCCCGAGGACCAAATGGCACGCACCCTTCGCAAGTTTTTCGAGGCGGTTGGCATCATGCACCGCGGCCGGGTGGAGGAGGAGGCCGACTCCGAACTCCATCGCCTCATCGAGGCTGTCGAGCAGCACCCTGACGAGACCGCCAGCGGCACCATCACCCTCACCATCAAGGTCCAGAAGGTCGGCGACCGGATCGACTGCCTGCCGCAGATCGACATGAAGCCCCCGAAGAAGAAGGGGTTCAAGGCCTGCACGTTCTGGATCGTCGACGGCGCGCTCTCCGTCGAGCACCCGAGCCAACAGGACATGTTCGGCCCGCGCGACATCGCGCGCCGCGACACCGCCTGACCGCCTCCACTTCCCTCTCACCTAGCAAAGGACCGACCATGACCGACAAGACCACGTCGCCGCCGCCCAGCGAGGAACCCGCCGGCGAACTTCTGCTCACCTCTCCCCCCACCTTCCTCGGCAGCGTCGAGGGCGCGACGGTGGAAGCCATCGCCGCGCTTGCCCGCGAGGGCTCGGCGCCCACCATCCTGCAGGTGCCCACCAAGGGCCTCGGCCCGGACCTGCCCGACACCGTGCCCATCCTGTGGGACCGCCACGCGCAGAAGCCGATCTCGCTGCTCGAAGAGGTCCGCGCCGCCAAGCCGCCGCTGGAGCGGGTCGGCACCGCCGTCGTCACCACGCTCGCGAGCTTCATCGAGCTGGTGAACCGCCACAAGGATGATGGCTCCGCCATCTTTGCCAAGACCGCTTGGCCCGAGCCCAAGCTCACCGCCGTGATCGACTACCACAAGTCGGACGAGACCAAGACCGCCCGGCGCGGCAAGCACCGCATCGCCTATCCGTTCCCGCTCACCGAGGAATTCAAGGTGTGGGTGGCCGGCCATGGCAAGACGTTCAAGCAGGCCGACTTCGCCGAATTCATGGAGGAGCACGCGGCGGAACTGGCCGCGCCCGACCAGTACGAAATCAACACCTTCGAGCCGATGTTCAAGGAGCGGTTCGGCACGCCCGCCGAGATCCTCGACCTCAGCCGCCACCTCGAGGTGAACGTGGGCGCGAAGATGAAGAGCGCCGTGCGCAATGCCTCCGGCGAGCGGCAGATGGTGTTCGAGACCGAGCACACCGGCGCCAACGGCCAGCCCATCGACATCCCCGGCATCTTCATCGTCTCGGTCGCGCCGTTCCTCGCGGGCGATGCCGAGCCCGAGGTGGTGCGCATCCCGGCCCGCCTGCGCTACCGCGCGGCCGGCGGCGAGGTCGTCTGGTTCTACCAGCTCTATCGCTGGGAATTCTTCCTGCGCGAGCGCGTGCAGGACGATCTCGCCCGCGCGACCAAGGAAACCAGCCTGCCCGCCTTCGAGGGCGCGCCCGAGATGGCGGCCTGACGCCATGACCCGCGCCGCCGGCACCTCCCGGATTGCACATCTTGAACGGCGCCGCCGGGAGATGGCGGCGGCCTATGTGAAAGCGACGCGCCGGCATGCCCCGCGCGCCGCCCTCGCCCAGAAACTGGTGCGCGCCACCTGCGACGCGCTCCAAGCCGAGATCCGCGACGCGCGCGCCGCCGCGAAAGCTTCTGCCCCATCCGGCACGCCGGACCTGTTCGCCGCGCCCGAGCAGGACGGTGCAAGCGAGAGGGCCGCGGCATGATGCACCAATCCGGGCTGGTGCTCGACCGCATCGCGGCACTGCAAGGCGTCACCTTCCTGCCGGGCTCGCCTCACAAGCGCTTTGCCCGGGACATCGGCCAGACCGACCCGCGCAATTTCACGCCGGCGCAGGTGCGCCACGTGGCGCATCTCGCCTGGCGTTACCGGCGGCAGATGCCGGCACACCTTGTGCCGCCCGCCGACCCCTACGCGCCCGAGCAGGCATCCGGAACGGATGCCGCAGCGAACGGCGGCACCCAAGGAAAGCCCACGCCATGAAACTCACCATCAGCCGCGACGCGCTGGCCGCCGCCCTGGACCGCGTCGGACGCGTGGTCGAGACCCGGAACACCATCCCGATTCTCTCCAACGTCCGACTCTCCGCCCACAACGGCACCGTCTCCATCACCGGAACGGATCTCGACATGGAGGCCATCAGCACGGCCGAAGCCGATGTGTCCGCCGCGGGCGAGACGACCCTGCCGGCCAAGATGGCATCGGATTTCGTGCGCAAGCTGCCGGCCGGCGCCAAGGTGGAGCTTTCGGACGAGGGCGAGCGCGGCAAGCTCACGATCAAGAGCGGGCGCAGCCGCATCAGCGTCAATACCCTCGATGCCGCCGACTTCCCGGACCTCTCCGCCGGCGCCTTCTCCAACAGCTTCGCGCTCACCGCCGCCGCGCTGTTGAACATGCTGGACCGCGTGGACTTTGCCATCTCCAGCGAGGAGACGCGCTATTTCCTGAACGGGATTTATTTGCACGTGGTTGATGCCGGGGGCGCCGCCGCCGGCCAACCCGATGCCCCCGGCATCATGCTGCGCGCCGTCGCCACCGACGGGCACCGGCTGGCGCAGCACCAGGTGCTGGCGCCGCAGGGCAGCGACGGAATGGCCGGCATCATCGTGCCGCGCAAGGCCGTGGGCGAGATGGGCCGCCTCCTCAAGCCTTTGGGCGAGGAGAGCGTGCGGCTGGAAGTGAGCACCACCAAGCTGCGGCTCACGGCCGGCGTCACCACGCTCACCACCAAGCTCATCGACGGCACCTTCCCGGACTATGGCCGCGTCGTCCCCTCCGGCAACGACAAGCTGGCGACGCTGGATAAGGCGGCGCTCGGCGAGGCGGTCGCCCGCGTCTCCACCGTCTCCAGCGAGCGCGGGCGGGCGGTGCGGTTCAGCTTCGCCCCGCCCGAGCAGGCGGACGGCGCCACGAAGGGCGCCCTCACCCTCACCGTGCAGAACCCGGACATGGGCAACGCCACGGACGAGCTCGAAGCCGCCTATGACGCGGAGCCGCTCGATATCGGCTTCAACGCCTCCTACGTGGCCGACATCCTCGCCGCCGTGCCCGGCGCGAAGGTGACGATGGCCATGGCCGATCCCGGCTCGCCCTGCCTCATCACCCCCGAGGCGGAGGGCACCGGCTCCCTCTTCGTCCTCATGCCGATGCGGGTGTGAGCGATGGAAAACGCACTGGCTTACATAGCCAAGCTCTTCGTGATGCTTTGTGTCATCGGACTGGTTGGCTTTTTCGGCGCGGTGGTGGGGTTCGCGCTGGACGTGATTCTTGCCGTCGTGTTCGGCGCCGAGCCCACGGCATCGCGGGCAGGCCCCGGCCTCTGCATCGTGATCTATGCGTCGGCTTATGTGCACGGCCGCAGTGACTATCGAGAGAAGTTGGCCAAGGTGCTGCGCCATGGCTGACCCCGTCACCATCGGCCTGATGGCCCTCTCCTTCCTTGTCGGCTACGCCCTCGGCCGCATCGAGGCCGTGGGCGACCTGGAGAAGCAGTTCAAGGCCGGCTATCTCGCCGGCGAGCGGGCCACCCGCGCCGAGATCATCCGCGCCGCGCGGCCCGAAGGAGGCGCCCATGGGTGAGCCCTTCGTCACGCTGCAGGGCTATGCCTGCCTCTTCCATGTCGTGGACCTCGGCCGCGACGAGGTGCTGCCCGGCGCCTTCGCCGAAAGCCTTGCCCGCCGTCCGGCAGGAGAGGTGCGCATGCTGCTGGAGCACGACCCGCGCACGAGCGTCGGCACATGGACCGAAATGCGGGAAGACGCCAAGGGCCTATTTGTGCGCGGTCATCTCGCGCCGGGGCAGCGAAGCCTCACGCGGACATTGTGGGAGCGCCGCCCGTTCGGCCTCTCCATCGGGTTCAAGACCCTGCGATGCCGCCGTGAACGCCCTGGCATCCGCACCATCACGCAGGTCGACCTGTGGGAGATTTCCTTCACGGCCTTCCCCATGCAACCCGGCGCGGCCATCGACGAGATCTGCATCGACTATGGCCCGCGCCACACGGAGACCGCAGCATGAAGGCGCTTTCCATCCGCCAGCCGTGGGCCTGGTGCATCCTCCACGGCAAGCCGGTCGAAAACCGCAAGTGGTGGACCAGTTATCGCGGCCCGCTGCTCATCCATGCCGCCAAGGGCATGACGCGCGACGAATATGAGGACTGCCGCGACTTCGCCGCCGGCCTCGGCCTTGCCGTCCCGCCCATGGCGGACCTGCCCCGCGGCGGCATCGTCGGCCGAGCGAAGCTCGTGGACTGCGTGAGCCGCCACGCCTCGCCCTGGTTCTTCGGCCCCAACGGCCTCGTGCTGGCGGACGTGGAACCCCTCCCCTTCATCCCGCTCAAGGGCGCGCTCGGCCTGTTCGACGTGCCGGAAGGAGTCGTGTCGTGAGCGCCACCCGCTGGCTTGGTCCTTACAAAAATGCCGATGATGCCCTCAACGAGCTTCGTAAGAGCGTCGCTGAACTCATCGGCGCCGACCCGGATACGTGGCCGGACAACGGGAACGCACCTCTGGCCATCGCAGCCACGTTGGCTCTGGCGCGTCGCGCCCCGGTGGTGGTGCCGGATGGGTGGGCGCTGGTGCCAGTTAAAGTCACCGAGGAAATGAAGGCCCGCGTTCGCAAGAACGGCAGCGTGCAGGCGCTTGCCTTTGCTCTGGCGGCGTGGCCTGACTTCCTCGCCGCCGCCCCTGTCCCTCCCGTCGTCCCTGACGTTCGTGGGCTGCTCCGCAAGGCCGTGAGCGCCCTCGATTACTTCGCCGACGCGGTGTTCAACGATAATGGCGACATGACCGTCACAGGCATGCCATTCGACCCGGAAAAGCACATTGAGGCATACCAAGTCAGGCGGCGCCTTACCGTAGCTCTCGCATCCCTCCCGACCGAGACCGGAGGGGAGGACATCGTGAGCGAGCTTCAGCGCATGGCGCCCATGGTCGGCGCGACGTTCACGCCGGACCCGGAGAAGCTGGCTCGATACGAACGGTTTCAGGCAGGGCGCGCCGGGTGGATTTTGATGAACGACGATGGGAAGCGCTGGCGCATCTGCGGCCCGGCTGGGCGATGGGTCATGAAGCCGGAAGGTGCGATCACCGCCGACGAGGCGCGGGCAATCTGTGAAACGGCGATGGGGGGACTCGCCGCCCCCACCGCCGAGGCACAGGGCGAGACGCTCAAGTGCTTCATCTGCCGTGAGCCAATACTCAAAGGGCAGATGGTGCTTCCGGACATCAACGAAGGTCTTGGGCATCGCGAGTGTTTTGGCAATGATCGCGATGGCTTCTGCAATCTGGAAACCGGCGAGCCGCTCGGCCCGGATGACCCGCTGCCAGCTGGGGAGCCGTATGAGCCTGATGAAGTTTTCGCCTCCCTCCCCGTTGCGCCCGACGTCAGGGTAAAGCCGCTGGAGTGGGAAGCTGCACCGCCCGAACTTCAGACCACGCGCTTTATCGCGAAATCCGAGGTCGGAACCTACTATGTCCGCGAGGATGCATGGAGGCCGGAAGGGTGCGTCTGGCTGGCGGCCAATGGCATCGAAGCCGCCAAAGCCGCTGCGCAGGCCGACTGCAACGAACGACGGATCTCCCTCGCCTCTACAACAGAGGTGTTCCGGCGTAGGGCTGAAGCGCCGGTTAAAGGCAAACACAAGAAACCGGATGACCCCTACATCCAGTGCCACGGCTGCGGACGGTGGCTCTATTCTTCCGAGGCCCAATGGGCGGACGACGGCGAGCCGTTCTGCACGCGCCACCAGCTGGATGGCGGCCCCCTCACGAGCGGGGAGTCCTGAGCCATGTCCGGCGAAATGGCGCGGCTCCGTAAAGCCTACAGCGTTCCGGCGAAGCGAGGCGGGCGCGTCGAATACACCGGAGACGGCAAGCCTGAAATGGGCACGATCCGGAGCGCCCGCGGCTTCCGGCTCATGATCCAGATCGACGGCATCAAGCACACGATGCCTTTCCATCCCACATGGGCCCTCCGCTACGTTGAGGCCCAAGGCAATCCGGAGGCCTGACCCATGGCCGGCAGCGTCAACAAGGTCATCCTCATCGGCAATCTCGGCCGTGATCCGGAGGTGCGCGCCTTCCAGAATGGCGGGCGCATCGCCAACCTCTCCATCGCCACGTCCGAAAACTGGAAGGACAAGGCGACCGGCGAGCGCAAGGAGCGCACCGAGTGGCACCGCGTCGTCGTGTTCAACGAGAACCTGGTGGGCGTGGTCGAGCAGTTCCTCAAGAAGGGCTCGAAGGTCTACATCGAGGGCCAGTTAGAGACCCGCAAATATGAGAAGGACGGGCGCGAGACCTACACCACGGAGGTGGTGCTGCGCCCCTACCGCGGCGAGCTCACCCTGCTCGACGGCCAGAGCACCCGACCGCCCGCCGGCACCCCCGACGACTACAACCGCGCCGACCCGCCGCGCGACCGCCCCACCAGCTAGCCGCAGGGGATCGACGATGAAATTCCCTTCTGACTACGAGCGGGCCCGGGATGCGCTGATTGTCGCCGGGCTGGCGGTGCTCGGCGTCTTCCTCATCTTCGTCATCCTGCTGGCGCAGGCCCGCGGCGAGCCCATCGCGCCGTCCGCCATCCATGTCATCGACGGCGACACCATCGCCGTCGGCCCGGCGCATTACCGCCTCGTGGGCTTCGACACGCCCGAGGCCGGCGACCGCGCCCGCTGCCCGGCCGAGCGCATGCTCTCCGCCCTCGCCACGCGGCGCCTCCAGCAAATCGTGGACGCCGGCAGTCTCGACCTTCAGGAGGTGGATTGCCGCTGCCGGCCCGGCACCGCCGGCACGAAGCGCTGCAACCACGGGCGCCTCTGCGGCCAGCTCACCGCCAACGGCCATGACGTGGGCGACACCCTCCTCGCCGAAGGCTACGCCCAGCCCTACCATTACGACCCGGACGCCCCGCGCCCGCCGGCCAGCTGGTGCGGGAGGGAGTGATGGGCACGCTCGGCAAGATCTTCACCATGGAGGAAGCGGCGGCCGAGTTGCGCATCAGCCGCCGCGCGTTGCAGGATTTGGTGAAGGATCACCCCCACTATGCGCAGAACGGCCATCGCAAGCTGTTCAGCGAATCCGATATCCGCGCCCTCTGGGAGGCCATGAGGTGCCACTCAAGCTCGTCCCGCCCAAGCCGGGCAAAACGCCGAACTGGTACATCCGCGGAACCTACCTCGGACAATACGTTGAGGAGACTACGCGAACGCCTGTCGAAGCCCTTGCCAGAAAGCTCCTCGCGGCCCGCAAGGCGGAAATCGAACGTGGTGGGCTTTCCCCGCGAGTGAAGGAGGGCGAGCCGTCCATCACATTCGAGTTCGCCGCAGGTGCCTATATCGAAGGCGGCGGAGACGACAGGTTCTTCGGCAAGCACGACCCGAACGCGGACGTATGGCACGGCGGCCTGATCGCAATCCTCGGGCAGAAGCCCATCGCCGACATCACCCAGCAGGATATCGACCGCGCCGCGGCAACCCTTTATCCCGACGCCGGCGCGCCCACCCGCAACCGGCAGGTCTACACGCCCGTCTC
Source organism: Xanthobacter aminoxidans (assembly GCF_023571765.1). Classification (GTDB taxonomy): domain Bacteria; phylum Pseudomonadota; class Alphaproteobacteria; order Rhizobiales; family Xanthobacteraceae; genus Xanthobacter; species Xanthobacter aminoxidans. The sequence goes on along the minus strand of NZ_JAMJXC010000037.1, from coordinate 3,824 downwards.
GGCGGTGCTGAAACATGCCGGAATCGACATGAAGCTGCGCCGGCCCAAGGGCTGGCGCGGGTCAGCTCGCGTCGACTGGCTCCAGCCGGAGCAGGCATTTCGCATCTTCGCCGCGGCCGACCGCAAGGACGCGGAGTTCGGCGCCTTCCTGCGGCTCCTCTGCTACACCGGCATGCGGCTCGGCGAGGCGCTGGCCCTCACCTGCGATAAGCTGATGTTGCACGAGGCTTTCGCCTATGTGACGCAGACGAAGAACGACGACCCGCGCGGCGTCCACCTGCCGCCCGTGGTGGTGGCGGCGCTGGCGAATCACCCGCGCGGGCTGGAGCGTGGCAAGAAGAAGGTTTTCCGCTTCCGCAAGTGCGGGCGGCTCTACACATGGCTCGCCGAGGTGAAGACCGAGGCCGGCGCCGACGTGGCCTTCTGCAGCTTCCACACCTTCCGCCACACATGGGCGACATGGATGCGCCGCTATGCCGGGCTCGACACGCGCGGGCTTGTCGGCACGGGCGCATGGCGCGACCCGAAGTCAGCCGCGCGCTATGAGCATGTCGTGGTTTCCGAGGAAAGCCGTAAGGCCGATCTTTTGCCCACGCCGCCACGCGGACGGAAATCGAAATCCGGGGAAAATCCGGGGAGCGGATTGAAGGGAAGCCGAAAAGCGTTGTAAACGCTCAATCAGGCTTCCCCTTCACACGGGAGGGGTCGCAGGTTCAATCCCTGCATCGCCCACCATTCCGCGCCGGCGACACCTTTAGAACAACTGATCTTCAGCTGGACACGGCGCCACGCCAGAAGCGCAGCGATCGCCCCTACTCGCCGGCAGCCGCACTGGTAATCCTTCGCGGCCACGTCCTTGCCGCCATACCCCATCCAACAGGCGCTGGCCCATTTAGGCTCGCGCACCCTGATCCGGCCAATAAAAAACCCCGCCGGCGGACCGGCGGGGTTTTCGCGGGGAGAGGTGCCGCCCTATTCGGCGGCGCGCATGTTCAGCTTGGCCTCGGCGAGGCCGGTGAGCTTGGCGTCGGCGGCCTTCTCCTCGTCCAGGTTGCGCTGGAGCACGGCGGCGCAGTCGTTGCGGCCGAGCTGCTTGGCCCAGGCGATGAGCGTGCCGTAGCGGGTGATCTCGTAATGCTCCACCGCCTGCGCGGCGGCGGCGAGGGCCGCGTCCAGCAATTCCTGGTCCGCCACCTCGGAGGCGATCTCCTCGGCCTCCGCGATGATGCCGTCGATGGCCGGGCACTTCACCGTGCTGGCCTCGACGCCATGCATGCGGAACACTTCCTCAAGCCGCTTCACATGCCCCTCGGTCTCGCCGAGATGGAACTGGAAGGCCTGGCGGAGCGTGGAATTCTGCGCCTTCTCGATCATGGTCGGAAGCGCCTTCAGGATGCGCTTCTCGGCATAATAGATGTCGCGCAGCGTGTGGACGAACAGATCGTCCATGGAATGGATGTCCTTGGAGAAAAAGCCCATGTGGCACCTCCCGGAAGAATGAATGGAGAGGGGGCGCGACCTCTCTCTTGGAGTAGAGGGCGATTCACCGAGCGGATCTAAACCCGCTCGGATCGCGCTCCAGGCCGCGCCCCGTTCAGCCTCAGCGCTGGCCCTTGCGGGCGGCGTCCGAAGCGGCGTCGGGAGCCTGCGGGGAGCGCTTCTCCTCCGGCATGCCCTGCCCGGCCTTGCGGCCCGCTTCGGCAGCGCGCTCGCGGTCCTGGGCGTTGCCCGAGCCGCCCTGCTGGCCGCGATCGTGCTCCTGCTGGCTCTGCTGGCGGTTGTCGCCGCCCTGTCCACCCTGCTGGCGGTTCTGGGCGGCCTGCTCGGCGCCCTTGCGGCCGGCCTCGGAGGCGCGGTCGCGATCGTTCTCGAAGTTCCCGGATCCGCCCTGCTGACGAGTGTTCATCGGTTCGTATCCTCTCTTGTGTCCCCGTCAGAGAACGGAGCGTGGGGAGGATGGTTCCGATGACAAACATTACAAAACAGAAGCAATCATGGCCTTAATGTGCAGCTCGAGCCCGACGCGGACGCCTTCCGAAAAGTAATAGATTAAAAATATCGCGCAGCTTGACCGTTCACAACTTAAACGGAACGGCACCGCCGCCAAGCGTGACTGCACACCGGAAACAGAAATGCCCGGCACAGGGCCGGGCATTTCGCGAGATCAGGACAGCGGCACAGCTTCAGCCGCCCGCGCGGCACCCGGGGCCGACGGCCTCAGTTGTCGTCGGCGGCGCTCACGTCGTCGAGGGCGAGGTTGGTGCAGGAGAGGCTGCCGTCCGGCTCGTCGAACGCCGTCTGGGTCAGGAAGCTGCACCGCGTGCCTTCGGCGGCGGCGATGTAGGAGACGAGGCGGTGGCTGATGGCCGCCACCTGCGTGGAATCATCCGCCGGCTTGAAGGCGGCATCCGCCGGCGCCTGCGGGCCGGACTTCTTCGCCACCTTGAGATCGATGACGAGGGGCACCAGCGACACCGAGGCGGCGGTATCCGCCGGCGTCACCACCGGCTGGAGCAGCACGGTGAACTGGTCCCAATTGCCCTTGGCGAGACGGCTCGCCTCGGATTCGGCGGAGACGGTCGCCTTGTAGGCCGGCCCCGCCTCGCCCGGCACCACCGATCCCGCCACCTTGAACTTGCGCGTGCCGTTGCCGCCCTCGGGCGCGGCGCCGGAGAGGACGCGCGCCAGCATGGCGTCGCCATAGGCCTTCAGCTTCGCCTCGGACACCTTGTCGCCGTCCATCAGCTTGGCGCGCGGAACGGCGGCGAACGCCATCTCCCCGCACACGGAGGGCAGCGTGACGGTGGCCACCAGCGGCACCTTGCGCAGCTCCTGCGCGATCTTCGCCTCCGCGCCCAGCGGCACGGCCACATCAACCGAAACGTCGTCGCCGTCGCGGGCGGCGAGGCGCAGGCGGCTCCAGGCCTCCTTCAGCTTCACTTTCGCGGTGCCGCCCTGCTGGGGCGTGACCACGAGATCGATCTCGGCAAGCTCGGCAGGCGCCACCGGCGTGCGGGCGAGGTCGGCCGCCTTGAGGTCCACGGCGAGGCCCCCGGTGACGAGGCCGCACCAATTGTCCTCATCGTGCTGGAGCACCAGCGCCGGCTCGGAGAAGCCGCCTTCCGGGCGGAACACCGTCACCGCCGCGAGGCCGGGGATGGCCGCCGTCTCCTCATAGATGTGGTGCAGGCCGCGCTGGTTCTCGGTGAAGGCGAGGGCGTAGCTGTCGTCCCCCTGGCCGATGGTGAGCTTCAGCGCCCCGCCGGCCAGCGTGCCGGACACCGGAATCGCGGCCCGCGCATCGCCCGACGGCGGCGCGAGTGTGCCGGAGACCTTGCCGGCGCCGTCCACATCGAGGGTGGCGATGGCCGCCCGGTACGGCTTGAAGAAGGGGAGGCCCAGCACCATGAAGCGCTCGCTGGCGGCATCGGCCACCGTCGGCATGACGAGCGCGGGCACGAGCGCAAGGGCGGAAAGGGCGGCGAGAACCGTCCGGCGGTGGGCGGTGCGTGTCACGGCTGAGGTGCGCATTCCGTCGCCTCTCCTTGTGATGCTGGTCTTCGATTCGAGCTGTGCTGTGCGAGGCGTTGTATAGCACTGCCACATGGCGCCCCAAAGGCGGCGACTGGTCGGCCGGTAGGAGGAAGGCGATGGCCTGGGAACAGCCTTCGCGCCCCGGACCAGCGACGGCGCAGCCGGAGCGCTGATCCGGCAACTGTGTTGAGGGCTGGTCAGGTTTGGAAGGTGACGTTGTCGCGTAGGAGGGCGTTTGCGGTGACGACGATGCGTCTGGCGATGGCGACGAGTGCGAGCTTTGGTGGTTT
>NZ_JAMJXC010000036.1 GCF_023571765.1 Xanthobacter aminoxidans | reverse complement strand
TTCCAGGCACGTCGGCAAAAAGCTTGCTTGGTGGCGGTCAGCAGCTTCAACGAAACGTCCCATATGACACCCCCGAAGCAGTGCTAGATCATAGCATCATCAGGGGTTTTCACACAGCCTCCGCCCCAGAGCTGTCTGTCAGAAAGCGCCAGGAGCGGGCTCTCAGCCCAAGGCGCAAGCCAGGCGTTGCCCCTCATCCTGAGCGATCTCTGGCTTGAACGAGGAACGAGGCACCCGCTGATACGGATTGCTGGCGCTTCGTCCATCGGCCAAACTGAGGCGTTAGACAAAGCCGCGACTCCAGCCGAGGACATATGGGTGCTGAATGCAGTATCTATGGTTTGACGCCGCGGACAGCGCCCCTACGGACGGCGGCACGCGTGCGCCCGGCCCAACGCCGGCCGGAGAGGCGATTGGAGACGATCCAGTCCAGCCTCAGGTTCCTCCCGACGCCCGCTTGGCTCTGGTCATCGGAAATGGGCGCTACCATCGCCACCCTTTGGCAAATCCGGTGCGCGATGTGGAAGAAATCGCGTGGGGCCTGGAGGGGCTCGGCTTCAAGGTCAGCCTACTGAAGAATGCCCACATCGCCCAGATGCAGGAGGCCATCATCGCCTTCGCCGACGATGTGGACTCGGCCGGCCCCTCAGCGATCGCCTTCGTCTATTATGCGGGGCATGGTCTCCAAGCGGACGGTGTCAATTTCCTCATTCCCATCGGTGCGGACATTTCATCCGCCCGCGATCTTGCGGCACGGGCCATTCCGCTCGACACCATCGCACGCGAACTCGGCCGCTGCGCCCATAAAGCCACCGTCATTGTCCTGGACGCCTGCCGCAACACCTATGTCGGGGACATCGCGGATGGGGGCTCGGCGACCGAAGGGCTTGCCGCGGCCAAGCTGCCCCGTCCTGCGGAACTGATCTATTCCACCGCCGCCATGGCTTCGGCACGGGATGGCTGGGGCGGGCACAGCCCGTTCGCCGTCGCTTTGACGGAGGAAATGCCGGAACTGCTGAAACCCGGCACGCGGATTCAGGATGTGTTTGATACGGTGGCGGCGAAGGTGGCACTGTGGACCAGCAACACCCAGACCGTTGCCGTCTATCGCGAAGGGCTGCTTCCGCCGTTCACCCTGACGGCGGAGGACGAGGCGCGGCTGCGGGATTGGAGCAAGCGGCCCTACCGCCTCAGCCGCCGGCAAATTCTGTTGCGGAGCCTTGCCGGGGCGGCGGCGGCCCTGATGGCCGGGGCCGTGGCGCTGTGGTTCTCGCTCTATCCGGAAACGCGCACCGGCCTGCTGCTGCGGGCGAACCTGCTCGATCCCACCCAGTATGATTTCACCTGCGCCCCCCCGTGGGACGGACCGACCGACAAGTATGGGCTGACACGGCGCGATTGGTGCCTCGAACTGGACGACGCGCAGAACATCGACAAGGTGCGGAACGCTGGCAAATGGCCCGCCGTCGAAGTGGGGTTCCGCGCTGGCGATCCCAAGGCACTCGCCTTAAAGGCCATCGAGGCGGATCTTCAAGCCTCAAAGGCCCAAGGCGAGGAGCGCCAGCGCCTGATGGCGCAGGCGCGCAGCCTGGGCATGCGGGCGGGCGCCACGGACTTGCCACGGGGACAATTGCTTGCCTGGGTTCTTGGGGATCGCCTCGCGGACCTGGATGTCAACCTCACCGAGATGGTGCGCGACCTTGAAGCCGCAGGGGCAAAAGGGGTCCTTGCCGCAAAGATCGGAGCACGGATCATCGCCCGCCAGTTCGCATCCGTCCGTCCCAATGCCACGTCCGCCCCCTCCGATGACGGTGTGGAGGCGGCACTGCGGGAAGCGGACCTGTCCGATCCCAGCGGGAAGACGGCCTATGGCGCGGCGGCCGCCTATCGGGGAGGCGGCGGGCTCCTGACCGGCGAGCAGGACCTGCCGCGCTACCGGGCATGGCTGCGCAAGGCGGCCTTCGCCGGCTTGCCGGCGGCAGCAGACGAACTGCTCGCCAGATCGGCCTCTGATCCTGAGCTGCGGCTTTCAGATGCAGAGCGCGCCCAGCTCATGTCTATCGCGGCACGGGACGATGGCGCGCCGGGCCTCTATTGGAAGGCGCGGCTTCTGATGCAAAAGGAGAGCGGCGGCGATCTCTCCGCCATACCGTCGGATGCGCTCGACCTCTTGTCCCAGGCGGCAAACCGGGGCTTCCCGCCAGCTGTGGCAGATGTGGCCGCCTATGACCTGTCGGAGCGGGGCGGACGGGGACCGGACCCCGAAGCGGCCGCCTCGCTGCTGCGTCGTCTGAGCGCCCAGGGAGATGCGCGCGCCACCCTCACCCTCGCACGGCTCCTCGCCTTCGGCAAGGGAGCGCCGGGCGAGGCACGGCGCATCGTGCCCGATCCGGCCGAGGCCTTGAAGTTGCTGGAAAATCCCGGGCTCGCGAACGATCCTGTGGCGATGGACCTGCGTGCGCAGATCCTGCGCTACGGTCCCGAGGCCGTGCGGAACCCCGCCAGCGCCGCCGCGCTCTGGCAGGTGGTGGAGCAACGGCTTCCCTTCCCGCAGATCGCCCAGAGAGCCAATTTCGAGCTGAACAGTGCCTGGAACGAGGCCAGGCTGGCGACGGGCGCAGCCCCGGCTTTGGTTCTTCTGAACGGCGATGCGGACGCACCGGTCAGCGTCACCTCGCTCCTGGCGGCGGATTGCGCCGACTGCCGGGTGTTCCTCAACACCACGCTGCGTCCCCTGCTGCGGGCCTTTCCCGAGCGGGCCAAGGTCCGCTTCGAAATCCGCCCCGTATGGCGGGAAGGAGACGAGGCGGGATTCCAGGCGGCCCTGGTGGCCGCCTGTGCTCAGGACCCTGAGGTGCGTTTCCGGATCTTCGGCATCTTGCTCAACGCAATGGACGAATGGCGGAGCCTGACGGCCACGCCGGATCGGCTGGGCGCCTTCTTACGCCTCATCGAGCCTATCAAGGGGCGTCCGGACGACTTGCAGGCCTGCATCGGCAACCCGTCCCTTCGGGCCGCCCTGCTAAGGCAGCGCGATGCCGCCGTGCGGGAATTCGGCCTTTCCCTTCCGCAGATCTATGTGGCCGGAACTTCCGGCAACCCGCGCTCGCCGGCGCAGATCGACGATCTGATAACCGAGCAGCTCCGGTCCTTCGACGCGCTCGCCGCGAAGTGAGGCTCAGCCCGCCGGTACCTCGGAGCAGGACGGCCGACGCAGAGTCGCATAGCGCCCGAGCCCTACGAGGAGCGGGATTTCCTCGATGCGCCGGGTCCATGTCCCGTCCTTCCGGCTGAGGGACACGGTGTAGATCGCGCCCACCGGCTGCCAGTCGCTCCATTTGCCCCTTGTCCCATTCTTGCCCACCGAAATCTGGCGCGCCGCCGCCGCGCTGTAGGTGAGCATCCCCTTCCATTCGATGCCGTTCCGATGGTCCACGTCCGAGGTGATCTCCCGCCCATCCAGACGCACATCGGAGTACATGGCGTAGATGGTATGAGCGGAGGGCTTCGCGGCAGGCGCCGCGGGAAGGGTCTGGGTGAAGCCGCCGGCCGGCGGCGGCACGACATCGATGGCGACCACATAGTCCGATCCGCATTTGGTGCGGAACGTCTCGAACGCGGCATTGGCCTGCTGCCGGGCCCCTTCCTGCGGGGAGGATGCGGCCAAAGGTGGAAGGAAGAAAGCGCTGAGGCCGAGAACGAAGGTCAATGCGGTGGCCATATGCGGGATCGGTTTCATTGCGAAGGTCCTCCTCGGGCGGATGCGGATTTCAGCCTTTCAGGGCGGCGAGGTGCTTGGCCCAGAACGCGAGGAGCGGGCCCGTCAGGTTGAACTGCCGGAGCGCCTGGCAGTCATACCGTGTGAGAAGCGCGGCGGTGTCGGCCGCGCCATTGTCCAGCTCGCTCACGACCATGACCTGCATGGCGGCGCTGAGCTCGTCCTTGGCCTTCTCTGCCCGGTAGGACTGCTCCAGCCGGTCGAGACTGGCGCTGTCGGTGGCAGAAAGAACACCACACGCACGGTGCACGCTGCGCGTCATGCCGATCACGTAAGCAAGGTTGCTCTTCTGAATGATGGCCGGCCGGTCGACGATCACGTCCTCCAGCTTGCCGCTGGTGATGGCGACGATCATCTGGCGGTTCTTCACGACGATCTTGTTCCCCGCCTCTTCCGCCTGGGCGCCGACAGCCGAAAACAAGACGACGGCGGCAAAAGCTGCGGCGCAGAAGGTCTTCATGGCTTCATCTCCCGGTGCGGTGGATCCGCGGCGGATCCGATGGGGAAGATGTACCGGCGCCTTCATAGGAGCGGCATTGCGGGGTGTTGCGCGGTGTTGCGTGCGCCCGCCGGCTGGACAGGATCGCGCGATCGCCGCACTTTCTGCCGGATTCAATGCGAGCCTGTCAGACCATGGCGACCATACCGAACCTTTATTTGAAATGGCGGCTGTTCCGGGAACTGATCGGCGTGCCACAGTCCGACGCACAGATCGGCTCCGTCATCTTCGGCGAGGGGCGCGACGGGGCGCAGAAATTCTCCAAGTTGCTGTACGGAGACTATGGCTGCTCCCCGGAGATCGCCGACGTGCTGGCGGATTTCATCAATCGCCGCCTGGACCTCTCGCGGAAAAGCCGGGGCCTTGCCGCATTGGGTGCGGACGCGCTTTTGCCCGCAGACCTGTCCGGCAACGTCTACGACTTCGCGCGCAAGATCACCGAGGCGGGTGCGGTGACGGACACCAGCGTCCTCGACCGGGCGCAGGACGCACTGCTTGAGGAGATCACGCCGGCGCCGGCCTCCTCCAGCATGCCGCGCCTGGTGGTGGAGCAATATGAGATGGGACGGTTCTTCGAGCCGTTCGTGTCGTCGGACGATGCAGGGCCTCTGGTCTTCGTGCCGGGCAAGCACAAGGGACGCCTCGCAGTGGTCGGCATCGAGCGCGAGCCCGCCATGGCCTATACCTTCCTGGTCCGCGACCCCCGCCCCGCCGGGCAGCGCAGTTGGGACCTCACATGGGGGGAAACCCTGCGCTGGATGCCGGCGCCGTCCCAGCCTCGCCTGGAGGACGGCACCTTGCCGCTCATGGCGGATGCCTTTCCCGTCTTGCCGGTGAAGGGACGTTTCCTCGCCACCTCCATCCTCGTATGGGACCCCGCCGTCCAGCCGCTCCTGGATCCGCGCGGCGCCAATCCCGCACCCGCCGGCCTGACCGAGGAGGAAACAAGCCGCTTCCTCACCAATCTCCGGCGCCTGCAGAAACGCCGCCCGGACGGCCTCACCGCCTGGGGCGCGGAATATTCCGTCGAGCTGCCATAAGTGGGCGGATCATTTGACGTTCTTATTGATGTCCCGCACATAATCCACCAACAATTCCCGGGTGTTCTTGACGCCGGAATTGCTGTCCGAACAGCCGTAGGTTTCCGAGAAGGCCTTGCCATCAAGCATGCCGGGCCGGATCTGCGTGGCGACGATCTGTTGCTTTGCGGGATCGTTCACGAGCCGGTTCATGCGCTCGCCGAAGGCGTCCTCCTCGGCCTTGGTGAGACCGGGGCAGCGCAGAAAGAAGGATGTGGCGAAGCCGAGAAGATAGGCGGCGCGGCGGCTGCTCTCCTCCGGCGTTACCCCACTGAGGTCACCCGCCACCCCCATGGTGAGGCGCATCACCATGCGCAGGTCCTGGAAATTGCCCTTGACCTCCTGGGCCTGCGCACCCGATGCGGCGGTGAGAAGCAGGGCGGCGACAATGATACGCTTCATGGGGCGATCTCCGTTCGTGTGACCTGACACTCGCGGCTGCGTACGTCTGCGGCCATTGCGGCCCGTTGCCGGCACTTGCTTCGCAAACCTAATGGAGCCACCGGCGTCTGCGCTGCTGAAGAGCGGTCTTGGACACCACCCATGGCTCCAGGCGGCCATCACGGGCGACATAGTCAACATTCGGCGCGATGCCCTGACGCCCCACGACACCACAAACCCATTGCCCGCTGTGCTCATCCCGCGCCACCAGCAAAGCATATTCCTCGCCTCTGACGCGCCCATGCCGGGTCACGACCACGGACATCCTGCCACCTTGGGCCTGGACTGAGCCCTTGCCGGCGCCGATGGCGACGCCCCCACCTCGGCATACCGCGACACCCGCCGCCATCGCCACCGAAATCCCTTTAAGGCCGGTGGTGGTCGCCGAGCCGCCGTCCCGGCTTGCGACGGCGACGCCGTCCGATCCGGCAACGGCCTGCCCGCCTGTGATACCCCCGTGAATGCCGACCTCGTCGCCGTGGACCAATCTGCTCCAGGCGATGCTACTGAACTGATCCGCAACAGCGCGGCCGCGTTCGCAGATGGCAACGCCCTTTATGTACGCGTACGCCACACCGTACCCAAAGGCACAAGCCATGCCCCCCAATGCCGCATGCGCTTCTCCACCGCAGATGGCCCAGCCATCCACTCGCGCGATGGCAAGGGAGGGTTGCGCCCCAATGGTCCGGTCCCCCCGCAACACAACGACGTCCGGCTTATCGAGCGGACGACGTTCCGTCTCGTCCACCATTTCGGGAGGCTCCGGGACCTCGACGAGGCCGACCGGAACTCGGGCGGTCCCCCCCCCTTTAGCCAACGCTACGCGAGATCCCCATTGCGGGTCCTTGCCAAGGGCACAGAGGGCGGCAAGCGCGCCGCGCAAGGTGCCGCGGTAGAGCATCGTACCTGAGCGGAATGCGACGGCTTCCCCCTGTTCCTGACGCAGCTCGTGCGCGCCCTCCACCCGGACGAGCGCGCACGGCGCCCCTGGTTGCAAGCCGGCATCTCCCTGTCCCCAAGGCGCGCCGAGCCACCAGCCGCCATCGGTGCGCCCCGCCTTCAGCTCGGCATCCGGAATGACGCGGGTGAGGACAACGAGGTCCGCCTCTCCGATCGCTTCCTTGAGAATGAAGGCTTTGGAATCATGGGAGAACGCCTCGTCCCACCAGGGACGTTGCGTGCCGAAGAAGGTGACGTCCTTCGTCTCTACGGAGGGCTGTGGGCTGTCATCCGGGGGCAAATACTCCATCTCAGGCTCGTCAACGCTATCGAAATAGCTGCGCGTGAGATCCGGGATGAGGCGAAAACCGCGCTCGGTATATTCGTAAACCGCGCCGGCGCGGACCTCTTCGGACTCTGTGGAAATGGACCTAGCGACCCCCGCAAGACCCACGACGCGCTCCCGGAAGATCAGGGTGGCACTTCGCCCCAGCCATATGAGTGTGCCGGGCTCAAGCGGAGCGCGATGGATCGCGAGAGCGTCATCGCTCACAACGACGGCCTTGACGGGCATGATCGCCACCCCAATTCCCTCCGGCCCGACGAACATCTGGCCGCCGGCCTGCGAGACCACCACCGATCCGCGGCCCCCTTTGACGGCACATTCGGCCTCCTGGGATGCGGCAACCCCGCTGTCCCCGACCTCTGCCATGCCGCCGCTACCAAACCGCCTGACCGCCACGCCCCCATTTCCCGCTTTAGCGACACCGCCTTCTCCCGCCACAGCAAGCCCATAGGCCCCGGCCTGCGCGCTGCCCCGGTCCCCCGCCATTGCCACGCCGAACGCACCGCATTCGGCACTTCCATAGCGTCCCGCCTCGGCAAATCCCTCGTCCCCCGCGATGGCGACCCCGTAATTGCCGGTGCGGGCCACCCCCGTCTTGTCCTGCAGGCTGCGCAGGGGCGACGATGCGGCGGCGCCGGATGTCATGGTTGTGAAGACATCAAGGGCGGTGCGCCGGTCGCCGCGATAGACCACGAAGCCGGAGCGGAAACGAACGATCCGCTCCGAAAGGGTCCCATCCTTGATGAGATCGAGCTTGGCATGATCATCCACATCCAGCTCGATCACCGCCCATAAAGGGCAGGTGAGATGAGCGAGGTAGGCCGGCCCGGATGCCTCAAGAAGTCCAGTCAGCCAGACCGGCACGGTCCTCTTGGCTGGCACAAGCTCGAACCGGCCGAAGGGCGGGATCCTGAGCCACCATCCCTGGGTCACGCCACACAGCACGTAAAAGGGAAACGTCTTTAATTCGGCCACGGGAACCTCCAGGCGGGACGATCGGACTGAGAGACGCGCATGGGACTGGCTGAAAGAGGGATATTCACCTGTCGTGCCTCTCCCGCGCAAAGATGAAATTGATAGACGCGCGCGCAGCGCCGACCTCTTGTCCCGCCCTGTCCTGGGAGGCGAGCCGCAGCGCCGCCTCGGCGCCGCTGCGCCGATAAGCGCGCAGCGTATTTTTGTGCACCTCGACGAAACCGGGCCGTGCGCTTGCATCTTCCGCCCAGGCCAGGGTGGAGCCCATGCGCGTCTCCAGATCGGCAGGGAACAGGCTCCAGGCCTTCTGAAGCCCGAGCCCCAGTTCCGCGACATAAGCAAGAGGCGCAAGCGCGTCGAGCTGAGCGGAAAGGGGCCCGGACGGCATGCGGGGCCGCACGATGAGCGCAGCCGGCAGGGATGGCTTCCCGTCGGCGTTCGCGGCGCTGTAAGCTCCCGGCAGGGTAAGAAAAGACAGGATCAGGCGGCGGGAGAACATGTTCGGCCTCGCGATGACGATGCCGCTCTTCTCCCTGCCACCGGTCAAAGCCGCTATTGCGCGGCCTTACTTTTTCTTGCTTCCCCTCTCCGGCCACCCTCATCCGCAACACGGCGCAACGGCGCGCAATAGTGCGACGACGGGCACTTGAGTCATTCCTATCTCCAGCGAACAGCGCACCTCGCCTCGACACAGGAGACACACCATGATCCGCTCCGACACCCTCTTCCGCCTCGGCGTCGTTGCCCTGCTTGTGGGAGCGGCCGCCTGGCTCCGGTGGGAGCCGCAAGAAAAGATCCACGTAGCGCCGGAGAGCATCGTCGGGCGCACGCTCCAGGGGCAGTCAGCGCCGGACACCGCCCTGGAGACATCGGATGCCATCGGTGGAGGGCTTGGGAACCGCTACGTCAACGAATTCCTGGTGAAGCGGGCGGGTGGATCGGAGGCGGCCAAGCCGGCACAGTGACGCCCCGTGGAATAGAGCCAGCCCATAGGGCTTGCCGAAGCCGGGAGAGGCCCACTGTCATCCCCGCCGCCACAGCGGCAAGCCTGCGCTGGCCCTCCCGCGTCAAGGCCTTGCAATCGTGCGCCATCGACAGCTGCGGCCTCGATGGCAAAAGGCAGATCAATCTTTCTTCGTGCGACCGGAGGCGGGCAATGTCGATCACCAGGCCGGGATATCGAAGACTGAACCGATCGATCGCGCAATCCGGACTGGCCTTGTGCCTCGTTTGCGCGACGACGGCAGCACAGAGCACGGCGCTACGGCTCACCGGCGCGGGAGGCCTTTCCTGCCGCGTCCTGGATTCCCCCTCCAAGGCGCGTCTGGCGGATGGGCGCGCCGCACTGCAGTGGAGCCTCGGCTACCTCACCGGCCGTGTCCAGTCGGCTGCCGGAGAGCCTCACCGACGCTTCACCGGGCCGGACGGCATCGCCGCCGAGATCATCGCCTATTGCCGCGCGCATCCCGAGCGACAGATCGCGGATGCGGCGGCGGACTTCTTCGGGCCCTAACGACCTCTCGTCCAGTTCGAGGTGGCTTCATCCTGCCCGTCCGATCGCTCGGCCTTCATATTTTCACATGGGGATTATCGGCGATGTCCATGATCAACCGGTTTCATCTTGCTGGTACGGCCGCTGCCGCGGCGTTGCTTTTGGCTTTTCCAGCCGCAGCTCAGAACAATCAGTGCGCGATGATGTGCAACGGCACCGGAAACGCCTGCTACAGAACCTGCGCCGGATCCAATGACGGTCTCTCGCCCGGCGGCACGGTTGCGCCGGGAAGCGGAACAGGCGGCTCCGGCGGCGGATATGGAGCCATCGCGGTCTCCGACAGTGACAAGGGCGCCCTGCGCTGGGGGAAGTCTTACGGCTATGACTCTCGCGCCCGCGCGGAGGCCGTGGCGGTGCAATTTTGTAAGGCGGGCGGGCTTCCGGGCTGCAAGGTGAGGGTCTGGTTCACCAATGCTTGCGCCGTTCTCGTGACCACGGGCGATGGCGACTGGTGGGCATATTGGCGCGGTTCGCTCTCGGCCGCGCGTCGTGCGGCGCTCGCGGACTGCCAGCAGGACGCCAAGGGCGGCTGCACCGTGAAAGAAGCATTTTGCTCCCCCTGAAGCCGGAGCGCGGTCGCGCGGGCGACCGCAACGCCCGGCCATTCCCCCAACCCCGGTCCGCTGGACCACGCTGGACACCGTGTGACCGGCTCGTCCCTGCAACAGGAGCGTACGATGCGACATCATTCGGCCTATGTCTTCCTCATCGCCTCGGCCCTTTTCGCCCCGACGTTGCCGGCGAGCGCCGCGCCCCGCTCGCCGCTCTCCGCCGGCGGCTGCTGGATGGTGCTGCCCAAGGGAGAAAGGCCCGAGCGCACCAATGCCGCCGAAATCCTCTGCCTTAAAAGGGACGGTTCTGGCCGTGTCCGGGAAAGCCAGTTCTATGGCGACGTTGCCGCCTGCGCGCGGGTGACGTACCGCACGAGCAATGGTCCCACCTTGGTCGAGATCGATTTCAGCCCCTGCACCAATGAAGCACCGAGCCATAGCCTGCTCTGCGCGAGCAGCGCTGGACGCAAGCCGGTGCCCTGCCTACAGAGGGTGCCCGGCGACGACGATCCGGTGGAGATGGAGCTCCACCCGATCGAGGGGGCTGGATAGTGAGGCCTCCTCTCCTCCTTTCTGCCGTGCTGGGTGCGATGCTCGCGCAGCCTGCCTCGGCGCGCGCCTCAGAATGCCCGGAAGGCGTTGCCCGGCCGCCTCCGGTGAAGGCTGCGATCGAGCGCCCTTTCGGATTTCGCCTGCACCCCGTCATGGGCTCAGCGGTCTTCCAGCCGAGCATTGTGTTCCGCACAAGCAGCGGCCGGGTGGTCCGGGCGGTGATGGGCGGCCGTGTGACGCTGCTCGAAACGAAGCCGGGCATCGGCCGGTTCGTCTGGATCCGGCAGCGAAACGGAAGCGAGTTGCGATATGGGCCGCTGGCACACGCGCGCGTTGGCGCCGAGCGATGCGTTCTGCCAGGCGTCACACTTGGCAGGACGACCTCGTCTCCGTTCACACTCAGCCTGCTGCGAGACAGACAATGGAACGATCCCGCGCCCTTGTTCGGAGGCGGCCGATGACCCACGCGAACACGGCTGGCAATGGCTCGGCCGGTCCATCCTGGCGCGCTTCACGCGGGCTGAGGCAGCGTGCATGCATTTAAGCCTGGGTTGCGTGTGCTCTGGGTACAGGTGCGACGGCTGCGCTGGGATTGATCTGCCAGCCTTTGAAGACGAACTCTTTTTCGTCATCCAGCCGAAGAGTCCAATCCAACGCGGCCACCTCGTTTTCTAGAGTGGGTAGGATCGCTACAACAGCATCGCCGGACGTCTCCGGGAGGCCTGGCGGCGTATCGCGCCGCACCTGCGGCCGCACACCGATGATGACGGGGGGCAACGATGCAGAAACTGGATGAATTTCCCTATCTGGTGCTGTCCAGCGCCAACCAGGATTACGATCTGGCACTGCCGGCCTTCGGGCGCTTCGAGCGCATCGAATGGCCGTTGGATTCGGAGGGAGAGTTCAGGAGGCCGCTCCGCTTCACAGGACTTCTCGACCTTGAAGCCCCGCACGCGCTGGCTCATCTCGACTCCCTTGTATGGGCCGTGGTCCAGATCGATCAGGACGATCCTTGCGAATGGGCGACGGGCGAGGACGGGACGAGGCAGCCCGGTGTGGTGTGTTTCGCCTCCGGGTTCGTGCTGTTTCGTGGTGCGCGCGAGACGGCGCTGAGTATTTTCGCCGCCTGCAAAGGCGGGGCGTCCCTAAAGACGCCCTTGTCGGCGTTTCAGGACCGCTCCGGCGTCGCCATCGCAGGCGATTACGGCACAGCGATCGCAGGCGACGAGGGCTTTGCCCGCGCCGGCTTCTGCGGTCTCGCCAAGGCCGGGACGCCCGGAACCCTGAACCCACGGCACCCCCTCCAAAAGGTCGAATATTCCTCCTTTGGCGTGGCGCTGGCCGGCGTGCATGGCACGGCATTCGCCGGCACGGCGGGGGTGGCGGTGGTCGAGAGCGGCGGCACGGCGCGGGCGGGCAATGGCGGCGTGGCGATCGCTCGCTCGGACGGCAATTTATGCACCGTCGAAGTGGGCCGCGAAGGCGTCGCCATCTCGCGCGCCACGGACGGGATGGTGATTGCTGGAGACAAGGCCGTCGCCGTAGCGAGTAGCGGCGGCCGATGGTTGAAAGTCGGCCACGGCGGGATCGGCGTCGCGATGAAACACATGGAGACCCTGGTCATCGCCGACGAGGCCCTCGTGATCGCGGCAGCGTGGCAGCATAACAGCGGGGTCCGTCTGGGCCGGCAAGCGACGCTGATCTGCCGTTTGGGCGCGGACAGCGGCTTTACCCGGATAACAACCTGTGGCGGAGCGCTGGAGCCCGGCACCTACGCCATCTGGAACGGCGAGCTGACCAGGATATGGGACGAAAACATCGAGGTTCCCAATATCTCCTTTTTGGCCTGGAAAGAAAAGGCGAAAGATCGCGCTCCAGCATCCGAGGCACCCAGCTTTGCGTCAGGCGTGCCGTGGTGGGAGGCCGCCCGCAGCCACGATCCGCTGGCCGAGATTCTACCGGAGGCGATACCGGAGGGACAGATCATCGTTCTGTGCGCCGATATTCCGTCAGCCGAGTTGGAGGCCGGACGCAAGGACGGTGAATGGTGGCTGGGCGCACCGTTCGGTCAAGGCGAACTGCCGCTAATCGATGGGGCCCCGTGCTGTCTCGTCCGCGTCGAGGGCGAGCACGCGTTCGAGCAGGGTGGCGGCGAAGCGGTCTGCTTCCAACGAGGGACCGCGCTCTACCGGGGCAGCTTGCGCGGCGCCGTGGCGGCGTTGCGCGCCATCGGAGCCAACACGGCGCTCAACGGCCGTGTCGCGCGGGCCGGGCACGGGGGTGTCGCGCGGGTTCCCTCGCGGATGGCACCCATGCCGCCGCCGCCGCCGTCGCATCTCTACCACTCCGAGGAGCTCGTCTGGGAAACGCCTTACAACGTCCTGCGCGGTGACCGGACCATGGGTCGCGATACCTCTCTCGCCGTGGCCGGTGACGAGGGATTCGCGATCTGCGACGGCGAGGCGCACGCGGGCGACTACGGTGTGGCCCGCGTAACCGGCCTGGGTCTCGCACGGGCCGGGCGCGGTGGGTTGGCATTCTGCGAGAACGGCCGCGCGCTCGCCGGCGACCTTGGTTTCGCCTTCAGCCGACTGTCTGGAGGCGAGCGTCGGACCTCGAGCGGACTCGCCGCCGCCGGCTGGTGCGGCGTCGCCATTGCAGAACCGGACGGTTCCGCCGCGATTGCTGGCAACGGTGGCATCGCCATCGCCATGGGAACTGGTCTGGCCCGGGTGGGGACTTATGGCGTCGCGATCGGCCCCACTTCGAAAACGGTCGATCTCCATGGTGGCTCGGACTCCGTCGTCGTTGCGCGGGACGGGCGGGTCAGCGGCGACCATCGCGCGTTGCTGGTCGCATGGGACGCCGGGACCGAGCGATGGATCGCCGCCGTGGTCGGGCGGGACGGAATCGAGCCAGGCATCCCCTATGTCGCCCGCAACGGCTGGTTCGAGCCTCAAGTCCCCGTCGCGCCCGAGGTCGGTGACGAGAGCCACCGACAAACGCTGCACTGAGCGCCGGCATCCGCCGGCAAGGCGGAGCAAGCTCGCGCAACACCGCGGCGGCCAGCCTGCGGCTACGTCACGCCATCGGCATGACGCGCAGCCTGCACCGGGCTTGCACCATCCTCTTGGCGGAGGAAAGCGCGGGGCTGGACCGGCTGGAACGCTTCTACCGGGCACAGAAGGCGACGACGAGCTCGGGGCGGCGGTGCAGCCAGGGTGCTAAACGAACTGGACAACGGCACCGCCGACGCGGCGTCGCCGCTCAGCCGCTAAGATTGTGTGGCGCTAGACCGCTTCAAGCTGACCCGCCCACCGCTCACCTTCTGGGCCAAGTATCTCGTCAAGCTCACCGGCTGGGCCGCCCCACCCGCGGGCGAAATAACACCATGCTCTCTCGCTTTCGCATCACCGCGGCAGCGGCGGTCCTGGCGCTCGGCAAACTCCCGGCGGTAACCGCCTCGGCCAAACCCCGCCTGCGCCGGGCCTTGCGGCCCAACAACAGGCCAACGCGCTGTTCGAGACGTTCCGGGCTAAGTGCGGCACGGATTATGTGGTCAAGGTCGACGTCAGCTTCCCTCGGGAAAGACGGCACTAAGGGCGCCTGGAACCCATGCCAGCCGGCGGGGCCGATCTATATGATGACGCTTGAGTTCAAGGATGGAGCTTGGTCCAGCCTGGGGCAGGAGATGTCAATGGTGGGCCGCTGGGACGTTAGGGCAAGATCAGCGCCCGAAAGCGCGGAGATTCCGGCGGACTGGATGATGAGGGCGCAGACCGCCTCGGCGCGACGGCTACTAGGGACCGACTTGGCCGATCGAGCCCGTTTTCCAGCGGCGCTGACGATAGGATAATCTCATAAACGAGGCACTGGGTCGCGTTGGCCGACCGGCGCCCAGAATCCGGGAGATCATAGGCGCAACGCGAGCTGAACTACATGCCGGCCCGGGCCAGCTTAACCGAGGCCGACCGGGGCGCCCGGCGTCACGGGCGGCCATTTGAGATCCAAGAGCAGGAACATCGCCGTCTGGACGGGGTCCGGAAAGTCCCGAACCGAGCCGCCGGCGGCGGGGCACGGCAGATCGCCGATGGCGTAATCGTCGAGCGAGCGCAGAAGGGCGAGGCAGCTGAGTACGACCGTGTGAGCCGGCATCGCCACGCCGATTTCATAAAGGGGTGTCGCATCGGCGCGCTTGCGCGTCTGCGAGACCAACTCGCGCAGCATCGGCGGCGGGGTCCAGACCTCATCGACCAGTCCTCGCCGCAATTCCGGATCGCTCCAGTCGAGCGTCGGAGCCAGGGCCAACAGTAGCGTGCCGGGGGACGGTCCAGCCTCGGCAACTTCTTTCGGCCGAGCAAAATCCGCCCAGCTCAGGCCGAGCGCAGCGAATAGCCGCTCTGGTCGCCGGGAGATGGCCTGCCCCTTCCAGGCATCTGGAACCCGGCCGAGGGCGACCGTGTGCAGCGCTCCGAGGAGAAGCTGCGAGGGGCTGCAGCGATATTCGTGGCAGGCCCCGCGAAATCGTTCAGAGTGTTCCGCACGCCCACAGAGCGCCACGAATGACGCTGGCGCCTCGGGCCAATCCTCGCCGCGCAGCGCCGCCTGCAAGGCCTGCGTTTGCCAATCGAGCGTGGAGGCAAGCACCACAATATCCGGCCCGAGGGGCGGATCGTATGGTTCCGGCGGGCAGCGGTCCGGGGCCGGCATGCCAGTCGGCCTCGGGTGCCTCAGATCCTCGAGAATGGCATGCAGCCGGTCGAGCCACTCGCTCCAAACGCTCATCGCCGCCTCCTTGAACGGCCATCTTGCGTGCCGGCGCCGACCTGGGCAATTGACGAACCTTGCATTGGCTTGCTGGCGTCGGCGTTAAGCCTCGCCAAACGCTCGGCGGCCAGCCTTAATCGGTCTGCTGGCCGCCATATCTGGAGGGCCTCAGGAACTGGCTTGCGGCCGAAGGTGAAGGCCGGGGGAAGAGGAGCCACTACCGTACAGAGCCAGATTCGGCCTCGGATATTAATCAGCGACATGTCCGCTAGTTGTTTGAAGTCTCCAAAAGCGGACAGTCCGCTCCCGGCCCGAGGCTGTGTGAGAACTCACTGTGGCTCGTCGCGCAGGTTGTTGCCACGGCGCGCGTCGGCTCCGGTCACCCGGCTATCGCCTTGAGGGTCGCGGCCACGCCAGCGACGGCAATGGCGCGCT